>JBOHFI010000028.1:0-68877 GCA_050699595.1 Pseudonocardiaceae bacterium | reverse complement strand
AGCAGCTGACCAACGGGCAAGACACGTGGAGAGCCCGGTATGCGGAGACGCATACGCCGGGTTCGGAAGGGGGCTCCGGGAAACGGACTGGTGGCGACACCGGCACCGCGCCCGGGGCCTACCTTACTCTGTGCCTGCCACTCTCGGCGCAGCACTGTTACCTGCGCTCCCTGGAATCGGCCCGGCGAGCCGAAGAACCGGTGCTCGCCGCCCATGCGCTGGGCACTCTGGGGGGGCTGTACCTGCAAACCGAGCACTTCCCCGAGGCATTGCAGCTGTTTCGGCTAGGGGCACTGCCCGCCCAGGATGTCGCCTCACCCGGCATGCTCACGGCCCTGGCGCTCAACGAAGCCAAGGCGTACGCCGGCCTGGGCAACGTCGACGAGGTCCAGCGCGCGCTGCGCCGAGCCGAGGAGCACTACGCACGCGCCCAAGAAGCGCCAGTCGAGTGGGTCGTCAGTGTTGCTGTGCTGCCCGACAACTCCGAGTTCCCGGCCGACCGGGCGGGCGCGTATTCCCGGCTCGCCGAGCACGACCCGCGCTTCGCCGAGCTCGCCGTCGCGGACATGACCCAGGCACTGGCGCTGCGTGACCCCGGCCGCGCCCGCGCCATGCTCTCCGGCCGCATCACCCTGGCCACCAACCAGTACCGCTGCGGCGAGACCGACCTCGCCAACACCACCACCGCGCAGGTACTCGCCGCCATCAACCAGGTGAGTTCCCTCCTCACCGCCCGCAAACTTACAGCACTAGGCACCGAGATCCGCCGGCACACCACCGACTCCACCGCACTGGACCTCGCCCACCGCATCAGCACCGACATCGCCGCCTGACCCGATCCACAAACCCGAAAATGCGTTTCCCGTCGCCGCTACACGAGTTTCACCACGGCTTTCTCCCGATACGCATCTTCAATGACGTACAGCCCCGCCAGCCCGGCATACCCCGGGAACAGTCGCTGCATCTCGGCCATGACAACCTCAGCCGCAGCGTCGTCCACGCCGAGGAACCGCTGGGCGAGCAGCTTGCGGTTCCACACGTCCAGGCCCAGCGCTGCGGGATCGCGTACCGCATGCCCGGCGATGATCGCCGCCGTGTACGGCCCCACTCCCTTGATCGTCTGGAACTCGGCCATCAGATTAGCCTTGCTAGCGTGGTCTCTATCGTCGGGCTTGTGCGTAGTGAAGAACTCGGCGAAGCGGCCGATGTACTTGGCGCGATAGCCAAGCCGGTCACGCCCCCGGAAGGCGGCCTCGTCCACCTCGGCGATCTCTTCGGGCGTGAAGAACGCCTTGAGCGTCACACCGTCGAACTCGGTCACCAAGCCGTAGTGGTCAAGCAGGTTGGCCATCATCTGTGTGGTGCGGTGTACCGTGGCGTTCTGCAACAGCAGCGAGATGACAGCGATTTCGAAGAGGTTCTCCGGGCAGCTTTGACGCATACCGGCCAGCGCCCTCAGCGGCCCCCGCATCGGTGGCACCTGCTCCGCCAAAGCCACGAACGGTGAGATGTCTTCCTCGAGCCCATAGGAGTGGATCAACCGCGCAGTCAACCGGTCACGATCGGCTTCCCGCCACGGCCCATCGCTGTACACCTCGGCTCGTACGGTGCCGCTGCCCTCCATCGCCAGCACCACACCGCATACCAACTCGCCGACGCGGAACGTCCGCCGGCTCCGCTCGTGGCTGTGCTGTTCCAGGCCAGTGGCGAAGTGCGACGGTTTCCAGAGCGTGTACCGGAAGTTGAACGGCTGCGTGACCGGCAGCCGCAGCGTGTCCACGTGGGCAAGGGCGCGGTGGTCAGGCATCGACGTCTGGCGCCACGGTGCGGCCACGCGTCGAGCGCAAGCGCGAGTCGTCATTGCGGAATCCGGCGGCAACCGTCTGCGCATCGGCCTGTGCGGCGTTGTCGTAGGAATCAAGCGCCCGACGAAGGTGCGCCACGATGGCGTCGCGCAGCTCAGCCGGTTCCTCGATCAGCACGTCACCACCGTAGCTGGTCACGAGCGGGACGAGCCATTCCCAGCGGTCTACGTAGAGCCGGATCACGAGGCCGCCGTCCGCGGTGTGTTCGACCTCCGATTTCGGCTTCAGCGTCAGCCGCAGCAGCTCGCCCCGCGCGGCGGGGTGGGCGTGCAGCACGACGCGGGTATCGCCGGTGCCATGTTCCTCAAGTGCGGTCGTCCACCAGGACTGCAAGTGAAACCCTTCGGTCGGGTAGGAGAAGCGCAGGTCGGTCAGCGCCAGGTGGTCAACCAGGTTGAGCCGGTAGCGCGTGGGCGGCTCGTCGATCGGCGCGGCGACCAGGTGCCATTCACCAGCCTTCCAGACGAGTCCATAGGGCTTGACGATGGTGACGGTTGGCTCTCCCTTCCCCTTGACCCGCATCGTGAGCTTGAGCACCGTACCGGTGAGCAGGGCATAGCGCACCGAAGGCAGAAGGCCGGAACCCTCGTCCTTCCAGTACCAGTCGGCCGTGTCGAAGTAAATGCGCTGACTGAGCCGCTTGAGGGCTTCGCGTGAGTAGGTGTTGCCCAGCTCGGGCACGTCGCTGTCCGGCTCGTTCGATTTTCGTCGGTCGAGCAGGCTCACCACGTAGAGCTTCAGCGCCTCGTCCGCGCTCAGAGTGAGCGGTGTGAGTGGTTGATCAGACGCCAGCCGGTAGCCCCCTTCCGGACCGGAGACCGACTCGATCGGCACGCCCGCCGCGATCAGCTCCTCAACGTCCCGGTAGATAGTGCGGGCCACGACCTCGAAGCGCCGCGCAAGGGAGTTCGCCGACACCCACTCACGCGCCCGCAGCACGTGCACGATGCCGACCTGGCGAGAGTGCCGCTTAGTCACCATCGTCAACCGTGCACCGCCAGACGCACCACCTGACCACTGGCATAGCGCCAGTGTGACGCGGTCGCGATCTCCACGGCAACAGAGGCCACCTCGGACGGGGACAGAGCTCGGCCCCAGGGCAGCGCCCGGTAGTAGGCATCGACGTCGGACACATCCTTGAGCGCGAGCACATTTTCGGCCAGCGGCGACGCCACCAATGAAGGAGCCACCAGGTTGACCCGTACGCCGTGCTCGGCTTCCTCGGCCGCCAGTGTCGTGCTCAGCGCTTCGAGACCAGCCTTGGCCGCGCTGTAAGCCCCGTTGTCCGCGCGCAGCGTCGCCGTAGTGTCCGAGCCCAGTATTACCACACCAGCCGCTGCCTTACGGGCGCGTTCGTGTACCGCCTGCCACAGCCGAACAACGCTGGTGACATTGCCGGCGAACACCGCGTCGAACTCGTCGGGGTCGGTGTCTGCGATCGGCCGCTTGCTCGATGGCGTGCCCAGGCAGCAGACCACGGCTTGCAGCGGCCCGGGGCTGGCCGCGACCGCTGTGTGAAGCTCGGCTGTACCGCCTGCGTGTATGCCGTCGAAAGGGACCCAGAACACGCCCGCGCACGGTTCCGGCCGGGCATGCCGGTAGGTGCCGATCACCGACCAGCCCGCCGACGTCAGCGCCTGGACCGTAGCCGAGCCGATGGCGCCACTCGCACCGGCAACGACAGCGAGTGGCGAAGAGCCAGCCGCGTGGCTCGTCACGGGCCGGCCATCGCCGGGTCGTCGGGGTGATCAATTTCGAACATCTCCTGGAAGCGCATCTGTGACAGCGGAATGTCGAAGGTCTGTCCGATGGCGTGCGCCTGCCGCTCACCGTCAGCGTCGTCCCGATCGAGATACACGAGACAGTTCGGGAAGACGATGTACATCGACTGGTCGTTGAGAATATGCGCATAGTACAGCCGGGATACCAGCTTCCGTGACAACGCCATACCGGCATCGAGGGCGTGCCGCTCGGCAACGACCAGTTCGATGATGGTGATCACGGTGTCCTCATCAAGCGGGTGCCGGTACTCACGCACCCGAGAGCCGCGCAAGCTCGATGGTAGCTCGCCATCTTCCAAGCTCTCTTTGACGATGATCGCGCGCATCACAGCTGGCGATTCCTCCCTGAGCTAAGCCGGAAACTCGAATTGCAGCACATCGCTGTCCGGTGAGGCGTGCAGCTGCGCGCCGATCGGCAACGTCAGCTTGCCCGCCGTGTGCCCGAACGGCACTTCGGTCAAGATCGGGAACTCGTTGCCACGAAGCAAGTCGAGCAGCATCGCGTCGTAGGTGACGCCGTCGCTTGGCTCGCAGGCCACCAGTTTGCCGACCACCATGCCGTTGATGCGGTCGAACACGCCCGCATCGCGGAAATGTGTCAGCGTCATGTCAAGTCGGTTCACCGGTTTAGCGATGTCTTCCCAGAACAGCACCGCATCGTCCCAGTTCGGCTCATATGGGGTACCGAGCAGGCCTTGCAGTGAGGCGAGGTTTCCAGCGATCACCCGGCCGGACAGATCACCCTTCCGCAGCCAGCGCCAGTCCTTCTGTACGGGTACGGCGTAGGCAGGCTCGCGACTTCCGAGTAGCTCCCAGAAGTGCGTACGCGTGAGCGCGGGTGCGGGTGCGCCGTTTTCCACGCCGAAGTCCCACACCACGCTCGGCCCATGGAAGGTGATGAGACCGGTCTGTTCAGTAATGGCGTTGAGCAGTACAGTCGGGTTGCTGACACCGACCAGTATCTTGGGCTGCGCGCCGATGATGTCAAAGCTCAGGTGGCGCAGCAGGCGGTTGGCGTTGACACCCCCGCCCGCGCAGACGATGGCTGACACCCGCTGGTTGCTGAACAGCTCGTGCAGGTCGGCCGCGAGCGCTTCGCCGCTTGCCGTGACGTAGCCCTGTTGACCGGTGGTGTGCTTGCCGAGCACCACATCATAGCCACACTGTTCGAGGGCAGCCACGCCGCGATCGAAGAACTCGCCTTCGGTCGCGGGCTCAGGCGCGGATACCGACACCACGCCGATAACGCCACCAGCTCGCAGTGATTTCGGGCGGACCATACGCATGGCAGGCTCTCTCATGAGTCGATTCTACCGGAGAGCGCGAATATCGGGAAGGCCGAGGGTGGCCTGCAACATGCGTTCAACGCCAAAGCCGAGCACTGCGGACGGCGGCAGGTTGCCATCAAGATGACTGAGCAGCTCCTCGTCAAGATGGTTGGTTTTAATACCCAGCACGGTTTTCGCCTGGACGCCATCCTGATGCCACTGACGTAATGCTCGACCATTAGTCAAATTGGTCGACATATTGGCGACTTCGAGCCCGTCGATGAACAACTCGCTGCGCTGTTTGAAGCCGAGCCGGGTCGGATGCGGCGCGGCCGGCCCGCCCAAGAAATCCGGAAAACCGCCGATCAGCACGGCGCCACTCGTTCGCTGAGCGAGCACGGTGACAAGCTGGTCCGTCAAGACCGGCAGTGTGACACTCGGTTCGACCGGCTCCCCGAAGTCAGCGAGCAGCGCCCCGATCACTGTGGGCCACTCCAGCCAGTCGGGTGTACCGGCGACGTACTCGCTCAGCTCGTCGGACAGTTCGATGCGCCGTATCCGGCACTGCTCCCACTGTTCAACCCACACCGGCAGTTCGGTCAGCGGGCGATACCGCCGCGCGATCTCGACTGCTAATTCGCATAGGTCCGCCGCGTTGCGCTCCATGTCGGCGCAGGTAGTGTCGCGAGCCATCACCTCCAGCGAGGTGAACTCCGGCAGGTGGGTGCCGTCGACGGGGTCGTCGCGGAAGTTGGTCGAGAACTCGAAGACACGGTCTTGCCCAGCCGCCACTAGTCGCTTCAGGTACTCAGTCGGAGCGATCCGCAGGTACGCGACCTCACCCGTGCTCGGGTGCACCGTCGTGAACTGACGGACAGGAGCGATGTCAGGACAGGTGTGCAGGGTCGGCGTTGTGACTTCAACGGCGAAGCCGTCAAGCAGATACTCACGCCACTTCTGGCACAGGTCGTTGCGCACCCGAGCCAGCGCCATCGGGGCGAAGGTGGTCATGTAACTACCTCGTGGGGCCGTAATTCTTGGGGACGTAGTCGCATCTGGGTCGCGGCACGAGCGCGGCGTACCGTCTCGGCCGACGTCCACGGGGTTTGTGAGTCGTAGTAGTCGAATCGTGACCAACCATCCAAGGTGGACGGAGGGATGAAACCCGCTCGTATGGCGTCCTCGTAGAGCGGCGTGCCGGGGTACGGCGCGAACAGATGGACGCGGGTCTCGGGCGTCGGCTTCAGTGTCCGAAGCTCTTCGATCAGCCTGTAGGTATCGTCCTGCTCGGCGTCGCTCTCACCGGGAAAGCCGACGATAAACGTGTACGATCCCAACAGACCATGATCGGCGATATCGCTTGCCACGTCGAGGATTTGCGCTCGGGTGACTTCCTTGCGTACCACGTCGCGTAGCACTCGGTCGTTACCGGACTCGACTCCCATCAGCAGCCGTGAACCGCCGCTCTCAGCCACGAGCCTCAAGAGCGGTATACCTGCGCGCCGAGCCTTCAAGATATCGTTCGGGTTGATCGACGCTGCCCACGCCAAGTCGAGCCCACCGTCGATGACGCCTCGGCAGAAGGCCGCTGCTCGCTTGAGATTCACGAACCAGTCAGCGTCGTAGAATTTGATCCCGTTCACGTCGAAGCGCCGTTGTAAGTCGTCGATGTCGGCGACCAGGCGGTCAGCGGCCATAGCGCTGTACTTCCGTTGGTAGGTCAGTTCGTAACAGAACTGGCACTTGTAGACACAGCCCTGCGAACTGATGTAGTTCAGCGTCCGCGATGCCACAGTCGGGTCATCGCGCACGTAGCGCTCGATATCGAGTAAGTGCCAGGGATAGTGGCCCATCAGACCCGTACGCGGCGGGTTGAGCGGTCCGCGTACCAGCTCGCGTCCTCGCCGGGCGACGAGACCCGGTACATCTTCCCACGTCGTGTTGTTCATGAGCGCGGTGACGAACGCGGGCATCGAGTTCTGGCCTGGTCCGACCAGTACCGCGTCAACGAGCTCGTGTTCAGCGGTATGATCGGCGAGCACGTTGACGTGCGGGCCGCCGAACACCACTGGTGGGCAGTTCGTGCGCTCCCTCGCAGTTTGTACCAGGTCGAGCGCATGTCCAATCTGGCCGCCGCCCGTCATGATGCTCACGCCGATGCATAACGCCCGATCCAGATGCTCATCGAGGAAGCGTGACCAGTCGTCCTCGCTCGTCTGGTTGCCATCGAAGAGCGCTACATCGGCCAGGTCTTCATCGAGCAGCGGCTTGGCGAGCGTCAGCAGTGAGAATGGCATCCAGAAGTAGACGTAATCCTTCTCGTGGTCTACCTTTGGATACAGCAAGATCACAAGAGGCCGACGCGTTGACGGTCCGAGAAAACGGCTCATGCCGGCACCGCCGCGGTGAGCGTGAGCGCATCGGTAGCCGGTGTGCGGAATTTGGCGCTGGTGTACGGTTCGAGCGCCGCACCAACCAGCGCGCTGAGCTGGTTGGTGTCGTGGACAACGCTCGACAGATCCGCCGTGTTGTCCCGGCGCAGCAAGCAGAACTGCAGGCGGAGATCGGCCGTCAGGCGTAGGGCCATCAGTGCGTCGTGACAGGGGAAGAACGGACAGCCATTGCAGATCGAGCCGTACCAAGCTCCGACGCCGCTGTCCTTGAACATTATCTCGAGGCCGGACGGCAGAGTCGCCACGTTCATGGGGTGGCCGAGACCGCCTTGGGTGCGCACCTCACGCTGGACGGCCACGGCCAAGAACTTCTCGGCGAACGTCCCGAGCGGCACGTACAGCTCGGACAGCTTCGTGCCCCGCTTGATCGCGAGTCGCCGCGCGAAGCTCTCAGAGCCTTCATCCAGGTCCTTGATGACATCGAGCAACTTGAGAGTGCGCACGCCGCTCATAGCGCAGAAACCAGCCAGCGACGCCACTTCATCATCGTTGATGCCGCCCATCACAACCATGTTCACTTTGACGGGAATTCCGGTCTCGACGCACCGTTGAAGTGCGCCAATCACCTCGGGCAGATCATCCACGCCGCACAGTTCGTGGTGCAACCGCTTGTCCAACGTGTCGATACTCATGGTGAACTGGGTAACCCCAGAGGCCGCAAGGCGTTCGGCGCGCTCGCCGATCGAAGGGTGCCGGGAGATCCACCTCAACTTGATCGAACTCAGCCTCGCGGCGAAGCCGAAACACCGCTTCCTCAAGTGGACCGTACAGAGCAGGGTCGCCACCCGTGAGTTTGATGCTGGTGATGCCCGCACCCCGCACCACCTTGGCAACGGCGATGAGGTCGTCAACCTTCAGCTCCATGCCGGCCGCCGTGGCTACCGCTTCGCCGGACGGACGGCAGAAGAAGCACGCTCGTCCACACCGGGCATTCACGGTGACGCGGAACTGCGGCAAGCGTGGTTCCGCGTGGTTACCATTTCTGACAAGCATGGTTGTCAGCGTGGCGTTCATGACTCTTCTCAGTCAATGGATGCGACTCGTTTGCCCTGTCAGGGTTGGACGTAGCCACCTGACCGGTCCATGACATTCCTGACATTATCCCAGCGTGACCACACCATGTTCGCGGGCCGCATCACGCTGACCACCAACCAGTGCCACAGCGGCGAGACCCCGGGGTCTACTCGTCGTGGACCGTGATCTCCTTCTTGCGTTCTGTTGCTGAGAAGGTCGCTTGAACGTCCGCCAAGTGTGCCCTGACGAGATGCACCAGGTGCAGCGTGCGCTGCAGCGCCGGTCCCTGGATCAGAGGCTCCGCGCTGGCGGTCCAACGCTCCTCAGCGCCACAGAGCCGACAACTCTGCTTACCGCCCGCAAGACTGAACTCACGTTGAATCGGATGCACACTGACCGTCGCCATGAGGTGCATCGTAGATGATCGATTCCCGCCTACCCTGCTCGGGACGAGCTGTCAGGAGCGACGGCGTGCGCGGCCAGCGACACCGCTCCTCACCACCTTCGACGCAGGCCGAGGTTTGACTACTGAGAGTAACCAAATCCCCTGATCGAATGCGTTCTGTAACAGAACACCGCCTTGATGGGGTATCAATAGTACAACCGCCCGATCATCAATGGGGTGACTGACACGGGAAAGGGTTCGATGCAGCTCGTGCCCACCATAGACGGGGCGGCTCCCGCTCCCCGGCCGGTCCGGGCCGTGGAACGCTGGCGGGTGGCCTGGCACGGCCGCCGCGACGCCCAGCGGCCCCCCACTGACCCAGAGCAGCCGCCACCCTACCTGGAGTCGCTGCGCGCCGACGCGGAGCTCAGCCGGCGAGCGGTCAGCGGATGGCTGCACCACAAGATCGATCCGATTGACCGTGAGGCGGTGCAGGTGCTCATTCTGCTCGACCAGCACCGCCGGGAGCAGGCGGTTGCACCGGAGGCGGCTCCGGTACAACCGTCAGCCGATGAGGCCGACCCACAACCGCTGTCCACGATTCCGCCACGGGTACTCAAGGCCCGGGAGACCGCCGCGGCGCAGAAGACGTACCAGCGCTGGGTACGCGAGCAGAAGGAGGCTGAGCAGCGACTCGGCCAACTCTTCAGCGCCCGGCACCACCTCATCGAAGTCGCCCGGGAGGCCGCAGGCGCCCATGCCGCACGGTACGAACATCTGGTGAAGATCTATCACACCGCGCTCCATCGACGCTGTTCGGACCCGCAGCGGACCAGCCCGCCACCGGCGGCCGGCACTGAGCCATGGCCCGACGATGAACTACCGATTCTCGTTCTCGAGATCGATGGCCCGAGCGCGGAGAAATACCACTGGCGTCTGAAGGACTTCGCCAGCCGAACGCCCGCGCTGACGCTACCGGCCCGCGACGTGGCCGCGGAACCCGGATCGAGAACAGGGGAATGATCGCGGTGCCGCTGCGCAAGAAGCCTCCGAGACCCATTCCCAGCGAAGACGACATCCACGTGGTGGCGGGCCCGGACCCCGGTCCCGAGGTCGATGAGGTCATGCTCCGAGATTTCGTCGAGTCCGAGGCGCGCAAGGATGCGGCCAGCGACATGTACGACGTCGATCTCGGCACGCACGGTCATCCGCTGATCATGGAACACAAGATCGATCGGTGGAATCACCGCTGGTCGGCCGAGGCGGAACTGCGCCAGCACAAGGACCGGAAAACCGCCCAGCTGCTCTATCGGACCGCGATCCGCAAGCATGCGACAGCAGAGCGGGCCGACAACCGACTCGACCAGGAGCTGCGCGAGGCCTGCGCATATCTCGACCACATGCAGAATATCGTCGACGGTGCGGAACCCGGCGACAACGGGGGATACTGGCCCGCGCGGAGCCGGATCGACGAGAACCGTCGCGGGGAGGTCATCAAGGATTGGTTGACCTACCTGGGAGCCGCGATCGCCGAGATCGGCCTGAACTACACCGCGTTCCAGCTGATGGGGAACTCTCTGCGGGAGACAATGGTGCTGTCGGCGTCCATCATCCTGGTGAACGTCCTGCTCCCCAAGCAGCTCGGCGAGCTGGTCGCCCGAGTTCGCCGAGGGCGCCGCGATCGAGGAGTCCTCGTCGCCGGGCTGGTGGCCGGAACATTGCTGTGGGTGGGCGTGTCATTGTTTGTGGCGCAAATTCGCACGGCCTATCTGCTACGGCAGCCCAGCGGCGTGCAGCCCGGGGAGCCGTCCTTGCTCGAACGCGCCGGAATCGGCTGGGGAACCCTCACCTTCGGCTGGCTGCTCGTCGTACTCGCCATCGGAGCGGTCGTTCTGCTGCGCAGCGCCACCAGGTACAATCCGTATCTGAAGAATCTGCGTGCGGCACACCTGCGGGTGAATGAGCTCCGGGCCGAGCTGGTGGCCAAGCACACCGACCTGGTGGTGGCGGGCTTCGACGTGCAACAGGCTCGTGAATCGGAAGCCGATCTCGCCGAGCAGTGGGCCGGTAAGCGGGCTGCGCAGGACGGTTTCGCCGCCGAGCTCAAGCACCACTACCAGCACCATCTCGTCCGCAACCTGGCCAACCCCACGGTCACTGATGGGGTTGAGATCGCCGCCGGCCGCGCGTCGCGCCCCGACCAGCTCCAGGGAACTGAGTCGATAGGGAACTGAGCCGCGTCTTCACCGGCGGAAAAGGACGACAACGATGCATTCTCCGGTTTCCCCGGGAACGAGGCGCGGCCTGCTCGGCGGCGCGCTCGTTCTCGGTTTGCTACTCTGCACCGGCTGCGGCAATACCAGGGCGACTGCTACCCCGGGAGCGCTCGCCGTGATCGTGGGAGCGCATTCCAATATGATGGCGCCCAGCCTGTTGGCCACGGTCAAGGACGAGATCGACACCGCATCCGGGCTCGGCTCATCCGCAACCGTCATCGTGGACGACGGGAACCCTACCGCGTCGGCCCCAGTATCACTCAAGACCGGGAACGACAATCCTCTCTATCAGCAGGATCAGGTCAACCAGCTCACGAACCTGATCGACAAGACCCGCGCCGGCAACCCTGAGGTGGACCTGCTCACCGCGATCACCCTCGCGGCGCGCTCAGTCAGCGACGCCGTCGGACCCAAGACCATCGTGGTGATCGACAGCGGTCTGCAGACCACCGGCGCCCTGCGATTCGAGGACCAGGGCGGCGCGCTGCTCAACGCGAACCCCGACGAGGTGGTCGGCCAGCTCCGGCGCACGCAACAGCTGCCCAACCTCACCGGGATGCGTGTGGTGTTCACCGGACTCGGCGACACCGCGCCGCCACAGCAGCCGCTGCCCGCGCCGGCCCGATCCGTGCTGGTCGCGCTCTGGACGAAGATCGTCGAATCGGCGGGTGGCAACGCAGAGGTCAAGCAGGCTCCGCTACCCAGCACGCGAACGCTGGACGGGCTGCCGCCCGTCACCATCGTGCCGGTCGCGGGGCGCTCGATCGGACCGCTGCCGTCGGTCACAGTACTGCGGGACGGCGCCGTCGGCTTCGTGCCCAATCAGGCCGCGTTTCGAGATCCCGATCAGGCCCGTGTGGTCCTCGCCGACTACGCGCAGGCCATCAAGAATGGGAAAAAGGCGCTGCTCACCGGAACCGCCGCCTCGGACGGCACTGCAGAATACCGGCTCCAGCTGTCGGAACAACGAGCTGATGCTGTTCGTGATCTCCTGGTAAAACTCGGCGCCCCGGCCGACCGAATCAGCACCCGCGGCGTGGGCAGCGATTTTCCCGGTTTTGTGCCGGATCGAGATCAACAGGGCAACCTCATCCCCATCCCGGCGGCGCAGAACCGCCAGGTGATCATCGAGTTGACGTGAATGTTTTCAGACCACTTGCCCGCATAACTCGCGGGGGCACCATCACAATCGGGTGTTCCACCAGATTGAACAGTTCCGGCGTGCGGGCCGTATGTCCGAGGTGTGGCGCTGGGTGGACGATCTACGGGAGGCCACCTACCCACTGGGCCACTCATTCTTCGCGCGAGGTAGCGTTGGCAGATGTATCGGTTCACCTGAACAAAACGCCCGCCCCAACGGTAGCCCCCCCGAGCTGGAGACAAGACTGTGCTCGATCTTGATCTGATCCTCGATCACTCCGACGAGGTGGCCAAGCGGCTGGCCACCAAGGGTATCGATCCGGCGAAGGTTCACCGTGCGCGCGACTCTGTGCTGCACCGACGTCAGCTCCGCGCCCAGCTCGACGAGGCGCGAGCGACCATGAACCGGCAGTCCAAGGAGATGAGCCGGCTTATCGCCAACAAGGACGCCTCTGTTGAGGCACGCCGCGCCGAACTGGTGCAGCTCAAGCTCGTGATCGCCGAGCTGGAGAGCACATTCAAGGACGCCGAGCAGTCGTCGCTCGACCTGCTGCTGACGCTACCGAACTTGCCCGATCCTGAGGCCCCGGTGGGTGACGACGAGTCGGCCAACGTGGTGCTGCGCTACGGAGGCCCCGAGGCGGTGCCCGCGCCGGAGCTTCGGCCGCATTGGGAGGTGGCTGGCGACCTAGGCATTCTCGACGTCGAGCGCGCCGCCAAGCTCAGCGGTTCGGGCTTCTCGGTGCTGCGCGGCGACGGTGCCCGGCTGCTGCGAGCGCTGGTGTCGTGGGGACTGGACACGCATCGCGGTGTATATGAGGAACTCATCGTTCCCCACATGGTGCGCGAGCAGATCATGGTCGGAACCGGCCACCTGCCCAAGTTCGCCGATGACGCATACACCACTACGCTCGACAACCTGTGGCTGGTGCCCACCGGCGAGGTGCCGCTGACCGCGCTGCACCGTGAGGAGATCCTCGACCCCGCCGACCTGCCACGCCGGTATATGACCTACACCTCCTGTTTCCGTCGCGAGGCCGGTAGCGCCGGCAAGGACACCCGCGGTATGCAGAGACTGCATGAGTTTCACAAGGTCGAGCTGGTGCGGATATGCCTGCCAGAAAACGTCGAGCACGAGTTCGCCGAGTTGCTCGCCGACGCCGAGCGCACACTGACAGAGCTGGAGCTGCCATACCGCGTGGTGGACCTATGCACCGGCGACCTGACGTTCTCCTCGGCGCGGATTTTTGACCTGGAGGTGTACGCCCCCGGCGTCGACCGTTGGCTGGAGGTGTCCTCGGTCGGCAGCTTCACTGACTTCCAAGCCCGGCGCAGCGGGATTCGGGTGCGCACGGAAGGCGGCACCCGACACGTGTGCCTGCTCAACGGTTCCGCAGTGGCCACACCGCGGCTATGGGCGGCCATCGTCGAGCACGGCCAACAACCCGACGGCCGAGTACTCCTGCCAGAAGTGCTGCGGCCGTACATGGGCGGTGCCGAGACCCTCGGGCCGCTGCGCGCGCAGGGACAGCGCCACGACGGCGGCTGAGATCCAGGAGCGGTCCACGTGGCCCCTCCCTGAGCAGCCCGGTCACTGGGGCGACCGCGTCCGCTTGGTGCTCGCCGGGCGCTATCACGAGGTGCTGCCGCTGCACGTCGAGGTGAGCCCGACCTTCCTGTGCAACTTCGCGTGTCCCTGGTGTAGCTGCCGCAGCGCACGGGAGGAATGGTCGGACACAGACGTCTTCCACCACCCCCGGTCGTCGCCGCTGACAGTGATGCGGCGATCCCGAATCGACGCCGTGATCGATCACCTCGCTGAACACCGCGTGGAGATCATGTGGGTGGGCGGGGAGCCCACCATGAATCCGCTGCTCTACTCCGCCGTCACCCGCGCGCACAAGCGTGGAGTGAATCAGTGTGTGTTCACCAACGGCAGCCTATTCAACGCCGAGCAGACCGCGACGCTGTTCGACGCCGAGCTCGTGTTCGTCCGGGTCAGTCTCAACGCGGTGACACCTGACGTACACCGTCGTCACCACGACTACGACCTGCGGATGCCGTACCAACGTCGTGTGTCGCACAACCTTGAGATATTGGCTGAGCTGCGCGTACAACGCCGGTCCCGAACGCTCCTTGGCGTGTCAGTCGTGGTCGATCGCAACAATGTCGATGACATCGAGGCGGTCGCGGAGTTCGTGTCCGGGCTTTGCAAGCGGCATGGCGCGGGAGCGGTCGACTACCTGATACTGCGCCCGGCGTTCCCACTGAACGGCGCACAGATCGACACCGACGATGACGTACGGGCCGCGTTCCTCGCTCACACTTGCCCCACCTCCCAAGCTCGCAGGCTGCTGGCCGAGGCTGGCGTCGACGTGGTTGCCCCAGACGCGTCGTTGGCCGAAGTGGAACCGCTTCCTCCTGACGACCGTGGCTGCCTGGCCGCCGGCTGGTTCGGCGAGGTGACGCCCAGTGGTGACCTTCTGCCGTGCTCGGACCTGTACGGCGATCCCCCCGGCAACGGCCGCGGCCACCACCTCAACCGAGTCTTCCGCGAGGTGGAGCGGCTCCGGGAGGCAGGGCGCCTAGCCGACGTAGAGCGGTGGGCCGACGATCTGCGTGCGGTATTGCCCCAGCCGGAGCACTCGTTCTTCCTCTGATCGGCTCTACGACGCATCCTCGCGGCCCACGCTGAAATCTCTTCCGGGACGGCACTGTCGAGCTGTCAGAATGCGCCAGTTGCGGCTGGCGAACCCCTCTCCTTGGTTGCGGTGAGTTGGCTCACCCCGGTGTGGGAGCATGCCGCAATGGGGAAACGGGAGGGTCTGGTCCATGCTCGCAAAGCGGTGGGGTACACGCAGGAGTCGTTCGCGGAGGAGGTGGGGGTGGATCGGTCCACTGTGGTGCGCTGGGAGGCGGGAGACCACGAGCCGTTGCCGTACCTCTGGCCGAAGATCGCCCGCGTGCTGTCCGTCTCACGAGACAGGTTGATCGAGCTAGTGCGATTGCCGCCATCGGTGCGCGGTGGTGACCTGGTGGCCGTGGTGGGGTCCGGCGAGTCCAGTGATCCTGTGTCGTCGCAGGGTGGTCTGGTGCTGCCGGTGGTGATCGACGGTCATCCGGCGGATGACGCCCTGCGGTATGCGGGGAGACTGGACAGCACGCTGCACACGATCGTCGAATTGTCGGGAGCGGACGTGAAGCGACGGGTTCTCCTGCCGGGGATTACGTTCACCGCAGCGGCCTTCGCCGAACCGGCGCTGCTCGCCCTGGCCGCGCCGCCGGTGGCCGACGCGGCCAGGGATGCGGGCAGTAGGCGTATCGGCATGACCGATGTGGAGATCCTGACCGACAGCGTTGCGCAGCTGCGGCGGATGGACTTCCGTTACGGATCGGGCCGAATTCGAGTACGAGTCGTGCGGCTACTGCACGACGAGGCGACCACGCTGTTACACGGTTGCTACTCGGATTCGACCGGCAGGGCGCTGCTGACAGCAGTGGCACAGGCCACTCGGCTGGCGGGGTTCACGGCCGTCGACGTGGGCCGTCACGCCCTGGCGCAGCGCTACTACGTCCAGGCCCTCAACCTGGCGATGAACGCGGGCAACCGGCTGTTCGCGGGTTACATGCTGTGCGCCATGAGCCGTTTGACGATCAAGAACGCGACCGGCCAGCACTGCACCCACCAGGCGGTAGCGCTGGCACGAGCGGGGAAGGCGGTGGCCGGGAAGGCGACCCCGGCCTTGGCGGCCGTACTCAGTGCTGTGGAAGCGCGGGCACACGCGCTGGGCCGGGACGCCAGCGCCACTCGAACCGCGGTACTAGAAGCCGAGCGGCACTACGAACGGTGTCGCTCTGATGGGGAGCCAGCGTGGCTGAGCTTCTACACCGAAGCCGAACTAGCCGCTGACCTGGGCCGAGCACTCCGGGACAGCGGCGAGCCGGCACACGCCGCTCTGCTGATGACCCGCACGTTGGACAGCTACGAGCCGTGGCGCGTGCGAAGCCGCTGTCTCGTGCAGACCGATCTCGCCACCGCCTACCTGGTCGCAGGCGACCACGAACACGCCGCAGCGTTGACCCGCGATGCGCTGAACACGGCAGGTCGGGTCAGCTCCAGAGGAACAGTCCTTCGGATTCAGTCGCTACAGCGGCAGATGCGGACACTGCACTCGGTGAGCCTGATGGAATTGGACGAGGAGATCACCAGCTTTCTGCACAGCGCCCAGGACGACGAGGACATCACCACATGACCAGTGACGGCGTCGAGGCGAGTCACGAATAACAGGCATCAGCCTGGCTGGTGTTCATCCGTGTGCGGCCAGCATCGTCAGGTGATGCGGGCGAGTTTGCGGCCGACCTTGAGGTAGAAGTCGCCGGACTGGCCCTCGAGCTTGTCCTTGACCACGACGACCAACGGCTCGCGGGCCTCCTCAGCGGTGAGCGTCACCTGCTTCTGACCGCCCTCGGACTCGACCACCAGACGCAGGCCGTTCTGTTCGGCGACGCGACGGACGTCGCCGTTGCTCGTGGCGAAGCCCAGGGCTTTGACCGCGTCGATGACCGACTGACCGAGATCACTGATGGTGGGCAGGTCTCCGGCCGCGGCGAAGGTGCGCTGGGAGAAGCGGGCCACGAACTCCTCGCGGGCCTGCATCGCCGCGTCCACACCGTGGATGGCGGCGGTGACCTCCCCGGCCAGGATCTTCTTCACGTCCATCGGGTGCAGCGACCCGGCCCGCACTCGCTCAGCGGTGACGGCGAGTTCGGAATCCCACCACTCCGACAGCGCCCGGAAGTACTGCTCCACCAGGCGATCGGGCACGGACATGATCTTGCCGAACATCTCGCCCGCCGAAGCGGTGAGCGGCACGTAGTTGCCCCTCGACTTGCTCATCTTGGCCCCGGTGCCGTCCGTGCCCTCGATGAGCGAGGTGGCGACCACCAACTCCGGCGTCTGCCCGCAGATGTCCATCACCTTGCGGCACATCTGCATGTTGAGGAACTGGTCGATCCCGCCGACCTCCAGGTCGCAGTGGGTCTCCACCGAGTCCAACGCCATCACGACCGAGTACATCAACTCGGCCAGCGACAGGCCCTGCCCAGCATCGAGGCGCTTGCGGAAGTCCTCGCGTTGCAGCGGCATGGACACCGGGATCTTCGCGGTGATCTCGATGATCTCCGGCAACGTGATCTGCCGCAACCAGTCACCGTTGTGCCGGAACTGGGCACGCTCGAAGTCGAAGAACGGGGTGACCTGCTCACGGTAGGTGACGAGGTTGCGGGCGATATCCTCATCAGTCAGCGCCGGGCGATCATCGGAGCGGCCGGACGGGTCGCCGATCTTCGCGGTCAGGTCCCCCACGATGAACACCACCTCGTGGCCCATCCTCTGGAAACGGCTGAGGATGAGCATCGGCACCGTGTGCCCCAGGTGCACCTCATGCCCGGTGGGGTCGATACCGAACTTGGCGATGAACCGGCGGCCCTTCTGCTCGGCCGTGATGATCCGCTCGGCCAGCGCATCGACGGATGGCGCAAGCTCCTGGGACCGGGGGGCGATCAGGGCGGCCTGCTCGGCCGGGCGCAGGTCCGACAGGTCCAGGCCGCGGCGCTGCATGGTCTCGGTCAGCAGATCGCGCACGGCGGCTTCGACCGCGAGGTCCGCGCCCGTGAGCAGGGCGGTCACGCGGTCAACGGACTGGCTCAGTCGGGTCATCGAGACTCTCCGGGATGTGGGATGTCGGTATCACCATATCCACGGGCTCGCGTGACTGAGTGCGGCGTCGGCTGGTTAGGATGGTCAGATGCCATCGCGGCGGGCGGCGGGCGAGCTCGAGGCCGAAGTGCTGGCCGCGTTGTGGACGTCCGACGGGCCACTCACGGCGGCGCAGGTCCGGGAGGCGGTCGGTGATGGCCTGGCCTATAACACCGTGCAGACCATCTTGGTCCGGTTGTATGAGAAGGGGCTGATCGGCCGGGTGGCTGACGGCCGTCGCCACGAGTATTTCCCGGTCAAGGGTGCCGAAGAGCTCGCCGCCGAGCAGATGCAGGCGTTGCTGAGCCGCGGCCGGGATCGGCAGGCCGTGCTGCAGCGGTTCGCCACCTCGTTGTCGGTGGAGGATGCGCGATTGCTGCGGGCGATGCTGCGGCGGCGCCCATGACGATCAGCGTGTACGTGCCGGCGGCGCTGTCGCTGCTGCTGGCGGCGATCAGCCGGATCGTCGTCGCCCGGATCGCGCCGACGCGAGCCGCTGCGTTCGTGGTCGCCGCCATGCTGTGCGCGGCGGCGGCGACCTGGGGTCTGGTCCTGCTGGCGGCCACTCTGCTGGGCTGTACCTCACTGGTCGCCGATGAAGCCCTCGAGCGTGGGGTGGAGCTGCAGGATCCGGTGCCCAAGCTGATCGGGATCACCGCCGTGATCCTGCTGATCGTCGGCGTGATCCGGGTGGCGAAGGTCCTGCGGGCCCGCCGGGCCACGACCCGGGAGCTGCGGGCGGTGTGCAGCTCATGCGGGGCCGGTGAGCTGGCTGTGGTGGCGTTGGACGCGCCGCACGCCTTCGCCGTACCGGGCCGTCCAGGCCGAATCCTGGTCACCCGCGGTCTGTTGTCGGTACTGGATGGTGATGAGCGACGGGTTGTACTGGCTCACGAGCGGGCGCACCTGCAGAGCAGGCATCACTGGCTCCGGGCCGCGACCGAGATCTGCGCCGCGGTCAATCCGGTGCTGGTTCCGGTGCGGGAGGCGGTGGCTTTCCTCGTCGAGCGCAGCGCCGATGAGCACGCCGCGGCGGTGACCGGCAGCCGGGAGCTGGTCGCTCGAGCGCTGACCAAGGCGGCGTTGGCCGGCGAGGTCGCCGGTCAGGTGCCGCTGCGGCCAGCCGCGTTGCCCTTCGCCGGATGCGGGGTGTCGGCTCGGGTCGCCGCGTTGCGAGCCGACCCGCCCCGGCCCGAGCCCTTGGTACCCAGCAGCGTGCTGGCGCTGGGTGTGGCCACCACGATCGCCGCTGTACAGGCCACTATCGCGTTCTACCAGCTCATCTACTGGTTGTGGCCGACCTGACGGGCAGCTGCGCCGCCCTTTCCGTCTCACTCTGAGTGTGGCTTTCAGGGGGGATCGTCACACCACGCCATATCAGCTAGTCTCTTACACGCTGTAGGAGACAGTCCTGACAGAGCCGGACGGCGCGTGGGATGGGTAGAGACCAATGGGCGGACGGGCAACGAGCACGGCGACACGGGTGCTGGTCATCTCGGGCAGCGTCGGCGCAGGTCACGACGGCGCCGCCGACGAGCTCATCAGTCGGCTGGCCAAGTCCGGCATCCCGGCGGACCGCCGGGACTACCTGGACGCGCTGCCGCGGATATTCCGGTACATGCTGCGGGATGGCTACCGGTTGAGCGTCGGCTATGCGCCGGCGTTCTTCGACTGGATGTTCGCCCATCTGGAGCACGCCGGTTGGGTGCAGCGGGTCGCCCTGGGGCTGTGCCGGATGGCGCAGCGTCACGTGCTGCGCTGGGTCGGCGATCACGACGTCGTGGTGTCCACCTACATGTTGGCCAGCCAGACGCTGGGCCAGCTCAAGGAAGCCGGGTCGGTGGACGCGACCCTGGTGACCTTCCTCACCGACCCGGCGGTGCACCGGCTGTGGGTGCACCACAGCGTCGACCACCATGTGACGGTGACCGAGGCCACGGCGCGGATGGGACACCTGGTCTACCACACACCCATGCGGGCCGTCGGCGGGCTGGTGTCATCCCGGTTCGCCCATCAGCCCGACCCTGCCCATCGCCATCGGTTGCGCGCCGAGCTGGGCCTGTCACCGGAGGGCCTGGTGGTGCTCTTGGCGACGGGGTCGCTCGGCATGGGTGACGTACCCCGTGTGGTTCACACCATCAGCTCGTCGGGCGTCGCGGAGGTGGTGGTGCTCTGCGGGCGCAACGAGCGGCTCCGCAAACAGTTGTCGGCCCAGCCCGGCGTGGTCGCCCTCGGCTGGCGCGACGACGTCCCGGAGCTGATGGCGGCCGTCGACGTGCTGGTGCACAACGCGGGCGGTCTGTCCCTGACCGAGGCCTTGACCGCCGGACTGCCCGCGGTGACCTACCGCCCGATTCCGGGACACGGGATAGCCAACTCCGAGGTCCTCGACGAAGCCGGGCTGGCGCCCTGGCCGAGGGACGAGGCCGGGTTGATCACCGCGATCAAGCAACAGGCGCTGCACCGGGGCGATCCCAGCCACGTGGTGCGCAACCCGGACACCGCCTCGGTCGTGCTGACTCTGCTCGCCGAACGCGGTCACCATGCCGTTCCCGGCCAGGATTCACGACCGGCCTGAACCGCGCTCTCCTGGATTGGGCCTACTCGGCGAAGTGGTCGCGCAGCGGTCCGACGACGCAGCCCAGCTGATCGGCGAGCGAGGGCGGGCGAGGGCGTTCACACAGAAGCGAGACCGAGTACCTCGGGCAACGCGGCGGTATGTATAATTGTGAGCTGCGATATTGCTCGGGTCAGAGCGACGTAAAGCAGTCGCATGCCGGTTTCCCCCATCTCGATCACACGGTGAGGGTCGACCACCAGCACATTGTCGAATTCCATTCCCTTGACCGTGCCGACAGGAACTAGAGCCAGCCGCCTATCGCGATCCACCTCGTCAGCGTTTACAGGCTCGATACCCTCGGCGCCCAGGGCTCTGCGCAGCTGCTCGGCGTCGGGGTCGGCAACGATAACTCCAACGCTGCCCCTCTCCACTGGCAGCGTTCGAACTATCCCGGCGATGATGCGTGCAACTGCGATCGGGCCACTTCCGCTGGATAACGGCGCGGCGATCAGCACGACTGCATCCGCTGCCGAGCGGGCAGAGGTGGTGGGGGGCAGGTCCGGGGCGATCTCGCCGAGCAGCCGGTTGGCAATATCAAGAATCTGCTGTGGTACACGGTAGCTGGTGTGGAGAGTAACGACCTCGCCAGGCCTTCCCAACACGCCGAGGACAGCGTGCCAGGAAGGTAGCCCCCACGGTGTCGTCTGCTGCGCGAGGTCGCCAAGAATAGTAGCTGTGCCCCGGCAGCGGCGACCCACCGCGCGCAACTGCATGGCGGAGAGGTCCTGAGCCTCGTCGAGTACGACGTGACCGAATCGGGGCTGGGCGTCTAGGAGTGAGGCCAGTTCGTCGAGGAGAACATGATCGGCCGCAGTCCACTGCGCTTTGGCGGCGGTTGCGGGTGGCTCGGCCCACTGCAGCGCCTGCTGTTCCTGTTCGTCGAGCACTCCCTTGGCGCACCGGGCGAGGTGCCTCGCATCGGAGTACAACCGGAACAGCACATCGCGCGGCTTGAGCACCGGCCAGATCGACTCCACCAGCACACGGGTCTGTTGCGCGCGCGCGAGCTTGCGGGTCGCGGTATCGCTGAGGGAGCGGCCTCGCAGTTCCAGCTTGCGGCGCACCCGATTGGCAACCCGCTCCCGCATGAGCTCCCGGGCAGAACCGAAATCCTTGCGGTCTGCGATGAGGTCCCTGGAAAGGCGGACGAGTTCTTCCGGGTAGACCCGGATATAGGGGCTGGTGTTGGTGACGACAAAGTCATCATGCGCTCGACCCACCGTCGACCAAAGCGCGCGCCCGAGCACGGTCGCCAATCGCGCGTCGCCTTTCAACTTGGCCACGTCCGGGTCCTCTGTCGGGGCACGGTCTGCCCCGACCAGCCCGGCTAGCGACACGTGTTTGCACTCGATTTCCCCCAAAGTAGGGAGCACACGGGAGATGTGGTGCACGAATGTGTCGTTGGGCCCTACCACGAGTACACCCTGTTGTCGCACCTGGCGGTACTCGAACAACAGGAACGCCGCACGGTGTAGCCCGACAGCGGTCTTGCCTGTGCCGGGTCCACCCTGCACAACCAGGGAGTCACCCGCGCCGAGCCGGACAATGTGGTCCTGGTCGGGTTGGATTGTTGCCACGATGTCTCGCATCGGCCCGTAGTGGGCCAGTTCGATCTCCTGACGTACAAAAACACTCAGGCCTGCGTCTGCGGCCATGTCCGCAAGCTGCTCGTCGTCGAAGCTGGTCATCTCCTGCTCGTCGGAGAAGCCGTACCGACGGCGGCGCGTGACTTTCATGGGCTGAGCGGCCGTGGCCCGATAGAATCGTGTTGCCATCTCGGTGCGCCAGTCGATCACCGCTGGCTCGTTGTCGCCGTCCGCGACGTAGCGACGTCCGATGTAGACGGGGTCGGGCAAAGGGCCGTCAATCCGACCGAAGAACAGCGGCGCATCGTCACGGTCTTCCAGTTGGAAAGCCCTACGATACAGCCAGGCGATCATCTCCTCGTCGTCGCCACGTGCTACCATCGACTCGGCCATGCGAAGCATTTCCTCACGGTTGCGCGTCAGGCATTCCCGCGCATACCGCAACCGACACCGTTCGGCATCCAGTTGGTCTCGCTTACGCTCCGCTCCGTCATTGGTCGTGGTCAACGGCCACCTCCAACCGACCGGACTGCTCAGGTCCGATTCAACGTGTCCTGCACAATAGGGTGATTTTACCGAAGCGCCGTCCCAGTCAGGCTACGCGGTCCATACCTTCGCGACCCAACTGGACCTCGCGTCTTCGCGCTTGCAGGCAACCAACACTCCTCTTGATCTTATCATAACTGTTGCCGGGAGTCGAAACCCGCCTGGGGATGCGTGTCGGCAGGCGTGTCATCCGCGTGCCGGTGGCGAGCTAGAAGCGCCGGCTGCGGAGCTGGACATACTGCGAGCAGCCGGCCGGCCGGCGCCGGAGGATCCCCCACAGACCTGACCTACGCTGAGTTCTGCGACCGCACCCAGACGCGCTGGCGCTCCACCCAGCAAGGTGAACCGGCTACGCCGAGCAGCGATGCGCTGGCATAGCTTTATCGAGCTCACGACGAGCCAGAATCTCTTCATCGATCATCTCGTGGACATAGATCACCAACCTCCTCCACATGCCGATCGGGCTTGCTGCGTCCAGACGCAATAGTCTGACGGCCCCCTCTCTCCGGTGGATCCCGGTACGCACGGACCAGAATCGATGCCCGTCGAGGAGGCCGGGATACCGCTTGGGCTGGGGTACTCACGGCGCCAATCAAATCGACTCTCTGCTGCTTTTGCCCAACATTGAACGCGGCAGGAAGCGCGCCGGGTCGCCGCGAATCTCTCGACACGGACCATAGCTGTACGTCCCTGCGAGCGGCATCACCTGCAAGGGCCTACAGCCCCCGATCCAAGCTGACGGTAGCCGGAGGTGAGCGGACACAACACGTTGACAAACCGTGTTCATATGAGCTTATGATACCACGCATGATGATTGCTGATCTGAACGCCGGGTCGGAGGGGTGGCCACGGGGATGCGACTGGACCGCGACGAGAGGGCCGATCATGGTGTTGGCTCTCGGTCACGGAGCAGGGATGGATGGACGGTTCCGCTGCCCACGATGCCCGGCTCAGGCCCGCGACCTTCGGTCTCCGCTCCAGATGCCCGGCTGGTTCGATCGCCACATCCAACACCTGCCCGTCGCCGGCTCGGGTGTGCGGCTCTGAGACGCGGAGGAGGGAACGTGCAGGCCGTCGGGGGGTCGTTTTCACCGCGTCCGGTTCCCGCGAACATGTCGAGGCCTTCACCACCAAGGATCTCTCCGGCACGGACATCTACCACATCAGCCGGCACCCCCAATACCGTCGCGGTCGGCGTAGGCTATCTGGAGCTGTTGGCCGCGTCAATCCTTCAGGAAGTGACCCGCCGAGTTCAACAGCTGCCCGCAGTCTCTCACCTTTCCGACAAGAGTGAGATCGAGCGTTTTTCCAGCGAGTACCGCCAATCTGTCTACAGCGATTCCGCATGCCCAGATCCGATCGTCCAACGATTAACCATCGGTCGAGGATCGCCGCACAGCATCAATTTGCTGCTGTTTTGTGTAGGCCTCATGGGCAAGGACGATGCGGCAAGATCGTCCCGTATCCTCGAGTCGACCGATCCGGCAGGGCGGACCCCCACCCAACGATCCCCGCAACCAAACGGCGTTAATGATGCTGTTCGATACCTTCCGATCCAGCTGCCGCTCATGGCCCTCAACCGGGATATCGCGTTGCTGTCGGAGCTTCAGGAAAGAGATCGTCGGCCGCGACTGCTAGTCGTTCGGGACCAGGATGCCGTGAATCTGCTGACAGCGTGTCATGATTTTCTCTGGTCTGCAATACAGGCTCATATCGAAATGTCGCCGGTGGATCCGATGCCGCAGCATCTCAAGGATATCGTCGCCGAGTTGGCGGCCGGATCGACCAGTACGGTTGCGGCACGAAATCTACACATATCGGATCGCACGATCAGCCGCCGCATGGGTGAAATTCTCGATCATCTCGGAGCCAAGAGCCGGTTTCAGGCCGGGTTCATCGCCGCGCGCCAGTGGCTCTTATGAGGTGAAGTGAACCAGCCGGTCTGGTTGCGGTGGCCGGGTGTGGACGCCACCCCGGCCGAAGTCGATCGTTGCTGGCAGGCATTCCTACGCCGTTTCAGTCTCGAGCACACGTTTCGTCTGTTCAAGCAGACCCCGGGCTGGACGCGGCCTCGGACCGACTGCTGCTCTCAGACCTACGTATGCGGCAACGGAATCGTGGTTAGTTCGGCTTCCGACAGGGGACGGGACTGCCATCCAAGCCGGACCGCACTGTCCTGCACGACGCGGCCACCAAGGAAGGGGAAGGCTGCGGGGGAGTTCGCGATCGTGCCCGGCACGAGAGTCCGGGTGACGCTCAACCCTGCGGCCGCGACATCGGGCGTGGTGATGTCGGCGTAGAAGATCTCGTACCCAGCGACTTGTACAGCGGCTTGTACAGCGGCCAGGCTTCCAGACTTAAGCCGCGGCAGATCCAGCATCGACCGGTCGACGGGGACATCGACCCACGGTCGTACGAGCTCCGCGGCCCTGGGGTCGAGATAGATCTGGCTTTGACAGATCAATGTCACGACATCATGGAAATCAGCACGATAGTCGTCGAGGTACCGCCGATCTGCCCGCCACGGCTTGAGCCCCTGGTCTGGTAGCCGGCCACGGGCGATTGCTGAACTGTAGGCACTCGTCGGCGACTGTAGTTCTCGGCTGACTTCCTGAAGGATCACCCCCTCGGCCCATGCCTTCAAGGCGGCTTCCTCGGGGGTGGCGCGCGCGGCGAACCCGATCGTGAAAAAAGACTGCGCCGTGTCTTCGACGACACCCGCCATCACTGGAACGGAGAACTCGTTGTCGATATGGATCAGCCAGGCGCGCAGCTGATCGTCCGACACGCGGTTCCGCCAGACTGAGTGAATTTCCGAGGCGGCTTTCACAGCACGTAATGGCTGGCGATTGAGCCACCACACCATCGTGGCGTGTCGTTCGATGATCTCCTGCAGCCCGGAGGCCACAGAGTTGTGCAGAGTCGAACCAGTAGCCACCCCGGGGTGGAACGTGCCGTTCGTGGGCGGGTCACCCGTACCCCACGGTGTGTTGTACCAATTGATATAGACCAGGCTGGCCGGTAACCAGGCTGCCACGTCTCTGGTCAGCGACCGGCCACGTACCCAGTGGATTGGCGTGTCGCGGGTCAACGGGACGAACGGAAAGCCAGACGCGGCGTATTGGCGCTGTGAGAACAGGGCCAGACTGTCTGGATCCACCGCATGCTCGCCTGCGGCTGCTAGCTCGTCGAAGGTCGCCCAGCTGAGCAAGTCGGGGCGGACGATGTTACCGCAGTAACGCTCGACAAGTTCGCCGATGGCGGCTTCCCGCGCACGATCGACGTCACCGAAGCTGCTTCCGCCACCGACGGGATCGTTGTTCCATGGACGTACGCGGCTGATGTCGCAACCGGCAGCCTTGATCGTCGTCAGTGTGGGCACAGACGGGTGAGGCGCGACCATGGAGAGGCTGGTGACAATTCCCAGGCGGGCATTGAGAAGCATTTCGGTCGGATCGGGCACCAGCCCACGCGGAAGATGTGCCGGCGGCGAGTCAGGCAGAGGCAGTACCGGACAGCGAGTGATGTGCATGGCGATCGGGTTGAGCTCGACCTCATGCCAAAGTCCGAGCGCTGGGGTGCCGGCGAGCCACCGTTCGACGTCGATGAGGTAGGCCGACAACATCCATACCAACTCTGGGTGCGGTGGCAGATACTCGTCCCATGTATGCGAGCGAGTTTCCCGCCCTCGGATCGCTGCCGGGTCGGCTGCGGCAGCCAGCCTGCGGGCGTACGAGTCGGCGAAGCTCGGCCCACGACCGGGCTGCGAGTGAGGACCGAACCAGCCTCGCTGCACATCGAAGTAGAAGTACGACCACCAGCGGCCGTCTTGTCTGCGGTCGTGGTCGATGGCGGTGAGCATAGAATGGTCGAACTGGTCAGCGAACACCAACATCACCGTGTCCGCCGTCTGGTCACCTCGGGTTAGCTCGGCAGGCGACGCAATAGACCGTGCACTGCCGAACCGTTTCCCGAAAACACTGTGCAACAATTCAGCTGCGGTAGAGGCGAGACGACCGGATCCAACCACTACCAGATCAGTGCGAGACGGTCGGTCAGAGTCGGTGACCGAGTCGCCGAAGCGGACCCAGTCCTCGATGTTGGTTTTCGATGCCGAACTAGACAAGCAACCCTCGGCGTGAAGCATCTCCAACAAGGCGCGAAGTTCGTCTGACTGAGCGCGATCACTGACGATATCTCGCAGTGGGGTCTGTCCGTCACAGGCCACGAGAACGTTCGTCAACTCGGCTTCATCAAGGTGGACGCGGAAGGCCTTGCCCTGTGGAGTTGTCACCACTACACCACCATCGGGGTGGGCGATGATATCAACGCGGATCAGACGTGGATGGCAGTTTCTGCTTGTCATACTCGGACCCTTCGAGCGATCCACCGCGCCCGCGTTGGCGCCAGGGTTCGTCAATACCGACGTGCTCGGACATGGTGCAGGTAACTCTCGGACAAGCTGCGTTCTCGTGTGGCCGAGGCTTGCGAGAACGCAGCTTGCTCATGTTGAACTGCGGCAACCGAGCGTCGGACTGCTCGACATTCAGCGGCCAGATTCGCCCTCGTCGCCCTTCTGGGTTGTGTCGCACTGAGTTGTGTCCCACTCGAACACCAGGAAGGCATCGGGGTGATTCAGCGGGGCGGGAATCGCGTCACCGGCGTCGCTTGCCTGGTTCATTTCCTCGTGCATCGAACACCTCCTCTCTGATCGTCAAATAGGCACGGTACAAACGCTACGCAGCTACGCAATGGACTGTCAATGGTTTGTTGTGACGATGGCGGCTAGTCGCCAAGTTGTTTCTCGGGCCGCTAGCGGTGTGATAGCGTTCATGAACTCGGTTCCGGTCTCTACATAAGATGACGAAGGGAGGCCTGCGGTGACCGGTGCAACTCGAGCTTTGGCCGACACTCGCGCGACGAGGCCGATAGGACGACAGGACGGGGTGTTCTACCTCGGTCGTCCCGCCTGGCTGACCGAGGAGCTATTCGCCGACCTGCAGCGGGAAGCGGCGGAGCAACGCGAAGGAGCGGCACAGAACCGCACGCAGCACTTCGCCGATCTGGGGCCTGCAGGAAAGGCGCTACGCGACTCCGAAGAATTGACGTCCTTCGTAAACGAAAATTCCATGCCGGCGACCGCCAGCGGGCACGGGAATTATCGCTATTACGATGTCCCGAAAAGTCATATCCCGCCACATCTCGATACCGGTGATTTCACGATTAACGTCACCATCATGCTTCGTCATGAATATTTTTCCGAACGACGCTCGGGTCTTCTGCTGTTTCCGCACGGGCCCGAACCGGTCGCGATCGTGCATGAGCCCGGAGAAGTCATCATTTTTCACGCCAAAGAAGTCGTCCATGCCAGGACGCCGATATCGGATAACAACGATGAGATGGCAGTGAACCTTGGCATCGGATTCATTCCGGTGGGGGAGGTCGAAAAGCCGGGCTATTGGCGTCCGTCCAAGGACGACCGTCCGCGTGACCTCGCCTGATATTGCTTTCGGCGTACCAGGTCCGGTCACCCCACCGGCACGCCAGATTTCGTGGTGCCCCAGGCGCGGCTGGTGTTCGGTATCGAGCCAGGCGTCAAGTCGCGTCAGCGAACCTTGATAGACGTACCTCTGCGTGGACTAACGCGGCACGAGGGGGCGGAAATGCGATCGAGCCGGCGTTTCGGGTCGCAGGGACCGCCCAGGTGCCCGCGCAACGGGGTGCTGGTCAGGGCGGCAAAGCAGCGCGTGTCGCTCACGTCGTTGACGCTGGAGGCGAACCGGGTCGTCCTGGCCGGGATGTCGACCGGTCAGTCGCCCGGTGGGCCTACTCGGCGAAGTGGTCGCGCAGCGGTCCGACCACGCAGCCCAGCTGATCGGCGAGCTCAGCCAGCCGGGGTAGCGCCTGCACAGTGCTCCGCCAGCTACCGGCCACCCGGGCCACACAGTCCGAGTCGTGCAGCAGAACCGTGCCGCCCGGCCTGAGGTGTCCTCCGACGGTGTTCGCCACCTGGGCCGGGCTGCGGGCTTCCCAGTCCCGGCCCCACGCCGTCCACAGCACCGGACGCAACCCGGCGCGACGGGCCGCGATCAGCGACCCCAGCGTGAGCACGCCGTAGGGTGGCCGGAACCACCTCGGCCGCGCTCCGGTCACCGCAGCGATCACCGCCGCGGCGCGCACCACGTCCCGGTGCACGTCGGCCGGCCCACGGGCCAGGTGGTTGCGGTGGCTGAACCCGTGTACCGCGGCTTCATGCCCAGCGGCCACCACCGCCGCCGCCACGTCCGGATAGCGCATCACCTGTGCACCGAGCATGAAGAACGTGGCGGTCCAGCCGAGTCGATCCAGCGCGTCGAGCACCGCGGGGGTGCCATCGGGGTCGGGTCCGTCGTCGAAAGTCAACGCCACGCCGCCCGGCCGGCCGATACCGGCCAGGCCAGGCCACACCGCCGCGCGCAGCACCCGGTCCCGGAGCAACACCGGAGCGGCCCAGCCGACAGCGGCGGCCATGGTCCCCGCCACGCCCAGAGCCACCGCCGGTCTGATCATCGCGCAGAGGCTACCGACCCGTACGCAACGGCCTCGACCCGCCCGGCGGTTTCGCGCATAACAACCATCACTGGCGCGTCAACGTGGATGACATCTTCCGGACCTGACGTATCACCGATGCCGGCTCGCCGCTCCTCCATACGTCAGCGCTAGGTCCACGTTACTCAGCGTGACCTTCATGAATGGAGAGCAACAATGTCAACACCAGGCGGGATTCCGGTCGACATAGGCATAAACTCGGTTCGGCTCGCACTTGACAACACTACCATCCTCGGCAATCTGGGGCTTCTCGGGGAACTCGCCGGAACCTGGCAGGGGACCGGATTCAACCTCATCGCGCGACCGGATTTCCACGATAACATCAAGCGGCCGGCCGGCAAAGATAAGGCTGATCTGTATCTTCAACTCAATCAAACACGGGAAACGTTGAAATTCGATCCCATCAACGCGTCGGTCCCGAACCGAGGGTTCGGGCAGGATGACATCGACCTATTCGGCTTGACCTATCTTCAACAGATCACCGACGCCTCCACCGGAGGCCTGCTCCACATCGAACCCGGACTCTGGATCACGCAGCCGCCGACGACCTACCCGCCGGAGTCGGCTCCCCCGGGCGGGCAGATCGTAGCCCGATTGGGATCGATCCCCCATGGTACCTCCATACTCGCCCAGGGCACGGCCCAAAACTTCACCGGCCCGCCGACCCTCAAGACTCCCGCCGCGGAATACGCGTTCTCCCAGTTCCCCTCATTCAACAGTACCCCGTTCATCATACCCCCACAGATCATCCACGCGCCGGGAACCTCGGAGAAGCTGTCCACGCCCGCGCCTAAACCATTTCCGGAGTACGACCTCACCATCCCCGAAGGCATTGACAATCCCCGGACGCCCTTCAGGACCAACCCACCCGAGCCTCCCCTTCCCAAGCAGATCAACGGCGTACCCATGCAGGACGTGGTCAACGACCCGATCAAACTCCTCCAAGCCGTCATCAATCAGCAGGTCGCCGACGGGGACACCTTCGAGGGAGTCGCACTCAATATCGCGAGCCAGGCAAAAATCACGTTTTTCAAGAAAGCCAACAGTCATCGATTGCCGCCACCCGGCGATCCGACTGTCGACGTGAGCCCCCTAGACGTGACCGGCGGTGTCCGGAACATCCCTTTCCTCGAGGGTGGCGAACCAGCCGGAAAACTGGGGCCGAATGCCGAGACCGCGCTGGTCTACGCCACATTCTGGATCGAGAAAGTCAGCCGCAAGCTCCTCCCGCCCTTCAAACAACTTCAGTACGCGCAGATGACCATCCTGAACTTCGAGGTCGCAAACAATCTTCCGACAAATGTGGGCTGGCCGCACGTCTCCGTCGCGACCCTGAGGCAGGGTTTCATCTAAAGAGGCTTCGCCTGCGCCCCAGCCCGACCCCGAAGACCCTCAAGATCGTGGTTTGTGTGTCGGAAACGACATCCCGTGTCGTTTCCGACACACAAACCACGATCACCCCCACCCGAGCACCACGTGACTCGATCACACCGACTTCGTCCCGCAAGCGCCTAGGACAGCTCCGCAGCGTCCAGGTGCGCGGTCAGCTGATCACGCAGCCGTCGCGCCGTGTCCAGCGGGAACCCCCCATAGAACCAGCTCCCGAACCCCAGGCTCTTGAGACGCAGCTCGACGTAGACGATTTCGGCGTCCGACGGGTCGACCAGCCGGCTGTCGAACAGCACCTCCGACGTCTCGTCCTCCCAGACCACCGGGGCCTGCTCATGGACCCGTACTCCCTCGTCGTTGACATGGCAGTACTCCGGCGAGCACCACGCCGGATGCTCATCCGCAGCACCCTTGCCCTCCCCGGCTCGCTCGCCGGGCTGATCCTGTGTCTCGGAGATATCGTCGCTCACGGTGCACAACAGTGAACCTGATCAAGCTCTGGGTGTCCGGCCACAGTGGACGCCACCCGGACGGGTCACACCGGCAGGCCCGCCCGGTAGGCCATCCCCCGCAACTCCCGGCCCACGGCATCCGGGCGCGCGCGGGTGAGCAGCTCGGTGATCACCTCGTGGACCATCGGATTCCGGCGCACCTTGGTGGGGAAGATGTCCTCCGCTGTGCGCAGTGCCATCACGGCGTCGTCCCGGCGTCCCCTCAGCCGGGCCAGCGCGCGGCCGTAGTGGATCCAATATGTGGCCCGAAGCACGGGGACGGGGTGACGCTCAGGGTCGACGTCGAGCGCGACCCTGACCGCCTGGTCGGGCTCGTCCGCGTCGAGCGCGAGCCACATGCGCATGACGCCCGCGTTGGCCGGACCGAACAGATACCCCACGGAGTCGGTTTCGCCGGTTGCGCCGAACCGCTCGGCCAGCTCCGCGGCGGCCTCCATCGGAGCGGCCACATCGCCCGGACGGCTGGTCACCGAGGCGGCCTGAGCATGGAGCACGGTGACCACGGCCACCAGACCGGCGGTGCCGGCGGTCGTCGGCGGCAGGGTGATCGAGTCCAGCTCAGCCTGGCCCAGCTCAAACGCGCCACCGTTCAGCAGCACGTCGGTCACGGCGAGCGAGGCGACCGCGAGCGTGGTGACCTCATCGCGCTCCTGGGCCAGGCGTCGGGCCAGGAAGGCGACCCGGCGGAGCAGGTCGGCGGGCGCGGCCGCCTCGATGAGCCAGAAGCGGGTGACATGCACATGCAGGTAGACGGCGAGATCGAGCAACTCGGCGTGGTCGGCGCCGGTGGCCAGCGTGGTGTGCAGGTTCCGGATCAGTCTGGGCAGGTCGGCGGCGACCTCGGGGAACCGGCACGCCAGCCGCTGCTGGTTGATCCGGGTCACCTGATCCCGCAGCACCGCAACAGGCAATACCAACCCACCGGGGCGGTCGATGTCGATCGCGTCCAGCGCCAGCCGGACCGCCTCCGTGGTGGAGTCGGTGTGCCCGTTGGCGGGCGCGGGCAGCGGCAGCCTGGTCAACTCCGACGGAGCGATCTCCAGCACGTTCGCCAGGGCCACGATCAGCCTCAGGCTGGGGCATGACTCACCACGCTCGATCTGCGACAACTGCGACTTGCCGATCCCGACCAGCCCGGCGACCACCCGCAACGACTTGCCCCGCGAATGCCGGACCTGCCGCAGCCGACGGCCGATCGTGCGTGCGTCGTAGTCAACATCCACGAAGAAACCCCCGCTTGCCTCACCTCCTCGCGGCGCGCGGAGGTGAGGCAAGGTTACGCGGCGCGCGGCCGAGCTCAATCACGCGGCAGGCTGCTCAGCCCCAGCAGGTAGAGGTCGTCGCGGAGGATGTCCTCGGTTCGGGCGAGCAGGGTGTCCAGGTCGTCGTGCACCGAGAGGTGGCGGCCGCTGAGCCGGTCAACCTCGCCGGTGGCGATGCGGAGCAGCAGCTCAGCGGCCTGGTGCGGCTCCGCGCCCCGGCCGGCGGCAAGCTCCCGGCGGATCCAGGTGTTGATCAGGTGCTCCGCCGAGTCCGCCGCCGTGGCTCTGGCCACCGCCCGCTCGCTGAGCCCGATCCGCAGCAGGCCGGGGTTCACGCTGAAGACACTGACACCCGAGCGCCTGGTCTCGTGTCCGAGGTTCTCGGTGAACTTAACGACGGCCGCCTTGGACACCGAGTACGCGGACATCGTCGGCCAGCGGAACACGCCGGCCTGGCTGGTCAGGTTCACGATCCGGCCCCGCCGGCGGGCCGTCATCTCCGGCAGCACCAGCCGGCTGCACAGCGTGACACTGCGCAGGTTGACCTCGACGGTGCGCCACCAGTCGTCCTCCCGGACCTCCCAGGCCAGCCCGACCGGCCCGCTGATCCCGGCGTTGTTCACGAGCAGGTCGACGGGGCCGAGCTCGGAGCGCAGCTTCTCCACGGCGATCGCGGCGGAGTCCGGGTCGGCCAGGTCCGCGCTGACCTCGGCGACGACACCGCCCGCCGCCTCGATCAGTCGCGCCGACTCCGCGAGCTGCTCGGTGGAGCGAGCGATCAGGCCCACCGCCGCGCCGGCGTCGGCCAAGGCGAGCGCCAGCACCCGCCCGATGCCGCGCCCACCACCCGTCACCAGGGCCACTGAGCCGGCCAGCGCCGGCTGGGTCGTCGCAGGCTGGGTCGTCACGGTACTCATCTGCACCCGATCAGTCAGTACTGGGTTCATGAACAACAGAGTGCCCGCGCAGTGGGGTCGGCGTCATCGGGAAGCACCCTGAAATCTCCGGACCACCCTGTGGCGCGGGCACGGGTCTTAGTCAGGGTTGCCCGCGAAATAGGCGCATCGCGCACGACCACCGCGAAATCCCAGGATCCGGGTATCAACGCGGCATCACCCCGCTCTCATACTCGTGGGCACCGTGACCGACCGCCGAAAGGGGGAATCGGAAATCATGCGCGTCAAGATCTGTGGTATTATCCGGCCAGACGAGATCGATCTACTCGGGTCACTCCCGGTCGATTTCGTCGGCCTCTGGCACGCAGTGCCGGGTGGGCACGCCGACCTGCCGCTGACCGAGTTCCGACGGCTGGCGGCAGCGGCCCGGGCGACACACGGCCTGGAGCCGGTCCTCGTCACATTCTTGGATGACGCCGAAGCACTGCACGAGGTCATCCGTCAGTCTCACGTGAGCTGGGTCCAGCTACACGGATACCAGACACCCACCCTGGTCCGCGCGGTCAAGCGGGCCATCCCGGAAGAGGTACACATTATCAAGGCACTACACGTCCGAGGGACCTCCTGTCTTGAGGCGCCCCTCATCCGCTCCTACGAGAAGGCCGGCGTCGACGTATTCCTCTTCGACGTGGTGACCGCCGATGGTCGGATCGGAAGCACCGGTCGATCACTGGACGGCGGGGTCGTCTCCTCGCTCGCCGAGCGGCTCACCCAGCCGTTTCTCCTCGCCGGGGGCATCAGCTCGGAGAATCGGCGCGAGTACGCCCGCGTGATCCGCAACCCCAGCTGGCTCGGCATCGACGTCGACACCAACGCGCGCGGGCCGGACGGGGAACTGCGGCCGGAGAACATCGACGCCATCATCCGGGCGTGGACCGCCCACACAGAATACGACCACCATCATGTCTGACACATTCATCGGGGAACTACTCGCATCCCACCACCCTGTGATCATGGAGATCAAGAAGAGAAGCGCTGACGGCGAGGACCTCTTCCGGCGGCGTTCGTTATCCGAGATCGTGTCTGAATACCACCGTGCCGGGGCGCCGTGCCTGTCCGTGGTGACCGGGCGCTGGTTCGGCGGCACTGACGCGATGCTGCACGATGTCGCCCGACTCACCGACCTGCCCATTCTGAAAAAAGACTTCATCACGAAGGAGAGCCAGATCGTCCAGGCGAAGGACATGGGCGCCTCAGCGATCCTCCTGACGGCTCGGATCCTCCCGAGATCGGTGCTTCAGCGCCTGATCACGACGACGTTGCGCCACGGGTTGACCCCCTTCGTGGAAGCGGCCGGCGAGCCGGAGCTCGAGGCGGTGAGCCACGGCGAGGACTGCGTCGTGGCGATCAATAACAAGGACATCCAGCACCGCGAACGCGGCCACGCCGACGTCGACCGGAGCCTCGCGTTGCGGGAGCTCGCGCTGCTGACCGGGACCCGGTGCCCCGTCAGCGCCAGCGGCATCGACGAACCGGACGTCGCCGCCCGCCTCATCAACGCCGGATTCAAGGGCGTGCTGGTCGGCACCGGGCTGCTGCGCGCACAGAGCGCACAGAGCTGGTCGCGTGAGTTCGACCAGCACCGACGAGAGATGACAGGTGCCGCATGAACGCCAGGACCATGAGCATCGCGGTCGCCGCACTTCCGGAGCGCATCATCGAGCAGGCGCGACGCCGGCCGAGCGCGCCGGCGCTGCTCTGGCACGGCGAGCGGATCAGCTACGGCGATCTCCAGGAGATGGCGCGTGACACCCAGGCGCACCTTGAACGGCTCGCTGTTCCCCGGCGGGGTCCCCTCGGCATCCTCGCCAAGAAGTCGCCGCACGCCATCTCGCTGATCTTGGCGTGCCTGCTGGACCGGCGTTCGATCCTGCTGCCCTCAACCAGCCTCGGCGGCGACACGCTCCAGCGGTTGTTCACCCAAGCCGGCTGCGGGCACATGCTCTCCCCAGGCACGAATCCCGGCAGCCTGAGCTGCGAGGCCGTGGGCGAGGCACCCACCGAAGACCGCTCGCGGCCCCTCACGGCCGGGGAAGCCGCGTTGATGCTGACCACCTCCGGTTCGACCGGAGTACCGAAGATCGTGCCGCTGGCGCTGCCGGCGATCGACCGCTTCACCGACTGGGCCGGTGCCCACTTCGGCATCACCGGCGACACCACGGTCCTCAACTACGCGCCGCTCAACTTCGACCTGTGCCTGCTGGACATCTGGACCACGCTGGCACACGGGGGATGCGTCGCGCTGGTCGACCAGGACCGAGCGACCAACGCCCATTACCTGGTGGACCTGATCACGACCGCGCAGCCGCAGGTCATCCAAGCGGTCCCGATGCTGTACCGCCTGCTGATCGACGCGACCCAGGACAGCGGCCACCGCGTCACCAGCACCCGCGACGTGATCGTCACCGGCGACAGTACCCCCCAGCGCACGCTCGCCGCACTCCCCGCGCTGTTCCCGCACGCGCGCTTCTCCAACATCTACGGCTCGACCGAGACCAACGACAGCTTCATCCATGAGATCGACATATCGCACGCCGCCACCCAGCCCCACCTCCCGATCGGCCGGCCGATCGAGGGGGTCAGCGCGCTCGTCGTCGACGACGCGGGCCAGGCCCTCGAGGGGCCGGGGACCGGCGAGCTGTGGGTCGCGACCCCGTTCCAGACCTCGGGATATCTCTGCGCGGCGCTCAACGACGGCAAGTTCGTCTCATACCCCGGTGACGCCGGCCGGCGGACGTACTTCCGCACCGGCGACACCGTGCGGCGCCACGACGACGGCACGATCACCCTGGAAGGCCGGACCGACAGCTTCGTGAAGGTCCGCGGCGTGCGGATCAGCACGCAAGTAGTCGAGCAGGTCATCCTCGGCCACGATCAGGTGGTGGAGGTCGCGGTCGTCGCGGTCCCCGACGAGGTGGCCGGAAACCGGCTGCACGCGGTGGTCCGGCGGGAGGCGACCAGCCGGCTGAACAGCCTGACGCTGCGCCGGCACTGCGCTCGCGGCCTGGACCGGGCGGCCATCCCCTCAACGATACGCATCGTCACCACGCCGTTGCCGAAAACGTCGACCGGAAAGATCGACCGGCAGCGCAGCGTGTTCAGCCAAGAGGAGAAAAGCACATGAGCGACCAGACCCGCACCATCAAGGAGTTCATCGTCAAGGAGTTCATGCCCGACGTCCCCGTCGAGGAGCTGGAGGAGGACTACGACCTCCTCGCCGGTGGTGTCATCGACAGCCTCGGGGTACTGCGAGTGATCGTGTGGCTGGAGGACACGTTCGAGATCCCCCTGGACGACGCGGAGATCGTCCCGGAAACCTTCCGCTCGGTGACGGCGATCCGTGACTTCATCGAGCACATGCGCCGCCAAGCCGATGCGACCTAGCGCTGAGCGCGACGTTCTCGTCGCGCTCGTCACCCGGGACTATCCCCTCACCGAGGCCATGTGGCGGTCCTTCTGGGACCGCCTGCGCGACCGCGTGCTGCACCCAGGCGAGGCGGTGGCGCTGGTATCGTCTTTGTCCACTCGGACACCCGACGCGGCCTCGGTGGGCGCACTGCTGGCGTCGCTTCGGAACAGCCACGCCGGCAGTGCGCCACCGCGGCGGGCAACCGTGAACATCGTGGGCACAGGTGGTGGCCCGAGCACGTTCAACCTGTCCACCGCGGCGGCTTTCGTCGCCGCGACCATCGGCGCCAAGGTGATCAAGACCGGCTCGCGCGCGTACACGAGCCGCTGCGGATCCGTCGACCTGCTGGACCGGCTCGGCGTCCCGCTGAGCACCTCCTATGCGCAGACCGACGCCATGGTGGAGTCCTTCGGGATCGCCTGTGCCGGGAGCTTCGTCTACCCCAGGGAGCTGAGGCTGCTCGCCACGAACATCCTGCCCTGGGACATGCGCGCTCTGGGACGGTTCTTCAATTCGTTCGGCCCCTTCCTGGCGGACGTGCCGGTATCGGCGCAGGTCACCGGCGTGTCAGACCCAGCACTGCTCCCCATCTTCAGGTATCTCGCGGGGCGGGAGTCCGGCCGGCGGATGTTGGTCTGTTCGAACAACACCGGCGTCGATGAGCTCCTCGGCTTCGAGGAGAACGTCATCTATGACAGCACCCGCGATCGTGACGTCCGCTTGACGCCGGAGGCGCTCGGGCTCGGTGCGGGATCGCTGGAGGATCTGCGCCCCGCGACCGAGGACACCTCCATCGCCGGCCATTTCCTCGCGCTGCTCTCCGGTGACGGCGCACCCGCCGCGATCGACAGCATCTGCCTCAACGCCGCGGCGCTCGTGATCGCGTGCGGGGTGGCCGATGACTGGCCGCGAGCCCTGCGATCAGCCCGTCAGTCGATGGAACGGGGTCTTCCGGTGCGCCTGATCGAGCGGATACGGCGACACGAAGACCGCACCCCGCACCTGGTGGGGCGGTGATGTCCGCGTTCTTCGCCGACCGGCACCCGGGAGACATCGGGCTCGCGGTGTTCCTCAACGCCGGTGACCCGCCGCTGGACCAGCTGGAGGATCTCGTCCTCCAGCTGGACGCCTGCCGGGTGGACTGCCTGGAGCTCGCCGTCCCCTTCCCCGACTCGGTGAGCGACGGGCCGGTCATCCGGCGCTCCGCTCGCCGGGCGCTGGAGGGCGGCATCGACCTGGACGCCACGCTCGCCTTCGTGGCAAGCGTCCGTCCACGGCTGTCACATCTCAAGATCGCGCTGCTGGCGGACTGGAGCCACACCGCGCGGGCACTGCCACCTCGGGAGTTCGTGGGTCGAGTGCAGTCGGCGGGCGCGGACGCCCTGCTGCTGCACGGCCTGCCCCCGAGGCTGCGCCAGGGGTACTACGAGACCGCTCATCTGCTCGGTCAACCCATCGTGAGCACGTGCTACGCCACCTCGGCGGATGCGGTGCTGGACGAAGCGGGGCGCCACGGATCCGCCTATCTCTACCTGGCGGCGCACTATGGGAAGACCGGAGCCGGCCCGGCCGACTACGGCGCGCTGGCGCCGGTCATCACCGCCCTGCGCCGGCGCACGGAGATCCCGATCGCGGTCGGCTTCGGGGTCCGGGACCGGAGCCACCTCGCGGCGCTGCGCGACGTCGGAGCGGACGCGGCGATCGTGGGCAGCACCTGGGTCGCCCACATCGAGCGCGCCGTCCTGGAGCACCGTGACCTGCTCCAGGACGTCCGCGTTCTGCTGGCCGACCTCGACCGGCCTGGGCCCTAAAGACCCAGCAGCGTGGCGATCCGGCGCCGCTGCATCTCCGAGGTGCCGGAGTAGATGGTCCCCGCGATGGCGTTGCGGAGATCCTTCTCCAGGCCGTACTCGGTCAGGTACCCCCGGCCGCCGAAGAGCTGCACCGCGGCCATCGCGGAGGCGACGTTGGCCTCGCTGGTCACCAGCTTGGCGATGGCGATGTCCATCGTCACGTTCTCCCGATTCGTGTGCTTCTCAGCGGTGTCATAAAGCCACTTGCGGGACGTCTCGACCCCGATCTTGGCATCGATGATCTTGTCGGCGACGGATTGGAACGAGCCGATGGGCGCACCGAACTGCTTTCGATTCTTGGCGTAGTCAAGGCAGCGCCCCAGACGATGGCGCATCTCCCCCACCGCCATGATGAACAAGCAGAGGATCTCCCAGGCCAGAACGTACTCGAGGATGAAGAAACCAGACCCGGGCCGGCCGAGGACGTTCGCTGCCGGCACCCGGCAGCCCTCGAATGTCAACTCACAGAACGGGGAGGTCCGCAAGCCCATCTTCTCGACCGACTGCCCGATGGTGAAGCCCGGGGTACCGCGTTCCACGATGAACGCGGTGATCCCCTGGAAATCATGGCCGGTGCCTGTCCGTGCGTAGACGACGAACAGGTCCGCGACCGGGCCGTTGCTGATGAACGCCTTCCTGCCATCGAGAATGAACGAGTCGCCCTCGGCCGTGGCCGTGGTGGACAAGCTCATGGCGTCCGAACCGGCCTCGGGCTCGGTGATGGCGTGCGCGCCGATCGACGCTCCATCACAGATCCGGGCCATGTACCGCTGTTTGAGGTCGTCTGAGCCGAATCGCTGCACGGGGATGCCGGCACTCACGATATGCGTCGACACTGAGAAGTTCAGCCCGCTGTCGCGGCAGCCGTATCCCAGGTCCTCCAGCACGTACATCGTGGTGAGCAAGTCCTGGCCACGACCGCCCCACCGCTGCTCGAACGGCAGGCACAGCAGGCCCGACTCGCGGACCAGGTCCCATCTCGCACGGGAGAACACACTGTCCCGGTCGTCCTCGATGTGCCCGGCGCTGAACGCCTCGTGCCACTGGCTGAAGGATTTCCGCAACGCCTGCTGCTCGTCGCTCCATTTGATCACTGCCGTACTCCTGACTGGACGCGATGCCGGCATCGGTGAGAGATGACCGCATCAGTAATGGGAGAACTGCGCCGGGTCCAGGCTGTGGCGCTCTTCTCCGATCAGCGCCGGGGAGAACACGCACACGAGCCTCAGATCCTCTTCGGCCGAGGCGACGAGATTGTGGGGCTCATGCTTGTCGAGGGCATACAACGTGCCCGGCTCGATGACGTACCTCTCACCGCCGGCATCGATCACCTCACCCCGGCCGCCGATGCAGTAACACGCCTCGAGATGCCTGTTATACTCAATCCAGGAGCTGGTGCCCGCCCGGACGATCGTATCGGTCACCGTGTACCCGAGTCCGTCGGCCTCCAGGAGGAAGCGGCGGCTCAGACCATTACCCCACTCGACAGTCTTCACCGTCGACAGGCTGCGAACAATCATCACAATTCCCCACTCATCAGTCACGAACAGTGACAAACCAGGTGAACATTCACCCGATAAGAGCGGCACGAACCCCGCTTGATACACCGTCAGCTGCGGTCAGCGGGGTTGTTAACACCTCGTTTACCCCGCTGAGCCCGCTGAACGCGCCTTCAGGCCAGGAAGGAGAGGGCGGACAACAGGGTGGCGACGGGGCGGTTGCGGGCGTTGTGGCCCATCAGGCCGATGCGCCAGCCGGTGCCGGACAAGGGGCCTAGGCCGCCGCCGACTTCGATGCCGAAGTGTTCGCGTAACGCTGCGCGGGCCTCGGCGTCCACCACGCCCTTCGGCAGCCGGGCCGCGGTGAGCTGCGGTAAGCGGTGGCCCGGCTCGGCGAAGACCTCGAAACCGTGCTCGGGCAGCGCCTCCTGGAGCCGCTCGCCCACCCGGGCGTGCCGCTCCCACACCGCCGGCAGGCCCTCCGCCAGCAGCCGCCCCAGCCCCGCGTGCACCGAGGAGATCAGCGTGGAGCTCGCGGTGTGGTGGTAGAGAGGGGGATCGCCCTGGTAGTAGGCGTCCAGCAAGCTCAGGTCCAGGTAGAACGAACCGACCGGCCGTTCCCGGTCCCGGATCCGCCGCACTGCCCGGTCGGACAGGGTCACCGGCGCGATTCCCGACGGCGCGCCCAGGCACTTCTGGGTCGCCGAGTAGCAGGCGTCGACGCCCCAGGCGTCCACCTCGACCGGGATCCCGCCCAGCGAGGTGACGGTGTCGAGGAGCAGCAGCGTGCCGGTCTCCTGCAATGCGCGCAGCGGGGCGATCTCGTTGCGCACCCCGGTGGAGGTCTCGGCGTGCACCACCGCGACGAGCCGGGCCCGCGGCGCCTGGCGCTGGGCGTCGAGCAGCGCTTCGGGATCCAGGGCCCGCCCCCATGGGGCGTGCACGGCCTGCACCTGCGCGCCCACCCGGTGCGCCACCTCGCACAATCGCTCGCCGAAGTAGCCGTTCACCCCGACGATGGCCAACTCCCCCGGCTCCAGGAGGCCGGCCAGGCAGGCCTCCATCCCCGCTGACCCGGTGCCGCTGACCGGGAGAGTGAGGCGGTTGCGGGTGCCGAAGACGGTCCGCAGTCGGTGCGCGGTGTCGGCCACCAGGGCGAGGAACTCCGGGTCCAGGTGCCCGAGCACCGGCCGGCTCAACGCCTCGATGGCCTCCGGGTAGGGGTTCGAGGGTCCAGGTCCGAGAAGCAGCCGATCAGAGTGCACGCTCAGTACCTCCCGCCAGACGACGCCACAGAGTCGACGGTACCTTCGCTGATCATGGAGAGTCTGCACAACGTACTGCTGTGGCCGGTCGACACGGTGGCCGTCGCGGTGGTGGACGCCTCCGGTGTCGTGGTGGGCAGCCACGGCCCGCAGGACCAGCCGTTCCGGCTCACCTCGGTGACCAAGCTGCTCACCGCCTACGCGGTGCTGCTGGCGGTGCAGGAGGGCGCGCTGGACTGGCACCAGCCGGCCGGGCCACCAGGAGCCACGGTGCGCCACCTGATCGCGCACGCCTCCGGGCTGACGTTCGACACGCACCAGGTCTCGGCGGCGCCGGGGACCAAGCGGATCTACTCCAACACCGGGTTCGCGCTCTTGGCCGAGGCGGTGGCGTCATCCTGCGGTATCGACTTCGCGGACTACCTGACCGAAGGGGTGTTCGGGCCGCTGGGGATGTCCTCGTCCCAGCTGACGGGCTCCGCCGCCGCCGGCGCGGTGTCCACCTGCGTGGACCTGGCGCGGTTCGCCGCGGAGCTACAGGCACCGACGCTGCTGGCCCCGCAGATCCTGGCCGAGGCGACCCAGGTGGCCTACCCGGGACTGGACGGGGTGCTCCCCGGCTTGGGCATGCAGCGTCCCAACGACTGGGGGCTGGGCTTCGAGCTGCGGGGTCACAAAAGCCCACACTGGACGGGGAGCCGGAACTCCCCGTCAACCTTCGGGCACTTCGGACGCTCCGGCACGTTCCTGTGGGTGGACCCCGCAACCGGCGCCGCCTGTGTAGCGCTCACCGACCGCGACTTCGGCCCCTGGGCCCGCGACACCTGGCCCCCCTTCAGCGACGCCGTACTCGCCGACCTGGCCGCCCACCCCAGATCATGTTCTGGAGACAGACTTGATGGGTGAACACCTGCGGGTAGTGTCCGGGCTGTAGCGTTCGTCCGGGTTTGACGAGCGTCAGCTGCCTTCGCAATACTGAACAGGCGTTACACACGCAGTCTGCATGACCGCTCCGTTGAGCGGCCGGGGCCGTCTTCGGGCGGCCCCTTTTTTCGTGTTCGTGGAGGGTGAATGGATCGCTGTGCGATCTTGGTCGATGCTGGTTATCTTTACGCCGAGGGTGGCAAGCTGTGCTGCGGCAGTCCTGCCCGCGCACGCACGGCGCTCCAGCCGTCCCTCGCCGTGGAGCTGCTCCAGAAGGTGGCCTCGGAGACGACCAAGTTGCCTGTGCTACGCACATACTGGTACGACGGCGCCCGCGACGGGATCCGCACGCAGGAGCAACGCGAAGTCGCCGGGTTACCCAACGTCAAGCTTCGCCTCGGTCGCCTCAACGCCCAGAACAAGCAGAAGGGAGTCGACGCCCTGAACTACCGTGATCTCATCACGCTCGCTCAGCACCGGGCCATCAGCGATGCGGTGCTGCTGAGCGGCGACGAGGACCTCCGCGAGGGAGTACGGGCGGCACAGGACTACGGAGTGCGTGTGGTGCTGGTCGGCATAGCGTGCCAGGGTAATGGCCACAATCAGTCCGAGGAACTCGTCCTTGATGCCGACCACCTTGCCGTCCTCAGTAAGGCGCAACCGGAACCGATGTTCAAACCACGCTCGCCTGTCGTGACTGGACTCGCCGAAAGCCCTCAATACCTAGCGCAGGACAAATCGGCGCCCGGAACCTCGGCTTCCGGGGCCGCCGCAGCCTTCGCGCGAGAGTGGCTGCGTGCGGCAACCGAGACAGAAATCGCGGACCTGCTCGTTAAACGACCACTCATCCCCCGCCCCGTGGATATCGAACTCCTCACGTCGGTGGAGGAAGCGCTGAAACGATCGCTGAAAGACGACGAGGTGGGTCGGCGCGACGCCCGATCGGCATTCTGGGGCGTGATCGGCGGGACCGTGCAGAATCGCATAGCACCCTAGGGTTCCTCCCGTGGGGGCGGCTCCACGTCGGGCCTCAGGTTGCCATTCGACTCGGGACGCTCCACCGGTTCGCTGTCGGTCGCGGGTGCATCAAAGTGCCGCTGGATCTCCTGGGCTTCGTCCGGCTTTCCGATATTTTTGATCAGCTGCGCGAGGCCGCGCGCGCACAGGGCACGCCCGTCGCCGACGACGTCCAGCGAGTCCATCAGCGCGCCCGCCCTGCTCACCACCGGCCTGGCGTCGGAGAACGGTGTCGCCGCGAGACCGGCCGAGGGGAACCAGGTGGTCGGGAGGCTCCCATTGTGGGATGAGCCGTTTGGGACCAGCGCGGGCACCTCCGCATGGTTGGCCACGGCGCAGAGCTGGGCCAGCTTGTCGATGAGGTCCACGGTTTTCTCGACATCGTCTTCTTTCCGCACCAGCAACCAGGTGACCGCGCTGCCTGGGCTCTTCAGCACGTCGCTGAGGTAGTTGCGCTTGCGGCGCTCGCGGGCGAGTTCGAGCTCCCAGAGGGCATCGTCCTTGCGCAGGTCTGAACCCCTGCGCAGTTGTTCCCGGGCGGCATCGGACAGCGTGAGCTGGACTTGGTCGGCCCATACCTCCACGCCGCCAGACCCGTCCGGCCGCACCATGCCGAGCTCGCTGGCCAGCCGATGCTTGAGGATATCGACGTTGCCAGGCTGCTCCACCACGGTGATCGCCCACGCCCGATCGATGATCGCATGGGCCGCGAGTTCCCCGGGGTCCGCGTGCTGGATCGCCGACCCCTCCACAGGGCACCAGTACGCCGCCGCAGAGAAGTGAAAAGCGTAGTCGGGGACCACGCTCGGCAGTGGGACATCTATCGGTGTTGGCAGTGCCTCATGCTGCTGCTCGGCTTGGCTGGGTGGTGAGGCCTGCGGTGGTAACCGCTCATCCGGCGGCACGTGGCGCTGGATGCTCCTGAACGCCAGCCCCAGCGCACCGAAAAGCGGGACGGCGAGGAACAGCCACGACCACGCCGGCCAACCGAGCGCGGCGCCGAGCGCGATCGGCACCAGCACGCCGGCGGTGGTGAGCACGCCTAGCAAGGTCTTCTCTTCGGTGGTCATGGAGAGGTCCCCTCGGTGCGGTCTCGCAGGTCGAGTTCGGTGAAGTCGATCCCCAGCGCGGAATCGATCATTTCGTCCAGGCGGTCGGCGATGTTGATCCGCTCCTGCTGGCACTCCCCGGGTACGTGCGCCCAGTCGCGCGCCATGACATGCAGGCGGCTGAGCAGCTCAAACCGGCCCTCACCTGCCTCGACCAGCACGGTGAGCAAGCACTCGCGGTACCAGTCATCCTCGCGGGCCGCCGCTAACCAGGTCCGCACTGGGTGAGTGCACTCCGACGAGGACGAACCGCCCAGCACGGCCGTCCAACCGGTACTGAGCTGAGCTCGCACGGCCGCGTCCGCGATGAGCGGCGGCGTCCGGGTGAGCCGGTCAGGGGCGGCGAGCTCAACGAACAGAGCCGGGTCGCGAGCGGTGCCTTTCATCAGGCCGTCGGTTACCCGGTCGAGCAGACGGCGGTACAGACGACGGTCACGGTCGATGAGCATCAGCAAGGCGGCACGCGCCGCCTCACCGGGCTCACCTAAGTGTCGCCGGGCGATGTGGTGCAGACGGACCAAGGCCTGCTCGGGGTGGGTCAGCACGAGTACCTCCGAGCACACCTGGACAACCACCTGGGCAAGGTCTGGCGGCAGGTTGGGATCTCGCGACCAGGCGTAGAGCTGGCGTCGGAAGAAGAGGCCGTGGCGCTCGTCATTCAGACCACACTCCACAGCCCTCGCGGCCTGCGGCAGCAAGCGTGAAGGCCAGCTGGGGTTGGTGCGCTTCACCCAGCGTTCAGCCAAGAACCGCAGGTCATCGGGTCGGTCGGTTCGCAGCGCCTGCTGCGCGAATCGGGTGACCACCTCGTCCCGGTCTTCACTGCTGAGCGTCGGGTGCCCAAGCGTGGTCCCGATCCATTTGCGAAAATCTTCCCGCAGATCGGGATTGTTAGTCCAGAAATGAGTGCGCACAGCTCGGTCGTAGGCAAGCCGCTTGAAGTACACTCGTCCGGCAGAGTCTATTGTCACTCCGATTTCAGCGACCTGCTCCGCGAGGTCCGCTTGCTCCAGTCGGGATTTGTCATCTGCGGGATGCCCGATGACCTCACACAGTCTGGCGGTCGACGTAAAGATCGCATCCCCATGCGCTCCATTGAACATCGCGGTGGTCAGCAGCAGCGCGCGCAGCTGACCTGAGCCAAGGCCCTTCACCTGCTCGGTAACCTCGTTGCTGTACTTGGTCAGCGCCGCGAGCGCATTGTCACGCCAGCGCAAAAACCCCTTCGCGGGTTCTGACTCCTTGAAGAACCGCACCAGCCCGGCCAGCTCGGCGATTCGCTGCATCGGCTCGGAACACAACAGCTCCAGCAACTCACCGACATCGAGTTGCGCATCGCGCGTGGCGTCATCCCAGCGCAAGTACCGTCGGAAGACCTCCATACCGTTCGGCCGGATGATGTCCACAACGGACGATCCGAGTTCCGAACTGAAATAGTGCTTCCGGCTATTCGGGAGCACGACGACCAGGTGCGCGCCGCGATCTCGCACCGCGTGGCGGTATGACGACAACTGTTCCAGCACCCCGGCGCAGTACGTCTCGTCTCTGGTGGACAGATCCAACAGCAGGCGTTGCCCGGAGTCGACCATCGTGGCGTCCAGCTCCGGCTGATCTGGGTCGCCATCCGGCAGCTCCCGAATCTGGAACTCCGTACCGGGCAGTCGGTACAGGAGCATCTGCGCCACCGCGCGCCGGCCGCTGCCCGGCTCGCCGGTCAGCACGACGCTCCGGTGCTCCGCCAGCAGCTCCCGAGCCGTGCCGAAGGGATACGGCTCGACGAACCGCCGGTGCAGCCACAGCAGGTGCTCGAGTAAGACGGTCCGCGGATCACGGCCCGCGCGCACCAGTCCCTGAAGGAACCCGAGGTCGCCCACGGGGCCGTTGATGTTGACCTGGTATCCAGTGGCGGTGCTCACCAGCCCCGGGGGGTCGGAGACGAACGATTCAGGCTCGGCGCCCATCACCGGTCGTCCGAAGGTTTGCGCACGGGGCCGAACCCCTGGTGGATGCCCCCCTTGTTGCCACCCGCCACGTTCACGCCGTCGCGGGTGATCTGGCTTCCGCTGTAGAAATTCATCGAGCCGAGGGGGTTGCTGACCACGGTGCTGGTGCCGCCGCTCTGCGAGCTGGCATGGTCTCCCGCGCGCAACGTCTCCGAGGCCGGTCCGTCGGCGTCCGGTCCGGAAGGCTCCCCGGGCTGGTCGCTGTCGACGAGCGAGGGGACAAGCTTGGCGATCTTGTCTCCCAGCTCGCGGAGATCTCGCTCAGAACTGTGGGTATCCAGTCGGGGGGCATGGAGTTCAGCAAGCCCGGCCAGCTCCGGAGGAAGGTCGGACCGGTCCAGTCGCGGCTGGAGGTGGCCGACCAGGACGGGAATGACTACCACGCCGTGCTCGAATGCCTCCAGAATCTCCCTGCGGACCCAGTCATTCTCGTCCTCCAAGCATTTGCGGCCCTGTTTATCGACCGCGGTGAGCCAGCGGGAGCCGATGACCGCGAGCAGCACCATGCTATTGCGGACGGCGGTGAGCAGATCGGAGATGTAGTTCGCGCCAGGCTCGATCGACTTGCTGGCGAAGAAGACCTGATCACTGCCGAACCGACGAGACAGCTCCCTCTGGATCGCCATCGCGGTGCCCTCCTCGTCGCCGTTGCGATAGTTGATGAAGATGTCATGCATGCCGCAGCTCTCCTTCTCCGATCAGGTGACGGGACTCTGCAACGCCGCAGCGAGCCGAGGGGACAGCTCGCGCACGGATCGAGTAGTGCCGAAGCGGGAGAGGGTCCTCGCGAGGCGGCGCACGTCGGTACGGATCGTGGCCGAGCCGACCACCTCGACCCCACCCAACAGCGGCTCGGCGATCTCGCAGGCATGCTCGACCTCACCGGCCGCGGCGTGCGCCATCGCCCGGCGGATGCCGTACCGGGCCTGCGAGCGCAGCGCCTGCGGCGGCAGCAGGGTGATCTCGCGATCGAGGACCTCGGCGGCTTCCCCCGGCCGCCCGAGGTCGTACAGACACCAGCCAGTGATCATGTTAACGGCGTCGGTGAGATTCGTCGACCCGAGCACCGGGGCAGCAGCATCCGACGGCGCCAGCGCGAGCAGCCCACGGGCGCGGTCCAGGCAGCGCAGACAGGCGTCGTGATCACCAGCGAGGGCATGGCCCTGAGCCTCACGCTGCGCGGCCAGCCCGCGGATACGCGGCGGGACCGAGCCCCGCTGCGCGCCGCGGCTCAACCCGACGGTCGCGGTGGCGTCGTTGCGGTAGAGCGCCATGAGCGCCCGGCGCACCAGGGCGTAGCTCGCCAGGTCATGGTCCCCACCCTCGGCCGCCAGGCCCACGGCCCGGTCGGTCCACCACAGCGCCGCCTCGTCGTTGCCAGCCTCCTGGCACATCCAGCCCGCATACTCGGCGTACCGCGCGGCCAGCGTGAGCGTGGGACCCCGGGTGCGGTCATCGGAGTGGGCGGCGATGCCCTGCACCGTCTGCGTCTGCGCGATCAGCGCGGGCAGCACCACCGCGGGGCTCGCGGTCTGGCCGAGCCGGCGGAACTGGTCGAACAATGCGCGCAAACCCTCGAGCGACGCGACCTGCCGTGCCGCAGCGGCCACATCGCGATCGCTGAATCCGAAACTCAGCGCTGAAGTCGTACCCGCCGCCAGGACCCGCCTGCGGTCCACCAACTGAAGCCTGCTCGTGCCATCCGGGGCCACGGTCATCGCCCACACCTCGCTGTCGTCGGTCACCGGTCTGGTCAGTGCTTCCCCAGCCCCGCCCACGGAGGGCCGAGCAAGAACCAGCGTGGCGAGCGCGCCCTGCGCGCCGAGGAGCGTGTCGCAGCGCTGGGCCAGCTCCGGCGTCGGCCGCTGGAGACCCGTCTCGACTTTGCTGACGTGGCCCTTGCTGTAGTGCAGCAATCCTGCCAATCGGGTGAGAGACAGGTCAGCCGCGACCCGCAGTCTCCGCAGCTCCGGCCCGAACGACATCCACTGCTCGGTCATCCCACCTCCACGCACTCGCGAGAAAAACGAATCACTCACACGGCCCAGTACGAGCGGCCCCGGGCTTACCGCGAGTCGTCATCACCGCACATGCGCTGGCCACCGCATGGCCTCCACCGCATTCATCACCGTCCCATGGTCGACTCTCGCCGGAAATTCGCCTCCGATCCTGGCAAAGAATCCCTCGCGGTCATAGGCTTCCACGCTGTTTCCCGTTTCCTCTTCGAGGCTCGCGGGAAGCGCCGCTCAGCGGGAATGACCGAGGACGGATGGCGGGGCAGCTCGGCGAGCCCCGACCCACGGTGGCCGCCCCGCGCAGCGCGGTGCGCAGTGCCGCGAACACCTCGAATTCCCGGCACAGCCCCAGTGCGCCCGCTTCGGGTGGGCGCACCCAGGTGAGCGGTCCGCGAGGGGTCGTGGTGAGGGGCAGTGGCAGGGCCCCGGTGCTGCGGTGCACGCCACACATGCATGATCGCCTAGTCCGCGCGCCGGGTGTGATGCCAGCAGGGTGTGGCCACTTATTTCTCCAGGTAAGTTTGGCACTATCCGGCGCTCGGGGTCAATAGAGCCGTGGAAGAGTGCCGTCCGGGATTTTCGATGAGAAGCGCCGCCGTTAAGGTGGGATCGTGGATCCCGCAACTCCCTCCCGTGCCAGGCCCGATCACCTGCCTGCCGCAACCGCGCTGGTAGCCGTGGCGGCGCTGAGCGACGAGCTACGGCGGCGGATGTATGGGTTCATCCGCCAGACTCGCCGCCCGGTCAGCCGAGAGGAGGCCGCCACAAGTGTGGGGATTTCCCGCAGGCTGGCTGCGTTCCACCTGGACAAGCTGGTCGAGGTGGGACTGCTGCGAGCTCGCTATGAGCCGGTCGGCGGGATCCGCAAAGTGGGTCGTACTCCGAAGGTCTACGAGCCCACCGACGCCCAGGTGCGGATCAGCATCCCGGCCAGGGAGCACGATCTGCTGGCCGGCATCCTCATTGATGCCTTACTCGCCGAAGATCAGAGCAAGACCGGTCGCGAGGCGGCTCTCCAGGTCGCCCGTCACCGCGGCGCCGAACTCGGCGCCGCCGAACGCGAGCAAGCCCGGCGAGGGCGCCTAGGCGCCGAACGCGCGCTGACCCTGGCCACCAGAACCCTCGCTCAGTATGGCTTTGAACCCGATCGGGCCACTCCCCTGCTCCTGCGCTTGCACAACTGCCCATTCCAGCCCTTGGCCAGCAGGGCACCACAGCTGGTCTGCGGTATCAACCACGCGTTCCTCACCGGCTTCCTCGACGCCCTGCAGGCCTCCACCGTCACCGCCGTACTGGCCCCCCGCGCCGGCAGGTGCTGCGTTGAACTCACCGCCGGTTAACCCACACGCCGACCAACCGGAAATACCATTGCCTCAGCTCTTGGTGGTGTCTGCCAGTGGCACTGCGGGGTCGGCGAGCCGGTGGCGATCGATAGCCGCCGGAACCAGTGTCCTCCGGGTGGCCATCGCGGGGGGAATGACCAGCACCGGGCAGGCCGCGCGCAGCGCGCAGTACCAGCTCACCGAGCGGTGCAGCATGTCGATCGACCGGTGGCCGTGGCCGACGACCAGCAAGTCAGCACCAACGGCCTGGGAGATGAGCACCGGACCAGCCGGCCCGCGGACCACCTTGTGCCGCACGGTCACCCGCGTCGCCGCATTGGTGACCCGTGCCAGTGCAGCCGCCACGACCTGCGCGAGTTCCCGCTCGGCCCGCGCTTCCTGTTCAGCGATGGGTGGCACCGGTTCGGAGGTGACCGCCGCTTCCCACCCCCTCGCCAATATCGGCGTCCATCAGCGGACCGCACACACCCAGGCGCCGGTGCACCCGGCATGCGCCAGAGTCCATCGCAGCGCCGTGTAACTGGCCGGGGAGCCGCCGACACCGACTACCACCAGCTGCTCGCTCATCTCACGCCTCCTCGTCGCCGGACTTCGTTTTCGAACCGCGTACCGAAGGCGACGACGTTACGCTCGCTAACTGCCCCTTTCACACCCTGGCGCGGAAATACACCGAACTCGTGTGCGGAATGAACCTGCGCCTGCTCGACGGGCTCCTCAGGGGCCTGCTCGCCGCGTTCGCCCAGCCGAACTGATCGCGGTCAACTGATCCGCAACACCGTCCACCCGACGATATCAGCGTGGTTGTGCTTCTCGATCTAGCCGCTGCTGGTCAGGTGTCAGTCGGACGCCGACGTGGTGATTCTGGATCAGTGCCCAGCCTTGGAAGCCCGCTGCGACAGTCAGCGCCACGCCGATCGCGGCCAGCACGATCCCCAGCGTTGCCCCAACATCAGCGGGACCGCTCCAGTATCGGTAGTAGGCGAAGAAACTGATGATGAACAGCACCAACGCCGCCACGTTGAGCCCCATGTGGATCCGCCCCGTGAGTTTGGCCGGGGTTCCACTCGGAATGCCCGCCGCCCAGTCGATGAAGCCAGGGACGGCGGCGACGACCGCCATCACCACGGCAGCGGCGTTGAGGGCGATGGTCAGCTTCAGCCAGAACAACTCCGGGTTTACCCCATCGATGATGAAGCCGACCAGCGTTGCGGTGTTGAACGCGATGGGGTAGGCGACCAGCATGGGATGTACCGGGTGACCGAAGATAGTGACCTTGCTGTGCATGACGTCCCCTCCTGTCAGTTGATGTTAGGTCGATCCAGAGTTGGCGGCAGCACTCCAGGCCCGACGGGGGCCGGGGTGAGGTCGTAGAAGAGTCACGCGACCAGCTTGGCCAGCCCGCCAGCCCCAGGATCCGCTCACGAAACCACGTTTCCCCACCGTCACCACGGTCCCACCACCACAGCTACGGATACCCGGTCCGAGGGCGTGACCATGCGGCCACGCTGCTGACCGCCCGCCGGTTGGCGGCTGTGGAGCACCCGCAGGCTCCCGAATTTCACAAACATAGTTTGGTCTTGTGCTGGGGAGAGGGCAACAGCAAGAGCGAGAGAACAGTTTCGGGTAGCAAGGTAGTCGCTACGGGAGACGGAGCGGGAGCGGTCCATCAGCCCCGCACCAAGCATCGCGCCCGCGAACGTGCTGGATACCGCGACCACCAAGACGAGGCCGCACCACAGCAAGGCGGTGCTACCGCGCAGCGCGCCGAAGTCGGCGATGCGCTCCGGTCTTTTCACCGCCGCCGGACCGGACCTGCCCGATATTCCGTGTTCGCGGCTTTGGTCTCGCCGATCCTCACTGTGGTCACTATCACCAGCGTGGCTTAGCGCCGTGAACTCGACGAGACCGACCTGTGGGGCGAAACGTGCATGGCGTCGAGTTCACGACACACCAGCCCCAGGGCGCGTTCGCAGGGGGCTCGGCTGTGGTCGTGACTGTGGCTGACGTTGTTACAGGCCGGGCCCTGAGCTAGGGCGTGCACACCTGCTGTCACCATCAACCCCCGACGGACTTCCGGTGCCGACCACTGCGCGCCCAAGCCTGCCACTGGTTGACGCACCGTGTACAGCAGCCAGACTCACTGTGCATGGGAGCCGGCGCCGGATCAGAGGTATTGGCCGGTGCCCCGAGGGCCGGGTTCAGTGGGGTGGGTGTCGTGGGAGTGCATGCCGGGAGGAATGGTGCCGGCGGGGAGGCCTCGGCGCATCTGTTCCAGCTGTACCCGGGCGGCCATCTGCTGGGCGAACAGGGCGGTCTGGATGCCGTGGAACAGGCCCTCCAGCCAGCCCACCAGCTGCGCCTGCGCGATCCGCAGTTCGGCGTCACTGGGTGTGGAGTCCTCGCTGAACGGCAGGGACAGCCGCTCCAGTTCCTCGCGCAGCTCGGGGGCCAGGCCCTGCTCCAGCTCACGGATCGAGGACTCGTGGATGTCCCGTAGCCGGTTGCGGCTGGCATCGTCCAGCGGCGCGGCGCGCACCTCCTCCAGCAGCTGTTTGATCATGCTGCCGATCCGCATCACCTTGGCGGGTTGCTCGACCTGCTCAGCGACCTCCAACCCGCGCTGGTCGTAAGAATCGCCGCCGGGCATCATCCCCAGCGGCATCGACGTCGTGTGCACCGGTCTGCCGTCCGGCCCGATCACGATGACCTGCTGCTCATCCGGTTCGCTCATGACCCCATCCTCCGCTCCCCACATCACGTCAGCCGCGGGTGGTCAGCAAGATCTTGCCGACGACGCCGCCGGCCTCGAGCATCTGGTGCGCCTGCGCGGCCTGCGCCAAGGGGACGCTCGCGTGCACCACGGGTGCTACCCGACCGTCACCGAACATCGGCCACAACCGGGCGATGACGTCGGCGCAGAGGACGGCTTTGCCGTGCGGACCGTCCACCGGCCGCCCGCGCAGCCCGATGGCCGCGACGCTGATCCGCTTGGGCAGCAGCGCGCCGAGATTCAGCTCGGCGGTCGTACCGCCTTGCAGACCGATCACCAACAGTCGCCCGTCCGGGGCGAGCGCGGCGAGATTGCCGGACAGATACTTGGCGCCCATGTTGTCGAGGATGACGTCGACGCGGCCGGCAAGCTGCGCGGCGAAGTCCTGCTCGCGGTAGTCGATCAGGATCTCAGCACCCAGCTCCGCGCAGCGCGTCAGCCGGGCCGCCGACGCCGTGGTCACCACCCGCGCCCCCAGCGCCCTGCCCACCTGGATCGCGTGGGTGCCCACACCGCCGGAGCCGCCATGTACCAGCAGCAGCTCCCCGGCGGCGAGCCCGGCGTGGCGCACCACCGTCGACCACACCGTGGCGGCCACCTCCGGAATACCACCCGCGGTGACCACATCGACCCCGGGCGGCAGCGGCATCACCTGCCCGGCGGGCACGGCGACCCGCTCGGCGTAACCCCCGCCGGCCAGCAAGGCGCACACCTCATCGCCTACCGCGAACCCGGCCACACCGTCGCCGAGCTCGGCCACCGTGCCGGCGCACTCCAGCCCGAGGATCTCGCTGGCCCCGGGCGGCGGGGTGTACCGGCCCTGCCGTTGCAGCAGGTCGGCCCGGTTGACCGAGGTCGCGACCACGTCGATCAGTACCTCACCGGGGCCCGGCCGGGGGTCGGGCACCTCGGCCAGGCGCAGCACCGCCGGGTCGCCGTACTCGGTGATCGTGATCGCACGCACGGTCCCTGACAGTAGTCGCCGCACATCTGGCAGGTTGCGGCTATGCCCGTCCGGTGGCCGTTGCTGGGCTTAGGGTGCTGGTATGGCTCATTTCGGTGACCTGGCGAACGAGATCTACCTGCGGGGACTCGCCGGGGAACGACCGGATCTGCCGATGACCGCCGACGGTCTGGAGGCCGCGGCGCGGAATGCGTTGCCGGCTGAGGCGTTCAGCTACGTGGCCGGTGGGGCGTCCACCGAGCGCACCATCGCCGCGAACCGGGAGGCGTTCGCCCGGTGGCGGATCGTGCCGCGGATGCTGCGCGGCGTCATCGCGCGTGATCTGTCCACCACCGTGATGGGCACGCCGATGACGGCTCCGGTGCTCACCGCGCCGATCGGGGCGCTCGGCCTCGTGCACCCCGACGCCGACCTCGCCGTCACCCGCGCGGTCGCCGCGCTGGGGCTGACCAGCGTGCTGTCCACCTTGTCGACCACGACGCTGGAGGAGGCCGCCGCCGCGGCCCCGGATGCGCTCCGCTGGTTTCAGCTGTACTGGCCACGCGACCCGGAGGTGGCCGAGTCACTGGTCCGCCGCGCCGAGGCGGCCGGATACCGGGCCATTGTGGTCACCGTGGACACCTGGACGCTGGGCTGGCGACCGCGTGATCTCCAGCTTGCGCACCTGCCGTTCCTGCGCGCCGAGGCCATCGCGAACTACCTGTCCGACCCGGTGTTCCGATCCCGGCTGGACGCCCTACCCGAGGAGTCGGAGCGGGCCATGCAGCTGGCCGTGCGCACATGGGTGGAGCTGTTCGGCAATCCGGCGCTGGCCTGGTCGGACCTGTCGCTGCTGCGCCAGTGGACCCGGCTGCCGGTGCTGGTCAAGGGGATCTGCCACCCCGATGACGCCCGAGCCGCGCTGGACCACGGTGCCGACGCGGTGGTGGTGTCCAATCACGGCGGCCGGCAGGTCGACGGGGCACGGGCCGCGCTGGACTGCCTGCCCGACGTACTGGCCGCCGTCGGCGAGCGGGCCCCGGTGCTGCTGGACTCCGGGATCCGGTGCGGCGCCGACGTGGTGATCGCGCTGGCGCTGGGTGCGCGCGCGGTGCTGCTGGGACGGCCCTGGGTGTACGGGCTCGGGTTGGCCGGGCAGCGCGGGGTGGAGCACGTGCTGCGGGTGCTCCTCGGTGATCTCGATCTGACGCTGGCCCTGGCCGGCTACGCCTGCCCGCAAGAATTGGGCGCACACAGCGTCGTCCGGGAGAGCGTCAGTTAGTCTGAATGGGTGGTCGGGGGGAATGGCCAGCTGTGCTGGCTCAATGCTGAGGAGATGCGCGCCTGGCGCGCCTACGTGCTGGGCAAGACGCTGCTCGATGCCCAGCTGAACCGTGACTTGCAGGAGGCGCACCAGCTGGGACTGGCCGACTACGAATTGCTGGTCCGGCTGGCCGAGGCGCCCGGCGGGCAGGTCCGGATGAGCACGCTGGCCGGGCAGGTCGCGTCGTCCAAGAGCCGGATCTCCCATCAGATCGGGCGGATGGAGAAAACCGGGCTGGTGCGCCGCGAGGAGTGCCCGGGTGACCGGCGGGGAGTGCTCGCGGTGCTCACCAACCACGGCCAGGAGGTGCTGAGCAGCGCGGCCCCCACCCATGTCCGCGGCGTCCGGGACAACCTGGTCGATCTGCTCTCCGACCAGGAACGACTCCTGCTGACCGAGGTCTTCGAGCGGGTGACGAGCCACCTGCTTGGGCAGTGATCCACCCCAGTGGGTGCGTCGGTGCGGCTGTCGCGGATATCAAACCCTTCCGCCGGGCGGGCAACCCCCTCCCGGCGGGCTTGCGCCGAATGGCGTAGTAGGTTCCCCGCACCCAGCCCGGCCTCACCAATGTGGACGGGCATCCTGGCGGCGAGTGGTGGAGCTGATGACAGATCCAGTAGCAGGGGTGGCAGCCGATGGGTTGCGCACCGACAGGGCCTCGACGCTGGGCCCGGAGCACGCGCCCGCCGGAGTACGTTTCGCGCCCGCGCCACCCCCGCTGAGGGTGCCCGATCAGGTATGTGAGCTGACTGCGGACACCGCGATGCAGAAGGTCGTGCTGCCGGGTTTGGTAGAGCTGACGCTGGGCAACGTGATGGTGCCCCGGCGCTTCGACCCACACCGGATCTCCGGTTTCGTGATGCGGCTGGAGGACGTTCCAGCGGGCTCGTCCTCCGAGCTTGCCCATCTCCTGGGTTTGCACCAGGTGACGGGCTGGCCGATCACCGACGAACTGTACGTGCTGCGCTTCTACGCACACAGCCCGCAGCTCTACATCGCCCCGTTCGAGTGCGGCATCTACCAGGTGGATCTGATCGAGCTTCCGGCCGGTACCGAGCTGTGGCGGATCGATTCCCAGGGTGACGAGCAGCGAGTGGGCGCCTACCTGAACCGGCAGATCGGCTGGGTCAGCACCGGACCCGCGATGCTCGGCCCGGCGGGCTGGAACCGGCCACCGGCACCGTTGCGGCCCAGCGTGCGGCGTGGTCTGGTCGCGCTATACCAGGGCGGGGACTTCGACGCCGACTTCGGCCCCCGCCCTGGCGAGGTGACGCTGCACCCGTTGCCCGGCCAGCGACCCGACGAGGACTTCACCGACCAGGCCGGCGCCTACACGCTAACGGTGATGATCGACGAGCTCGACTCCCTCGATGTGGTTCGCTGGTGCGGAAAGTGGAACGACCTGCCAGTCGAGCTGGTGGACGCCGAGCCGGAGCATGCAGTGATCCACTACGTCGGGCCCGACGGACCGAGGGCGGCTGAACTCGGTCTCGCGGAGGTCGACTACCGAGTCTGGCGCGGATGCGTCCCCCGCACCGAGCTGGCCGACGTGGCGGAGCAGCGGGTGTCGCTGCGCTAACGTGGCTGACGGGAAGCGTGGCAGAGCGGTCTAATGCACTCGCCTTGAAAGCGAGCGTGCCGCAAGGCACCGTGGGTTCGAATCCCTCCGCTTCCGCAGTGCTGACCTGCACGAATGTCGGGCTGGGCGCGGTCGCTTCCCCCGACGTTCGTGCTGGCGGTTGCGTTTCTGGAGACGTTGAGGCGTGTACATCGGCAGTTCGGGGGCCAGGTGAGGCCCGGGCTGCGCGGTCCATTGTCAGGCGCCCGGTCCCACCTGGTGTTCGTCGAGTTTGTCCCGTAGCTGTCGCAAGCCCGCGCGCGAGTGGGTCTGGTCCAGTAGTCGGATTACTCACCTTGAGGCGGGGGTAGGTACGCAGCGGGTGTTAGTGGCCGTGGAGCAGGGCGGTGAGTTCGGTGCGGTCGGCGATCATGGTCGTCGGCTCGCTGGTGATGTGCTGATAGCGCTTGGTCATGGTGACCTGCGCCCACTCCATGACGTCCATCACCGCCCGATCCGGCACTCCAAGCAGCACCGTGGCGGCCGTATGCCGAGCGTCGTGCAACCGGCGTTCCGGCACTCCTGCTCGCTCAAGTGACCGCTTCCACTCGCAAGTCTCGCAGGGGACGGCCACCTCGTAAGCGCCTAACCGCTGATCAGGCTGCTCGTCCGGCACTCCCTGCCGTGCCAGCGGACTGCCAGGTCAAGAGCTGCGGCGTTCTGGCCGTCGGCCGGTGGGCTGGGTGCGAGCTTGCTTTCCGAGCCACGCCTGCGCCCTCTCCGCTCGTCAGGCCGCCAGCTGGCCAACGAGCTCATCTCGGTCAGACCAAGCACGAGCCTTCACCGAATACTCGGCCAGGGCGTGCAGGATCTCCGGCTGCACCTTGCGCCGTGAATCGTTCACCAGAGCGTAGTATGCGACGTCGCCACCCCGGGACGGCTTCGTGTCACCAACAGCGAACAAAAGGCTGTCAACACGATCCCGACGTGGAGTGTTAAGCACTTGCAGCACTCTTTCGGGAGCAGATCTCGACTTGGGGATAACGAAATCCATCAGATGGTCTAATCCGCTACGGCCGCCGAACTTAACGTGAGGCGCGTAACGCACGCCGTGATCATCCAAGAACTTGCCGACGTCTTCCGCGAAGATTCCCTGAACCGCCGGCTGCGCCAGCATGAACATGTCGTCTACACTGATCATCGCCTGCACCAGGCCATGAATCCGTTGACCCAGGTTGCTGGCGCTGGCCTCGATCTGGAGCTCCGACTCCCGGAGGGCAACGCCGTGACCAGCCAAGAGGCGTCCCAGCAGCTCCTCCCGCCTCGGCCCCCGGCTGCCCACTCCGCTCGACTTCGGTTCGGCCACGATATAGCCATCGTCGGTCAGAAGAAAAAGGTCGGGAGATCGTTTTTCGGCGTAGATCTGCAAGTGATCATTGTGACGATCTAAAAACGGCGTCGTGAGCTCGGTCACTCCGCTTTCCGGCACTTCTACCTTGGACGTACTTTTCAGCCACTTCGAGTACGAGCCCAGGACCAGATCGGCTTCGACGCTCACTACAGACCCTGGAACGATGGAAGCGGTGAGTTCACTATCCTGCAGAATACCTCAAGTGAATCTAATATAGAGTGGCGCTGGGCCGGTGAGTGGCCCGGGTGATGTCCTTCCCGGTGGGGCGGCCCAGCAGTCGTGCGGCACGCGCGGTGAGCGGATCACGTAGCCCGGCCGCGCTCCAGCGAGTGCCGCTGCCGCCACGCCACGCACGATCTCATCGCTGCTTGAACACTCGCCGCAGACGTCGCCGTAAGACGTTGTGAGACAATCATGTGGTGGATGACCTGTGGTGGCGAGACGCGGACGCGGAGTACATCCGCCGGCGCAGTGACCGCTACCCCGGCGCGGTGAACATCCAGCCCGCGTGGACGTTGGAGGCGGCGACGGATCCGCGCCGGGTCGAACGTGACCCTGATCCAAAGAGCCGCACCGGTGCTGTACGGATCATCGGCTACTCGCCGAGCGCTGGGTTCGTCATCACGATTATCGCCACCGGTGGCGCGCACGCCGGGGTTACGGCGTGGAAGAGAGCGGCACCGATCTGCGTGACTACGAAGGGCAGGCCTGGCCATGACATACGAGCGAGGCAGCGATGACACGAACACCCGTTACGACGAGGATACCTTAGCAGCCGAGGTGCGGGCGGTGCGAGAGGAGTACGGCGAGGAGGAGGCGGAGGCCGCAGAGATCGAGGCGGCCGAGAACGCCGCGGCGCTGGATGTAGCGTTCTCGCTGCGCATCACCCGTGAACTGGACACACAGCTCAGAGCGCGTGCGACCGCCGAGCAGGTGTCACCGTCGGCGCTGATTCGTCGGCTCCTACGCGACGCCCTGCTAGGCGGCGCCGCGACGGTGCTCACCGTCGAGCAGGTCGAGCAGATCGCTCGACGGGTCCTTCGCGAGTCCGCCTGATGACCCTTACGGGACGCGGTAACAAGTCGCGTAGATTCCCTACGGGGCGCGGTAGCAAGTCGCGGACGCGTTACCAGGGCACGGAGGCGTCCCGATATAGCAGCGATCGGGCTACAGTTGGCGCGACCGATGTGCGGGCTCAAACAGCTCCGCTGCGCGCGAGTGATCACCACCGGGCACGCGTTCGTCCAGAACATCCGCCACGGCCACTACGAACTCGGAACCGAGGAACCCGCAACGCTGCGGGTGGTGGCTGCCTTCACCGAGCTGACCCAGGCGATCTGATCAGACCACGGGAACGGGATCCAGACTGCCGCCGCTTCGCACAACGCAACAGCGCCCACTGCTAGTCCTCCGTAGCAGTGGAGTCCGGCGGCGGCTCAACACGCAGCAGAGCGGGGGAGGGGCCGGAGGCGGTTGCATTCGTGGTGGCGTTCGCTCGTGGTCGGCGACGGTCGCGGGCGAACGCACCAAGCGGGTGAGCTGCCCATACTGCCCAGGTGGTCGCCGCCGGTCGGCGTGTCCCGGACCTTGAAAGCGAGCGTGCCGAGAGGCACCGTGGGTTCGAATCCCTCCGCTTCCGCCCCTCTGACCAGGCACTATGGAGCTTCGCATGGTCACCGAGGTGACTACCTCGACACCTGGATGTAGCAGTCATGTAGCAACGGCTGCTCACTCCGCATCCCAATCGATCTTGTCGAGAGCCTCGCGCATCGTGTCGAGGTCGGTGTGTGCGTAGATCCTCATCGTCATGTCGAGGTCCGTGTGTCTGGCGATCGCCTGGACCACGTGCGGCGGGGGTGGGACCTCCACCCTGGTGTGCCCATGCTGAGTTGCCGGCGAATCTCCCTCGACCAGCACGGACGGCGCGTGGAGATCTCAGACGCTCAATACCTCGCAGACCGTACCCGCCTGGACTTCATCACCCCACTCACCCCATGGGAGACACGCTGAACGATCTTCAGCACACGCCCGGATACGGCGACAACCCATATCAGGAGTCGCGGTTGTTCAGCTACTCGGACCAGAACTCCCGGGCCGCCAGAGCGGCGCGGCGGTGGGTATGATTCCGTACGCTTCCAGCCTGGCATCGAGTGCGGTGACGGCTTGGGTGTTCTCCCGGGGTTGCATCAGGCCTCGGGTGGTGTGGAGTTCCGCTGTGAGCCGTGGCGAGAGGCTCGCGAATCTGGCCACGTCACCGAGCGCCCGCGCGGCCTCGGGGATCTCCTTGGACAGCACGAGCCCGTTGCCGAGTTTCACCTCACAGAATGCGCGGCTGTGCGCATAAGGGGTGCGCTCGTACCGCGCTAAAGCACGGGTTGCGGCTTCGACGGCCTGTCGTGGCTTGCCCAGCAGTGAGAGAAATCTGCTGCGATCCTTGTCCAGCGTGCCCTCGTTCACCCAGTACGCCAGTGACTCGGGGGCACCCGCAGTTGCACTGGCGAGGAACTCCCGAGCCCGTGCGCACGCGGCCAGACACGGCCCGAACTGGCCGTCCAGCGCATAGGCTCCGGCAGCTCGCAGTTCGGCCAAGGCTTTAAGCCGGACATCATCAGCGCGCGCGGCCAGGCTACGCGCAGCGGCGGCGGCGTCCAGCGCGGCGGGCGTGTCCCCGCGCTCGAATGCCGCAAAACTTGCCCAGCACGCCGCGTAAGCGGCGCACGCCGGGTTACGGGCGTCGTGACCGGCTCGGCGGGCACGCTCGAAGTAGCGTGTGGCCCCGTCAGGGTGGCCCATATCCAGGAAGTAGTGACCGATCGTGGTTGCCATGTTGCTGTCCACCGTCTTCAGCGACCTGCGTAACCCCTCCGAGCAGCCACCCTTCAGCAGACGACGCACAATCCCATGCTGCGCAACGACCGTATCCAGCACCTCACACGGCCCGAGCGTGTCTTCTTGACGCTTGCAATAGGCCAGCGTGGTCGCCAGGTTATTCACCACATGGGGGTCTACCCGATGCGGAGTGTCCAGGGCCTGTGCTACCCGGGCGCACTCGTCAGCATCCAGGCCAGACAGACCCATGGCCGCCAGCGCCCATCTGGCGACGCGCAGCGCCTCGCGACGACCCAGGGACCGCGCCAATGTCGCGACCACCTCCCGCATTAACTCCTCGGCCAACTCACTGCCCACACCTCTCGTCTGCGGCCATGCATCGAGCCCACCCACCTGGCCACGCTCCCCCGCGTGTGGGGGCGAGGCCCGGAGGGCATCCGCGCCGGCCTGCGCCGCCGCTTGCCGCGCCTGACGCTGCTGGGTGCGCCACCGACCAACGGTAGTCCTGCTCGGCCTGCGCCAGTGTGGCGTGCTCGCTCACCAGGGCACCCTCAGCACGGCACACCTCGTCGGTGATCTTCCACTGCTCCTCGGGCATCCCGCGCGTGCCGTGCTCGACCTTCGAGATCGTGGTCCGAGTCCGACCGAGAGCGTGAGCCAACTCGGGTTGCGAGACACCGGCCGCGTGGCGGTAGGTGGCCAGGCGCAAACCCAGGCTGCGCCGCAAGGTCCTCAAACCCATGAGAGAGGCGGCGGGCGCGGGCAAAAGCAACGACTGCTTATCCGCGTGCAGCTCCCCGAATCCCCGGCACCAGGTGCCTCCACACCCAGAGAGGGAGGTAACCATCGGTGAGTCCGATCGAGGCCGAGTTCTTCGACAGCGACGAGATGCGCGCCGCGCTGACCGCCCGCGACATCGCCACCGTCTACCGGCTCCTCGGACGCCAGGGCGTGAGCCAACGCCGGATCGCGCAGGTGGCACGATGACCATGGCCTTGCACGAGTCAGCCATGCGACTGAATGGAAATCGCCATCCATGAAGCTCGGGAGTCGCTGTCCGAAGGTGGAGTGCCGATCGGGGCCGTACTCGCCCGTGGAGATACGCTGTCGACATCTGGCCATAATGAGCGGGTTCAGAGGGGCGACCCGATTGCGCGCGGCGAGATTTCCTGCCTGCGGAATGGCGGTCGCCGGGAGCCCTACGGCAACATGACGTTGTATACTGCCTTATCGCCGTGTGAAATTCGCTCAGGAGCAATCCTACTATTCAAGATTCCCCGCCTGATAGTCGGCGAAGCGACGAGGTTTCGTGGCGACCTGGACCCGTCTTCGTCGAACACACCGTCCCAACGCGTCAGCGAACAGCCTCAGCCGCGTAGCGGGCGGCCCCGCGGTGTGGACACCAGCGCAGCCTCCTAGGGGTTGCGCATGCCGAGACCGTGCCGAACGGCGCCGGTCGCTCACCGAGCTTCAGGGGTGCGGTCGTAGGCTCGGGTGCATGGCGACTCTCGACGACCCTGCCGTGAAGGCGTTGCTGGACGCGCCCAACCATGCCGTGATCTCGACCGTCAACCCGGACGGATCCATCCACAGCACCGTCGTGTGGCAGGAGGTCGCTGACGGGGCTCTCCAGGTCAACAGCGCCGTCGGGCGGCGCTGGCCGAGGAATCTCGATGCCGACCCGCATGTCACTGTCGTCGTTTTCGCGCAGGACAACCCCTACGACTACGTCGAGGTTCGCGGCACCGCGACCCGCACCACCGACGGCGCGGATGAGCAGATCGACCGGCTAGCCAAGAAATACCTCGGCCAGGATCGGTACCCCTTCCGCAACGAAGGCGAGCAACGGGTGCGTTACGTGGTCTCAGCGGACCGTGTTCGCCATCGGAGACAAGGCTGACATGACGTCTTCGGCGATCATCAACCCCAGTGCTCGTAATCGTGCGCAAGAGCTGCGAGAAGCGGCTGCGGCAGCGCGGGGTTGGATGCCGGCATCTCGTGCATGACCAGTGCGTCGGGCGTGCGGATCGGGTGGGCCGAGCTCCCGCACGAGGTCCGTAGCGACGTGGAGGTGATTGTGGGGGGTGTCGTCGTCGAGGCGGTGTCGCAAGTCGGCGGGTTCTCGCCCGGAACGGCCGACCGGGTCCGGACCGCCGACGGCAGGCGCGCGTTCGTGAAAGCGGTGAGTCCGGCGCAGAACGAGCGCAGTCCCGAATTGCACCGCCAAGAGGCGCGGACGACCTCGCGGAGTCGCTGACCCCACCGCCACTGCCCGGTCTGACGACGGCGGCTGACTTACTCGCCGAGAACTTCGGAGGCTGGCACCGCATCTCCGCTGATCCCCCCGCCGATCTTCACCCGTGGGCCGCACGACATCTGGACGAACTCCGCGCGCTGGCTGATCGAGGGCTGGGGGCCCTGACCGGCGACACACTCGTCCACGCCGATATCCGAGCGGACAACGTCCTGCTGAGCCGACCCGCACGACCCCCGTCCTATCCTGGCTACGCGAGGTACCTGATCAAGATCGTTAACAGGTCGGTCAGGGAGTGCTCGGCGGTGGCGGGGTCGGGGCACAGAATGGCCACGAGATCGCCGAGACGGATCCCGTCATCGGCGTCGACCAGGCGGGTGACCTCGGCCAGGGTCGTGGGAAGCGCCGGTGTACCGGGACAGCCGGCGTCGCCGCGGAGCTCGCCGGCCAGTATCTGGAGTGTCCTGGTGAGTTCGCGGGTGTCGCCGGTGAGGTGGTTGAGGAGTGCGGCGGTGAGGCGGTGGGCGCGTTGCTCGGCGGGGTCCCCGGCGGCGCGGGACAGGTAGTCGGCGAGGGTGTGGTGCGCTGTGGAGATCTCGCGGGGGTCGGGGCGGAGGTAGCGCAGGCGCAGCGAGGTGCGCTGGAGGTCGGCGGCGTCGACCGGGTGGTGCCGGGTGTCTTCCAGATCGGCGCGGGCGCCATAGACCAGGGCGAGCTGGGTCATGTCACCGGCGGTGGCGAAGGCGTCCTGGCAGTCGCGCAGGAGGTGGTCAGCGTCGGTGAACCGCCCGAGGTGACGCAGGGGCAGGTAATCGGTGAACCGGGTGCGGGCGATCTCGTGGGGGCTGGCGCCGCGCCGTCGCTGGGTGGTGGCGATCTCGTCGTTGAGGTCGAGCGCGTCGTCCCAGCGCTCCAGGGCTACGGCGGACAACCGGCCGATGTCCAGAACGCCCTCCCGGGCGTTCCACGGGTTCACGCGGTCGTTGTGGGCGCGCTGGTCGGGCAGCTGCGCCATCTGAGCCCGCAACGCGGGCAGGGCGATGAGGACCTGCTCATGGTGGCCGAGCAGAGTGAGTATCTGCAGCCGCCGGCCTTGGTCGCTGAGCTGGGTCCAGGACCCGAACCCGGCTCGGCGGGTGTGCTCGATCTTCTGGCCGGCCAGGGTGAGAGCCTCGTGCAGCCTGCCCTGGTCACGCAGCAGAGTGACCAGATCACCGGCGGTGGTGGAGGCGAGCCCGTATTCACCGTCGGCCCTGGCCTGGTCGTAGGCGCGGCGCAGCAGGGTTTCGGCCGCACCGGGATCCACCTTCCGCGCAGCGGCGGCGAGCACGATGAGGTCTTTGAGAGCGCCGGTGGCCTCGGCGATGCGCCGCAGCAGGGGGATGACGGCAAGCGAGGTGACCGGGGAGTAACCGTCCCGGATCAGGGCTCGTTCGAGTAGGCAACTGGCGGCGTTCCAGTCGTGTCGGCGTAGGAGGTAACGGGCGGCGGCCAGGCTGGCCCGCAGCATGACGTGGTCGGTGTCCTTGCTGGTGGGCTGTTGTTCGATCCCCCAGCCTCCGACGACGGCGGTCCACCAGGCGGCGAGTTGCGCATCGACCGCGGCGGTGACCGGCTCCGGGGTGACCGCGTGGATGGCCTCGGCGACGTCGGGGTGGATCCGGTAGTGCACGGGCTCGTTCGGATCATCGATCGGGTCGGTGGCGATCAGTGCGGCGGTGATCAGTGGCGCGAGCGCCGAGGCGAGTGGTGGTGGTTCACCGGGCTGGTCCCAGCGCCGCCACAGGGCAGGCCAGTTCGCGCCGACGACGGCCGTGTTCCGGTCGGTCTCCTCGATCCGGCACAACGCTTGCAACAGCAGCCGCGCCGGAGCGGGCGCCGTCGCGGCGACGGTGCTGGTCCACGTGGTGAAGGTCCGCCGCAACTGTTCGGCGTCCAGCCTGGTGTGGCCCTGGGTGAGGAACGCCGCCCGCGCCGCCCCGTCCACAGCCGCCCCGTCCACCGCCGCTTCGATCTCAGCCAGTTGGTAGGCCAGCCGGGGCGGGTCGGCTGCGGCCGCGTCGGCGAGCTCCAGCAGGGTGGGATGGCCCTGTGTCAGTGTGAGCACACAGCGGGCCAGCGCCACATCGCGCAGCAATACCCGCAGGTTGGGCAGCTCCCCGACCAGTATGAGGGACTCGTCCCGGGACAGCGCGTGCACCGTCCGGATCAACACCGTGTCGGGGTTCAGTCCAGCCGGCACGATCCGGCTGGTCAAAATCACCCGCGAGGACCCCTGGTGGCCGGTGAGGGCGCTGATCAGCAGCTCCCAGCGACGGTCGCGCCACTGGCCATCCGAGGTGAGCAAGGTGTCGAGATCGTCCATGACCAGCAGCAGTCCCGCGTCGGCGAAGACGGCGGTGAGGGTGGGCAGGAAATTCCGCAGCCGCTCCAGGGTGGCGATCTCCTCGAGCAGCACGACCCCGTAATCCCCGAGTTGCGCCGCCAACGCCACCGCCAACAGGCGCAACGCATCACCGAACTGGTCCGGATCGGTGGGTGCGGACCAGAACGCCAACGCGACGAAGCCGCGCTGCCGACGGTAGGCCAGCTCCACCGCGCACGTGGTCTTGCCCACCCCGGCCATCCCCTGGAACACCACCGCGGCACGCCCGGAAGCCGGGCCCAACGCGGTACCGGCCGCGTCCATCACCTCAGCACGGCCGACGAACCGCGTCGGCTCGGCCGGGAACCAGGCTGTCTTCTCCACAGCGAGCGCCTCCACAGCGGGGTCGACAACCGGCTTCCCGACCGGAGGCGTCAGAGGCAGCTCGACCACCGAGGCCCGCAGCCTGCCCACCCGCGCAAGCAAGATCACCATCAGGACCCCCACGAGGATCCCGAGGATCACCGCGGTCGTGGTCACCGAAGTCTCTCCAGGGACGGCTTGAGCGACGACAATAGCTCTACCCTGGCAGCCCAGCACACCCTCACCGGCCAGGCAGAGCCATAAAACGGACGTAACACACATTTCGAGGGTGGGACAAAAATGTGCGGCTTCAGATAAGTAGGTTACGCCGGTGGCTTCACTTGATGAGACACGGACCATCGTCGGTTGTCAGCCGGTGACGTTTTGTCACCGTGTCACGCTGCGGGCTCACAACAAGCCCGATAATCGGCGGCGTCACCATTACGCTCGATCTTGCTGTGGTGCCGTCCGAGCAACCTGCCACTGCACCGCGCCCAATGTCCCTGGCCCGACTCGCGGGAGATCGTCTCCCGTTCTTGCGTCCCCTTTCGGTTGTGCGAGGTACTCACCGCGAGGTGAGCCAGGCCATGATGCCGTCGGCGATGGCCGCCGCGTAGCGGGCCCGGCCCTGCGGTGTGGACACCAGCGCGGCCTCTTGCGGGTTGCGCATGTTGGCGCACTCGACCAGCGCCGCCGGGATCTGGGTCAGATTCAGCCCGGCGAGGTCCGCGCGGGGATACAGGCCACCGGAGCCGATGTAGTCGGCGGCGGGGAAGCCACCCGCGCGCAACGCCCTGGCGAGCGCTGTGGCCAGGTCGACCGACGGCGGGCCCTGGCTGGGGTTCACTGGCGGGTCGGAGTAAGCGACGTGGAAACCGTGCCCGGATGGCGCCGCCCCATCGGCGTGGATGGAGACCTTCGCTTCGGCACCCGCCCGGTTCGCGATCACGGCGCGGTCGTTCACGCAGGGACCGACCCCGGCGTCGTTCGGTCGGGTCAGCACCACCCGCACCCCGCGTGCGGTCAGCACATCGCGGACCCGGAGCGCGACGTCCCAGGTGAAGGCGTGCTCGGGGTACCCGGCGTCGGTGGAGGTGCCGGTGGTGTCGCACTCCTTGGTACCGCCCCGGCCGTTGGGGACCTGGCGGTTGATCTCCGCCGGATACCACGCGTTGGCGCCGTTATGCCCTGGGTCGAGCACCACAGTGAGCCCGCCCGGCGTCGCGGAGTGAGAGCCGGTCGTTACTGAGGTCACGCTCGGTGACCGGCTCGGCGGCGAGGCGGCGGGAGCGGCCGGCGGTTCGGCTGTCCCACACGCGGTGAGCGGGATGAGGCACGAGACGAACACCTGAAACGCGACGCCGCGTAGCGCCGGGTGCGCGGTTCGCACGTGAGACGTCATCGCCCTGAAACGGTGATCTCAGAAATAGCGATCTGGTTGAGCGCTATCTGGCCGTTGGTGGCTTCCCCGAGCTTGCTGTCGAGAATGGTGATCCGCACATGACCGGTGGACACACCGGGCAGGCCGAGCGTCTGCGCGGAGCGGGAGGAAACGCCGGTGTCGAAAGTCTTATCAAAGTGGCTGCCGTCATCGAAAATGTATCTCACGGCGGAAATTCTCCGGTTCTGCGCGTAACGGTCGGTGTGGTCGTAAGGGTCGATCTTGGCGAAGCCGGGAATTATACCGATACTCGTGAGTGTCACCTTACGCTGAAAGCTGATCTCTAGCCATTCACCAATGCCGTCTCCGTCACAACGCCACGCGGTGTCAGCTCGGCCGTCGATGGCTTTCTCCGGTTCGTAGGTGAATTTTGTTCCATTGCCGGCATCGGGAGCGGGTTGTGATGAGGGGCGTGAAGCCGACACTCTGGCGTTGCTCAGCAAGGACGAGTCGGTCTGCGTCGGGTCGTTCTGATCAGGCGGAGATGGTGCGGCCTGCGGTTGGTCGGGCCGCGTGGCGGGGCTTGGTGTCGCGGAGGAGGTGGTGCCGTGGGCCCATGTCGCCCACGCCGCGACACCACCGCCCCCGAGGACCAGAACCAGCGCGGTCAGGGCGATCGCGAATCGACCCCGCGAGTGGGGGTGGGTGGGTGATGCCGCGCTCACCTGAGCACCGCAGCCGGTGCAGAACCGGTTGCCGGGCTCCCGAGAGATGCCGCAGTGGGTGCAGTAGGTCATCGGAGCCGCCCTCCGGGGCCGTCAGCGAAGCTCACCGTGTGATTCGAGTGGATCCCTCCCGGTGGCTTGTCAGCTTCCGCTGAAGAGAGCGAGTATGGAGGCGGTGATCTGGGCGACGCCGGCCAGATCCTTCAGCGGCCCGAGCAGTTTCAGCACCTGCTTCCATCGGCTGCGGACCGTCTCCCCGTCTGGTTCATCCTCGTCGAGTTCGTCCTCGATCGTCTGGAGTTCGTACTGAACACGACTGTCCGCTGCCTCGACCTCGGCCCGCAGCGACGTGATCGCCTCCCGCAGGTCATCGAGAGAGGTGGAGTCAGCCTCGGCGTCCGGGCCGATCGTGATGTCGATGTTGCTGTTGCCATCACCGATGACACTGCCGGTGATCGAACCACCGACGAAGAAATCCTGGCCTCGGCGTGGTCCCCTCGTGCTCATTTCGCTCCCTTGGCTCCACCGGCGGGCATCCGCGTGTTTCGATTGTTGTTACCAAGCGTTGAGTTGGTGACGTTGCCCCGGACGTTGTAGTTATTGATGACAGGGTCCGCCATCTGCGTGAACTCCACCACCGAATATCCCCGCTCTTCGAGGAATTTCCCCACCGCTCGGACCAGCGTGCGGTCTATGATATTGACGTATCGCTCGGTATCGGCGTCTTGAAAGTAGGTGTGCGCCTCGGTGTCAGCCGCGAGCTCACGTATACTCTGCGCGGCACCATAACGTTCGGGCACCAACTCGCCGGCGCGCTGCGGCAACATTTTACGCCTGCGGAACACTGACCGCAGGCGCGCGAGCACGGTCGCGGGCAGCACTATTAATTCGACCAGGCCACGACCGAGCGTGGTCCACGACGACTCGGCGGGACGGTCGATCGACCGGTAATAATCCCGCACGGGGAACAGGATGCAGTAAGTCCATTCCAGGAGGGTTATTCAGCCGGCCGTGTAGAAGTGTAGGCCGATTACGGTTGAGATGGTTGTCGCGAATGTTGCAATGGGGCGACGGTAGTCGGTGTGCATGATTCTCCAGGTCTTGAAGTTGGCGATTGT
>JBOHFI010000027.1:0-69588 GCA_050699595.1 Pseudonocardiaceae bacterium | reverse complement strand
CTCTGGCATGCTACCGTCCCTCATCACCTTTCGGATCAAGGTAAGCCATCAGGCCCAGGAACATTCCTCCAGTTCCTCCCGGCTCAGCCGGGAATACAATGCGGCGCCTCGTGGCGCACCTGGAAGTGGAAACCCGCTGGCAGGTCCCGGCGAGGATCCGGTCCGGTTCGCTGGCAGGGGTCACACCAGGCCTGCCCCCGCCGCCGGGTCCGGCGCAGCGGCACCCCGCACCGCGTGCAGCAACCCCACCCACTACCGCTCGTCACCAGCACATCCCCCCTCGATTCGTGGCACCGGCCCCCGGTGCTGTCTCGGGCACCCTCTCGACTGGCGCCGCTCGCGCACCGTGATGTACCACGATTCACCCAGTCGCACCAGAGCGACTATGCCTAACGCCGTGGTTCTGGCCCGTGGCTCTTGGCTTGGTGTCGCTTGCGCCGTCGTTGAGCGCGGCTGGGTGTTCCTCGATGGCCGCACCGGTGGTGTGCTCAGCACCGACCACAGCGCGGGGGTGACGTCACGCGTCCGCGCCGAGGGAGCGGCGGGACACGATCGGCGCCCCTGTCCAGGAGAAATGGAGGCCAAGCCATGGATGATGGCGCGACCGCGCGGGCTTCCCGCGCCAACCGCAGGGCGATCAGCGTCACCTACGCGGTGCACAAGGGCCCGAGGGGCTTCGCGAACCTGGTGGTCGAGAAGCAGGGCGGTGAGATCGTGCTCGACGAGGACGCCGCGACGGTCCTGTTCGACGTTCTCGGAAAGTGTCTCGGGTGAGCGAGTACCTCGGGGTGTATGTCGATTCTGATAGCCCGGATCCGGTGGCCTCTGTGTGGAGGTTGTCGACGGCGGATTGGCACTGGCACCTGCCGCCGCCCGCGGCCGATCCGCGCGAGGAGCTGGTAGCGCGTTGCGGAGCGCCCCTCAGGGACAACGCGGTGCGTAACGCTGACCCGATGGATGTCGCACGGTGTGCCGAGTGCATCAACGCGCCCGATACGACGGAGTGAAGGACTCCCCGCGCGTGACCGACCTACCCCGCCCGGCGTACCTCGTGCAGGTGTCGGTCCCGGGCACCCGCGCTGATCACACAGCGCGCGGAGTCAGCGAATAGATCCCCGGTTCGGCCGCCGGTTGAGCGTTGTCCCCCTGCTTCGGGCTCCCGGCCGGCCTACCCACACCACCCCGAGGTGACCCACACGATGCCCACCCACCACCCCTGCCCCGACACGCCTGAGTCGTGCCCAGGATGCGCGGCCACCACCGGTGTGCGACGGACCGTCGGCACCGCACCCGATGTCCGAGCGTGGTCGTGCGCGGCGTGCGGCATGGACTGGGCGATCACTGTGGTCAACCCACACCTGCGTGCCGCTCACCCCGTTGACCTGGCCGCGGCGGTCGAGGAGATCGGGCGGCTACGCGCGACGCTGCGGCAGGTGATCACGCTGGCCGACGACGCACCCACGATCACCGAGCGACAACTACGAGACCGACTGCTCACCCTGGCCTCGTATGTCCGGTGACCGGGCCCCGTGTGACGCCGGGGCGAGCCCCCCATGGCGACGACCCGCCCACCGCGACCCGACGCCGACCTGCCGGCCCGGACCGTGGACTGGCTGGCGGACCAACCCCACCAGCGCAGGTTCGTCCGCTCAGTGTGGGACGAACTCACCGAACTGGAGCGAAGAGGATACCACACCGGGGCGATCGACGCGTTGCGGTCCGTCCTGCTCGACCACCAGCCGGTTACCCGCACGGGCCGCTGCCGCGGCTGCCACCGCGTCAGCCGGCGCCACCACCTGTTCCCCCTCCCCTGGTGCCGCCGCTACTTCCCCTGCATCGTGTGGTTCCAGATCGGCGGCGCGCTGCTGGAGTACCCCGCCGAACGCGGTCGCCACCGCCTGGCACCTGACCCACCATCCGCCGCCGGCCGTTTGGGTGGACGAACCGAGCACGACTGATCGGGCCAGTGGCGGGGTCACGTGGTTGCTACTCGCTGGTCGGGGTGGTCGAGCCAGGTCCACTGCTCGGTGTCGGTCACGGTGATGCCGAGCCGGGTGTAGGTCGGCCGGTCGTGGGTGACCCACCAGGCGTGGGCCTGCTCGATCTCGTCCCAGAGCCGTCGAGGACCGTGCTGGCGAACGGGGTAGGCCGCGGGTCCGCGGTGGACGTCGACGGTGGCCCAGGAACCCGTGATCGGGTCATGGACCCGGACGAGGTGGTGGTACTCGTCGTCGGGATCGTCTTCCACGATCTTGTGACAGTGGGGGACCAACAGACCGACGGTGAGCGCGCCGGAGAACTCGCCGACCACCTCGTAGACCCACAGGCTCGTCGTGGTCTCCTGCGCGTCGCCGACCTCGCCGTAATCCAGCGGGCAGGGCGTGTCCTGCTGGGCGCGCAGGCGCATGAAGGCCAGATTGCCCGACAGGCGCCCGGATGCGGTGCCGTCGGAGTCCACGACCAGGCGCGCCAGGACGCCGTTGTGGTAGTCCGGTCCCCAGGGGGTGACGATGATCCCGCCGGGTCGGGTCTGGGTGACCCAGGGGTAGGGCAGTTCGCCGGGCCGGACCGACGCGGTGGCGATGATCCGGTCATACGGTGCGCCGCCCGGGTAGCCGGCCGTGCCGTCGTCGGTGATCATGGTGGGGGTGTACCCGGCGGCGGCGAGATCAGCGCGGGCCTGCTGGGCCACTGTGGCGTCGATCTCGATGGTGGTCACCGCGTCGTCGCCCAGGCGGGCGGCCAGCAGCGCGGCGTTGTAGCCGGTGCCGGTGCCGATCTCCAGTACCCGGTGCCCCTCACGCACGTCCAAAGCGGCGAGCATGTCCAGCACGAGAGAGGGCTGGGACGCCGAGCTCGTGGGGTGCTCCCCGGTGGTGTCCGGCCATACCGTGGCGCCGTTGTCGAACTGGGTCATGATCGCCGTATCGGAGTAGACCACCCACCACCAACGCTGCGGGTCGGTCTCCCAGTCCAGTGGCCGTGGTTCGTTGTCCTCGTCGTATACCCAGACCCGGGCCGGGATGAAGCCCGCCCGGTCCACCTCGCTGATCGCATCAGCCCATGCAGCGGGGATCTTGCCGGCCAGCTCGACGACCAGACGATCAGCCGTCGTCACCGGCAGGATCCTCCTCTTCCTCGGTGTTCTCGTCGTCTTCCAGCTCACCGGCGTGCTTACCTTCGCCGTAGTCGTGGGGCTTCTCCCACTTTGACGGGTCCGGGTTCCTCACTTGCGCATCCCCACTAGTGTCTCGTGTGCCCATGTGAGTCACCTCCAACGCTGGTTACGGTGCCGCCACCGGTCCCCACCATCGCACAGCGGGTAGCCGCGACCCGCCTGACCTAGCCGTGTCCCTCTGTCTCGGGTGGTTCGAGATCGGCGGCGCGCTGCTGGGGTAACCCGCTCATACCGGCACTCGCGCGACGGCGCGACCGCCGCCATACAGGAACTTCACCCGACCACTCTGGTCCGAGCCGAGCAGGCCGATGATCTGATGGATGCCTCCCTGCGGCTCCACCGTGATCAGCGCGTCGTCGCGGAGCCGGACCATCTCGACCACGGTCTCCGGTATCACCAGCGTGGCCTCCTCGGCGCGCTCCACGCGGCGCAGCCACGCTCTGCCCTCGGCGTCAACGCTAAATTCCAGATCGACCAGGGTGCTCCGGTAGGTCCCGCTGACCCGGTCGGCGTCAACGGGATGGGGATCGGCTGGTGGGACGGGTAGGGCGGGCAGCTCGACGCCGGCCAGCTCGGCCAGCAGGTGCCCGAACACCTGGTGGTACATCGGCACCACGTCACCGCCGTTGGCCAGCAGCGCCACGGCGATGCCGGTCTCTGGCACGATGCGCAGGAACGCGGCCTGCCCGATGGTCCCACCGTCATGGCCGATCACTGCGCCGCCCGGGTAGTCGAACAGCATCCAGCCCAGGCCGCAGTAAGCGCGCGGCATCCCCAGATCGGGCAGCACGACCTGCGGCTGGCGCATCATGTCGAAACTGGGGTCGGACAGGTGCATCCGCGCGAACCCGAGCAGGCTCCGGGCGCGCATCGCCAGCGTCGACCCCGCCGGTGCGTTCGACGCCACCAGTGACCACACCGGCGCGGGCGCCACCGGCTCGCCCGGCGCTGTGCGCACGTGACCGATCGCCGGCCGTTCCAGGATCGCCTCTCCGATGTTCGTCGCGACATGCTCGAGGCCGTGCGGTGTGATCAGCCGTTCGCGCAGCACGGTGTTGAACGGCTTGCCCCGCACGACCTCCAGCAGCCGCCCCAGCACCACATAACCGCTGTTGCAGTACGAGAACCGCTCTCCCGGCGGGAACACCTGCGCGGCGTCGACGAGGGTGGCTACGTACTTCTCGACCGCGTCCTCGTTGTTGCCGGTGTCGGTGAACAGGTCACCCTCGAAGCCCGCCGTGTGGCAGAGCAACTGCCGGGGCGTCACTGTCTGACTTGCCGTCTTGTCGGCGAGCTGGAACTCCGGCAGGTACTCGCGCAGCGGCCGGTCCAGGTCGAGGCGCCCCTCGTTGACCAGCTGCTGCACCAGCGTCGCCGTCCACACCTTGGTGATCGACCCGATCTGGAACACCGCGTCAGTCGTGACCGGGACCCCGGTGGCGGTGTTGAGCACACCGGCCGCGGCGTCGAGTACCTCACCATCCACCAGCACCGCGACCTGCGCGCCGGGCACCCCGTGCTGCTCCACGAGCCCCGGCAGCTCACGCGTGATCCACTCGGCCACGGCTCGCGATCGAATCATGCTTCCCCCTCACATCGGACGTTACGCCCACTGCCATGAGCACAGTCACCCCACGTGATCCAATGAGGATGCGGATCGACCGACCGCCGCTACTAGCAGCGGAGTGGGTTGCGCAGTGGTCTGCGGTCTGGGTCGATGGTCACGGGTGGGATGAATTCGGCGTGGTCGGGGTGGGTGAGGATCTTCCAGCCGGTGTGGTGCACGTGCTGGTGATGGACCTCGCACAGGAGGACACAATTTTCTACCGTGGTCTCACCGCCGTCGGCCCAGTGTTGGCAGTGCTGTGCGTGGCAGAGTCCCGGTGGCCGGTCGCAGCCGGGGAAGGCGCAGCCGCGGTCCCGTGCGACGAGCGCTCGGCGGAGGGACAGAGGGACAGTGCACATGGCCCGGCCGACGTCGAGGGGTTCGGATGCCCCGCCCAGGACGATAGGGATGATCTTTGCGTCGCAGGCCCACCTGCGGGTTTCGGATGCGCTGACGTGGGTGCCGTAGTCCAGGGTCGCGTCCCCGAGTCCGGTGCGCAGCGCGTCCCAGCCGATGGTGACGGTCAGGTGTGGGGGTTCTCCGGCGGTGGTGGGGCAGTCCTGCGCGGCGCGGGCGAGCCCGCAGACCTCCAGCAGGGCGTCGGCGTTGCGCTGGGGGGTGGTGCGCGGGTCGGGGATGCCCTCAGCGGCGGGCCGGGGTGAGGCGAATTGCTCGATCAAGGCACGGAACGCGGCACTGTGCTCCGGTTCCAGGAATCCTTCGAGTCCTAGGCGTCCGTCGCGGCGCTCGCGTAACCGGAGTTCTCCCACTGCGGGAGCGGGTTCGGGCTCCTCGCGGGGTTGGGGACCATCCTGATCGAGGTAGGCGAGGATGTGTCGCCCGATCTTGTGTAGTGAGGTGGGGTCGAACGAGCGGGCGTAGCGGGCCAGGTCGGCTTCTGCGGCGTCACGGTCGGTGGCGCTGACCGAGCCGGGGATCGCGTCCATCGTCTCGGCGATGACCCGGACCTGTGCCGGTCCGATCTCCCCGGTGGCCAGCGTGGCGGCGGTGTTCGGTAGCTTCGGCGGCAGCACTTCGCCGTTCAGGGTGCGGCGGGCGGCGAGGTGTGTGGCGTGGGCGACTCGAGTGCGGGCTTCGGTGGCGGACAGGTGCAGCATCCCGGCGAGCAGCCGTTTCGTGGTCCCGAACCCGGCGCTCGCCGCGATGGTGCGGGAGCCCAGCTCCGCGACCGCCTCCAGCATCACCGAATGCAGCATCCGGGACACCGGCTCGATGTCCCGGACCTGATCCCGCAACCCCGCGTCGTCACACTCAGCGATCACCTCACGCCACTGGGTGAGGCCGGCGACCATCGCCTGCCTCGGGTCCAACCGTGTGTCCATCACGTAACCATTGTCGCTCCCACCCCTGACAATTTCGGGGGTTCAGGCCAGAGGCCAGACAAGAAGATTCCGTCTCGCCATGGGCGACCACGTCGGGCCGGTCGGTCAGCTAATCGACCGTGAACGGGTCGTAGGTGATCCGGTCCAGTGGGGTGCCGGCGACCAGCATCCGGGACACGGTGGCCCTGATCATCGCCGGAGAGCCGCAGACCAGCACGTCCCGGTCCGGCCACGCGCCGAAGCGAGTGACCGCATCGGCGAGTGTCCCGTACTCCATCCCCGCCATCCTCGGGTACGACTCGACCACCGGGATCACCGTCAGCCAGGGATTCGTCGCGGTCATGGCGGTGAAGGTGTCGAGGTCGTGGAGGTCGGCCCGGGTCCGGCCGCCGACGAACATCGTCACCTCCGGGTTGTCACCCCACCGGGTGAGATCTTCGAGGATGGCGCGCATGGGGGCCGTTCCGGTGCCGCCGGCGACCATCACGACGTCCCGGCCGGAGCTGCGGTCCACCGTCATGAGACCCATCGGCGAGCCGATCCGCCAGGTGTCGCCGACCTGGGTGTGCCCGACGATCGACCGGCTGACCGAGCCCCCCGGTACCGCGCGGATGTGGAACTCGATCGACCCGTCCGGGCGCGGGGTGTTCGCGGGAGACAGATAACGCCACAACCGCGGCCGCTGAGGTACCTCCACGCTGACGTACTGCCCGGCCCGGTACGGCACCGGTCGTTCGAGGGTGACGCGAACCACCGCCAGGTCCCAGGTCAGCCGGTGGTGATCGGCGACCCGCGCGGTCCACCACGCGGGGCCCCGTTCCGCCTCGGCCGCCTCCTGCATCGTCTTGGCGACCAGGCCGTAGGCGTCGCGCCATGCCGTCTCCACTTGCAGTGTCCAGGCCGGACCCGCGTACTGCTTCAGCGCGGTCACCAGCGCGGTCCCCATCGCGTCATAGTGCTGCGCCAGCACCCCGAACTTACGGTGGTCGCGGCCCAGCTGGCGCAGGAACGGCACCAGCTCGTCGGGCCGGTCGACGTTCTGCACGACGTGCGCCAGACCGCGCACGAACCGGCTGCGCTGCACCTGCATGTTCGCCGAGAACAACTCACGGGTGTCCGGCGCGATGGCGAACAGCATCGCGTAGAAGAATTGGGCGACGTCCTCAGCACGCGACTGGACCTGTGCGTAGCTCTCGCGGATCAGCTGGACCATGATCGAAGCTCCACCCGTGCAGCGAAGCTGGTGCTCGGGTGGGGGAGCGGGGCTCCGTACTGGATCGGCTGTCATGGTCCGGGAGCGTCTTCTCCAGGGTGGATGGCAAACGGGTGGACGCCTCGTGGCTGCTGCGAAATCGTATGGCACTGCCCGGACGGCCGCTACAGTGCGCCGCTGGTACTTCAGTGCGCCGCTGGTCCTCCGGTGGGCTCCACGATCGCGGGATCCACCGAGCTTGAGCGGAACACACTCAACTTTTCTCACGTTGAACCAGCTGGAGAAGCCACCGTCAGACGACACTGCGGGAGGGAACGCGTCGAGCATGGATTCCTTCAACCCCACGACCAAGACGCAGGCCGCCATCTCCTCGGCCGTACAGGCCGCGTCGATGGCCGGCAACCCCGATGTGACGCCCGTGCACCTGCTCGGGGCGCTGTTGGCACAGGCGCAGGGCATCGCAGTGCCGCTGCTGGCGGCGGTGGGTGCGGACGCTACCGCGGTGCGCGCAGAGCTGGACGTCATCGCTGCGCGCCTGCCCTCGGCCACCGGCTCCACAGTGGCCGCGCCGCAGTTCGACCGCCAGGCGACCAAGGCGCTCGGTCACGCCCAGAACCTGGCGACCGAGATGGGCGACTCGTACGTCTCCACGGAGCACCTGCTCGTCGGGCTGGCGGCCGAAGGCGGCGCGGTTGCGCAACTGTTGCGCGCCCGAGGCGCCACCCCCGAGGCGTTACGGGAGGCGTTTCAGGCCGTCCGGGGCTCAGCCCGGGTGACCAGTCCGGACCCGGAAGGCACTTACCAGGCGCTGGACAAGTACGGCCTGGATCTCACCGAGCGGGCCCGCTCCGGGGAGCTGGACCCGGTGATCGGCCGGGACGCGGAGATCCGCCGGGTGGTGCAGGTGCTGTCCCGGCGCACCAAGAACAACCCGGTGCTGATCGGCGAGCCCGGTGTCGGCAAGACCGCCATCGTCGAGGGCCTCGCGCAGCGCATCGTCGCCGGTGACGTGCCGGAATCGCTGCGCGACAAACGGGTCGTCGCGCTGGATCTGGGCTCGATGGTGGCCGGCGCGAAGTACCGCGGTGAGTTCGAGGAGCGACTCAAGGCGGTGCTCAAGGAGATCACCGACTCGGCCGGCCAGGTCATCACGTTCATCGACGAGCTGCACACCATCGTGGGCGCCGGGGCCACCGGGGAATCCGCTGCGTCCTCGCTGGACGCTGGGAATATGATCAAACCGATGTTGGCCCGCGGCGAGCTCCGGATGGTCGGCGCCACCACGCTGGACGAGTACCGCAAGCACATCGAGCGCGACGCCGCGCTGGAGCGGCGTTTTCAGCAGGTACTCGTCGGTGAGCCCTCGGTGGAGGACACCATCGGCATTCTGCGGGGCCTCAAGGAGCGCTACGAGGTGCACCACGGCGTGCGGATCACCGACGCCGCGCTGGTCGCCGCCGCGACGCTGTCCGACCGCTACATCACCGCCCGGTTCCTGCCGGACAAGGCGATCGACCTGGTCGACGAGGCGGCCTCGCGGTTGCGCATGGAGATCGACTCCCGGCCGGTGGAGGTCGACGAGGTGGAGCGCGCGGTGCGCCGCCTGGAGATCGAGGAGATGGCGCTGGCCAAGGAGTCCGACCCGGCTTCGGCGGCGCGCCTGGCTGTGTTGCGTGCCGAGCTGGCCGACCGCCGGGAGCAGCTCGCCGAGCTGAGCACCCGCTGGCGTAACGAGAAGGCCGCCATCGAGGCCACCCGGGAGCTCAAGGAGCAGCTGGAGCAGCTGCGCGGCGAGTCCGAGCGCGCCGAGCGCGACGGTGACCTGGGCCGGGCCGCGGAGCTGTGCTACGGCAAGATCCCCGCGCTGGAGCGCCAGCTCGCCGAGGCCACCGCGGCCTCGCGCGACCCCCAGGTGCTGCTCAAGGAGGAGGTCGGCCCCGACGACGTGGCCGATGTGGTGAGCGCGTGGACCGGGATCCCGGCGGGTCGGCTGCTGGAGGGCGAGACCGCCAAGCTGCTCCGGATGGAGGACGCGCTCAGTCGCCGGGTGGTCGGCCAGCCCGAGGCGGTGCGCGCGGTGTCGGACGCGGTGCGAAGGGCCCGCGCCGGGGTCGCCGACCCGGACCGCCCGACCGGGTCGTTCCTGTTCCTCGGGCCCACCGGCGTCGGCAAGACCGAGCTGGCCAAGGCACTCGCGGAGTTCCTGTTCGACGACGAGCGCGCCATGGTGCGCATCGACATGAGCGAGTACTCCGAGAAGCACTCGGTGTCTCGGCTGGTCGGGGCGCCGCCCGGATACGTCGGCTACGACCAGGGCGGGCAGCTCACCGAGGCGGTCCGCCGCCGGCCCTACAGCGTGATACTGCTCGACGAGGTGGAAAAGGCCCATCCCGACGTCTTCGACGTACTGTTACAGGTCCTCGACGACGGGCGGTTGACCGACGGGCAGGGCCGCACGGTGGACTTCCGCAACACCATCCTGGTGCTCACCTCCAACCTGGGCTCCGCGGCGCTGGCCGACGACACGCTCACTGAGCGCCGGCGCACCGACGCCGTGCTCGGCGTGGTGCGCCGGCACTTCAAGCCCGAGTTCCTCAACCGGTTGGATAACCTGGTGGTGTTCCACTCACTGTCCACCGAGGAGCTCACCTCCATCGTGGACATCCAGATCGGGCAGCTGGCGCATCGGCTGGCCGCCCGGCGCCTGGCCTTGGAGGTCACCGACGCGGCCCGGGAGTGGCTGGCGCTGGGCGGGTTCGACCCCCTCTACGGGGCGCGCCCACTGCGCCGGCTGGTGCAGACTGCGATCGGCGACCAACTAGCCCGCGCCCTCCTGGCCGGCGACATCACCGACGGCGACACCGTCATCGTCGACCTCGACGACAGCGCGGGCGGCGGCACCGGAGCCCTCACCGTCACCCGCTGGCCGACGGGCTGATGTGACTGGGTGGGTTGTGCTAGCTGCCTCCCATGATCGCGCTTACGCTAGAGGTATGCGGGTGCCACGGGACAGTGAGCGGGAACTCGTCAACCGGTGGCGAGAGGCCGGACCGGCTCTGGCGGACGTGCGGCGCCGCGACCTCCGGACGATCACCGAGGCGCAGGCGCTGGAGGCGGTCCTCGCTCTGCTCGATCTCGTGCCCCACCTGCCGCCCAAGAGCGGTGGCTCGGGCCTGGTCGAGCAGCAGAGGATTTTCGCTCGAGCCGCCGCACGGTGAACCCCATTCTCGAGGCCGCTGCTGAGGTCGGCGGGCTGTGCCGCAAGCGATCGTTTCGCTACTGCTTCATCGGTGGGCTCGCGGTGCTCCGCTGGGGTGAGCCCCGGTTGACCCGGGACGTCGATCTGACCGTTATCGCTGGTTTCGGCACGGAGGAGACGGTCGTCGATCTACCCAGGATTTCGTAGAGCGTTTCGTCGCCGCTTGCGCGGGGGACGTCGCGCGGTGGACCACGGGACGTGATGCGCTGGCCGACCGTCCCTATGCCTGTCGCCCCCACGCCGCGGTCACCCCAGAAGCACCGTCGTCGTGGTCTGGCGGCCGGGACGGCGAGGTGGTGGATGTCTGCCCTTACCCGGGACTGGCCGCTTTCGGGCCTGATCAGGCTCAGTGGTTTTTCGGTCGGGAACGCGTAACCGCGGAGTTAGTGAGTCGGTTAACCGAGCGATTGGAGGGGACCGGGCCTCTGGTCGTTACCGGCCCATCCGGCGCGGGGAAGTCCTCACTACTGCGCGCGGGTCTGCTGTCAGCCCTGGGCGAGGGAAGACTCCCGGGGTCGCGGAGTTGACCGGCAGCAGCGGCAGTTGTTCGTTCGCGCCCTCTGTGCCGCCACGACCAGCTCCGAGAGCAGGCAGCCGGTAGCCTTGGCCGTGCTCGGACTACGCGCGGATTTCTACGGCAACTGCGCGAACCACCCGGAGCTGGTCAATTCACTGCGGCATGGTCAGGTGCTGCTGGGCGCCATGGACATGACCGAGCTGCGTGACGCGATCAAGAAGCCCGCCCACGCAGTGGGCATGGAAGTACAGCCCGGACTCGTCGAGGTCATGCTGGCCGATCTGGGCGCTGACGATTCAGGCGCGGTGGCTGCGGCCAGGTACGAGCCGGGCACCCTGCCGCTACTGTCGCACGCGCTGCTGACTACCTGGCAGCAACGCGAGGGTCGCACTCTCACCGTCGGCGGTTACCGGCTCACCGGCGGTATCCGCGGTGCGATCGCTGGCACTGCGGAACGGGCCTATGAGCGCCTGGATCCGGCCGGGCAGCGCATCGCTCGTCAGCTGCTGATGCGGATGATTCAGATCGGTGAGGGTGCCGACGACACTCGCCGCCAGCTCGACCGTACCCGGCTCACTGGTGATGCGGCAGATCCGGCTGCGGTGGAGACGGTGTTGGGTGTGCTGGCCCACGCCCGCCTGGTCACCCTGCACGCCACTAACCGTGGAGATCGCCCATGAGGCCCTGCCGCGGGCTTGGCCGCGGCTGCGCGAGTGGATCGACACCAACCGCGCTGGGTTGCTCATCCAGCAGCGGCTCGCGGAGGCCGCCAACGCATGGGACCACGAAGGCCGCCACCCTGCTGGCCTCTACCAGGGGCCCCGGCTGGCTGCCGCTCGCGACTGGGCTGATACCGCTGATCCGGATCTGACCCCATTGGTCGGTGTTTTCCTGGCCGCCGCTATCCAGCGTGAGCGTGACGAGCAACGCGCCACCCGTCTCCGCACCCGCAGACTGCGCCAATTCGTCGCCGTGCTGGGCGTCATGCTGCTCCTGACCGCCGCCACGACCGTCCTCGCCGTCCGAGCGCGCAACGACGCCGTCAAAGGACGCGAGGAAAGCATCTCCCGAAAGGTAGCCAGCGACACCATCGGGCTCCGCGCCACCGACCATGGCCTGGCCGCCCAACTCAGCCTGGCTGCCTTCCGCCTCGCAGGCACCGCCGAAGCCCGCGGCGCCCTGATCAGTAGCCTGGTGACACCCGATCCCACTCGTCTGTCCAGCGGTGATAGCGCTAACGCGGTTCGCGCTGCGGCGTTCAGCCCGAAAGGCGATGTCCTGGCCTCTGGTGGCCAGGACAACACCGCTCATTTATGGCGCGTTACCGACTCGCTCAACCTTCGCGAGTTGGCGGTTCTCCGCGGTCACGGTGACGCCGTCCGTTCGGTGGCGTTCAGCCCTGACGGTCACACCCTGGCCACCGCCAGCTCCGACCGGAAGGCCAAGTTGTGGGATGTCACCGACCCCAGTCACCCCCACGACTTGGCTACCCTCACCGGCCACCAGATGGGCGTCTTGGGTGTGGTGTTCAGTCCCGATGGCCATGTCCTGGCTACCGCTAGCGCCGACCGGACTGTCATGTTGTGGGATGTCACCGACCCCAGTCACCCCCACGAGCTGGCTACCCTCAGCAGACATGCTGGCTTCGTTGTTTCGGTGGCGTTCAGTCCCCATGGTCACGTCCTGGCCACCGCTAATTCCGACACGACTGCCAAGCTGTGGGATATCACTGACCTCAGCCATCCCCGGGAGTTGGCTACCCTCACCGGCCACACGGCTCCTGTCTACGGATTGGCGTTCAGCCCTGACGGTCACACCCTGGCCACCGCCAGCGTCGACACGACCGTCCGGCTGTGGAATGTCACCGATCCCGGTCACCCGGTCGTTCTGGCCGCACCCCTCGTCGGCCACACCGACAACGTCTACTCGGTGCCCTTCAGTCCTGACGGGCACACCCTAGCCACAGCCAGCCATGACACAACCGTGCGCCTGTGGGAGATCGACCCAGACCGCATTGCCGCGCGTATCTGCGCCCTCCGCCGCCCGGCCATCACCCGCGCCGAATGGGACCACTACTTTCCCGGCGTGACCTACCGGCCGCCCTGCCCCGTGCCTGGTCCGCCGCGGTGAGTGTTGAGGACATCCTGGGTGGATGCGTCCCGTGACCTGGGATGCCACTCACTGTCTGCTGAGGAGCTGATGTCCATCGTGGACATCCAGAATCGACCAGCTCGCTCGTGAGTTGCTGGCCGGACTGTCGGTGGTCTCCACTAGCCTTCGCCTCGTCGCCGGAGGAGAGGGGTGCTGATGTCGGTCGCGCTGTCGTTGCCAGCTTGGAGATAGACCCGGGGGCCGGCCAGTCGCGCGGCCAGCTGCGCCTAGATGGCGGTGTCGGCGACGGCGAGGTTGAGGAAGCCCGGCCCGGAGACGGTCACCTCGTCCACGAGCGAGTCGACGTCGGTGCGCAGCGCCTCGGTTACCGCGGTGGCCAGTTCGGTGGGCTTGACGCGGGCACGCTTGGCGAGCGCGAGAGCGGAGTTGGACTGGAAGTCCGCGTGCTCGGATCGCCGCACGACCGGATTAGCACCGGCCCACTCCGGCAGCGCCCGGCCGAGGGCGCCGGAGACAGCGGCCTCGACCTGGCTGATCAGCGAGCGCACCTCGTGCTCCTTCACACTGGCATCCTCCTCGCTTGAGAACGTCACTTTCTTGAGCGGTCGCGAAGGGCGCACACCCCGGGACATTCGGCGCAGGGAGTTCCGCAGGACCCCGTCGCGGTGCCGGATGACGTGGCTGGTGCGGCGAGACGCCGCTTGTCGTCCTCGGTCAGCTGATCGAGCTCGCGGGCGATACTCGCGAAGACCACGTCGCTGAACGCCGTCGTGCCGGACGCCTCGACAAGGCCGCGCCGCCCGGCCAGCATGTCATCGACCAGAGCGCGAAAGCCGTCGTTGTCGCTGTGGTCGCGCAGCAGGGTGAGCGCGTCGCGAAGTTCCTCCGACAGCTCCGGCTCCCCGCACCGGCTGTCCGTCAGGGGCTCGTGGTCGGCCATCGCTCCTCCTTGGTGATGGTCGTTGGTGTCCGAACCTGGCCAGTGGCGCTTAACCCCATGGCGCTCAACGCCGGCGGGCGTACTTACCGGTGAGTTGGGCCTGGGCCAGCACCTTGCCCGAGAGGGCCTGCGGTAGATCGTTGCGCGGGCTGGCGCCCTCGGTTAGGCCGCTGGGCTCTGACAGCGCGAGCAGAGTGAAGACGAAGCGGTGCGCCCGCCCGATCGGGGGGCATGGTCCGGCCCAATCCGTGCGGCCGTAGTCGTTCTTGCCGCCGACGGCCCCGGCGGGCACTTTCCCCTCCTCCAGACCCCCGCTGGCGGGGTTGAGCCCGAAGAGCACCCAGTACACCTGGGTGCCACCCGGGGCGTCGGTATCCTCGAAGATCAGGACCAACTCCGCGGTGCCCTCCGGTACTTCCGACCACGTCAGCGGGGGTGAGACGTTGTCGCCATCACAGGTGTACTGGACGGGAACGGACGCGTTGTGGGCGAAGGCCGGGCTGGTGAGAGTGAGCGCCATAGTGGATCGATGCTACCGCTGATCGCTCGGCTGGTGGGAGATGTCGCTCAGGAGCCGGCCGATCCGTCGCGCGAGCTGCGCCAGGGTCGCCGGGGCCAGGGTGGTCCAGGCCGAGCCGTCGGGACCGCGCCGCGGCGCCACGGTGTAGCCGCCACGCTCGGTGGCCAGATAAACCAGTGCGATACCCCCCGAGTGCCGAATGCCGTCGCGGTCACGGCGAGTGGCGCCGAACCTCCCGCCGCCAGGTTTGGGCCCGCGCATCATGACCGCGAAGGACCGCGCGTCGGCGAGTGTGACCCCGCCGCGGATCAGCCGGTTCTCCAGCTGCTCCCCGGTCAGCCCGGGCCGCCCGCCGTGGGCGGGTTGCACCAGCAGGCGATGCTCGTCGAGCACAGCCAACGCTGCCCAGTCACCTCGTGACCCGGCGAGCAACCGCACCTGACCAGCCCCGGTCCGCGCCCAGCCGTTGATCTCCCGCGCCGGGTTGGCCAGCAGACGCAGTGCGTCCTCCAGCTCTGGGGCGATGCCGTGGTGATCGGCCAGCCCACGGGCCCGCAAGCCGTCGAGCGTGCCGCTCATCTGGGTCCGGCGCTGCTGCTCGGTCAACTCCGGGAGCCCAGGCAGGTCCATGTTCCAGTGCCGGGTGCCCAGGCCCAGAGTGTGCCAGGCCGTGCGGTACTCCTCGTGGGTCAGCTCAACCGTGGTGGCGCGCATGCCGATCCCCTCCAGACTCAGTAGTCCGGATCCGCGCCGATCACCGGCGGCACGGTGGGCGGCAGATCCCCGACGATCGCGTTCGGATCGCCGTGCACGAGGTATTTGGTGCGATGCTCCCGGTCCTGCTCGCCGCGCTGGCCGGCGCCTGCGGGGAACGGTTCCCCGTAGCCGGCACCGCGCGCCGCGTCGACGGGGCTGGTCCCGCTCATCTTCTCGATTGAGGTGTGAGCGCCGGTGGTAGGTCGGGGACCGAACCCGCCGTCAGGCCGCGGACTGGACCCGGCAGTGCGTCCTGCGCAGCCGCGGGTGTCGCCCCATCGCGCCGCCGTCGCACCGCGTCCGGGTACCGGCCTGCCTCGTCCGGCGGTGTCGTCGCTGAACCCGGTGCCGACGGGTAGTGCGCCGGGCGTCATGCCCTGGTCGGGTGTCGGCCCATCGGTCCACCGGCCCGGTGACGCCGCGACACCGCCCGCTGTCGCGGAGTGCCCGCCCTGAGCGAGCTGTGACACCGTGGCCACCGGCTGACAGGCGGCCGGTTGCTGAGCTGCTGGTTGCTGAGCCGCCAGCAGGTGGGCTTGGTGGGCACCGGCGCCCCCACTTCGCAGCACCGGGGGAGCGGTGACACTGCCGGCGTGGGGGCTGACCAGCGGTAGCCGCCGATGCTGCCGTCCAATGCCTGCGGCGTGGTGAAGGCCGGCTCGGGGTCGATGTTGTCGTTGGAGCTGGACTGATACACCCGCATCGCCTGCCGGGCCTGCTCTGCGGCCTCCTGTCGGTGCTGCTCCGCCTCCCGCCGGTCGGACGTCACCCCCGGAAACCAGTCCATTCTCTCGGCGGCCCACTCGGCGGGATCACCGAGGAAGCCGGTTGATGTCGGCGCCGGTGGGACCGGCGGGACGTTGTGCTGGGCGGTGACCCAGTAGTCGGCCTGGCTCTGCGCCCGCTGCGCTGTGCTGGCGGCGATCCGCGCGACGTCGTCCATCCACGGCAACATCGCGCCGACAGCAGCTACCGCCGCTGCGGCAGCCACGCCCTCGCGTGAGGTGAGGATGCCACTGATCGCGCGTTGCACGTACGACTTGCCGGCCGCCCCGATCTCCTCGCCCAGCCGCTGCCACGCCCGGCTGGCCTCCTGCAGCGGGCCAGACCTGACACCGCCGTTGACGCTGTCGAAGATGACCTGATGATCGGCGTCGTCGTAGCTGAAGCTCGTCCCCATCGCTGCGTCCCCTCAACTCTTCAGCGGCAAATTCATCAGCACCGCCGCCGCGACCTGCTTACCCACCACACACGCCTGCTGCGGATTGCTCTTGAACTCCTTGGACTCGTAGGTCATCGCGACGCTCTGACGCTCTGCGGGCTTGACGTCAATGTCGCAAATGGGCTCGTCTGCGAGCGGTCTCGATACGAGAGTGGGATAGCCCGCGATCTCGGTGAGCTGGAAAGACGGGCGGCCCCGGTCCTGGTTGTAGGCGACTTCCAGAGTCGGGTTGTCGGTGAAGACCCTGATGGAGACCCGCCTTATTACCCGTCGGTCGCGAGTGGTGTTGGTCCACGCGCAATACACCGTGCCGAAAAGTCCATCCGACTGCTCCGGCGGGAGGTCCAGGCCGAAGCCGGTCGCCTGCTGCGGGGTCAGCAGCTCGCATGTCCGGCGGGCCATGACCGCGACATCACGCGGATTCGCCACCGGCGGGATCGGACTCGCCGCCTGCGCGGGGGTCGGCCGGACAGCCTCCGGTGGTGCGCCCGGGCCGGTGCCACACGCCGCCAGCACGATCACCGAGCTGGCCGCGACCACGCTCGCCACCAGTCGGGCCCTCATCGTGGCAGCCCCGGGCGGGCGTCCTTCGGGATGTTCAGATCCTCGACGTGGAGGTAGGTCCGAAGGTCCTCGCGCAGCTTCTTCGCCAGATCTTCAAGCTGCTTCGCACCGGCGACCAGGGTCGCTTCCAGGTTGTTCGTGCCGACGTCCGACGCCCACTTGCCGATCTGGGTGGCCGCGTTCAGGCTGATCCCGTCAGTACCGGGAGCGGGGGTCTCTGCCAGGTCACGCGCTACCCCCGCCCGCTTCGTGAAGAACTCCGCGGCGGCTTCGAGGTCGGCGATGGTCTGTGGGACGCGCTCGTAGTCGATCGAGAAGCCCGCAGCCGCGCCGTTGCCGCCGAGCAGAGCGCCCAGCGCTGTCCCGTCCAGCACGTTGCCGGTGTCGCTGGTGGCACCGGACCAGTGGTTTTCGCTACTCATCGTGTTCCCCTTGACGCACGGTGTGCACGCAAGTGCAGGAGTCTGCCACACCGACCGGTAGCTACAGTGAGGTAATGGCCGCGCGGATCACCCTGGCGCGGGGTGATATCACCGACGAGCACGTCGAGACGGTGGTGAACGCCGCCAAGACCACCCAGTCAGGCGAGGTCGATGCCCCGGCGACCTCCTCGACCGGCTATCGCCACCGGCGCAGCGAACCCGCAGTGCCGCTGGCCGCCACCACCACGCATATCGGACGTCAGCCGAGTAGGGAGCCCCGGCGGTCGGGGGAATCGCCGGGGCTCATCATGCTCATCGGAACAGTGTCAGGTCGTGTTACAGCGGAACATCGTGATAGGGAAAGTCGCCGATCAGGGAGTTCGATCGTCGGCGTCTGTGGCGTTCACTCCGTTACTGTGCCGGTGCTCAGTGTTATCACAAGACCGCCCATAACGACAGATGTACCGCACCTGGATGCGAGCGGATCTGTACTCCTGGGTGACAGACGAGCACCGCCTGGTGTTTACTTCTGGTGCACTGCTCGAGGTGCGGAGGGAGCCCAGGATGGTGCGTGGCGAAGCGCTGGCGCGATTAGGCGTCGAACAGCGACTCGTGATCGAGTTGGCTGCGCTGGTGCTCGAGCGGACCGCCCCGGACGAGTTGGCGATACTGGACGACACCGCGCGGGAGTACTTCGCTGATCCGCGGGCAACCCTGAACCCGACACGTCGTGACGAGCCGCTGGGCTTCGGCATAGATATCGCGCTGCTGGGTCCGTATGTCCTGGCGGTGGCCACGCCGGTGGTGACCTACCTGGGCTCGCTCGTCGCCCAAGGGGTGCAGGAGGCAGCCACCTCGCGGGTTGCCGACCTGGTCCGGCCGTTGTTCCGACGCCCGGGCTCCGTTGCTGCGCCGATCACCGCCGGTGCCTCGCCGGAGTGGGCGCTGACACCCGAGCAGGGACGCTGGATCCGAGACACCACCTACGAGAAGGCGCAGGCCTTGGGCTTGCCGGACGCTCAGGCGGGTGTTCTCGCCGACGCGGTCCTCGGCAGCGTGGTCACCCGGAGCTGACGGGTGGCCACCGGCACAGCGATCCCAGCCGATGCGGTCTCCGGCGCGCCGCAAGTGAACGTGCTGGCGTTTCCCCCGGTGACCACGGGGCGGGTCCTCATCCTGGTTGCGGCCATGCTGGCTGCTGGCCTTTTCGTCGGTACCACGGTGTTCATGCAGGTGGCCGGCGCATCGTTGAGTGCCGTGGCGGCCCAGTGCAGCCGCGTGCCGCCGTGGCGGCCCGGCGGGCCGGATCTGTTCTCGATGTGTCTTGCGCCGGTTCAAGGCCGGCGGGCTGCGTTCGGCGTCGGTGCCGCCGCGCTGGTTGCGCTCGGCGCGATGGCGGTGTTGTTCCTCGCACCGGTGCTCATCGAGCGCCGTCGTCGCTTGCGGCTGGCCGGGCCCTCGTTGGCCCCCGCCGTGCAGCGGATGCAGGCGCTCGCGCGGGAGGCCGGGTTGCGGCGCCCACCGACCCTGGTCGTCGGCCCGACGGCGTTGCGGGACGCGTTCTGCTACGGCCGGCCGGGTCGGTACCGGGTCGCGGTGCCGAGCGGTCTGGCCATCCGCCCCGCGAGCGTCACGTTCGAGGCGGTCCTCCGGCACGAGCTGGCACACGTCGCGCACCGGGACGTCGCGTTGTCCTGGATGGCCCGCTCGGTGTGGTACGCGCTCACCCCGATGCTCCTCCTCCCGCTCGTCCTGTGTCTGGTTCACGGGGATGTATCCGTTGTGCCGGGCTACTTGTGGCGCGCCGCCGTGCTCGCTGCGGTGGTCCTGCTCGCGCAGCGAGCGGTGCTGCAGTCGCGGGAGTACGACGCCGACCTGCGAGCCGACCAGCTGGCCGGCTCGGGGCAGGCGCTGGCCGCGGTGCTGGCGTCGATCCGACCGCTGCCTGCTACCCGACTTCGCCGCGCGCTGGCGTATCACCCCGACAAGGCCGTCCGGCTCGACGTGCTGCGCAACCCCCAACGAGCCGCCGCCGTCACCGTCGTCGATGGCATCACCGTGGCCTTCCTCGCCACGCTCACCCTGCCGATCCTGGACAGTGTGCTCTACTCCGTGCTCGTCGGTGGACAGCACCTTAATCTGATCCAGATCCTCAGCGCGGTCCTGATCGGTCCACTGATGGGTGCCACCCTCGGCCTCGGGTTGTGGCGTGAGTCGCTGGTCAGCCGGGTGATTGGGACGCCAACCCGGATCACCCCGGTCACGCTCGGGGTGTTCGGTGGCGGCGTGCTGGGTCAGGCGGTGTCCTTCGCCACTGTCGGCCTGCCCGGCATCGCTGGGCTCGACAAGCCACTGCTGATCTTCGTGGTGGCCCTCGGCCTGGCCGGGGCCACGGTGGTGGTGGCGGGGCTCGGCGAGGTGTGGGCCGACGCCACTGGTCGCTTTCGGCGGCCGAGTGGGAACTGGCTGCCGGCGACGTTGCTCAGCGCCGCGCTGTTCAGCGGGGTGTTGTGGGCCGGCGATGTGCTCAAGGAAGTCACTGACCTCGGTGGCTGGTCATTAGCCAGTGGGGCGGTGATGTGGGCATCGCAGGCCAGTCCTCCGCTGATGGTGATCCTCGCTCTCGTCATCGCCGCCGCGACCGGCTGGGCGCTGTGGGCGGCTCACAGCGGTGGGTGGGCACCACCGTGGTTGGTCGCCGCCGATGCCCCAGCGCGCTGGTCACGCCCGGCTCTCCGAGCGTGGCAGGCCGTCGTGGTCGGCGTGGTCAGTGGTCTGGCCGGGTCGGCCGTGGAAATCGGCTTCCGCCTGGTGGCCGGCCCGCCCGGCGGCGGTGATGACGAGCGGCTGCAGCGGTTCTACACCTACGTATGGCTGGCGGCGGTGGTGGGTGCGGTCGCCGCGCTGCTGCTCGCCCTGATGAACGGCCGCCCAGGGCGCGGCGCCGCGCTGCTGGCGGGACCTGTCGCGACCGCCACGGCGAGCACGGGCTACCTCGGGTTGAACACCGTGCTGGGCGGAGCGCTTACCCTGGATTTCAGCTCCCGCGTCCTGCAGCCGGCCCTCACGTTGGGCTTCCTGCTGTCTGTGGCATTAGCCTGGCTGACCCTCCTCGCGCCACCGCTGCGCCTTTCTAGAACTCCGACGGCGCTAGCCGTCATCCTCGCGGCCGTAATGGCGGCGGGCGGCGCCCTCGGCGTCGTCGGCTGGCGCGATCTCCTCGTTCCGAATGTCGGCCGGCTCACCGCGACGGAGTCGCCCCCAGCCGTGACCACCGCGCTGGCCGCCCAGATCTACAAGATCCAGATCGGGCCGGACCTGTTCGTCCGCCGCGTCCAACTGGAGAAGAAGGCCTCGGCTATCGCAGCCGACCCCAGCCTCACCCCCGCCGGCCGTGCGGAGCGCTATCGTGGCGAGATCCTCATGCCGCTGCGTGCACTTCTCGCCGACGCGGAATCCTACGTGCCACCCGACGATCGAGTCATGACGGTGCACCAGCGTTGCGTCGCCGCGCTGCGGCTGGCGGTCGCCGCGAACGAGGACATCGCACTCGCGTGGGAGCTGAACAACCAGGTCCTGCGCACCCGAGGGCAAGTATCGCTGCACAGGGAGTCCACGAGGTGGCAGACTTGGGCGAGCGAAGTCGCGCAGCTCTGACCAGCATGGGGGCGATCGCTGACTGGAGGAACTGGGCTGGTGGGACGCCATTCCTCGATACCTGACCTTGGGAGGAGACGGGCATGAGCCGGCCAGACCTCAAGCCGCGCAGCCGGGACGTCACCGATGGGCTGGAACGGGCCGCGGCGCGGGGCATGTTGCGGGGCGTGGGCATGCGCGAGGGCGACTTCGCCAAGCCGCAGATCGGGGTGGCCTCGTCCTGGAACGAGATCACGCCGTGCAACTTGTCCCTGGACCGGTTGGCCAAGGCGAGTAAGGAGGGCGTGCACGCCGAGGGGGGCTTCCCCATGGAGTTCGGCACGATCTCCATCTCCGACGGCATCGCCATGGGACACGTCGGGATGCACTACTCGCTGGTCTCCCGCGAGGTGATCGCCGACTCGGTGGAGACCGTGGTGGAGGCCGAGCGGCTGGACGGCACGGTGCTGCTCGCCGGCTGTGACAAGAGCCTGCCCGGGATGCTGATGGCCGCCGCGCGGCTCGACCTCGCGGCGGTGTTCCTCTACGCGGGTACCGCACTGCCCGGCCGGGTGGGTGACCGGGAGGTCACCATCATCGACGCCTACGAGGCGGTGGGCGCCTGCGTCCGCGGTCGGATCAGCCGGGCGGACGTCGATGCGGTCGAGCGCGCGTTCTGCCCCGGCGAGGGTGCCTGCGCCGGGATGTACAGCGCCAACACGATGGCCTGCGCGGCCGAGGCACTGGGGATGTCGCTACCCGGCTCGGCCAGCCCGCCCGCGGTGGACCGGCGTCGCGACGGGTTCGCTCGCGCCAGCGGCAGCGCTGTGGTGGACCTTATTAAACGGGGAATCACCGCGCGGCAGATTCTCACCAGAGAGGCGTTCGAGAACGCGATCGCGGTGGTGATGGCCTTCGGCGGCTCCACCAACGCGGTGCTGCATCTGCTCGCCATCGCCCACGAGGCCGAGGTGCCGCTGCAGCTGGACGACTTCAATCGAGTGGGTGACAAGGTGCCGCACCTGGCCGACGTCAAGCCCTTCGGCGCTCACGTGATGGCCACGGTTGATCAGGTCGGCGGTGTGCCGGTGATGATGAAGGCACTGCTGACGGCCGGGTTGCTGCACGGTGACTGCCTCACCGTCACCGGGCGCACCGTCGCCGAGAACCTCGCCGAGCTGGACCCGCCCGATCTGGACGGGAAGATCCTGCACAGCCTCGCCGACCCGATCCACCCCACCGGGGGAATCACCATTCTGCGCGGCTCGTTGGCTCCGGAGGGCGCGGTGGTGAAAACCGCCGGTTTCGACAGCGCTGGATCCCCCGGGACCCGCTTCGAGGGCGCCGCTCGGGTGTTCGACGGCGAGCAGGCCGCGATGGATGCCATCCCCGATCTCCAGCCCGGCGACGTGGTGGTGATCCGGTACGAGGGCCCGCAAGGCGGGCCGGGGATGCGCGAGATGCTCGCGGTCACCGGCGCGATCAAGGGTGCCGGGCTGGGCAAGGACGTCCTGCTGCTCACCGACGGGCGGTTCTCCGGCGGCACCACCGGGTTGTGCGTCGGCCACGTGGCTCCCGAGGCGGCGCACGGCGGACCGATCGCGCTGGTCCGCGACGGTGACCCGATCGTGCTGGATGTGGCGCGCCGCGAGCTGAACCTCCAGGTCGACGCCGAGGAGCTGGCGCAGCGCCGGCAGGAGTGGAAGGCCCCGCAGCGACCGCTGCGCGGAGTACTGGCCAAATACGCCCGCCTGGTGGGCTCCGCCGCGCAGGGCGCCGTCTGTGGATAACCCGTGAGTGGCAAAGGGGGCTATCACTCGCATCGCCACTCACGGGCGCAGCTGGTTGAGGCGGGACGCGGGCGTATGGTGGTTCTGCCGAGCCAGCGGAATAGGCTGGCGAAGCGGAACGACCAGGGCGAGATCGATGTGGCCCTTCCGCGACAGCTCCAACGGTGTTCCCTCCAAGGTGAGTGTCGCGGTGATGACGCACTCTCCTCCCCGCAGCGCCACCAGGGCACCCTGCCGCAGCACCGCTGTGACTCCGTTGAGGTCGAACACCACCGTCAACTCGAAAACGAAGGTGTGGACCTTGACGCCATCGACGAGCAGGTCGACGGATGGACGGTGTGTCGAGCTGACGCGGTGCGTCGCCAGGACCACGACTTCTTCGCTGCTCGGACTGGCGAACGTGCGTTCCGCCGCTTTAACCAGGTCGGTGTACTTGCGCCAGCCGGACATCAGGACGCCCTCGAGGTGGAGGTCAAGGAGTCCGTCGGCGACTGTGGCGATTTCGTGGTGGACGGCCTGCATGGCCGAGCCGGACAGGTTGCGGAGGCCCTGGATCGTGAATGGGGAAAGACCTCGTTCGCTGAGCGAGCGAGCGAGGACTGCCACGGTGTCGGTGGTGTCGCCAAGAAGGAATACCCGGGCCGACAGCTGTTCGGTGAGGTCGGTTGAGCTCACTGGTGCACTCCCTCAAGAACCTGCGTGCCGTTATCGGCGTGTGGCTCGATGCGCACGACACATGTCGGCGGTGAATGATCTGTCCTGGGCTCCATGACCTCGGCGACAGTGCCGGAAACGGCTCCAGCAACAGCTTGGACATGTGCGTGCACCCACTTCTGCCCTTTTCGGGCCTGGGTGGCAAGCAAGGCCAATAGTCCAATCAATAGCACAACCAATAGTCCGATGCCCAGCATGATGAGCCACCACGGGGGCAACTCGAAGGCTGCGGGAATAACCGGGACGGCCGGAGGAGGGGCCGGGGGAGGCGCTATGGGTGCTGCTGGGGGAGGGGCCGGGGGAGAGGCTGCGGAAGGGGCCGGAGGATGGGCTGCGGGGACTGGGGGAGGCGCTACGTAAACCGGAGGGGGTACATAAACCGGAGGCGGCGCTATGTAGACCGGAGGTGGTGGGTAGACCGGGTGCGGTCTGGGGGGCGGGCCAGGGTTGGGGACCGGGCAGTCCGGGTCTCTCTGATAGCTATGGTATCCGTAGTGATCCTGGCCTCCATAGCACCTCATTCGTCCCCCGCCTTCTGGGCAATCCTGGTTTTCCGCGTGGCCCCGGCCTCCGTGACAGTTCATGCCTCTCCGGCCTTCCCAGGAGCCCCCGTTTCCTCCGTTGCCCCGTCCTCCCCGGCCTCGGTCTCCTCCGTGGCCGTGGTCTCCCGGGCCTCCCGGGTCTGCTGTGATGACCTTGGCAGCGATTCCGCTCGGGATCCGTAACCCCACGAGGCTGGGTGCGAGCGTGAGGTTCGCGGAGTCGGGCCGCGGTATCAACGCTGACGACTGCTCGACCGAGTCGACCCGCATCATGGTGAATGCAAGCAGCGCACACACGCCTAACACCGCTATCGTGAGCACACAGCGGACGAACCGGCGGACGGAAGACATCCAGCCTCCCTTGCAGGCGCTCCTTGTAGCGTCATCGTGCAAAATAGAAGGCCGCGTGTCACCGAAACGAGGGATTATTACACTCGAACGGGTACCGTTGATGACGTTTAGTGTGCTAACACGCACGCAGAGTGTTGATCTGCCCGTGTCGGAACAGCTGAGCGATGTTCACCGCATAGCGTGTACGGTGAACGAGACATACAGGACAAAAGGCTGCTGACCGGCTCGGTGCCGCTGGTCCCGGCGACCTCGAATAGCTGATCGAGATCTTCCTCTGTGGCGCATTACGTGGGGATCACGAGTGAGCGAGCTGATGATCGACGCTGTCGATGTGCGCAAGACGTTCGGCGGCGTCACCGCCTTGGACGGGGTGAGCGTGGCGGTCCCGGCCGGTACTGTGCACGGCCTGCTCGGGCACAACGGCGCGGGCAAGACCACCCTGGTCAACGTTCTCACCACGTTGTATGCCCCGACCGGCGGTAGCGCGACGGTAGCCGGCTTCGACGTGGTGCGCGACGCGGCGCAGGTGCGCCGCCGGATCGGCGTCACCGGGCAGTTCGCCTCGGTGGACGAGGACCTCACGGGCACCCAGAACCTGGTGCTGCTGGGTCGGCTGCTGGGTGCCTCCCGGCGCGAGGCGAGCAGGCGCGGCGCCGAGCTGCTCGAGCTCTTCGGGCTCACCGACGCCGCCGACCGGCCCGCCCAGGGCTACTCCGGAGGGATGCGGCGCAGACTCGACCTGGCCAGCAGCCTGGTCGGGCGGCCCGATGTGGTGTTCCTCGACGAGCCCACCACCGGGCTGGACCCGGAGAGCCGGCTGGGCATGTGGGATATCGTGCGCACCCTGGTGGCCGGCGGCACGACCGTGCTGCTCACCACCCAGTACCTCGACGAGGCCGACCGACTGGCCGATACCATCACCGTGCTGTCCCAGGGGCGGGTCGTCGCGGCGGGCACCGCGACCGAGCTCAAGGGCCGCGTGGGCCGGCGGACGGTCAGTGTGACGCTGGCCGCCGCCGACATCGGCCCCGCGCTGGACGCGCTGCGGCGAGCGGGGCTGGACCCGCTGCAATCGGGCCGGACGCTCGCTACCCCGATCGAGTCGTCCCGCGAGCTGGCCGTCGTGGTGCGCGCGCTGGACGACGCGGGCATCGAAGCGGACGAACTCGGCCTGCACGAGCCGACTCTGGACGATGTGTACCTCACTCTGACCGGAGCCCACCGATGACCCCACCCATGACCTCGCCCTTGACGACGACCGCCGCGTCGCCCAGCACCGCGCTGACGCGGGTACGTCCAGCCGGTAGCGGGGTACTCACCCAGGCGCGGGTACTCACCGGCCGAGCGCTGCGCCGGCTGCACGACCCTCGGCTGATCGTGCTGAGTCTGCTCCAGCCGTTGATCACGTTGGCGCTGTTCAGCCAGGTGTTCCGCGGTATCGCGAACTCGCCCGGCTTCCCGCCCGGCGTGAACTACATCGACTACCTGCTGCCGGCGATCCTGGTGACCACGGGGAGCCAGTCGGCGATGTCGTCCGGGACGGGGCTGGCCACCGACCTGCGCAATGGGGCCCTGGCGAGGTTTCGCACGTTGCCCATCTCGATGACGTCGCTGCTGGTCGCCCGTAGCCTGTTCGACCTGGTGCGCAACGCCATCCAGCTCATCGCGCTCATCCTGGCCGCGTTGCTGTTCGGTTACGCCCCCGCCGGCGGGATCGGCGGGACCATGCTGGCGTTGCTGATCGGACTGGTCGTCGGCGTGGGGCTGTCCTGGGTGTTCATCGCGCTGGCCAGCTGGGTGCGCAACGTCGAGCTGATGCAGATGATCGGCCTCATGGTGATCTTCCCGCTGATGTTCGCGTCCAGCGCGTTCGTGCCCACTGCCGGGCTGCCGCCGTGGCTGCGGGTGATCGCCGCCATCAACCCGCTCAGCTACGCGGTCGACGCCGCCCGGGGTTGGGCGCTGGCCGATCCGGCACTCGGGGCGACCGTCAGCGCCCTGCTCGCCTCCGTCGCGCTCATCGCCGGTGCCGCGGTGGTCGCTTCCCGGGGTGTGCGCAGACCCTGATCCAGCAGCCGGATCACCCGGACCGGACCCCGATCTCGCCGTCCTGCCCGCTCCGCCGCGATAACGTCAGGAAAGGGTGTGCCCCGCTACGCTCCCAGGTGTGGAACCGTTGCCGGCGGTGCGCCAGTTCGTTCCCTTCGGGCTGTCACACGGTGTGGTGGTCGTGGTGCTCGCCGTGGTCGCGGCGGCGCTCGTCGTCGCTGGTCGGCGGTATCGCGGTAGTCCCCTCGAACGGCGGTTGAGCCAGGCGTTGGCGCTGGTGTTCGCCGGGTTCCTGGTGCCGGTGTGGCTGCACGGGCTGGTGTCGGGGCAGGGGGCGATCAAGTATTCGCTGCCGTTACAACTGTGTGACCTGGCGTCCATGGCCGCGGTGTGGGCGTTGTGGTCGTACTCCTCGACGGCGTTCGCGCTGGTCTATTTCTGGGGTCTGACGCTCACCTCGCAGGCCTTCCTCAGCCCGGAGCTGATCGGCCCGGACTTCCCGTCCCTTCAGTTCCTGTCGTTCTTCGGCATGCACAGCGCGGTGCTGTGGGCGGCGATCTACCTGATCTGGGGGGTCGGGTTGCGGCCGGACTGGCGCGGTTACCGGATCGCGATCCTGGCCACGCTCGGCTGGGCGGTGGTGATGTTCGCGGTCAACCGCGTCGCCGGCACCAACTACGGCTTCCTCACCACCAAGCCGGTGGTGAGGTCACTGCTGGACGCACTGGGTCCGTGGCCGTGGTACCTGCTCTCCGAGCTGCTCCTCGGCGCTGCCGCCTGGGCGCTGATCACCTGGCCGTGGGTACGGCGGCAGACCCCACATAACGCCCACAGCGCGGCGTGCTGAAGGTGACGACGCAACGAGCTACAGCGTGGGCGGAGGCGGGGGCCCGGACCCCTTCCGCCGGTAGTTCTTGCGCGCGTGCCAGATCCTGTGCTCGTCGAAGTGAGCCCGTCTGTTCTCCGCCCGCCACCGCCCGACGTACCACCCACCGACTCCCACGAGCATGAGCATGCCCAACACCATGTCAGTAGTCATATCCCCACCTCTTTGGGTGACGTCACCCCCCTCCAGAGGAATTAATAGCACAGTTTTCTGACTTAGGGTAATGAACTGTGTGTAACGAAGGGGGAACCGTCGGGCACAAACGTCGCCGGAACGTCGACGCGATCATCCCGCACCGACTTCGTCGGTCCTAGCCGGCGATGTTCTGGAGTTCCGATCGACAGAGCTTGGCGGCGCGCTGGGCGCTCTCGGAGTGGATCCGGCAGTGGCCGTGGTGACCGGCGTGTTGACCACACTCCGCAGCGCAACGGTCGGCGGCGGTGGCCGCCGCCTCCAGGACGGCCCTGACGACACCGGCGTCGGTGGCGGTGCGGCGGGAGAGTACCCGCTGCGCAGCCGCGGCGATGTCGGCACAGTCGAGTGCCGCCCGGGTGGCGCTGGCCATGTCGGCGGTGTCGTAGGCCATCATCGCCGCGGCACAGGTGGTCGACTCACTGTCGAGGTCGGCCAGTGCCCGCAGGACGGTGGCCAGTCCGTCGACGGTGAACAACAGTTCCACGGTGATGTCGGGCTCCTGGGTGACCACGGAGGTGCGAGCGAGCCTGGTGACGCGCGCCGCGTCGTCGGCGAACCGGCGGCATGCCGCACAGCTCGCCAGGTGCGCGTCGATCGCGCCTCGTTCCGCCGCGGTCTCCTCGCCGTCCAGCTGAGCTGAGAGCGCTTCCCGGTACTTTACGCAGTTCACACAACAACTGTCGTCCACCGGAGCCCTAGGGTTCCAGCCCTCGTGCGGTTAATATTTTCTAATGGGTGACCCCCGATCTGATGATGTGCGAACCACCGCACTCGCGCTCGCGGCTGGTGCGGGAGACCGTGCCGCCCTGACTGCCTTCATTCGCGCTACTCAACGTGACGTCTATCGCTTCCTGTGCCACCTCTGCAAGCGCGACGAGGCTGAGGACCTCACGCAGGAGACCTACCTGCGCGTTCTGCGCGCACTACCCGGCTTCGCCGGCCGTTCCTGCGCCCGCACCTGGCTGCTCTCCATCGCCCGACGAGTCGCCGCGGACCAGATCCGGCGGACCAGCACACGGCCGCGCACCACCCACATCGAGGACTGGGACGCCGCCGTGGCCGCCGGCCCGACACGCCGGTGGTCCGGATTCGACGAAGGCATCCTGCTCCGCCAGCTGGTGGCCGCGCTGGAACCCGATCGCCGGGACGCCTTCATCCTCACCCAGATGTTGGGCCTGGACTACGCGGCCACCGCCGAGGTGTGCGGCTGCCCCATCGGCACTATCCGCTCCCGGGTGGCCCGGGCGCGCGAAGACCTGATCCGCGCGATGAACGCCCCCGGAGTGCCCGGCCGCGGCGCCACCGGCCCGTCGTCACTGGTGGTGCCGAGCGACCGGCCCGCTCAAGGCCGGTCTCGGCGCGGTCACTGATCTGTGCATTTTGCGACACTGGTCCAGTGGATGATCCAGCACGGCTGCGGGTCGCGTTTCCCTGTCAGTACGAAGGCTGTCAGCGCGCGGCGGCGATCGTCGAGGTGACCCGGCGAGGGCAGCTGTACATCGACGCGGAGCAAGACATCATCTACCGAGTCTTTCCCGCTACCCAGGGTGCGATCCGGATCACCGGCTTCCTGCCGTACACGAGTTTCTCCACCCGGGTACCCGACCTCGCCGCGGCCCTCGGCGCGCTGCACGCCAGTGACGCCGCCGCGCTACACGCGTTGGATCGGACGTGGGCCCCGTTCTACTGCCACCAGTGCGACCGCTCGTTCTGCGGTGCGCATTGGGACCTCAAACCCACCTTCAGCTGGGGTTTCGACCACTACTCCGGAACCTGCCTGATCGGGCACCCACACTTCATCGACCATTGTTGAGCACCGGATTGTGCTCGCCCGCCGCGACCTCATTTGTTCTCCCAGGTCATCAGGTGCACCTCGTGCTCGAAGGTGTAGCTCCCGTCGGGTGCCCGGCAGCCCGCCAGGTACCCGGCCAGCGGTTCGTCGGATTCCATCCGGGCCAGCGACACCGTGTCGTCGAACGCGCAGCGCTGCAGGAAGCCCTCGATCACCGTGCGGTCCGCCGAACCGGTGCGGTAGCGCAGCCGTTGGACCGTGATGTCCGCGCCGGCCGCGGTCAACGCGGCCGCGACCTGCTCGGCGTCGGTGTAGGGCGTGACGTCGGGGGCGTAGGTGGCCCGGTATGCGTCGTAGAACATGAGGTAATGGCTGGTGGCGCTGGCCTGGCCGACGGTGCCGAACCCTCCGGGGAGCAGCGCGGCGACCATCCGGGCCACCCCGTCTGCGAGCTCGGCCGGGGGCAGCGCGTACAGCGCGTGCATGGCCCACGCGACGTCGTAGCAGGCCCGCAGGTCGAACTCCTGCAGCGATAGCTGGTACGCCGCGGCGGCCTCGAACGGTGCGGCCAGCACGGCGCGGGCCTCGGCGAGGCTGAACGCCGAGGGATCGAGCAGATCGACCGCCACGGTGAGGTCCCGGGTCGCGGCGGGCAACCCGGCCGCCAGTAACGCGGCCGGGAACTTGCCGCTGCCGCAGGCCACGTCGAGCAGCCGCAGACGGCCGTCGGTGGCTCGGCGCCGCAGATCCAGCGCCCAGTCGCGGGCGGCGGCGAGCTGGTGGGAGTCCTCGGTGGCGAGCGTGTAGAAGGCCTGCATCTCCGCCCGTCTCGCCTCGCTCCAGTGCTCGAGGCTGCGCTGTGCCGTATCAGGGGAAGTGTTAGGGAAGGCCACCTTCGTACCTAACCACAGCCTTAACGTCGCTGTAACGAATGCGGAGGACCGTCTAGGCTCGTACTGGGTAGGGCGTTGACGTGAGAGGTGACCTCACTGACCCGGGAAATGTCGAGAGGGACGTTGTCATGACCGTTGAGCTCAACCACACCATCGTTGCGGCCCGCGACAAGCTGGCCTCCGCGGTGTTCTTGACCGATCTGTTGGGGCTGCCCGCGCCGACGCCGTTCGGGCACTTCCAGGTGGTAACCCTGGGTAACGGGGTTAGCCTGGATTTCCTGGACACCTCGGAGGACATTCGACCGCAGCACTACGCGTTCCTGGTCAGCGAGGCCGAGTTCGACGCGATCTTCGCCCGGATCCGGGCGCAGAACCTGCAATATTGGGCCGACCCCGCACAGCAGGAACCCGGCGAGATCAACACGCGGGACGGTGGCCGTGGCGTGTACTTCGACGATCCCAACGGGCACATCCTGGAGCTCCTCACCCGTCCCTACGGCAGCGGCGATGTGGACTGATCGCGACGTTCCGACTGCTCCACGGCGTCAGGCCACGATGACCAGTTGGCGCAGTACGACGACAGCGACGAAGACCAGCGTCACGGCGAGGTCGAAGGACACACCACCCATCCGGATCGGTCGGACGATCCGGCGCACCGGGGCGAGTGCCGGCTCGGTGAGGCGGTAGACCACGCGGCGTACCGGCTTGAGCCCCTCCTCGTAGCCGGATCTGGCGAGAACCCCGACCAGATCGACGACGATCCTGCCGATCAGTAGCAGCTGGAACAGCAGCAGCGCCAATCCGACGAGCGCGAGCAGTGCATCCACTCCCGTCACCTCCTCTACAGACTCCGTTCATGTACTCCTCACCAGCATTCGCGCCAGACGTGAGAAAAGGCTGAGAGTGTCAGCGGGCCGTGAGCAACGACGCCACCACGGCCGCGATTGCCGCGATCAGCCCCAGGTAGAGGCCGAAACCGGCGCCGCTGGACACCGTGAAAGCGCCCCCCAGATCGACGTCGCCCAGCTCGCCCAGCCTGCCGCTGGCGTCTGAGAACGTCACCCAGCGCAGCACGATCGTGACGGACGCCAGTACCGACAGAACAAGCATGATCAGCGGTCGTGAGGTGGCCGACCTCAGTCGCCCGTTCACCGTGCTGACGAGCACCACGCCGCCGGCTGCCACCAGCAGCAGCACGGAGAACCAGGCGCCGAAGCCCGCGTGCCAGGCGTCCTGCACGTCGGTGAACCGGTTGGCCGTCAAGAGTGAGATGTTGGTCGTGCGCCAGGGAAGGTAACTCGCGATGTACGCGAGCAGGCCCGCGCCGATTACGACCCAGTCCACGACTGTCACCTTCGCCGCACTGGACCCCGCCATGTCTTACCCGCCTCCCTCGATTGCAGGCATGGTACAAGGCATCGATCTCACGGTTGTTATGGCGTTTTCGAGGTGGCTTTCCTGAGATGGCGGTAGATGGTCGTGGGGGTGACGCCGAATGCGTCGGCGATCTGCTGGGTGGTGTAGCGGCGTTTGCCGTTTTTGTCGAGCTCGTCGTACATCTGTCGGGCCAGCTTGACCTGGCGGGGGCCGAGTTTGGGTTTCTGGCTGCCGGTGTGGCCGCGAGCGCGGTGTTGCTGGTCGGGCAGCCGCTGCTTGCCGTGGTTGCGCGCGTTCTCAACGGCGGTCTCGGCCCATCGGCGCTGCTGCTCGACCTGTGTGAGCTTGGCGGACAGCTCGGTCTGCACGGCCGCCAGCTGGATGGCCTGTTGTCGGAGGGTGGCCATCTGTTCACGGAGTTGGTCGATCTGTTCCCGGGAGGCGGTCAGCTCATCATCCGGTGTTTCCTCGTCGACGGCCTTGGCAGCCGTGGCGTGCGTGTCCGCCGCGGCGGACACGGTGACGCTGATCCGCTCGGCCGGCCCGGCTGTGCGCGGCTGGTCAGGCGTCCCGTGCGGGAGCGTTGGCACGGGGGCACGTGTGACAGCGTCGCGTGTGACAGCGTCGCGCTCGGCTGGGCTGACGTCGGCGGGTGCCCGCGATGGGGCTTGCGCCGCCGGTGGGGAACGGCCAGGCGGGGCCGCGGGAGCGGGTCTGGACTTCAGCAGCAGCGATCCCAGTGCGGTCAGCGCGAAGATCCCGGTGACCAGCAGAAACAGATTGTCAATCGATGCGACGAGTACCCGCAGATCGGTCTGATGATAGAAGGCGTAGAGGCCTACCCAGGGCGGCGTTTGCTGCGGTCCGAGGTGCGGGGCGGGGGTGGTCGAGGGCAGCAGTGCGCTGCGTCCGGCCATCAGCTGCGCCTGCTGGACGGTGAGGATGGCGGTGAACACCGCGACTCCGAACGCGCCCGACACGCGCTGCGCTACGTTATTGAGCGCACTGGCGACGTTGGCGTGCCTGGTGGGGATGACTGAGAGACCTGCACTGAAGATCGGCATCATACCGAGGCCCAGGCCGCCGTATTGCAGCATCAGAATCCACACGATCTCCGTTCGGGGGGTGTCGAGAGTGATCGTGTGCAGCAGATAGGTGGCACCGGTCGCGAGCGTCAAGCCGATGGTTGCGGGCCAGCGGGGCCCGAAGCGATCGTAGAGCCGCCCGGCGATGGGCATCAACCCCGCCATCACCAACGCCGGCGGCAGCAGGATCAATCCGGCGTCGAGCGCCCCCAGTCCCTGCCCTCGCTGTAGGAACTGCGGCACAAGAAAAGTAATCGAAAACAACGCCACCGACAGCAACGAGATCAACAGCAACGAGTGGGTGAACGCCCAGTAACGGAACACCCTCAGATCGAGCAGCGGTTCGTCGACCTCCAGCTCGATCACCACGAACAACGCCATACTCAGTATGCCGACGGCGAACAGCCCCAGGATCCGGTAGGAGCTCCACTTCCAGTCTTCACCCTTCGACACCGCCAGCAACAGTGAGAACAACGCGCCTGCCACGGTGACGAAGCCCAACACGTCGAACCGCCGCCCGAGCCGCTTCGGAACGTCCGGCAACACGATGACCGCGGCTATCGCGCCGATAATCCCGACCGGCACGTTGATGAAGAAGATCAGCCTCCAGTTCACGTACTCGACCAGATAACCGCCCAGCGCCGGTCCCACCGCCGGGGCGAACACCGCTCCCAGCCCATACACGCCCAGAGCGGCACCGAATTTCTCCCTCGGCACGATCCGCAACAACATCGACATCGTGATCGCGGGTAGGATGCCACCCAGGAGCCCCTGGATGATCCGGAACATCACCAGCGTGTTCAAGCTCCACGCCAGCCCACAGAAAGTTGACCCTCCGGCGAACCCCAGCAGCGCCAGGGTGTAGACCCGACTCAACCCGAAGCGATCCCCGATCCAGGCGGTAGCCGGTACCACCACGCCCTCCGCCAGCGAGTAGCCGGTGACCACCCACTGCACGTCCCTGGTGGTTCCTCCGAACTCGTTCTGAATGTTCGGGAGGGCCACGTTGATGATGCTGATATCCAGGATCGACATGAACATCCCGGCGATCAGTACAATCAGCGGCAACAACCAGCCGCGGGCGGGGGCTTCCTGCGGGCTCGCGGTGGGCCGACTGAGGACATCCGTCCCGGCGGTTCCCGTCATGGCCGTTCGGCGGCCATGTGTTCACCGGATGACGGGCGCGGCTCTGGACGAGCGTGCCTACGCTCCCGCGGGCCGTAGGGCTCCCGTGGGTTGTAGAGATGTATACAGAACAGCGGTGGACGGTGGACCTTGGTTTTCAATGGAAATATCACGCTGAATGCTCCCCCGAGATCATCCATGTCTAGGTGTACGGTCAGTCCGACACCACTTGGTGTCAACGGCAACAGATCAACCCCCTGCTCGCTTCGCTGTATCGCGCCCGACTATGTCCGTTCGTACGTCGTTGATCGACGTCTCCGGACGGGCCACGAGCATCCAAGCCGTCAGCATGGAGGCTGGAGTCGTTGCGGTCACGGACTTCCCCTATTAGTCATGTCAGGGTGGCCCGAGCGGTCCACCTTCACCCCCGCAAGAAAATAGCGACCGGCCGGCTCGGGGACGGCGTTGCCTAGCGCATAGGAGATTTTCGATCAGCCTGAATCTCCAACCGGCTAAGATTAGCAGCGTGCCTCAAGGCTCGTATAGTCACCCGAAGGTGGGTGGTTGGCGGCTCTGGTTCTCATCGCTCCTGATGAGAACAAATGTTTGCGCCTTCAACCATGTGTCCCGCAGTGGTTATCGCCCCTTCGGGTGGCGATAACTTCACAGTTTGTGGTTGTGCGGACAGTTTATCACTCGAATGGTTGGTGATGTCGACTCGATCGTGAGTGGCTGATAATTTATGGGTGAGCTCGGTACGCTTGTTCGGCGAGCGGGCCGGCGTCCAGCTCCACTCCACTTGTTCGACGGGAGCGAACTGGCCGCTCGCGGTGACCGCCAGCCGGTATCCTCTCGCGAGGGGCGAATGGGACGCGCGGTCCTTTTCGACCCCCACAGCCACCGGCTGCCGTTCGCCGCGGCCTCCCCGGCTGAGATCCGCGCGGCCCTCGTTCCTGAGGAGCGCTCCAGGTTTGACCGCGAGTACCGCCAGGCTCTCGAGGTGGCGGCCGGGAGGTTCAGGCGCTGCCCGTCATCAAGGCCCGGCTCGGCTACTGACCCGGCGTACCGGGTCGCCACCGACGAACAGTCCCTGCCCCAGATCGACGCGCCACCTAGATCTGGAGGTGTCGCACGAAGGTTAGCGGTCCGGCGTCGCGAGGATCTTGAAGAGCATGGTGTTGACGTCGGTGAGGGCCTGGACGTCAATTCGATGTCGGCGCTGTGCCAACCGAGCCTTGCGTAAGCTGGTGACCAGGCCCGGCGCTGTCCAGCCATCGTCCAGGTCCACTCCGAACCCGTTATCGGGCCCGGAGTCGAACACGGTGTCGAACACAGGCACGACGACGACGGTCGGCTCACTCGGGATCTCGTTGTACACCGTGGAGGAGATCACGAGCACGGTGATACCGGCGTCGGTGGTCCAGATGTCGCCCCGGCGTGGGGAGTCGCTCAACGGTGCGCCAACTCGTCGAGATTGCGATCGGCCCAGGTTTCAGCGAACGTGACGGCATCCGGGCGGGCGGCCATCCATCGGTCGTGCGCTGCGCAGCGCCGCCGCATATCCTCGACGTCCAGGAGGCCCTCGATCCACGAGTTCATCGACTGCTGGTCGGCGTCGGCGTAGCGCTTGACCGCTTCGTACGCGGCGTCGGACAGCCGCAATGTGATCGTCCGTGCCATCGCTCGATGCTAGCAGGCATTGCTAGCCATGCAGGCTGACGGGCCGTGCGGGCGGTGGTCGATAGTGCGGCAGCATGCGGACCCGCAAGCGGATGGCCCAGCGGGTTTCGGATCGGAGGATCGCTACCGTCGCCTGGGGTTCGGAGTGTACGCCGTCATCGGGATACTGTCGGGTCGAGCAGTTGGCGCATGAGGAAGTCGAGATTGTCAAGCCGCGAGGTACCGCATGCGATCGCGACGGGTGACGCTACGGTGAGCGGGTGAGTGCGCTGTGGTTCTTCGATGAGCAGCCCCGCACCGGCGACCCGCTGCTGCCCGGAGCGACGCTGGCGGCGATCCAGGCAGCGCTGCTGGCCGAGGCCGGGTGGGGTTCGACGTCGCGTACCAGCGTGCGTTCGCCGCCGCCCGGGAGGACCTGGACCTCACCGAGCTGTTCCGGTGCCTGGAGCACTGGCGACGGGTCGCGCTGCTCCACTGTGACCCCGATCGTTTCGCCTCGATCGCCCGCCGCGCCGCCGAGCGCCTGACCGGCACGCCGACGCCCGCCGACGAGCCACTGGCGCAGACCCGGCGCCGCGCTGGCCTGTGGCCGGTGTACCGGGTCACCACCGACGAGCAGTCCCAGCCCCAGATCGACGCGCGCCGGAGGGCTGTCAATTCGATTGGAACACATACGTGTACACTTTCAGGCGTGAAGTCGATCCCCGAGGTGCGGTCTGTCCGGGAGTTCAGGGCTGGCCTGACCGGGATCATCGACGAGGTCAACAACGATGCCGGTGAGCCGGTTTTCGTCGGCTCACATCGCAAACCGGAGGCCGTCCTGATGTCCGTGTCCCAGTACCAGGCGTTGCAGGACGCCGCCGAACGCCAGCGTGCGATGGCGGAGGCTCTGGCCTCGATACGCGCGGAGGGTCTCGAGCCGAGCCCACAGGATCTCCAGTTGCTCGCCGACATCGCCTCCGGTGCCCGCTCGATTGATGACGTCCAAGCCGAATTCCTGGCGCGCTACCGGCGATGAGTTCCCCGCTCGACCCTTACACTGACCCGGCCACCGGGGTTCTGCGCAACAGGTTGGGCATCACCGACTCCGACGAACTTGACCGGGCCGAGGCCTTCTGGACCGCATCCCAACTCGCGCAGCTTCACCGACGGGACGGGCTGCGTATCGAGGGTTCTTACGATCTCCCGCACCTGCAGGCCTTCCACCGATTCCTGTTCGGGGAGATCTACGACTGGGCTGGGGAAATCCGCACCGTCGCCATCGCCAAAGCCGATCTGTTCTGTCTTCCGCAGTTCATCGAGTCCTACGCCGCCGACGTGTTCGGCAAACTCGCCCGCGCCAACCACCTGAGAGAGCTGGACCGCAGCGAATTCCTCAACGGGCTGGCCGAGGCTATCGGTGATGTCAACGCGGTGCACCCGTTCCGGGAGGGCAACGGCCGCACCCAGCGCGTGTTCTTCAGCCAGCTGGCCCGAGACGCCGGGCACCCGCTCGACTGGCGACGCCTCGACGCCCAGCAGAACCTGATCGCCGGCCAGGCCTCCCTGCGGGGCGATCTCGCCCCGCTCCGGGCGCTGCTGGACCACCACGTCGCGCTGGCAGCCACCGAGATCACGACTGAGACTCCCGACCTGCCAGCTCAGCGCTCCGGATACCGCGCCGGTCACTGACTGGCCGTACGGCCGGGGCGGGTCGCCGACCACGGTTGGTGGCGAAGCGGAGCGGTGGGCGGGGTCAGGTCAGGTCGGTGAACTCGTCGTTGCGCACGCCGCTGAGCCAGGCGGCCAGCTCGGTGTGGGGGAGGAACAGCACGGCGCCGCCGGGGTGCTTGCTGTCCCGCACCGCGATCCGGCCACCGTCCAGAGCCGCCACTTCGACGCATTGATCGGTGCCGCCGTTGAGCCCGCTGCGGCTGCTCTTGCGCCACACCACGCGGGACAGGTCCGCTCGGGTCATCCCGCGCCTCCTCTCCTGGGTCACTGGTACCGCTCCAGCGTAGTAGAAATGAGCTCAGCGGACTCCGCCGGGGACAACGCCAGCGAACTGAGCACGGCGAAGTGCATAGTGCAGCGCCGCACGTCGTCCTGCTCCTCCAGATAGATCGAGCCCGCTGGCCCCTCTACGAAGCCCACATCGTGCGCCAAGTCGGGCAGGGTGACGATGGCGAACGCGCCCTCCATGCCGGGATGCGCACCAGCCGCGAACGGCAGCACCTGGATGGCAATGTTGGGCCGACCGCTCAGCTCCAACAGGTGTTCCAGCTGGCCGCGCATCACCCGGCTGCCGCCCACCGGGCAGTGCAGCACCGCCTCGCTGCAGATCACCTCGTAGATGAGCGGGTCGGTGCCGGTGAGCACGTGCTGGCGAATCATCCGGGCGGCGATCTGGTTCTCCAGCACCTCGATCGGCCTGGTGGGTTTGAGGGTGGTCATCAGCGCGCGGGCGTAGTCGGAGGTCTGCAGCAGGCCGGGCACCAGGGCCAGCGCGAACTCGCGCACCGTGGTGGCCGCCTGCTCCAGCCCAACCATGGTCTGGGTGTGCTTGGGCAGCGCGCTGGACTGCCACCAGCCCTTCTGCCGGGCTTCGCGGGCCATCTGGACCAGAACGGCCGTCTCGGCGGCGGGTACCTCGTAGACCGCCGCCAGGTGCTCGACCTCGGCGGGCTGCGGCGCGTAGGACCGGGTCTCGACGCGCTGCAGCTTCGAGCGCGACCAACGCGGCGAATGCGGTTTGAGCCGCGCGGCGGCCTCCTCGATCGTCAATGCCATGCGCTCCCGGTGGCCCCGCAGCGACTCGGCCAACTGCCACAGCCGCAGCGTCGGGCTGACCCCACGATCCATCACGACCTCCCGCGGCTCCGGTGACCGTGCCCGCCGGCGAGCACGCTGAATAACCCTTTCGGGGGATAAAACGGGAAACCCGTTGATTTTCTAGGTTTCCCAGTTGATGGTGATGCAACCCAATCATAGGGTGTCCGTCGGGGCGTACCACGCGACACACCGCGTTCGCCCCGACGGACACCCACGAGATCCACGAACCCGGGAGGGCAACCATGACGATCCACGAGGGCGGCGACGATTTCGAGCCTCTGGGGGAAGAGGAACCGGTCAGCGAGGAGGAGTTCGCCGAGGAGGTGCGCGAGCTCGTCGCCGAGGACGCGCCGCAGCTGTTCGCGCTGGTCGAGGAACACGGCGAGCGGGACAATGCCTGGGTCTACGCTTGGGGGATAGCCTTCGACCACCACGTCGAGATCATCACCACGCGCAGTGGGCTGCGCCGCACGTTCGGCTCGGTCGAACACGCCCACCGGAGGTGCTCCCAGCGCCGGAAGCTCCGCCTGGTGTGGCCCAACCCCCTCCCGCCCCGTCGCCCTGAACCGGTGAGCTGACCCCCAGCACCACCGCGCGGTCAGCCTGGTGTCGCTGGGACTACTACGCAGCGTCGGTGTGGACACGCAGAACGTCCAGCACGTCGCTGCGGGATAGGCCGTATTCCTCGGTCAGCTCGGTGATGTCCATGCCGGATGTGAAGGCGGACAATACGGTCTCGACTCGCACGCCTCCGTGAGCGAAGATCGGTGCGCCGAAGGCTCGGTGGGGATCGACCACCACGTCGGCGTGGCGGTATTTCGACAGGTGGATGAGCTGTGCCCACTGGTCGTCACGAAACTCGATCCGGCTCAGGTAAGACTCGATTATCTCGGTGAAGACTCGTTGGTCGTTGCGCACGACGACGAGTTCCCGAGCGCTCCGCGCCTCGGGGGTGTCGCCGCGAGGCCGACGAAGGGGATCGAAGCACCGCTGTCAGCCGGGACCGTGGTGACGATCGACTCACCGACGACCGGAGGGCGACCTCGCGGGCGGTTTCGGTAGCCGTGCGCCCACGTGCGAAACGTCGACGCCGGCACGTCGAGGTGGCGAGCCGCCTCGACCGCTGAGTAGAGCGGCACCAGGAAGCGGTCATCGCCGGGCATGGACCGAGTGCGGCGGTGACTGCGCGCGGCGAGGCGCTTCGGCTGAGCACGAGGTCGCCGTCCACCGCGGGCAGCGGTACTCCGAACGTCCTGAACTCGGGCTGTCCGCGTGGTCCCCGTTCGCTTAGCTGGGCTTGCAGCAGGGCGGCGGCGCACAGCAGGGAGCTGGCACCCGGCACCCCGGCCGTCCCGCTCGCGGCCGAGGAGCCCGGCGAGCACGCCGCTGGTCGCGATCAGCCCGCCCAGCACGTCGAGCAGGGTCATCAGCGACCCGGCTGGTGCCTCGTCGGCGGGGGTGAGGTGGTCGGGCAGCCCGGCGTAGGCCTGCACCATGAAGTCGGTGCCCGGTGGAGGGTCCGCCCCGAGGGCATCGCCCCAGCCGGAGGCGTGCGCGGAGACCAGCCGCGGGTTGATCGCGACGAGGTGCAACGCGGCGGGCAGCGGGGCCACCGCGCTCACGTAGCGCAACATGAACGGCTGCCACGCCCGGTCCGCCACCGTGTCGGGCACACCCAGGCTGGTCCACAGCAGCCGCCACGGCTGCGCGGAGAAAGTCTCCAGCTCGAAGCTCACCCCGTCCGCGGAGCGGAACGGCGGCGGGTGCCCGGGATCCGTGCGGGCCGGCAGATCGGGCTTATCGGCGGTGCTCGCCGCGAGGTATTGCGACACAGTCAGCAATGCCGTGCCCGCCATCGACACGGTGACCCCGCATATGGCGCGACCGCGCAGCCGGGCAAGCAGGCTGGCCAGCACACCCTGCGCCAGAACCACTCCGGCCGCAGTCGTGACGTAGTCCACCCCGAGCCGGGCGGCGCGACGGCCTCGACCCCGGCCGTGCACGGCCATCAGCCCGCACGCCGCCTGGGCCAGCGGCTCGTCGAGCATGACGCCCCACGGACCCCGCCGGTCCAGCCGGCACACCAGCGGTCCACCGGGCAATCCCGGACCGGTCAGCAGTACGCCGTCACCGGAGCGGGCGACGTCAGCGGCGAGGCCGGCGCCGGCGAGATGCCCGCGCAGGATTCGCTCCGGAACCCAACGCTCCGGCACCAGGTTCGCTCCGGCGCTGCGGCTCCCCGTTACCGGGTGCACTGCGGGTGCGGGAGATCCGATGGCAGCACTCCTAAATACGGCAGCCGCATTGTGTGATCTTAATCAGTGACTGACCGGGCTTGATCACGGTTTGTGTGCCAAAAGTGACACGTCGTGTCGCTGAACGCACACAAAACGTGATCATGGCGTCTGAGGTGCGGCCCGAGGTGCTCCTGGCGATGTCACCCAGCGCGCCAGCCGGACATGCCACGAGCAGCGACAACACCTCGAAATCACAGGATGTTGCTGTCGTGCCAACCCGCTGACCCGAGATGAGCCCTGCTGTCGTCTGTGGGGTGCCCGGGAGCGGGGTTGACGGGAGCCAATCGTCCCCTTTGCTCTTTTTAGGTGATGTCGCTGGGGATAGGAACCGGCGTGGGTGCCGGTGCGACTTGCTCGGTATGCAGGCCGCATAACCCACCACGCCGCCCCAGTCTCCAGGGAATTCGCCCTGGTGAACCCACGCTCTCGGTACGCCGCACGGCTTACGAGAGCCCGATCCGCACGAAGGGAGGTGCACCAGCCATGGTCAAGCTCACGGTGACCATCCGCCGCACGAAGACCCGCGGCAACCTGCTCAGCAACCACCCGGCCTGATCGCCGGTCAGGGTGCGGGGCGATCTGGCGTCGCCCCGCACCCGCCGCGCACCGCGACTCGCAGTGCGACCTCGCCACGGTAACCGGCCACGGTAACCGGCCGTTGTCAGCGGCCATGGCGATCGGAACACGTGAAGGGACGACCATGAAACTACGACGAACCCGTACTCTGGTCGGGTACTGGCACGACGGCGAGTTCGTTCTCGAGGACTATCTCGCCGCGAAGTCCTCCGACATCGACGAAGACAACGCCGTGGCCGTCGACCTGCAGACACTGCGATTTCTGGACCACTTCCCCGACTGGACAGACTCCGAGGATATCCTCACCGCCTTCGCGGACTACGACGCGGACTCCGTCCGTGAGGCGATCAGCAGCCTGCACCAGGCCGGGTTGTTGCATACCATGGACGAAGCCCACCGTGAAGACCAGCTCTGCGCGGATTGGCAACACTGGAGCGAAGAGGCGCGCTTCTTCCACTTCGGCACCAAAGACGCCGTCTATATCGGCGACGACGACGAGCACCGCCGCGAAGCCGCCGCCGTAGCGCTCGCCGGCGGTCCCCCGCCACCGATCTTCACGAGCTACCCGCAGGCACCCCGGGTTCGACTCACCCGCGCGTTCCTCCCGCTGCGCGGCGAGTTCACCGACGTCCTGCTGGCCCGCCGCACCCATCGCACCTTCACCGAGAAGCCCGTGGGCCTACGCGAGCTGTCCACCGTCTTGCATTACACCTTCGCCCCGATGTACTTCGTGGACGCCCGCGAATACGGGACTCTCATGTTCCGCACCAGTCCCGGCGGCGGAGCCCGCCACGAGATCGAAACCTACGTCGGTGTGCTCAACGTCGACGGCGTCGCACCCGGCCTGTACCACTACAACCCCGACCAGCACAGCCTCGAACAACTCTCCGACGCCTTCGGCGCCGCCGAGGTGAGCCGACTCTCCTTCGACCAGGTCATGGCCACCAGCGCGGGATTCGTCGTCTTTCTCACCGCCCGCATCGAACGCGCCACCTACAAATACCGCCACCCCCGCACGCTCCGCATGATCCTGCTCGACGCCGGGCACCTCGCGCAGACCTTCGACCTGGTCAGCACCGCCGCCGGCCTGGGTCCCTTCCAGACCGCCGCATTCCGCGACAGCGAAGTCGAAGCCGCGCTCGGCCTCGACGGCATCAGCGAAACAGCCCTTTACCTGCTTGGCGCAGGCAACCCCGCCGTCACACCCAGCGGTCGGCCCGCCGACATGCGCGTCGCGCAACACCCCAGCGTGGACCGCACACCCACACCATGACCCGATGGCACTCACGCCGACAACGTGGACCGGACCCGGCTGCCCGCCATCGCGGCCACCAGCAGCGCACCGACGGCGGCCAGCACGGCGGCTCGCCATCCGGTGGCGTCGACCAGCGGACCGGCGGTGGCGGTGCCCGCCGCCGCGCCCGCGAAGGTCGCCGCGATGCCCCAGGCATTGGCCTCGGTGATCGTGCCTGGCGGGGCGCAGGAAGGAATCAGGGTGAACTCGCAGATGGTGACCGGCGCAAGCAGCGCGCCGGCGAGCACGGCGAGCACGGCCATGACCACAACCGGACCGGGCAGCGCCGTGGGCACCACGGCCACGGCGAACCCGGCCAGCAACAGCGGGTAGCGATCGACGACCGGGCGGCGCCAGGTGCCGGCCCCGTAGATCAACCCGGCGGCGAGGCTACCCACGCCGAGCATGGTGAACAGCAGCCCGCCTAGGGTGATGTGGTGATGGGTCTCGGCGTAGCCGAGCAGGCCGATCCGGAGGGCCCCGAGGGCGAAGCCGGTGGCCCCGATGCTGATCAGCAGGGCGCGCAGGCTTGCGGCGCGCAACGGCCCGGTGAATCCCGCGCGGCGCGCGGCCGTGGGCGAGGCGAGCCGGGAGTGCGGTTGGGCGGAGAGCCACCCGGTACCCACCAGCAGTAATCCGGCGACGATCGCCAGCGTCGCGGCCGGCGAGACCAGCGCCACCAGGATCGTGACCACTGCGGGGCCGACGATCAGGAACAGGTCCAACGACATGGCGTCGACCGCGAGGGCGGTCTGTCTCAGCTCGGGGTCCTCGGGCAGGACCAGGGGCCACAGACTGCGTTGGCAGGCGGCCACCGGGGGAAGGCTGACCCCGACCAGGGTCCCGCACACGGTCAGTGCTCCCAGAGGCCATCGCGTAACGGCGGCGACGACCAGCGCGGTGAAGGCGGCCGCGTTGATCACCACGCCGATGCGCAGGGTGCGGGTCTGGCCGAATCGGTCGACCAGGCGCCCCGCTACCGGCGCGCCCACCGCGTAGCCCACCGCGGCCGCGCCGGCGACCAAGCCGGCATCGGTGAACCCGCCGCTGCGCTGCTGCACCAGCAGCAGGATCGCCAGCCCGTACATGCTCAGCGGCAGCCGGGCCACCAGCCCGGAGATCAGGAGCCGGCGGGCCTGCTTGTGCACCGCCAGCCTTCGGTACCGTCCCCACCCCGACGGCGTCGGCCTCAGCTGCTCGGCGTCGGGATCCATGTCGCCGCTTCCAGGGGGTGAAAGGAGAGGACGGGCTTGCCGGTCCGGGGGCTGGTCGTGATCGATGCGCCGACGGAGAACACGTCCGCGAGCAGGGTCTCCGTCAGGACTTCGGCCGGCGAGCCGCTGGCCACGAGTCGTCCGCCGTCGAGGACGTGCAGCCGGTCGCAGTAGCCGGCGGCGAGGTTGAGGTCGTGCAGCGCGGCCAGCGTCGTCAGCCCCAGGGTCCGGAGCAGCTCGAGGAGCTCGAGCTGGTGGCGGACGTCCAGGTGGTTGGTGGGCTCGTCGAGCACCAGCACGGCCGAGCGCTGGGCGAGGGCGCGCGCGATGAGCACGCGCTGCATCTCCCCTCCGGAGAGCGTCGCGAGCTTGCGACCCTCCAGACTGAGGAGCCCCACCTTCTCCAAGGCCTCGCTCACCGCGCTGAGGTCCTCGGCGGTGTCCGTCTGGAAAGGGCTTTTGTGTGGAATGCGGCCCATGGCCACCATGTCCCGGACCGAGACGTCCATGTCTCCGAGCCGTTCTTGGGGAACCGCCGCGGTTCGTCGGGCGGCGTGTTGGGGCGAGCTCTGCCAGACGTCGTGGCCGCCCACGGCCACCGTGCCCACCCATGGCCGGAGGTGGCGGTACACCGCCCGCAGCAGTGTTGATTTGCCGCTCCCGTTCGGACCGATCAGCCCGGCCATCTCCCCTGCGGCGACGAGGATCGTCGTGTCGTGGACGATGATGGTGGGGCCGACCTTGAGCCCGACACCGTGGATCTCCAGCTTCACCGGCCACCTCCGACCTCGCGACGGCGGGACATGAGCAACAAGAACACCGGCGCCCCGACAACGCCGGTGACGACCCCGATCGGTAGTTCTTGTGGTTGTACCGCGACCCGGGCGATGACGTCGACCGCCACCAGGAAGGTAGCCCCGCCCAGGACCCCGGCGGGGATCAGCCAGCGGTGGTCGGTCCCCATCATCATGCGAAGGGCGTGCGGGACGATGAGGCCCACGAAACTGATGCTGCCGGACACCGACACCATCACCCCGGTCAGCAGCGACGCGGAGACAAGAAGCTGCCGGCGAAGGCGCTCGACGCCCACACCCAGGCTGGCCGCCGTCTCATCGCCGGCCATGAGCGCGTTCAACGCTCGCCCCCTCCCGACGAGGAAGAGGGTCCCGGCCGCGAGGAAGCCGGCAGGCAAGGCGAGCTGGCCCCAGCTCGCGCTCGCTAGGCTCCCGAGCAGCCAGAACAGTGCGGTGTTGGTCTCACCGGGAGTGTCCGCCTGCAGGATGAGGAACTGGGCGACACCGTTGAACGCGAAGCCGATCGCGACGCCGGCCAGCACCAGGCGCAGCGGAGCCATGCTCCCCCCGCGCCGGGCGAAGGCGTAGACCAGCGCAAAGCTTCCGGCCGCCCCGACGAAGGCCGCACCCGCCGTCGAGGACACTCCGAACGCGCCCACCCCGAGCACGATGCTCGCGATCGCTCCCACCGATGCCCCCTGGGAGATACCCAGCACGTAGGGATCCGCCAGCGGGTTTCGGACCAGAGCCTGGGTCACGATGCCGGTGACCGTCAGGCCGGCGCCGACGAGGATGCCTAGCAGCGTTCGGGGCAGCCGCAGGTCCCAGACGATGTTGTCCTGGATGGGCGTCCACCCGGTGGATTCCCCGATGCCTATCAGGTGGTACGCGATGATTCGCCACACCGTCACAGCGGAAATCCGCACCGGGCCCACCGAGACGGACAGAGTGACGACAACAGCCAGGCCGACCAGCAGGCCGACCATGGGGATGACCCGCTTGTTCACCGGACGGCTCGAAGCGGGCTCAACGGAAGGCCGCCGGATGTATCGCCCGAGCCACGATCTCGACGCCCTCGGCATTCCGGACGCCGCCGATCGCCCCGTCCCCATCGACGAGTTCGACGAACCGTCGATCCTTCACCACCTGCAGATTCTGAATGGGCGGGTAGGTCATGAGGAACTGCTTCGCCTTCTCGGCCCCAGCTTTCTCCTCGGCGCTAGTACCTCCCACGATACTGAGCAGGATGACATCCGGATTGCGCTTGATGACTTCCTCCCAGCCGGCCTTTCCGAAAGCCTTGTCGAGGTCTCCGAAGGCGTTACGGCCCCCCGCCGACTCGATGACGGCATTGATGGTCTGCCGATTGCCAGACACTGAGAGATCGCCGGTCCCCTCCGAGTACTCGAACACGAACACGCTGGGCCTGGAACCCTCGCTGTGGATCTTGTCCTGGACCGTCTGGACCCGGGTCTTCATCTGGCTGATGAGATCGGCGGCCCGCTGCTGCACACCGAAGATCTTCCCGAGATTGTCCAGGTCGCGATAGACGAGCTCAAGGTTGGTCTGGGGCTGCGACAGCGCCGAGGTGCACGCCGTACTGAAGGCGAAGTAGGACTTGATCCCCATCTGGGTCAGGTCCTTCTGAGGGGTCGCGCCGGCCGCATCGAAGTTGGAGGTGAACCCGCCGATCACGAAATCCGGGTTGGCGCCCAGCAACGTCTCCTTCGCGACCGGCTTGAACGACCCCGCTTTGTAGGGCCCGGACAGCGACGGAATCTGCTGCGCGGCCGCGTCGAACTGCGCGGGAAGCGCCCCTGGTGGCGGTGGCTGAGTACCGATGATCGAGTCCTGGACGCCGAGCCAGAACAGCATCTCCAGCGTCGCCCGAGTGAGGTTGGCCACCCGCTTGGGCGGGGAGGTGAACGTCGAGGTGGTCCCGGTGCAGTCGGTGACGGTGACCGGCTGAAAAGCGGGCTGCTCCCCTCGACCGCTCGACGACGTGCCCGGTGTGGACGGCACTGGGCTCGCGGACGGCACTGGGCTCGTAGACGGCACTGGGCTCGTGGACGGCACTGGGCTCGCGGAGTTCCCGCATGCGGCAGCCATGGCTGCCAACAGCATCACGACCAGCGCTATGGCCCGCGTATCCATCTTCACAACAGTCACGGGTGTCTCCTCCGCCTCAGGGCTCACGCAGGAATAGTGGGGGTGGGCATTCCGAAGGCGGAGCGCAGTCGGCCTACTCGGCGGATCACGAACCAGTCCAACATGATCACCACGAGGGCGGATACTCCCCAAAGCGGATAGATCAGCGCCACGGCGAGTCCGACCAGTGCGAGGGTCCGGGGCAGGCGTGGGTTGGCGGGGCGTTTGGGCAGGCCGGTGCGTCCTTGTGGGCGGCGGATCCACCACATCACCAGCGAGGTGCCGATGCTGACCAGGAGTAGTAGCGCGCCGGTGGTCATGGTGATGCGGTCGATCACGCCGAACTCGGTGCCCATGTGGGTGTAGACGCCGAACGAGGTGGCCTGGCCGATTGCGCCGCTGGAGCTGGAGTCGCTCTGCAGCAATTTCTTGCCGCTGAACTGGTCGAGGTAGATCGTCTTGTCTGTGTTGATCCGGCCCGGCCAGGGGTTCGCCAGCTGATAGCTCCCGTAGATCGTTTGGCCTTGGGCGTTTTTCTCATCGATGGGCAGCACGATGTCGTAGCCGGGCTGCATCCCCTCCTGCTGCGCGGCGCGGGCGACGTCGGTGAGGGAGAACTTCGCCGGCCGGCCCGCGTCGACCGCGGTCGTGCTGGAGGCGGGCACTCGGTCTTCCTGGGTCGCCCAGGGGATGCGCTTCCCGAAGCGGTCCAGGTCGCCGGCCTTGGCCAGGGTGGAGGGCGTGTCCACGGAGGGGCCCGGGGTGAGGGTGGTGTTCACCGCGCTCAAGGTGTTGCCCCAGTATGCTGACCAGGGCATACCCGTGGTGATGAAGACGAGCAGCATGCCGAGGGCGAGGATGCCGCTCGCCGCGTGCAGGTCGCGCCACTTCAGCCGGCCCTTGGCGCGGATCCTGGGGGCCAGCAGGGTCTTGCCCTTCTGACTGCGCCGCGGCCACCACAGGTAGAGCCCGCTCAGGGCGAGGATGAGCGCCCAGCCCATCGAGATCTCGATGATCAGGTCGCCGACCGGGATCTGCTGGATGGCTTTCGGGTTGTCGCCGGGGGCGATCAGGTGCGCGAGGGAGGGCAGTGGCACGGTCAGCGACTGGTTGTTCAGCGATGTGTGCATCCGGTTGGCCAGGCTGACCAGATCGTCGCCGGGGTGGCCGGTCGCGGTGACTGTGCCCGCGTAGGGATTGACGTTGACGTAGGTGACCTGGGAATCCGCCAGCTTGTAGTACGGCACCCCGGCCGGCCCGGTGGAGTAGAAGAACTCGGTGACCCGGTCGGGTTCCTTCGGGGTCACCACCCGGAACAGCGTCGCCCCCGGCGGAGCCGCCGCGGCGGCCGTGGCCTGCTGCGTTGCCAGTCCCAGGGCCGGCTGCCCGTGGGCGGCGACCCGGGTGGCCCCGGGGTGCAGCAGGCCGGTGACCGGCTCGGTGTACATGATGATCAGGCCGGTGATCGCCATCAGCACGAGAATGGGGGTGGCGAAGATCGCGGCGTAGAAGTGGGTACGCCACACCGTGCGGAGGAACCTGCCGGGTGCGGTGCGTTCGGTGACCTGATGGGTGCCGGCCGGCCGAGGGATTGGCGTTCCCTGTCTGAACTCCGCGAGACTAACCATGCCCGTCTCCTTGGTCTGGCCGCACACCACACCAGGGAGGAGGGGTGGCACGCGGGTCTACTGGGCGACCGCGATCGGCGTCGATCGGGGCTGGTCAGACGAGTTTTTTCGCGGTCAGGGTATGAGTCGCGCGGCTCGACCGGTGAGTTCCCGACGGAACGGGCTATTTGTCCTGTTTTTTCGGTTCACGGGTCGGCAGGCTGGTGACCATCTGATGGTCGCGCGGGGCGGGTAAGCCGCCCGCGGGCGAGTTCAGTCCTGCGCAGAACTCCGCGTTGGCCGCGATGAACGGCTTCCACGGCCTGGGGATCTCGTCCTCGTGGTAGATCGACTCGACCGGGCAGACCGGCTCGCACGCTCCGCAGTCGACGCACTGGTCGGGGTTGATTCGGCATCCCCCGACGAGGAGGTCGTTCAGGCGGGCTCGCTGGTCCCCACCTGTACGAGGTCGGCGCGCACCGCCAGCAGCCCCCGTACCACCAGCCCGGTGACCACCCCCTCCACGACCGCGATCAGCGCGTACACTCCGATGGTCGTCACCGCGACGGTGCGCAACGGGATCCCGGCGACGCCGCCTACCGCGTACTCCACGGTGAACAGCACCGCCGCGGCGAGCACCGCCACCGCGGCGGCGACTCCGGCGGCCACCGCCGTGCCGGTCGGCCTCCGGGGCAACAGCCGGCGCAGCCCGAGCAGCACCGGGTAACCGACCACGGCCGGCACCAGCGCCAGGTTCACCACGTTGACCCCGAGCGTGGACACCCCGCCATCACCCAGGAAAAACGCTTGCACCACCGTGACCACGGTGATCACCACCGGGCCCAGCCACGGCCCGAGCAGCGCCACGGCCAGGGTGCCACCCAGCAGGTGCCCCTCGGTGCCCACCGCGATGGGAATGATCGGGGCCCCCAGAACCAGGAAGAACGCCGCGGCGAGCCCAGCCAACGGCAGCTGCCGCTCGGTGACGTCGAGCCGGGCGCGGCGCACGCACACCCCCAGCCCGGCCACGGCCACCGCGGCGCCGACGATCGCGACCGCGGGGGAGACGAACCCGTCAGGGATGTGCACAGCTCACCTCGCGTGCACACGGCGACTGTGATACGGACATGCTCATCAGCGCAACTCCTCCGGGATAGCGCGTCCCTGACCTGGCTGAGCGTGGCAACGGCGGAAGGTCTGACTCCCGGGCGGCATAGCCCGATCACAGTGGCGCGACCGTGCCGGATTCTCACCGGCTTCCTCGTACCGTTGCTGTCACCGGACGGTAGCGGTCCGTTTCCCCCTTCGCAAGCGATGTATCGGTTCGGGCCGGCTCCCGACCGATCGGCTGTTGCGTTTCGGGGCTGCGGCACGTCAAGATGAAGAAGTAGTTGCAATCTGATGGCAATATGGGGTGTGCGATGACGAGCACCGCGGCAGCGCCGGCGGGCCGCTCCCGGCGAGCGCACACCCATGCCCACCTGTGGGTGTTGCCCGACGGCACCGGCCTGCATGCCCCGTACGGCCGGTTGGTGGTCGAATCCGGCACTGGTCGGGTCTGCTGCCATCTGTGCGGGCGGTGGTATGTCTCGCTGGGCGGCCACCTCCGGACGCACGGGCACACCGCCGATTCCTACCGGGAGACGATGGGGCTGTGCCGGAGCCGGCCACTGGTCGCCGCGACCCTCTCCCGGTCGATCGCCAACCGCCAGAGCGAGGCTTACCGGCGCTCACCTGCGCTACGGGCCCGGCTCGCGGTCGGGCAGGAGCTCTCCAAGACCGGCCGGCTGGCCACGCTGGCCTCCGCCGCGCACACCACCAGCCCACCGTCCGAGCTGACCCGGCTGCGCCGCGCGGCGCTCGAGCAGGGCCGGGCGACCAGGGCCGCCCAGCGCGATCGGGTGCTGGCCCGACGCCTGCGCGAGCTCGGCTTCGACGACCTGGCCGGTTACCTGCGCCACGCCCACTCCGCCGGGGCGAGCCTGCGCGGTATCGCCAAGGCGACCGGACTGGGGTGGACAAGGCTGCGGCGCGAGCTCGACGCGGCCGGCATCGCGGTAGAGCCGGTGAACCTCGGCAGCGACGACCAGGCCGGCAGCCGGCCCGGCAGCCAGCAGAGTTGCGCGAAAGCTGCAACCGCAAGATAGTGGCTACAGCACCGCACAGTCACTACAGGAGGTCTCGCATGGCCGACTACACCCTGCCCGACTTGCCCTACGACTACGGCGCCCTGGAGCCGCACATCTCTGGGGCGATCATGGAGCTGCACCACTCCAAGCACCACGCCACGTACGTCAAGGGCGCCAACACCGCCCTGGAGCAGCTGGCGCAGGCGCGGGAGAGCGATGCGCTGGCGACGGTGAACCTGCTGGAGAAGAACCTGGCGTTCAACCTCGGCGGGCACGTCAACCACTCGGTGTTCTGGCCCAACATGTCCCCCGACGGTGGTGACAAGCCCGACGGCGAGCTCGCCGCGGCGATCGACGAGCATTTCGGGTCCTTCGACGGCTTCCGGAAGCACTTCACGGCCAACGCGCTCGGTGTGCAAGGCTCCGGGTGGTCCATCCTGGCGTGGGAACCGCTGGGGCAGCGCCTGGTCCTGGAGCAGAACTACGACCACCAGGGCAACCTGACTCCCGGCATGGTGCCGCTGCTGTTGCTCGACATGTGGGAGCACGCCTTCTACCTGCAGTATCGCAACGTCAAACCGGACTACGTCGAGGCCTGGTGGAACGTGGTGAACTGGGCTGACGTCGCCCACCGGTTCGCCCGAGCCCGGTCGGTGGTGCTGCCTTGATCCGCGAGTGGCCGGAGCGGCGACGATGAGCGTCGAGGGTCCTGATGAGCTGTTGAACACGGTGTTGCCGCCGGCGTTGGAGGTGCTCACCGCATGGAGCATCGCCGAGACCGAAGCGGACCCCGCCGTCTTTCACCAGGCTATGAACCGCGCCTTCGGCGATGCCGCCGGCGCCCAGGATCCGTGGCGTGGGTTGGCCGACATGATGTTCGGCCTGTCGTCGCTGTCCGGCATCCTGCTCGACGAGCTCGCCGATGTCACCGGCCGATCCCGCGGCGAGGTGCTGCATGCCGTGCACCTGCGTTATCTCGACCCGGGGCCACGCTGAGCATCATCGCCTTCGGGGTGGCCGGTGAGCAGCCAGAGGGCACCCTGCGGGGTGTCACGCACCTCGACTCCGGCTGCGGTGAGCCGATAGCCCGGTGTCGAAGACGTCGGCGGCCGCCATCACGGCCGGGGTGGTGCGCGCCACGAGCGACAGGTGCCGCAGCGCATGGGCCAGGACGTTCTCCAGGGTGACCCCGGCGGGGGTGGGGGCCGCGGCGTCCTCGGCGCAGAGGACGTGGGCGCTGGCGGACACGGTGCCCTCGGCGGGGTCCGGGTCTGGCGCGACCGCGTAGGTGAGGATCAGCCCACCGGTGCTGGGCCGCCAGGACGTCGAGTGCACGACTGTCGCGGTGGGCACCTGGGCGCCCAGGCCCGCGAGCTCGCGGACCCGCGCGTCGGGTCGGCATCCCGCCGGCAGATCGCCGTAGGCCACCCGCCAGCGCAGCTGATCGTCTGCCGAGATCGACAGCAACACCACTTCGACCTGAACCTCGTGCACGCGAGCCCCCCATAGTTGCAATTCGATGGCAATTGAGATGCCAGGGCAGGAGTTCGGTGCTGTCGTTGGCCGGCAGCGGTTGGCGGGCAGTCGGCTTTTGTCGGTGCCGCGCGTTACGCTCGCCTTGATCGGCAGTCGCGTAGAGGGGAGCCCGCCATCCCACCGCTGAGCTGGCACACCGCTGTGACGACCTGGACGTCGGCCCCGGTCGTCGACGTGCTGGCCGTGCTCGCGGTGGCTGGTTACCTGATGGCCGTGCGCCGCCGTTCCCAGCCGACCGGGACTGGATGGCCGCTGCGCGCTACGGCGTCCTGGCTGGCGGGTGTGGTGGTGGCGCTGGTCTCGGTGCACAGCGGCATCGAGGTGTACGGGCACGCGTTGTTGTGGGTGCACATGATCCAACATCTGCTGCTGATCATGGTCGTGCCGGTGTTGCTGATCTGGGGGCAACCGATCCGCCTCGGGTGGTCCCGGGCCCCCGGCGGTCGCCTGGCGCGGTGGCTGACCTTCCCCGTCGTGACGCTGGGCTTGTACACCGGGGTACTGGTGATCACGCACCTCACCGGTTTCCCGGAGCTGATGGCCACCCAGCCCTGGGCGCACCACCTCGAACAGGCCCTGTACCTGCTCAGCGGCTACCTGCTGTTCCTGCCGCTGGTCGGCTCGGAGGCCAGCCCGTGGCCCGTCCCGCATATCGTCCGGTTTGCGCTGCTCGGAATGGCGATGGGAGTGGACACGCTGGTGGGTGTGACGCTGATGCTCACCGGGCGACCGCTGGCCCCCGGTACCGTGCTGATGCGGCCGGACTGGGGACCTTCTCTGCTCAGTGACCAGAACTCCTCCGGAGCGATCATGTGGGTCGGCGGTGACGTCCTGATGATGCTGCTGATGCTCGCCGTCGTCGCCCAGTGGAGCGCCACCGGGTCCCGAGCCCGGCTCGGCGACTGGCTGGAATCGGCCCGCCGCCAGTCCCTGGCCGGCATCGGATCCCCCCCTGGCATCGACCCCACCACCGTCGGAACCAGCCCCGACGTCGACGACGACGAATCCGCCCGCCAGGCCTACAACCGCATGCTGGCCGCCCTGCACCACCGCCCACCCCCCGGCGATACGTCGTGAACCGGCTTTCGCGGGTCTACCAGAGGTCGCCGTCGCGATACGCACCTCGGTCATAGGTGGGCTGCCTTGTTTTTTCCGGACAGCTGATTAATTGCTATCTCACGCTGCGGACTGCCGGTTCAGGTACTCGTCGTAGACTTCTTGTGGGGTTTGGTAGCCGAGTGCCGAGTGGAGACGTTGAGTATTGTAGCGGAATTCGATGTATCGGGCAACATCCTTCCGGGCGTGTTCGCGGGTGGGGTAGACGGTGCGGTTGACTCGTTCGACTTTCACGGCGGCGTTGAAGGATTCGGCCAGGGCGTTGTCGAAGCACACTCCGGTGGCGCCGACCGATCGCTGGATGTTCAGGAGGCTGGTCGCGGCCGCGTAGGCCGCGCTGGTGTATTGGGTGCCGCGATCGGAGTGGAATATGGCGTCTTTGGCGAGCGGGTAGTTCCGGGCGGCCATGGCGATCGCTTCGATCACCAGTTCGGTGCGGAGATGGTCGGCCATGGCGTAGCCGATGCAGGCTTTAGTATAGCAGTCGATGACGGTGGCGAGATACAACCAGCCCTCCCAAGTCTGAATGTAGGTGATGTCTCCGACCATTTTCTGGCCGGGGGCGGTGGCGGTGAAGTCCCGGTTCACCAGGTCGGGGATCTGGCCGGGGTCGCCGGGCACGGTGGTGGTCGGCCGCCACGGTCTGGGCTGGCAGGCGACCAGGTCTTGTTCGCGCATCAGCTCCCGCACCAGCTCGGGGCTGAGGCACGCGCCCTGCCGAGCGAGCTGGGCGTGCACGCGACGGTACCCGTAGGTCTGGTCGGAATGATCGAAAACCGCCTTGACGAGTCGGGCGAGGTGCGCGCGGCGAATCGCGGTGGCCGACGCCGGCCGGTCCCGCCATTCATAATACCCCGAGGTGGACACCTCGGCCCACTCGCACATCTTCACGATGGGGAAGTCCGCCTTCTCCGCGTCGATGAGCTCGAATTTCGCGCTCATCGAGACTCCTGGGCGAAGAAGGCCGCCGATTTTCCCAAAAAATCCGCTTTCATCTTCAACTCGCGGCATTCTTTTTCCAGCTCCCGGAGACGCGCCCGCTCCGTGATCGACAGCGGCGGCTCCTCCCCGGCGTGGTCGACTCGATATTTCGCTACCCAACTCCCCAGCGTGCCCTCGTTCACATCGATCTTCCGGGCGACCTCCGCGATCGGACGCGAGGTTTCGATCACCATCCTCGCCGCTTCATCCTTAAACTCAGGTGTGTACTTCCTGCGCCGTTCTGGCATTTATCCCCCTCCGTTCCGGAACGGACCTTATAGGGTCCGTTGTCCGGAATGTGGGAGGCACGCCACGCGCTTGGCCTGGCCGATGCCGGTCAACGCCAGCAACCCCGCGAGCGGCGGCACCGCACCAGGGCCAACGCGGCGATCGCCGCGACCACCAACGTGCCCAGCCCCAGCAGCGCCCTCACCCCGGCGGCACCGATGAGCCCGGCACCGATCCCGGCCTGCCTGCCCTGTTGTTTCAGCTCCGCCAGCGCCAGCCGCGGCTCATGGCGAATCAACCGCGTGAGCTGGTCGGGCAGTCGACTGACCAGCTCCCCGGTGGACGGTTCACCCCCACCCGTCTCGCTCATGGCGCGCACCCCACCCCCAACGGGGGCTCTAAACCCACCCTCGCCCTGAAGGGTTTCGCGGGCCGTTTCCGCGTGTCGTCACCGCGGAGAATCAGAAGGCCATGACATAGTCCTCGCACGTGGACGCAGTGACGTCGCTGGTTCCCGAGACGACTGTGGCAGCGTCAAAACCGACATCACAACAATCAAGGAAGGGATCAACCGATGACTACTTCATCAGTCGAGAACGGGCTCCGCCAGGACATCGAACGTACCCGCGAGCAACTCGGCGACACCGTGGAAGCGTTAACACACAAGGTCACTGTGCCCGCACGAGCCAAGGACAAGGCGCACGACATCAAGGAAACCCTGCACCTCAGGGCCGAAGAGGTCACCCAGCAGGCGCAAACCAAGGTCGAAGAGGTCACCCAGCACGTCCAAGAGGGCACCGAAGCGCTTCAGGCCAAGGCAGGCAAGGCGGCCCGGCGGGCTAAGAACCTGACCCGCCGGGCACTAGGGAAACTTCCGTCCCGAGTGGCCGCGCGCATCGAGCCGCTGACGGCCACGGCGAAGCAACGACCTCTGCCCACAGCGGCGGTCGCGGTAGGGATGGGCGCCGTAGTGATTGTGGTGCTGCGACGCCTGCTCCGCAGAAACACGTGAGGACCATGCTGAAGCTGCCGCACAAACCACTGGGCCTGCTGATCGGCGTCGCTGGCGGAACCGCCGCGGGTGCCATCGTCACCCGCGGCTGGACGCTGGTCACCGGTCAGGGCGACCCGCCGCAGGCCCCACCGATCCCGACCACGGCTGGCGGGAGGTCCGCATCGCCGCTGGTGTCCAGGGCGCCGTCTTCGGAATGGTCAAAGCCGGGCTCGACCGAGGCGGAGCCGTCGGATTCCGCGCACTAACCGGGTCATGACCCGGTTAGTGATCTTCGTCCGTCATTGGTCGCAGGGAATTCTTGGTGTAAGTTCGACCGGCTGGTGTCGACCAACAACGAATCACGGCAGCCAAGTGTGAGTCACGGACCGATTCCGCTGGCAAGCACTTCCGAAGAAAGTCGGGTTCCCCACCGCAACCGCGGGCAATGAGCGAGTCCTCGCGCCACGGAACGCACCGTTGCCAGTCGCACCCCGTTCACAGCGTATCGCCCAACTGACACGTCGGCTCTCCCCGGCGAGCGCTGCCTCCCCCAAAAAGTTTCGTTCTCGGACTACCCTTGCGCACCTCGTCGAAACGCTGGGCCACGGGTGGAGGAAGATCGGAGTCTCAGCCGACATACCTGCGAGCCCGCGAAAGTCGCTGTGGCTCCTCCAGCAGCCGTAACCCGCGCTCCACCTCAGGGGGAACAACACGGCGCTCCCGCAGCACCCAGGTCAGCCCCGCGAGCGCCTCGGCGAGCGCGATCACGCTGGCCCAGTCCGGAGGTATCGAACGCAGCAGCGTCCCGGTACGCCGCAGCGCGCTAGGCAGGGGACGGCGCAACCACGCTGTCCACAATGTGTTGCGGATACCCAGCTGCCGCCGGCGGCGCGGGTCGCGGGAAGCCGACGGGGCGTGCTCGACCACCACGTCCGGCGCCCAGCACATCCACCACCCCCGGGCGGCGAGGTCGAGGGCGAGCAGTTCCTCTTCACCACCGAGCCACATCCGAGGTGAGAACCCACCCACTTCCCGGAACGCGGCGACGCGGAACATGCTCGCTCCGGCGAGCACGCCGAGCAGAGCCGGGCCGGGCAGCCATGCGGGCCCGGGAACCGGCGAGTCCCGCAGCTCCGGCGTGATGGGGTCCTCGACCATCGTCGGCGCGACCAGGATCCGGCCGGTCACCGACGCCAGCCCAGGGTGGGCATCGAGCAGGTCGGCGGCGCGGCTCAGCGCGCCGGGCCGCCACCGGGTGTCGTCGTCACAGAACGCGACATAGGGCGTGTCAATGCCCCGAACCGCCAGATTACGTCCCAGCGCGCCCAGGTTCCGCTCGCTGCGCAGCAGGGTCACCTGACTGAACCGGGCGGTGACCGCTTCGGCGGTGTGATCGGTTGAGCCGTTGTCGACAACCACCACCGGGGCCCGGTCGGGCAGTGCGGTCATGCGCTCCAGGGTGTGCAGCAGCTCCGTCTTGCGGTTCCAGGTGATGATCACGACGGTAACCCGACGCGACGTCACCCGGCACCGCCTTCCAGCATGCGGACCTGCTCCTCCACGGCGGCAGGTAGCAGAGCCCGCTGGCGCAGCGCTGTCGGAAGCCGCATCAGCGCCTCCCGTAACGCGGTACGGGCCGCCGCATCGCGCACCGAGTCCCGCGCCAGCGCGGCAGCCGCGGCGAACGCGACCCGCAGTGGTCGACGCAGCACCGCGGTGAGGAAGGCGTTGCGAAGCTCGGCTACCCGGCGATGCTCGGGAGCGGGGCGGTGCGCGGAGGGATGGTGGTGCGCGACGACGTCGTCGAGGTATGCCCGTTCCCATCCCGCCCTCGCCAGGTCATAACACAGCAGCCGCTCCTCCCCCACGAAGAACAGCAGGCTGCTGAACCCGCCGACCTCACAGAACGCCTGCTTACGCAGCACCGCCGAGCACGCCAGGAATCCCAATACGGACGGGCCGGGGGCGTCCGGAGAACGGGGTAGCGGGCTGCTGGCCATCAGCGGGTTCACCGGGTCGCAACGCTCCGCGGGACCGACCAGGGTGCGGGCGGCCACCAAGCCCAGGCGCGGGTGGCTGTCCAGAGCCGCCGCGGCCCGCTGCAAGGCACCAGGAGCCCACCAGGAGTCGTCATCGCTCAAGGCGACGTAGGAAGTGCGGGCCGCCATGACGCCGAGATTGCGCGCCGGGGCCCCGTAATTGCGCCGCAGCGCTAGCATCACTGCCTCGGGGAACCGCTCCCGCACCGCCTGGGCCGTGCCGTCGGTCGAGCCGTTGTCCACCACAACCACGGGTGGCGAGGGGACGAGCTCCCGCAGGTGTCGCAGGGTGCGGAGCAGTTCCTGACGCCGGTCCCGGGTGGCGATGATCACTGTGATTCCCCCACTCACCACACGCTCCATTCTCTCAGCACCATCGGTCTGCTGTTGGTCAGAATCCCCTTACCCGCGGTTGCGCCTCAGGAAACGCTGGAGCCAGTGTTTGGCGCCGGCGCGACGGGGTAATCCACGGCGGTGAGCACGAGATTCAGCAGGACGGTGGTTACGGGTGGAGCCGGTTTTCTTGGGTCTCATGCGTGTGAACAGTTGTTACGTCGCGGCAGCGGCGTTATCTGTTTGGACAATTTTCTCACTGGTACCCCCGATAATGTCGCTCATCTAATTGGCGAGCCACGGTTCCGTTTGATCAAGTGTGATGTAACGGACTTCGTGCACGTGCCGGGGCCAGTGGATCTGGTGTTACACCTAGCCTCGGCGGCTTCTCCCGCTGATTATCTCCGGTTGCCCATCGAGACCCTCAAAGTCGGCAGTCTGGGCACCTTGCACGCGCTGGGCCTCGCCGGGGAGAAGGGGGCGCGGTTTGTGCTGGCTTCGACCAGTGAGGTCTACGGTGACCCGCGGGAGCACCCGCAGTCTGAACAGTACTGGGGCAATGTCAATCCCGTCGGGCCGCGCAGCGTGTACGACGAGGCCAAACGCTACGCCGAGGCGCTCACGACGGCCTACCGGATGTCCCGGGGGACGGACACCGCGATAGTACGGATCTTCAACACGTACGGCCCTCGGATGCGTCCAGACGACGGGCGGGCCATCCCGACCTTCATCCGCCAGGCCCTGGCCGGTGAGCCGCTGTCCGTCACCGGTGACGGTAGCCAGACACGGTCAGTGTGCTACGTCGATGACACGATCCGAGGCATCCTCGCGCTGGCCGAGTCCGACGCGCCGGGGCCGGTGAACATCGGTGGTCCGCTGGAACTCCCGGTGGTTGAGCTGGCCAAGACAGTGATCGAGCTCAGCGGCTCGCCCGGCTCGATCCGGCACATCGAGCGCCCAGTCGACGATCCACGGGTGCGCCGCCCCGACACCACGCTGGCGCGGGAGCTCCTCGGCTGGGAGCCCCAGGTCCCGCTCCATGAGGGACTCACCCGCACCATCGCGTGGTTCCGCTCCCGGACCGGAGTTTAAGAGCTCGCCACGGCGGGTAATCACATAAGTAATCACATAATTCAGGTGATTCCGCCGGTGGCCGCGCGTCACCTGGGTGCTGGAAGGTGGCGGCGTGCGCATCTTGGGCATTAACGCGATCTTCCACGATCCGGCGGCGGCGCTGGTCGTTGACGGGCACATAGTGGCCGCGGCGGAAGAGGAGCGATTCAGTCGCCGCAAGCATGGCAAGCGGCCGGTGCCTTTCTCCGCGTGGGAGCTGCCCGAGCTGTCCGCTCGATGGTGCCTGGAAACCGCGGGCATCAGCCCGGAGGATCTCGACGCTGTCGCCTATTCCTACGATCCGGCACTGGTACAACCGGAGTTGGACGGGCTGGACGAGTGTTGGGAGGACCTGCGCACCACCTACGCGCGCCGCGCGCCACATTTCTTGGCCACCGCGTTACCCGGACTGGACCCTGGGGCCGTGCGCTTCGTCCAGCACCACATCGCCCATGCCGCGTCCGCCGGCCTGGCCGCACCTTTCCGCGACTGCGCGGTATTGGTCGCCGACGGCCGAGGAGAGGTCATTTCTTATCTGGGCGGCTGCTATCGCGACGGTGAGCTGGAGGTGGTGGCCAGCCAGGGGCTTCCGCATTCCCTGGGCTTGTGGTATGAGGAGGTGACCGAGCACCTGGGTTTCCTGCGCTCGTCCGATGAGTACAAGGTGATGGCGCTGGCCTCCTACGGCCGGCAGCCATCCACTGAGCCACGGCTGCTGCCCACGATGCGTGAGCTCGTCTGGACCACCGGTGACGGTGGGTTCGTCGTAGCGCCTATCGAGTGGTCCGAGTTGGCGAAGCGGCGGGCCCCCGGGAGCGAGCTCCAGCCCGAGCACGTAGATCTTGCCGCCGCTGTGCAGGCACGCTTGGAGGAGGTGCTGCTGGAGCTGGCGTGGTGGCTGCACCGGCGCACCGGTCAGCGGCGGCTCACCATGGCCGGCGGGGTCGCGCTGAACTGCGTCGCCAACACTCGGCTCGCCGCCGAGGGACCCTTCGATCAGCTGTGGGTACAGCCCGCCGCGGGCGATGCGGGCACCGCGCTGGGCGGGGCGTTGCACCTCGCGCAGGTCTTCGGCGAGCCGGTCGCTCCGATGCCAGGCGTTGATCTGGGCCGTGGCTTCACCGATGAGGATCTTGCCCGTTGGTTGGATTCGGCCAACCTCCGCTACGAGCGTCCGCCGGATGTGGCCACGGCCGCCGCTGAGGCGTTGGCCGCCAACGAGATCGTGGCCTGGTTTCAGGGACGCAGCGAGTTCGGCCCGCGCGCGCTGGGCCGCCGGTCGTTGCTCGCCCATCCGGGACACGCCCAGAATCTCGACCGGCTTAACGCGGTCAAGGGACGCGAGCGGTTCCGGCCGGTCGCGCCGATGGTGCTCACCGATCGCGCCGGTGAGTTGTTCAGCCGCGGTCCCCTTCCCAGCCCTTACATGCTCTTCGTGCATGACGTGGCGCCGCGGTGGCGCGAGCGCATCCCGGCGGTGGTGCACGTGGACGGCACCGCGCGCGTCCAAACCGTCGACCGCGATACCGAACCGGTGCTGGCCCGGCTGCTGGACCGCTTCGCCGAGCTGACCGGGCTGCCCACGGTCGTGAACACCAGCCTGAACACCGCCGGACGTCCCATGGTGGACCACCCGCGCGACGCGCTGGAGTGTTTCGGCTCAGCCCCAGTCGACGTGCTCGTCCTGGGGCCCTTCCTGCTGCGCCGCTCGGAGCTGGCCCGATGAGCCATGGTCCGATGAGCTACGCGGTGGTGATTCCCACGATCGGGCGGCCCAGCCTGCGCGTGCTCCTGACCCGGCTGATGGAGTTCCGGGGTACTGGCGACGGGCACAGCCACTCACCGGAGATCGTCGTAGTCGACGATCGGCCGATGAGCGCCGAACCGCTGGCTGCCGGCATGCCGCCGGTGCGGGTGCTGCGGTCCGGGGGACGTGGACCGGCTGCCGCCCGCAACGTCGGCTGGCGCGCGGTGGACACCGAGTGGGTCGCCTTCCTCGATGACGACGTCGTGCCCGGACCGGACTGGGCCGCGCAGCTGGAGCGGGACTTGCGCGCGCTCGCCCCGGATGTGGCCGCCAGCCAGGGCGGGGTGGAGGTGCCACTGCCCGCTGACCGGCGCCCCACCGACTTCGAACGCTGCACCGCCGGCCTGGCCAAGGCGCGATGGATCACGGCGGACATGGCCTACCGCCGCGCGGTCCTGCGGCGGGTCGGCGGTTTCGACGAGCGCTTTGAACGGGCCTACCGTGAGGACGCGGATCTGGCTCTGCGGGTGATCGACTCCGGTTATCGCATCGTCGAAGGGCGGCGGCGCACAGTGCACCCGGTGCGTCGGGCTGGACCGCTGACCAGCGTCCAGGCCCAGCGCGGCAACGCCGCCGACGCCCTCATGCGGCGCCGGCACGGGCCCGGCTGGCGCGTGCGGATCGGGGACGGCCGTGGTCGGCTGCGGTGGCACGGGCTGAGCACCACAGCCGCCGCCATCGCGCTCGGCGCCGCGGCGTGGCGGCGACCGAGGATCGCCACCGCGGCGGGTCTTGCCTGGACCGCGCTGACCGCGGAGTTTGTGCTGCACCGGATTCTGCCGGGCCCGCGCACCGCGGCGGAGATCGGCCGGATGCTGATCACCAGCATCGCTATTCCACCGGTGGCGTGCTGGCACCGCCTGGTGGGTGAGGTGCGCTGGCGGCGGGTGTCGCCGGTCACCGCCGTTCCCGCCGCGGTGCTCTTCGACCGTGACGGCACGCTCGTGCGCGACGTGCCTTACAACACCGATCCCGCCGCGGTGGCGCCCGTGTCCGGCGCACGCGAAGCGCTGGACCGGCTCCGCGACGCCGGCATCCCGGTCGGCGTGGTGACGAACCAATCCGGCGTGGCCCGCGGTCTGATCAGCTCCGAGCAGTTGGAACGGGTGAACACCAGGGTCTCGGAGCTCCTGGGCCCGTTCGACGCCTGGAGCATCTGCCGGCACGGTGAGAACGACGGCTGCGGCTGCCGCAAGCCGGCGCCGGGCCTGGTGACAGACGCCGCCGCGCAGCTGGGTGTGCCGGTGCACCGCTGCGTGGTCATCGGGGACACCGGCGCGGACGTCACCGCCGCCGCCGCCGCTGGCGCCCGGGGGATTCTGGTGCCCACTGACCGCACCCTGGGCCAGGAGATTCAAGCGGCCCCGGAGGTGGCGGTGGACCTCGCCGCGGCGGTGGAGCTCGCCCTCACTGGGCAGGCTTCATGAACGGCGCAGGCGAGGCGAGCCCGGTAAACGGCGGTGGGACGGGCCCTAGGAATGGCACCGTGTTGATCGCCCGCTTGGACAACGCTGGGGACGTGTTGCTGGCCGGACCCGCCGTCCGAGCGGTCGCCGCGCACGTGGAGAAGGTGGTGATGCTCACGGGCCCGCACGGGAGCGCGGCCGCCGAGCTGCTCCCCGGGGTCGAGAAGGTCATCGAATGGTGCGCACCCTGGATTGACCCCGACCCCGCTCCCATCACCGCCGAGCACGTCGCCGCGCTGCGCGACGCCGTGCGCGCGCAGGCTCCGCGCGGCGCTTTGCTGCTCACTTCATTCCACCAGTCACCCCTCCCCTTAGCGCTGCTGCTGCGGCTGGCGGGAGTCAGCTGGATTGGCGCGATCAGCGAGGACTATCCCGGTTCACTGCTCGATCTGCGCCACCAGGTCAGCGGCGATCCCCCGGAGGCGCAACGGGCGCTGCACCTGGCCAACGCCGCCGGCTACCGGCTGCCAGCGGGGGACGACGGGCGGCTCGCGGTGCGCCGGCCGCTGCCCAACGTCGAGCACCTCACCGGAGGGCCGGGGTACGTCGTGGTGCACCCGGGCGCCTCGGTCCCGGCCCGAGAGTGGCCCGCGCGGCACCACGCGCGGGCCGTGCACGCTCTGGGGATCGCCGGGCGCCGGGTCCTTGTCACCGGCTCAGCCCGCGAGCGGCCCCTCACCGCCGAGGTCGCCGGCGGCACCGGTCTCGATCTGGGCGGCCGCACCGATCTGCGCACGTTGGCCGCTGTGCTGGACGGCGCCTGCGTCCTCGTCGCCGGCAACACCGGGCCGGCGCACCTGGCCGCCGCGGTGGGCACGCCGGTGGTGTCGCTGTTCGCTCCGGTGGTACCGGCCGCGCGGTGGGCGCCCTACGGGGTGCCGACGGTGCTGCTCGGCGACCAGCAAGCGCCCTGCCGCGACAGCCGCGCTCGGCACTGCCCCATACCTGGCCACCCATGTTTGTCCGGAGTGGATCCCGCCGACGTCGTCGAGGCGGTCAGCTCCCTGGTAGGGGCCCGCGCATGAGGGTGCTGCACTGGCATGTCCACGGCTCCTGGAGCACCGCGTTCGTGCGGGGACCACACACCTACCTGGTGCCGGTGACGCTGAATCGCGACGCTGACGGCCGCGGCCGGGCACGGACCTTCGACTGGCCGCCGAGCGCAATCGAGATCAGTCCCTCGGCACTGGCCGACGCGCACGTCGACGTCGTCGTACTGCAGCGCCCCCACGACGTGGAGCTCACCGAGCGATGGCTACGTCGCCGACCTGGGCGTGAGGTGCCTGCTGTGTATGTCGAGCACAACGCCCCGCGCGGTGATGTGCCCAACACGCGGCATCCGCTGGCCGATCGATCTGACATCCCGATCGTGCACGTCACACCGTTCAACGAGCTGTTCTGGGACTGCGGCCGGGCGCCGACCCTGGTGATCGAGCACGGCATCCCCGATCCCGGCTACCGCTATACCGGGGAGCTTCCGCACGCCGCCGTTGTGATCAACGAACCGGTGCGCCGAGGGCGGGTCACCGGCACCGACCTGCTGCCTTGCTTCGCCGCCCAGGCGCCGCTGGACGTCTTCGGCATGGCGGTCTCCGCGCTGCCGCGACATGAGCGGATCGCGACGTTCGAGGACTTGCCGCAAGCGCGAATGCACGCCGAGCTTGCCCGCCGCCGGGTGTATCTGCACCCGATCCGCTGGACGTCGCTGGGCCTGTCGCTGCTCGAAGCCATGCACCTGGGCATGCCGGTGATCGCGCTGGCGAGCACCGAGGCGGTGGAGGCGGTGCCCCCGGAAGCGGGGGTGGTGTCCACCCGGGTCGAGCTGCTCGCGGAGTCATTGCGCGCCCTGGTCGCTGATCGCGACCTCGCTCGCCACCTCGGCCTGGAGGCCCGTGCCGCCGCGCGCCGGAGGTATTCACTCGACCGGTTCTGTACCGACTGGGACCAGCTGCTGAAGGAGATGCGCAGATGAGGATTGACTTGATCTCCGAGCACGCCAGCCCGCTCGCGGTGATCGGTGGAGCCGACTCGGGGGGCCAGAACGTGCATGTCGAACAGCTCGCGCGGGCACTGGGCGAGCGCGGGCACCACGTGACCGTGTACACCCGCCGCGACGGTCCCGAGCTGCCCGACCGAGTTCGCGCGGGGCCCGGGGTGACCGTCGAGCACGTACCCGCCGGACCCGCCGCCCGACTGCCCAAGGACACGTTACTGCCCTACATGCCGGAGTTCGGTGACTACCTCGCCCGGCGGTGGCTAGTCGAGCCGCCGGATGTGGCGCACGCGCACTTCTGGATGAGTGGGCTGGCCGCTCATCGCGGCGCCCTCGGCACTGGCATCCCCGTGCTACAGACTTTTCACGCCCTCGGCACCGTCAAGCGGCGCCACCAAGGCACGGCAGATCCCAGCCCGCCGTCCAGATCACGCCTGGAAACCGGACTGGCGCTCGACGCGGCGCTGGTCGTGGCGACCTGCTCGGACGAGGTGACCGAGCTCGCCCAGCTGGGTGTGCCGGCGTGGCGGATCGCCGTGGTGCCCTGCGGGGTCGACCTCGATCGGTTCACCCCGAATGGGCCACGGGCGGCGCGCAGCGGCCGGTACCGCATCCTGTCCCTCGGACGGCTGGTCGAACGCAAAGGCGTCGAGACCACGATTCGCGCGCTGTCCGAAGTACCGGGCGCGGAGCTGGTCATCGCGGGCGGTGGGGACGCGGTCGCGGACGCGGAGCTGGCGAGGTTGGCGGCTGTCGCACAGGCATGCGGAGTACGCGACCGGGTGCGCCTCGTCGGCCAGATCGCTCGCCAGGACGTTCCCGCGCTGCTGCGCTCAGCGGACGTGGTGGTCAGCGTACCGTGGTACGAACCGTTCGGGATGGTGCCGCTGGAGGCGATGGCCTGCGGTGTGCCAGTGGTCGCCTCCGCGGTGGGCGGGCACCTTGACACCGTTGCGGACGGCCGCACCGGCGCGCTGGTGCCACCGCGGGAGCCCGCCGCACTGGCGCAACGGCTGCGCGAACTGCTCGCCGACCCCAGCAGGCTGGCCGCGATCGGCTCGGCCGCGGCGGCCCGGGCGCGGTCCCGCTACGGCTGGGACCGCGTCGCGAGGCAGACGGAGCTGCTCTACCACCGGGTGCTGGCTGGCACCGAAACCCCGATCGCCACCGTGCCGGGAGCTCGACCGTGAGCCGGGAACACTTCGCGGCGCTGCGAGTCGCCCTGGACCGGATGGAAGACATCGCCGACGCTCGAATCGAGTCCTGGGGACGCCATCTGGCCGGTGTGCTGGACGGGGGCGGGCGGTTGCTCGCCTGCGGCAATGGCGGCAGCGCCGCCGAAGCCCAGCACCTCACTGGTGAGCTCGTGGGCCGGTTCCTGCACGAGCGGCGCCCGTTGTCCGCGATCGCCCTGCACACCGACACTTCCGCACTCACCGCGATTGGCAACGACTACGGCGGGCACGAGTCGTTCGCTCGGCAGGTCTTCGCGCACGGACGTCCCGGTGACGTGCTGATCGCGCTGTCCACCAGTGGCGCCAGCCGCAATGTGGTCACCGCGGCCAAGGCGGCGCACGAAGTCGGTATGACCGCGTGGGCGCTGACCGGCCCGGCCCCCAACACGCTGGCCGCGCTCTGCGATGACGCGATCACGGTGGAGGCCCCCAGCGCGCCCACTGTGCAGGAAATCCACCTCGTTCTCGTGCACGCGCTGTGCATCGCGATAGACCACGCGCTGGGCGTGGTCGCGCCGCAGCCGCAGTGATGACCGGTTCCCGGTTGGTGATAGTCGGCGACTCGCTGCTGGACAGCGACATCGAGGGCCGAGTGGAGCGGCTGTGCCCGGACGCGCCAGTGCCGGTCGTGGACGTCCATGCGCAGCGCTGGCGCCCCGGCGGCGCGGGTCTGGCGGCGCTGCTGGCCGCCCGGGCCGGCCACGATGTCGTGCTGGTCACCGCGCTGGGCACCGACCCAGCGGCTCGACTGCTTGCCGAGCTGCTCGCCGCGCACGCTGAGGTGGTGCGGATGCCGCTGCGCGGCGCGACGGTGCGCAAGACCAGGATCCTCGCGGCGAACCGTTCGCTGCTGCGGATCGACACCGGTGACGGCCGGGCCGCCGGCGCACCGAGCGGCGAGGGCTTCGCGAGCGTGCTGCGCCGCGCCGAAGCGGTACTGGTCTGCGACTACGGGCGCGACGTCACCGCCGATCCCACCATCCGGGACGCGCTGGGTAGGCTGGTTCGCCGGGTGCCCGTGGTGTGGGACCCGCACCCCCGGGGGACCACACCGGTGCCAGGGTGCCGCCTGGTGACGCCCAACGAAGCTGAAGCGGCACGTTCCCTCGCTGGTTCAGCGGAGGCCGGCTCAACGCCCACTTCACCCCCGGGGCTCGATGCCGCCGCGGCGCTGCGCGCGTGGTGGCGGTGCGACGCGGTGGCGATCACGCTCGGTGCTCGTGGCGCGGCGCTGGCTACCGCGGAGGGGTGCACAGCCGTGCCGGTACCTGCGATCGAGATGCCCCGCGAGTGTGATCCTTGCGGTGCCGGTGACGCCTTCGCCGCGGCCGTCACCGGCGCTCTGCTGGTCACCAGTTCAGTGACCGCGGCCGTGTCGGCCGCGGTCCGCGCCGCGTCGCGGTTCGTCGCTGGCGGGGGCGCGGGTTCGGTCAGCTCCCCGCCGCCCGCCGAGTCACCGCTCAGCGGGGTGCCCGCGGTGGACGTCGTGGCACGGCTGCGTCGTCGCGGCGGCCGGCTGGTGGCCACTGGCGGCTGCTTTGACCTGCTCCACCCGGGGCATCTCAGCCTGCTCAGGCAGGCCCGCGCGCTGGGTGACGCCCTGGTGGTGTGCGTCAACTCCGATGAGTCGGTGCGCCGTCGTAAGGGCCCCGACCGGCCGATCGTGCCGGCAGCCGATCGGATCGCGCTGCTGGAAGCGCTGGAGCCGGTCGACGCGGTGATCATGTTTGACGAGGACACCCCCACCGCGCTGCTCGAGACGCTGCGGCCCGACGTGTGGGTCAAAGGGGGCGACTACACCGTGGGCGAGCTCCCCGAGGCGGCGGTGGTGCACCGACACGGCGGACGGACCGTGATCATCCCACTGCTCAGCGGGTACTCGACGAGCCGGCTCGTCACAGCGGCGCGGACCGCGCGGCGGCCAGAAATCCGGCACTGGAGCAAGGAGAACGTATGAGGCCACTGGGCAATGTGCTGATCACTGGGGGCGCCTCGGGGCTGGGCGCGGCCACCGTCGAGGCTGTGCTCGCCGCTGGCGGTCGCCCGCTGGTACTCGACCGCAACGCTCCTTCTGTCGACGTGGACTACGTTCAGGCCGACCTGGCCGACCGAAGCGCCACCGAGAACGCGGTCGCGGCGCTGGTGGCAACCGGCGGCAACCAGCTGCAAGCGGTGTTCACCGCCGCCGGGATCGACTCCTGCGGCCCGTTCGGTGCGGTACCCGCCGAGGAGTGGGAGCGGGTGATCACGGTTAACCTGCTCGGTACCGCCAGGGTGGTGCGGGCCGCGCTCCCGCACCTCGAGCGCTCCCGGGGCACGGTGGTGACCTGCTCGTCCACCCTCGGTCTGCGGGTGTGTCCCGACGCGACGGCCTACTGCGCCGCCAAGTTCGGTGTGATCGGCTTCACTCGCGCGCTGGCCGCGGAAACCGCCGGCCGGATCGGGGTGACGCTGCTGATCCCCGGCGGTATGCACACCGCGTTCTTCGACGGCCGCGATGAGCGGTACAAGCCCCCGCCGGACGCCAAGCTCAACCGTCCGAGGGACGTGGCTACGGCCGTGATCCACGCGCTGCGCCAGCCACCCGGATGCGAGCTGCGGGAGATGGTGGTCTGCTCGTCACAGGAGTCATCTTGGCCGTGAGCCGTCCCACGATGCTGGTGCTCCGCGCGCTAGGCCTGGGAGACCTGCTGACGGCGGTGCCAGCGCTGCGCGGGCTGCGCTCCGCATACCCCGATCACCACCTGGTGCTAGCCGCGCCAGCACCGCTGCGCGAATTGGCCACGCTCACCGCCGCGGTGGACGATCTGCTGCCCTTCGCGGCTGGCGGCGCGTCGAACGCCACCGCACGGTGGGCACCGCTGCGCTGGCGCCAGACGCCCCCGGCCATCGCGGTGAACCTGCATGGACGGGGACCGCGGAGCACCCGCGCCTTGCGCGCGCTGCGACCCACCGTCCTGCTCACCCACGCCGCCCCGGGGCAGGCGGGCCCGGAGTGGGACGGTGACCTGCATGAGGTGCGCCGGTGGTGCCGGTTGCTGGAGTACTTCGGCAACCCCACCACCCCGTCTGACCTGCGGCTGGCTCGACCCCCGACACCGAGCCCAGCACCCGGGGCGGTGATCGTGCACCCTGGATGCGGGTTCGCCGCACGGTGCTGGCCCGTCGACCGGTACGCGGCGGTAGCCCGACAGTTGGCCGGAGCCGGGCGCCCGGTGGTGGTCACCGGCAGCGCCGACCAGCGACCGCTGGCTACCCACCTGGCTACCGCGGCCAATTTACCTGACAGCTCGGTGCTCGCTGGCGAAACGACGTTGTCCCAACTCGCCGCGCTGGTCGCCGACGCGTCGCTGGTGGTGTGCGGTGACACCGGCATCGCCCACCTCGCCACCGCCTACGGCACGCCCTCGGTGGTGCTCTTCGGCCCGGTGTCCCCCCAGCACTGGGGTCCACCCCCCGAGCGTCTCCAGCACGTGGCCTTATGGGCCGGCGTCACCGGCGACACCTTCGCCGACCAACCCCACCCAGGCCTGCTCCGCATCACCACCGCCGAGGTCATCGCCGCCACCGAGCTCGCCAGGGATCCAGCGCACCGTTCGGAACAGAATAGCGCGGTTGTCTAGTGTAAAAAGATATGTTCCACTTTACGTCGCCTGGCGGGCTACATCGTCGATCTGAGTGGAGCGGAGAAAAGCCTCCATGCGGCTCGTAATAGCGCGGACCTTGTCAAGAATCTCCTCCGCTGTAGCTGTCCACTTGAAGGGCTTGCAGTCACTGTTCCAACGCTTGACGAACGCCTCAATCTCCCGATTGAGAGCCTTCACCGACTTGAACATGCCGCACCGAATCAACTTCCGGGCGATAATACCATTCAGATCTCAATCTGATTCATCCACGACGACCCAGTGGGGGTAAATGAAAGACGACCTTCCCGTTCTGCTTGACAAGTCATTCTTCAGCATCGCCCGACAGGTGTACAGAAGCATTGAGGGTTATTCACGAGTCCCGATAAATGAGTTGTCCACGGCGCGCCTACTTGGACGACGGTCCGCTTCTCGGAAGAATTGGGTTACCACACTCAATTCGAAAGAAACGGGCCGTCGAGTATGT
>JBOHFI010000026.1:0-70962 GCA_050699595.1 Pseudonocardiaceae bacterium | reverse complement strand
CACCGTCCGCACCGGCTTGCCCGTCTATTTCTGCGACCCGCACTCACCGTGGCAGCGCGGCACCAACGAGAACACCAACGGGCTACTCCGGCAGTACTTCCCGAAAGGCACCGACCTGTCCTTGCACACCCAGGAAGAACTTGATAGAGTAGCAACAGAACTAAATGGCAGACCACGCAAGACGCTGAACTGGCGAAAGCCGGTCGAGGTCTTCGAGAATCTGATCGCGGAGCACTGTGTCGTCATGACTGATTGAAACCGCCCATCCTTACGCTCAACGGGCCAACCGAAGCGCTCAATCAAGCCGATTTGTTGTTGTCCTCCCTGAATACCGGCATGGTCTGATCCGAGTGGAACCGGCCACCCTTGCCCGATGGCATGATGATGACAGCGGTGAGAGTTTGTGCTATCGCGGCTTGCTTTTGCTCCATCGTGAAATCAGTCTTGTCCAATTTCTCGGCCAAATTCGTCACCTCGTGCCAGCGAGCCTGCTGCCGTCCCTCGTACTGGCGTCGCTCACGCTTAAAATTTTGATGCCCCTCGCGGGACGCTCGCGGGTGGGTGAGAGTAGGCGCCACATCGGTTACACCGGCCACTTCAGCCTCACTAGAACCTACTCACGTCTCAGCCCGGCCTCTACCGTTTCCATGCGGGCGAGCGACGGGAAATGCCGCTCCGCTGAAATGTTCCCTGCCTCGAAATTCTGCTACTTGGCGTTGATGCGCTTTTTCGGATCCGCGAGTTCTTGGACTTTCGGCCACGGCGGAAGGTCCTCCAGCTTACGGAACTGGATTTTCTGCTGTTCCGCGATCACCAGCGCTGTGACGTACCTATTGACCGGTTCGGCAACCCGCGTCACGCCGCCGCATCCCCCGTTCCCGCTGGCCGGGCACCGGTAGTACTCTTCCACCTCCCCGCGCCGGTTGCGTCGGCGTGAGCCGATCATCCGCACGCTGCACTTGCCGCACCGCAAAAACGGAGACAGCGGGTACACGGTCCGGTGCCCGCGTCCCTTGCCTCCCAGCCGTGACGGCACGGACTGGGGTGATGATCCCCATATCGCCACCACGTCGTTATATTCACCTTCAGTCAAGATCGCTTCCAATTTTCCCCGGACCTTGTTCCCGTCCGAGCCGAACAAGACCGCGCCCGGTAGACCACAGGCCCTCAGAGACGCGGATTCAGGTACATTCTCCGGATTCTTGTCCCGCGCCATGGGACACCGGTCACCGTGGTTATACCGCGCCCATTCCACTCACGAGCCAGGGTCAGCGCGCTCACCCCCGCCAGAATGCGCGGCAGCTCGCGGCGGACATGGCCGGCTTCACGCTTGTTGAACCGAATACGAATTTTTCGCCATCCAAACGGACACCTAAGGCCACCATGGGGTCCGCCTTTCATCGCAGCGTGCCGTTGCCCATCAATGACGCGCCATGACGTACTCCTCGACTCCTGATTCCGCTGATTGACCAGGCTCCGCGCCGCCGAAATACCCGCATCCGTGGTCAGGTCGATATTTCCCGTCAGACTGACGGCATAGAGACCGTACAGTTCAACCGCGCCTATCAGGTCTTCCAGTGTGCGCAGGTCACGCATCGCCCGATCGATATCCGACACCATCATCGCGTTACATTCACCACGCCGCAGCGCGGTCAGGATCTTTTCCCATTCCAGCCGAACTATCCGGTAACCCAAGGTGCCATCAGGCAACGCGACCCGCTTCCGCCTAAACGCCGAAACGGCGTTCTCCGGAATCTCCCGGTCGATCCGCCCGCCTATCAGCGCCACCTGCGCACGAAGATCGGTGAGCTGGTTGTCGATCTGCCGCTCGCGGTCGGTCGACTCGCGTGCGAACAAGACCCATATCAGCTGATCAGGGTCTACGTTGATGAGAGGGCGCCCCCGGCACGGCGCGGTGTGCTGGTCGCCATGTCGGTGAGTATGCACTAAGGCTCCTTGGTCCCTAGGAGATCCTTGGGCACGGCCACGGATCTGCTGTTCTACGAAGGACTGCACGGAGCGGTCGCGACTGACAAGGTTGATGCCGCCCAGCACGTGAACTTACTGATCGGCGTCGTTCCAGTGATCAACCTGGAGTAGATCCACATCATCCTCTTCGCCGATCCGCGCGGCATCGACTTCTCCTACCTCGTCTCGATGCTGCACGACTCGTTCATGTCACGCGCGAACACCATCGTCTGCCCCGGCGGCACGATGGATCTCGCGATGCAGCTCATCTTCACGCCGATGATCTAGCGGCTGATTGAGCAGTGCAAGCAGGCGCTCGGGCACTAGTCCACGACGAGGCTCAGCCGGTGTTGCGCATCCCGGCGGCGATCCCGTTGACGGTCCGCAGCAGGGCACGACGCAGATCCGGGTCGGGCTCGTCCACCCCGCGGCTGCGGGCCAGCAGCGAGACCTGGAGGTGGTGCAGCGGGTCCAGGTAGGAGGACCGCACCTGCAGGGTGTGGCGCAGCAGGTGGTGGCGGGCCAACAGGGTCGAGCCGCCGATCAGGCGCAGCACCTCACGCTTGGTCAGGTCATACTCACCGACGATAGGATCGAACAGCGCCTGCAGACGAGGCTCGACGAGGACCGAGACGTAGGACTCCGCGATCCGCAGGTCGGTCTTCGCCAGCGTCATCTCGACGTTTCCGAGCAGGTTGGTGAAGAACGCCCAGTCCCACATCTCCTCGAGCACCGGACCGAGCCCGGCGTCACGGGCGGCCCGCAGACCGCTGCCGAGGCCGTACCAGCCGGGCACGACCATCCTGGTCTGGGTCCACCCGAACACCCACGGGATCGCCCGCAGCCCGTCCAGCGTGCTCGTCCCGCTGCCCGGTCGCCGTGCCGGTCGGGACCCGACATTGAGCCAGCCCAGCTCGTCGACCGGGGTGGCCTCGGAGAAGAACTCGCTAAGCCCGGGAAGGCCGACGAAGTCGCGATAGGCCGCGTGGGCGGCCCCGCTCACCACGTCCATCGTCTCGTCCCACCGGGCCAGTACGTCCAGCGGTACCCGCGAGGTCTGGTGCAGCAGGGTGCTCTCCAGCACCGCGGCGAGGAGGATCTCCAGGTGGTCGTGGGCCAGCGTGCTCAGCGAGTACCTGTCGGAGATGACCTCGCCCTGTTCGGTCACCTTCATCGTCGCGTCGACCGTGCCGTACGGCGAGGCGGCCACCGCCTCCCCCGCCGGGCCACCGCCCCGGCCGACCGACCCACCGCGGCCGTGGAACAGCCGCAGTCGGACCCGGTGCGCGGTGGCGGTGTCGCGCAGCCGGCGCTGTGCCTTCTGGATCTCCCAGTGCGAGGTGGTGATCCCGGCGTCCTTGTTGGAGTCGGAGTACCCGAGCATCACCTCCTGCAGATCCCCCCGGGCTCGGACCAGCTGCCGGTAGCCGGGATCGGCCAGCATCTCCTCGAGCAGCTCTCCGGCACGCCGCAGCGCGGTGGTCGTCTCGAACAGCGGCACGAGATCCACCGTGCACGCTGGGCCCCCCGGTGCTGACAGTGCGACCAGACCGGCTTCCCGGGCCAGCACCGCGGCGGCCAGCACGTCGTCCACGCCGGTCGACATCGAGACGATGTATGTGCTGGCAGCCGGTTCACCGAAGGTCCGCTGGGCGGACCGGATCGCGTCGAAGACGGCGAGCACGTCGGCCGCCGCCGCCGGCAGCTGCGCGGAGCGGGCGGTCAGCGGTCGCCGTCCGGCCAGCTCGCGGGACAGCAGCGCCGTCCGCTCCCCTCGGTCGAGCTCGGCGTAGGGCGCCGCGAGCTCACCGAGCGGGTCGTAGAGGGCCGCGAGGGCGGCGTGCAGCACCTCGGCGTGCTCACGCACGTCCAGCGCCGCGAGGTGCAGACCCAGCGCTCGGGCGCTGCGCAGCGTCCTGGCCAGGGTGCCCTCGGCGATGCGTTCCCCGAGATGCCCGCGCAGCGAGGCGTCCATCACCTCCAGGTCGGAGATGTAGAACTCCGCTCCCAGATAGTCCCGTCCCCCCTGGTGCGGGGCGCCGTCGCGAATCCGCTGCTGAGTTCGGGTCAAGCGAGCGTGGATGTAGGCACACTTCAGCCGATAGGGCTCGTCGGCGTTGAGCCGGATGTAGCGGTCGTAGACCTCGGGCAGCAGGCGCCGGTCGTGAGCGAGGCTGCGCCGCAGGTTCTCGGAGACGCCGACCACGCGGGTGGACACGCTCAGTTCCTGGATGAGCCGGTCGATCAGCGCCAGCTGGATGTTCAGCGCCCGGTCCGCGTAGAGCGCCAACACGTCGAGGGTGACCTGCGGTGAGACGTGGGGGTTGCCGTCGCGGTCCCCCCCACCCAGCAGCCGAGCACCACCGGACGGGACTGTGGCGCCAGCGTGAACGCGGCGCGGGCGAGTTCGTCCTCGAGGTCCTCCAGCAGGTCCGGCACCGCGTGGGTACCGACCTGCTCGAGGTAGTAGGCGACCGCGCGGGCCTCGTCGAGAACCGTCGGCCGGCCGCGCCGGATCTCGTCCGTCTGCCAGAGCAGATCCACCAGCTGCCCGAGCCGCCGCCCCGACTGCTCCTCGGGCAGATCCTGGTCGAGGACGTCGGCCACCCGGCGCAGGATGCCCTGCACCGACGTGCGGGACGCCTCGGTCGGGTGCGCGGTGAACACCGGCCGCAGCTGCATCCGGGCCAGCACCGCCTCCACCTCGGCCCGGTCGACGTCCCGGGCCAGCCGGCCCACCACCGCGCGCAGCGGTCCACGCCGCCCGCCGACCGCGGCGCGCTGCTCCCGCGAGCGGTGCAGCTGCTCGGCCACGTTGGCGAGCTGGAAGTAGGTCGAGAACCCCCGGGCGAGCTGCACGGCCGTGCCGACATCCAACGTGGACAGCAGCGACCTGATCTCCGCACTGCCCTCCAGCAGGGCCGCCCTGGACAGCCCCCGTACCTGCTCCACCAGTTTGAGCAGTTCCTCGCCGCCGTGACGGACCAAGGTCTCACCGAGCAGCGTCGACAGCAGGCGGATGTCGGCTCGCAGCGCGTGGTGCTGGGATTCCGAGACGACACCGGCGTGGGCGGCCACCGAGTCCAGGCGCTTGCCCTGCTCGGCGCTTGAGTCCGGTCGGGACGGCGACGTCATCGGCTCCCTCTCTCACTCCAAACGCCGTCGAACGGAAGCACAGAACATTGATGGTCACACGCTCGGCCGGCAACCCCCAAGCACAGCCCCACAAGCTTTTCGCACTGTTAACCGCGTCGCGCACAAGGCCGCTGTTCAGCATGGGCGAACAGCCCCGATAAGGTGCTGACCGTCCACTCACGTCGCAGGAGGGCAGGTTCATGGCCCGTGCCGCCGAGCCTCCCTCAGGCACCAGGGATTTCCTGGCTGAGGAGGTGCGCCGCCGCAAGGCGGCGTTCGACACCATCGGCGCGGTGTTCGAGCGTTACGGCTTCGACCCCCTGGAGACCCCCGCGTTCGAGCGCCTCGAGGTCTTCGCCGGCAAACTCGGTGACGAAGCCTCGGCACTCATCTTCAAGATCCTCAAGCGGGGAGTGCACGAGGCCACCGGCGAAGCCGACCTGGCCTTGCGCTACGACCACACCGTGCCCCTGGCCCGGGTCGTCGGCACCTACGGCAGCACACTGCCCTCGCCCTACAAGCGGTACACCCTCGGCCCGGTCTGGCGGGCCGACCGCCCCGCCAAGGGCCGCTTCCGCGAATTCGCCCAGTGCGACATCGACACCGTGGGCTCGGCGTCCCCGCTGGCGGACGCGGAGATCATCTGGGCCGTGCACGACAGCCTGGCGGCCCTGGGCATCGAGGACTTCCAGTTCCTCGTCAACAGCCGCCAGGCGCTGCACGGGCTCCTGCAGGCGTACAGCATCGCCCCTGAGCTGGGCGCGAAGGTGCTCGGGAGCCTCGACAAACTGGACAAGACGACCCCGAAGGCGGTGACCGCCGAACTGCTCAACCGGGGCCTGGCTCTGAACACAGCCGAGAGCCTGGTCGCCGACGTGACCGCCCCGGACACCGACCGGGTGCGCAAGCAGCTCGACACCACCGAGCGCGGTCGCCACGGGCTCGCCGAGGTGGACCGCCTGCTGGAACTCACCGCCGGCCTGCCGGCCGGCCGCGTGGTGTTCACCCCCCGGATGGTCCGCGGGCTGGACTACTACACCGGCCCGATCTTCGAGGTCACCGCCACCGGCTACCCCGGCTCGATCGCCTCCGGCGGACGCTACGACGGCCTGGTCGCTCAGTTGGGCGGCCCGGACGTGCCCGCCTGCGGTGGCTCCATCGGCATCGAGCGCATCCTGGCGACCCAGGCCGTCGCAGCGCCCGCCGACCAGCGCGGCCTGGACGTCGCGCTCACGGTCCTCGGGGCGCAAGCGGACATCATGCGGCTGGCCGGCGAGATCCGGGCCCTGGGCCTGCGCGCCGGCGTCTACCTCGGTTCCTCAGGCAAACTCGCCAGGCAGTTGCAATGGGCCAACGACCAGCACGCCCGGTCTGTCGTGATCTACGGCCCAGAAGAACAGAAAACCGGCGAGGTCACCGTGCGAGACATGGAGTCCGGCGAACAGACCCGGGTCCCTCTCACGGAGACGGCCGCACACTTCCGGTCAGCGGCGGCGAGACCGCCCGACCGAGACGGGCGGTAGACGACTGCCACCGGACCACGAGTCAGTTCCGCCGTCACCGGACCCGCAGGCCATCCGCGCGTGTCTGACGCCGGATGTCGCCGCCGCGTTCGACACCGAGTGGGAAATCGCGCTAGACGAGGCGAAGCAGGCCAAGAACCTCACCCCCGTGCACGAGCTGCTGCACAAGTGGCGGCACTTCGCCTACGCCGAGTTGAAGAACCCCGGCACCTACGTGCGGATGCTGGCCACCGCAGCGCGCACTCTGGCCACCGGCAAGGCACCGGAAGGCAGCATCTCGGGCGAGGAGATGAAGGCCCAGATCCGTCAGCGCACGAGGTCCACGTGATCCTCGTGCTGTGGCTTGGCTGACCGGACGACGTCCAACCGCCGTTTCGCGGCCGTCGACGATCACCAGTGGGGACACCAGAATGGCTAGCCGGATAACCAGATCCCGCGGTAGTCGGCCACCTCTCGACTGTGCACCAAGGGCAGTGCGCACGCCGCCGAACGGCGGCGAGCGACCGGACGAAGCATGTACTCGCCGCAGCGCGCCTCCAGGTGCTCGCCTCGGGCGAGTATGCATGGGATAGCGTGCAGGTATGGACGAGCGAGTGACGGTGAGCTTGCCGGTGGAGTTGGCTGCGGAGGCCCGGCGAGCCGTGGAAACCGGCGCTGCGGCGAGCGTGTCGTCCTACATCGCAGACGCCGTCAGCGCCAAGGCCGAGCGGCAGCACGCGCTGGCCGAGCTGGAACGGGTGTTCGGTGGCACGCCGCCGGCCGAGGAGCTTGCCGCCGCCCGCCTGGCGTTGGGGAGCAACCCAGCGGCGCGCCTGGCGTGATCGGCGGGCGGATCCTCGACACCTCCGCGCTGGAGCACTTCGCCACCGGCCGCTCGGTCTACGCCCGGGCACTGGTCTGGGCGGCGGTCGAGCAAAGCAACGTCCTGGTGGTACCCACCACCGCCCTGACCACGGCCTGGGCCCGGATCCCAGCCCAGGACCACCCGGTCCTTGAGGTACTGCTCGGCCTACCGAACACCGTGGTCGAGATCCTCGACCCGCCGACCGCCCACGAAGTCGGGCTTCTCCTCGCCGCCACCGACGGTCGAGGTGACCTGGCTGCGGCCCACGTCGTCTGGTGCTGGCGGCGGCGAGGATGGGCGATCCTCACCGCAGATCCAGGGTCCTTGCGTAAACTCGATCCCGAAGTAGAGGTCGAGGAACTGCCCTGACACACCGGCTAGGGGCGGCGCCTACGACCCAGGCTCCGCCGCTGTGTGCTGGCAGCTAAAGATCGCTGAAGTCGGGGATGGTGATCGAGCCGTCCTCCGCGAGTGGGAAGCCCGGGTTGTGGGCGATCTCCCAGGCGTGGCCGTCGAGGTCGCTGAAGACCCCCGCGTAGCCGCCATAGAACGTCGTGGCCGCAGGCCGGGTGACCGTGGCCCCCGCACGCTCCGCCTCCGTGATGACCTCGTTGACCTCTGCTTCGGACCGAACATTGTGAGCGAGGCAGACGCCGCTGAAACCAGCCGTCTGCTGGTCGGTGGCGCCGCAGTCGAGTGCGAGCTTGTCGCGACCCCACAGGACTAGCGCCATGCCGCCGGCCTGGAAGAACACGGTCTCTTCGACTTCCTGTCCTTGCCAACCGAGCTGCTCATAGAACGCCCGGGCACGCTGCACGTCGGCGACGCCCAGCGTGACCAGGCTGACCCGCTGCTCCATGGCCCCAAGCTACCAAGCACCTCGAGAGGTGCCGATTCACTGTCCAGGGGCTGCGCGCTTCGTGGGAGTGCTCTGCGCCCAGGGCGCCAGCAGCAGGTCCCGGGTGATCTCCATGTGTCCGCGGTGCTGAGCGAGTTCCTCGTAGATGTGCACCAGAGCACCACCCTGAGTCCTGCCCAGTGGCAGCTCGACATCCTCTGGGCGTGGTGTGCCCCGGGGTAGGGCGGATGGGTCGACATTCGCGGTATCCGTCCGCAGCTGTTGGCGTGCGCGGCCGGCCCGCTCGACAAGGCCGCAGACCGGGCCGGCCGCGCGGAACTCCGCGGCTCGGTCCCGCTCCACAGGACGCCCGGCGACGATGTAACCACCCCAATACTCCATCACACCCAGGCAGTGAGTGAGGATGATGTAGGGCGAGTTGGCGCCAGGGATGTCGGGACGGCGGTTGGCGCGTTCGTCGCCGAGTTCGCCGACAATGCTCACCATGCCATCGAGCGCGTCGTCCACGAAGGCGAGGTAGTCCTCGATCGAGATCATCCCAACAGCCTGGCCGAAGGCTCCGCGCGACACCAGACACACAACACGTACAGCCGTGTGCGAGACGGCGCGCGCTATGAGTACGCGGTTACAGTAAGTCACGTTGTTGGTAGCAGGGCCGGTGCCGCTCAGCTTGTCTCCTCGAGCAGTCTGGGAGCCTGGGCTGGTGAGCACCACAGAGTCGGTCGACCCGTCCAACGCCGAACAGCTTGGCAACTGGGACGGCGACGCGGGTGCCTTCTGGGCCGCCCACGCCGACCGTTTCGACGAGGGGGTCGCCGCCTACCGCGGTCAGTTCCTCGCCGCGGCAGCGATCGAGGAGACCGCGACCGTGCTGGACGTCGGCTGCGGCAGCGGCCAGACCACCCGAGACGCCGCTCGGTGCGCCACCGCCGGATCGGCGCTGGGAGTGGACCTGTCTTCACAGATGATCGAACTCGCTCGCCGGCGAGCCGAGAGCGAGCAGGTGGTGAACGCGACCTTCCAGCAGGCCGACGCGCAGGTCCACCCCTTCTCCGCCCGCAGCTTCGACCTCGCGATCAGCAGGCACGGGGCGATGTTCTTCGGTGATCCCATCGCCGCGTTCACCAACATCGCCCGAGCCCTACGGCCCGGCGGGCGCCTCGTCCTTCTGACGTGGCAACCGTTCGAGTGCAACGAGTGGCTCAGCGCCTTCTTCACCGCTCTCGGTGCTGGTCGTGCGCTGCCGGCCCCGCCATCGGACGCGCCGAGCCCGTTCGCCCTGAGCGACCCGGACCGGGTGCGATCACTGCTGACCGAGGCCGGTTTCTCCGACGTGCAGCTACAGGGTCTCAGCGAGCCCATGTACTTCGGCCCGAACACCGACAACGCCTTCCAGTTCGTCTCCGACCAACACGCCGGGATGGTGCGCGACCTCGACCCCGACACCAGGATTCTCGCGCTAGAGAACCTGCGAGCCAACCTCGCCGACCACAACACCGAGCGGGGCGTGCTCTACGACTCGGCGAGCTGGCTCATCCAGGCCCGACGACACTGACACAACGTGACGGCCGTCGGGAAACGATCGTTGACCGACACCCCGAACCCCAACGGCCTCCTCGACCCCCGTACGCCTCCGGCGGGTCAGATGAACACAGCTAGGCGAGGTCGTCGAACTCGCCGGACTTGACGCCCTTGATCCAGGTGTGCATCTCGGCGCGGGTGAAGAGCACGGCACCGGCGTCGGGGTGGTTGCTGTTGCGGACGGCGATCCGGCCGTCCGGCAGCGCGGCCACCTCGACGCACATACCTCCGTTGCTGCCACCGGTGTCACCGCAGAAGCTGCTCCTGCGCCACTGGACCTGGGCCAGGGGCTCCAATCTGGTCATCCGCTGACCTCCATCGGGTCACTCGTAGTTGTGCATCGCCTCGGCGATCAACTCAGCGGACTCCTGGCAGGGCAGCGCCCGCTGGGTCAGGATGCCGAAGCGCAACACCCAGTATCGCACCCGGTCCCGGTCTTCGACGTAGAGAGTCCCCGCCGGGCCCTCGGTGTAGCCGATGTCCGGGATGGGGGCGGGCAGGGTGAGCAGAGTGAACGGTCCCTCCAATCCGGGACTGCCACCCGCGTCGCGGGGCAGCACCTGGACGGTGATGTTCGGCTGCTCGGTGGCCGCCAGCAGCTTGCGCATCTGGTCGTGCATCACGATCCGGTCGCCGATCAGCCGTTGCAGGATCGTCTCGTCCAGGATGAAGTGCAGCTGCGGCGGCGGATCCTTGGGGAGGATCTGCTGCCGGGCCATCCGCAACGCGGCCCGGCGCTCCAGCTCAGCCGGACCCAGCACGCCCGGGTTGATCGACATGGCGAGTGCCCGGGCGTAGTCGGCGGTCTGCAGCAGGCCGTGGACCAGCTGGTTCTGGAAATCCCGCAGCCCGATCAGGCCGCTCTCCAAGCCCAGGAACGGCCGCCAGTCCTCGGGAAGCTCGCCGAAGCTGAGCCACCAGCCCCGCTCCCGAGGCGGCGCCGCGAGCCGCACCAAGGCGTCGCGGGTTTCGGTGTCGGTGACGCCGTAGGCGTCGAGGAGCTGCTCGACCTCGCGCGGCTTGACGTGGTGCTCGCGGTTCTCCACCCTCGACAGCTTCGATCTCGACCACTTCCCCTCCCCCGTGCCCAGCCGGTCGATCGCCTGCTCCTGGGTGAGCTCGGCCTGCTCACGCTGCGCCTTGAGGGCGGCGGCGAGCTGCCAGCGACGCACGACGGACCCGCTGGCGTCCAGGCCCTCCGTCATGACCACCTCCCGGGTGCTGATGGCACAGCACAATAACCCACACGGATGATATATGGACTGTCCACTTGATAAAACGGACAGTCCAGACGACTCTACAGTCAGTCCAGATCAGCAACCAAGGAGGCCATGATGGCAGTGCAGTCAGAGCAGGAACCCACGGCGGTCGACCCGGCCACGCTCGCTCCGCTGTGCGACGAGGCGGAGTTCGCCCAAGAGATCAACGATCTGGTGGCCGAGGAGGCACCGAGGCTGTTCGCCGTGGTGCAGGAGTACGGCGAGCGGGTGGATATCCGGGTCGCGGCCTGGGGCATGGCGTTCGAGAACCGCGTGAAGGCCTTCGCCGTGGATCGCAGCCTGCACCTGAGCCTGCGATCACCCGAACGAGTGATGCGCGCGTTCAACCACGCCCCCCACATCACCGCCCACCTGATCTGGATCAACGTCGATCCGAACGGCCGATAAGCCCTGCCGTTCCCGAACTCGACAGGGGAGCTGGCCGGACCGTTCAGAAGAGCGCTCTTGTTGAGTTCGGGAGGCTGAGCGCACTCCGCCCGAGGGGGTGAGGCGGGTTGGGGGTTAGAGAATGTCGCGGTTTTTGAGGTAGGGGCGAAGGACCGGGGGGATGCGGACCTCGTGGTCTTTGGTCTGGTGGTTCTCGATGAGGGCGGCGAGTAGTCGGGGTGTGGCCACCGCTGTGTTGTTCAGCGTGTGCGCGAAGCAGATCCTGCCGTCTGAGTCGCGGTAGCGCAGATTCGCGCGCCGGGCTTGCCAGTCGTGCAGAGTCGAGCAGCTGTGCGTCTCCCGCAGGAGGCCGAGCGAGGGAAACCAGGTGTTGATGTCGTTCATCCTGAACTTACCGAGGCCCATATCGCCGGTGGCGCACTCGACGACCTCGTAATGGAGCCCGAGATCCTGGAGTATCCGCTCAGCTGAGGCCAGCAATTCCACGTGCCACCGCGCCGATTCAGCCGCGTCGGCCTCGCAGATCACGAACTGCTCGACCTTCTCGAACTGGTGCACCCGCAGCAGGCCGCGCACGTCGCGGCTGGCGCTGCCGATCTCACGCCGGAAGCACGGGGAGATGCCCGCGTAGCGGATCGGCAGCCGCTTCTTGTCGAGGATCTCATCGGAGTGCAGGCCGACCAGGGCGACCTCGGCCGTACCAGCCAGGAACGCGTCGTCGGCTGGGAGCTCATAGGTCTCTTCACGGCCCTTGGGGAACATGCCGCTGCCGACCAGGGCCGCTTCCTTGACCAGCGCCGGTACTGAGATCGGCGTGAAACCCTGGGAGATGAGCAAATCCAGGGCGTAGGAGTGCACGGCGCGCTCCAGCATGAGCAGATCACCGGTCAGGGCGTAGGCGCGTTCGCCGGCCACTTTCCGCGCGCGAGCGAACTCCGCCCAGCCGCGTTTCTCCGCCAGCTCCACGTGGTCGAGCGGCGGGAAATCGAACTCCGGCGGTTGCCCCCACGTGGTGATGGTGACGTTGGCGGACTCGTCGGGACCGATGGGAGCCCCGTCCCACGGGATGTTGGGGGTGATCAGCAACAGAGTGTTCAGCCGGGCGCCGGCGTCGGTGAGAGCGTCGCGCAACTGCTTCAGCTGCTCGTCGAGCTCCGTGCTCTCCGCCCGCAGCTCCGCACGACGCGCCTCATCCGCCTTCGCGAAGTCTCTGGAGAACGCCTTCTTCTTGGCCTGCCCTTGATCCACCTCATGCTGGAGCTTGCGGGTCGTCTCATCGAGCTCAAGCAGTTCATCGACATCCACGTCCACGCCCTTGACGCGGACGGCACTCCTCACCGCATCGGGGTGCTCCCGGATGAAGCGCTTGTCAAGCATGGTAGGCGTCAGTCCCCACATCGATCGTGATCGTCAGTGCGCATCGCGGCGGCGACGCTACCAGCGACCTGTTCGTCGCGACGCCGGGCGGGTCAGGGGTGGGTCAGGGGTGGGCAGTGGTGGGGGCTCCGTGGCAGCGCTTGTACTTCTTGCCTGAGCCGCACGGGCAGGGGGCGTTGCGGGAGGGCTCCCCGGCGCCGGTGCCGGCGTGCGTGCCGCCGTGCACCTCGGTGCCGCCATCCTCGGCCGGTCCGGTGTAGACCAGCGGCCGGGGCGTGGGCCCAGCCACGCCGTTCAGGCCGGCCCCCACACCCAGCGCGGCCGAGGGAACAGCACCGTCGCCGGTCTGGACGTCGAGCTGCGAGAGCGCGGAGCCGGCCGGTACCGAGGCGAGCGGCGCGGAGCCAACCGCCGCGGTGGCGAGCGGAGCCGGCACCGGGTCCTCCACAAGCTCCGGCTCGGCGACCTGGACCTGCACGGAGAACAGGAACCCGACGGACTCCTCCTTCAGCGCCTCCAGCAGCGCGCTGAACATCTCGAAGCCCTCGCGCTTGTACTCCACCAGCGGGTCGCGCTGGGCCATCGCACGCAGACCGATGCCCTCCTTGAGATAGTCCATCTCGTAGAGGTGCTCGCGCCACTTGCGGTCCAGCACCGAGAGCACCACACGGCGCTCGAGCTCCCGCATCGCCCCCGGGCCGGCCATCTGCTCGAGCTCCGCCTCGCGGCGGGCGTAGGAGGCCCGCGCGTCGTCCAGCACGGCCGCCGTCAGGGACTCGCGGGTCAGGTCACCGGTGTCGTCGGCGATGGACTCGTACTTGATGCCGACCGGGTACAGCGCTTTGAGCGCCGACCACAGCTCATCGAGGTCCCAGTCCTCGGCGTACCCGTTCTCGGTGGCGCCGTTGACGTATGCGGTGATCACATCGGTCATCATGTGCTCGATCTGCTCGCGAAGGTCCTCCCCCTCGAGCACCCGGCGGCGCTCGGCGTAGATCACCTTGCGCTGCAGGTCCATGACCTCGTCGTATTTCAGGACGTTCTTGCGGATCTCGAAGTTCTGCTGCTCGACCTGGGTCTGGGCGGACTGGATCGCCCGGCTGACCATCTTGGCCTCGATCGGGACGTCGTCCTCCATCCGCAGCCGGGTCATGATGGACTCGACCAGCGGGCCGTTGAACCGCACCATCAGCTCATCGCGCAAGGACAGGTAGAACCGGGACTCGCCGGGGTCACCTTGCCGCCCGGAGCGACCGCGCAACTGGTTGTCGATGCGCCGCGACTCGTGCCGCTCGGTGCCCAGCACATACAGCCCCCCCGCGGCGATGACCTCTCTGGCCTCGGCCTGCACCTCGGCGCGGGCCTCGCTCACCGCGGTCCCCCAGACGGCCTCGTACTCCTGGGGAGTCTCCACCGGGTCCAGCCCGCGGGCCCGCAGCGCGGTGTCAGCGAGGAACTCCGGGCTGCCGCCCAGCACGATGTCGGTGCCGCGACCGGCCATGTTGGTGGACACGGTGACCGCGCCCTTGCGGCCGGCCTCGGCGACGATCATCGCCTCTTTCTCATGTTGCTTGGCGTTGAGCACCGAATGCGGGATGCCGGCCGCCACCAGCGCCTTGGACAGGTGCTCGGAACGCTCCACGCTCGCTGTCCCGATCAAGACTGGCTGGCCCTTGGCGTGCCGCTGCGCGATGTCGTGCACCACGGCGTTGAACTTGGCTTCCTCGGTCTTGTAGACCAGGTCACCGTGGTCCCGGCGGACCATCGGCTGGTTGGTGGGGATCGACACCACACCAAGCTTGTAGATCTGGAGCAGCTCGGCGGCCTCGGTCTGCGCGGTGCCGGTCATCCCGGCGAGCTTGTCGTAGAGCCGGAAGTAGTTCTGCAGCGTGATCGTCGCCAAGGTCTGGTTCTCGGCTTTGATCTCCACCTTCTCCTTGGCCTCGATGGCCTGGTGCATGCCCTCGTTGTACCGCCGGCCGTGCAGCACCCGGCCGGTGAACTCGTCGACGATGAGCACCTCGCCGGCCCGGACGATGTAGTCCTTGTCCTTGGTGAACAGCTCCTTGGCCTTGAGCGCGTTGTTGAGATAGCCGACCAGCGGCGTGTTGGCCGCCTCGTAGAGGTTCTCGATGCCCAGCTGGTCCTCGACGAGCGCGACGCCCTCCTCGGAGACGCCCACGGTGCGCTTGCGGTCGTCCACCTCGTAGTGCACGTCGCGCTTGAGCATCGGGGCGAGCCGGGCGAACTCGCCGTACCAGCGGGAGGACTGGTCAGCGGGCCCGGAGATGATCAACGGGGTGCGGGCCTCGTCGATGAGGATGGAGTCGACCTCATCCACGATGGCGTAGCTGTGCCCGCACTGGACGCAGTCGTCGAGGCTCCAGGCCATGTTGTCACGCAGGTAGTCGAAGCCGAACTCGTTGTTCGTGCCGTAGGTGATGTCGGCGTGGTAGGCCACCCGCCGCTCGTCCGGGGTCATCTGAGACAGGATCACCCCGACCTCCAGGCCGAGGAACCGGTGCACGCGGCCCATCCACTCCGCGTGGAATTTGGCGAGGTAGTCGTTGACCGTGACGACGTGCACGCCGTTGCCGGCGATCGCGTTGAGATAGGCGGGCAGCACGCAGGTCAGCGTCTTGCCCTCACCGGTGCGCATCTCGGCGATGTTGCCCAGGTGCATCGCGGCGCCGCCCATCAGCTGGACGTCGAAGTGCCGCTGACCCAGGGTCCGCTTGGCGGCCTCCCGGACCACCGCGAACACTTCAGGCAGCAGCTCATCCAGCGACTCGCCCCGGCCGTGGCGCTGGCGGAAATCGTCGGTCGTGGCGCGCAGGTCGGCGTCGGAGCGACCGGCGACGTCGTCCTCCAGGCCGTTGATGTGATCGGCGATGGAGCGCAACCGGCGCACGGTCTTGTGCTCGCCGGCGCGGAGTAGTCGGGACAGGACCACCGTGGGAGACCTCACTCGTATCGGGGCACGCGTGTCGGGCGCGGGTCGGCGACGGGCGGCCTGTGGCGTGCCGCACGGCCCGCCAGCGCCGCCGGTCTGCGCGCCATCGTATGCCCAGCGCCGCCCCTGGCGTTATCAGCGCAGCTCAACACCCCGACATGGAGACATACCGGGACGTTGAAGGCCCCGGTATGTCTCCATGTCGCCCCCATGGTGTGGCGCGGCGGGTCAGAACAGCTGGATCACGCCGTAGTCGAAGCCGTGTCTGCGGTAGACCACGCTGGGCAGGCCGGAGCCGGCGTCGGAGAACAGGTAGAAGTCGTGACCGACGAGCTCCATCTCGTACAGCGCCTCGTCGACGGTCATGGGTCTGGCGCAGTGCCGCTTACGCCGGACGATGCGACCCGGCCCTTGGGCGTCCTCCGGGGCGTCCGGGGACTCCCGCCGCTGGTTGGGCAGCTCGTAGTCGAATTCCGGATCGGGTGCGGCGAGCAGGCCCGTCCGGTGGCGATGGCCGTTGCGCTGAGCATCAGAGGGGATATCCGGGGACTCAGTGGGGATGTCGCGGACCAGGGTGGCCGCCAGCGGCGCGGTGGCCTCGGCGACAGAGGTGGGGTTGCGGCGTCCGTAATGCACCTTACGGCGGTCCGCGACCCGGCGCAGCCGGTTGTCCAGCTTGCTCACCGCGACGTCCAGAGCGGCGTAGAAATCCGCACCACACGCCTCCGCGCGGACCACCTGCCCGCGACACCGACCGGTGATCTCCACCCGTTGGCAGCTCTTGGACTGCCGGGGATTGGGTTCGTGGAACAGCTCGACGTCGTAGTGGACGGCCTTGTTGTCGTACCGTTCGACGTGGGCGAGCTTCTCGGTGACATGCACCCTGTAATGATCGGGTACCTCGACGTTACGACCCTTCACAACAATGTTCACAGGGCGACCTCCTTGCGTTGTCCAACAGGGACTTACACGACGCCGGGGGCACTGCGGTGATCGTACTGGGATGGTGCACAGCGGGGGTCCACCCGCGATGATCATTCAGCCGCCGGCGTCAGGACCATGGCGCTCTCGCCTCCTTACGGAACTCTCGGCGATGCTGATGCCAGGACGGTAGTCCGCCCTGGGTGCTCCCGCCAGAGCCTGAGGCCCCGTGTCCCAGGGTCAACTCGGTGGTTGGCATCACCAGCCGATGATCACAACGGTGTGTGACGACCAGCCGCGGCGAGCACCACGATCGCCGGTATCTCGACACCCATCCGGAGCAACGCCGCGGTGCACGCCGCGGCAGTCGCCCCAGTGGTCACCACATCATCGACGAGCACGACGGGCGTACCGGCGGGCGGCAGACCGGCCCGGCGCACCAGCACTCGACCCGCCAGATTGGCTTGCCGAGCCGGCGGCGCCAAGCCGACCGAGTCGCGCACCCCGGAGGACACTCGTAACGCCGGGGCGACCGCGGCGGCGACACCCATGCCGGCCAGCGCGGCGGCCGCCCGCTGTGCCAGCAGCTCGACGTGCTGCCCGCCGCGCCGAGCCGCCGCCGACCGCCGAGACGGCACCGGCACCAGCCACACCGCGTCGACGCCGGACCCGGGCGGACATCCAACGCCGCCGGACCCGGGCGGAAATTCCACACTGCCGCCGTCGGGGCGCAGCCGCAGGTGAAGCAGCGCGGAGGCGAGCGCGCCGCCGAGCGGTCCGGCGAGGTCGCGGCGGCCCCGCTCCTTGTAGGCCAGCAGCGCGGCACGCAACCGGCCGCGGTAGCTGCCCAGCGCGTACACCGGCGGGCCGGCCTGATGGCACAGCGGATGCACCCGGACCGGCGCTCCCAGCAGCACCTCGCAGTCGGTGCACAGCAGCGGGCCCGGCACCCCGCAACCGCCGCACTCGACGGGCAGCAGCAGGTCCAGCAATGGTCGCAGCACCTCACCAGCGTGCCGCAGCCTGCCGCCACGACGCCTCAGAACAGCCCGCCGGCGGCACGGTTGTGCACCACGGCCCCGGCCATCCCCACCGCGCAGACGCCCGGCTTGCGCGAACCGGTCAACCGGGGTATAGGGGTACCGCGCCGGGGCCGATCCCGCCGAGCAGGGGTTCCCACACCTCTTGGGTGTCCGAATACGCCCACAACCCGGTGGCGTCCGCCACCAGCACGTCACGGCCGGGTGCGGCGACGGTGTCGGTCAGCGGGCCGGTCAGGTTGGTGCTGGACAACTGCCGAAGAGTCAGCCCGTCCACGGACACCGAGAACACCTGTGGGGACGGTCCGGCGGAGGCCACCACCAGAACCTCTGGACGCGCCCAGTCCACACTCGCGGTGGGCGGCAGGCTGCCGTCTCGCAAGACCTGCGGATGGCGCAGGCTGACCGTGCCCGACTCGGTCACCACCGCGGCCACCACCAGCTTCCCATTGATCACCGCAGCCACCCGCACCCCGTCCCGGGACAGCCGCAGCTGCGACAGCGGGCCTAACCGGGTCAGCTCCGTGGCGTCGACCGGGTAGGCCAACGGCGGGCCGGCGCCGGAGAGCGCCACGCCCACCACCGCGCGACCGTTGATCACGGTCCACACTTCGGTACCGGAGGACCGCCAGGTGGGCCGGGTCATCGTCACCGCGTCCAACGGCACCGCCACCAGATTCCCGCCGAATGGGCCCACCCGCAGCTGCGGGTGCCCGTCCGGGCCGGCTACCACGGCCGCCAGCAGCTCCCCGCCCGGATTCGAGCGGGCCGCGCTGAGCACGGTGAGCTGGCCGGTTCCGGCGGGTCCCAGCGCCGGGATGCCGTCCAGCCCGCGCAGCCGACCACCGAGGACCACCTGCCCGGCCACGTCCGGCCGCGGCCCGGCCGGCGCGGCGTAGGAAGCGATGTCGGCCAGGCGCCACTCCGCCTGCCCGGCCACTATCGGCTCGCCGTCGGCGAGCAGCCGCAGCGGGGAGGGAACCAGGCCGTCCAGGGAGCAGACGATCTGTGCGACGACCAGCCGCCGTTGCTGCTCGGTCAGCGCGTCCAGGCCACTCAGGTTGATCACGGTCCGTCCGGAGCGGCTGACCAGCACGTTGGATCTGGGCCGGGTCCCGTCCGGGATCGCCGACCGGACGGCACCGGACAGCCGCGCCGACGGGCCGGCGAGCAGCATGTCCAACACTCGTCCAGGTAGCGTGGGCGCCGGTTGAGCGGGCACCCAGCGCAGGTCGGGCACGAGAGTGCCGCGGCTGGGGTCGACGAAGCAGACCCGAACCTGGCGATAGTTGCGCTGCAAGGCGGCGGCCTCCACCAACACACCGGGCGGGGGGTTGGAGATCCGCCACTCGCCATGCTCGGAGACCACGTCAAGCGGGATGGAGAAGGTCCCCGCCGCCGGGATGAAGCTGCCGTCCGCGCTGAGCTCGCCCAGCCGGGAGCCCCCCACCCGGATGCGGCGGACCCCGGCGGCGGGGCCGGCCTGGGGAGCGGCCCCGGGGGAATCCTCGATCACGGTCAGGCCGGCTCGGTCGTTCCACCTCGCCGCCGCGTCCCGGGACAGGAAAGCGCGGGCCGCGGCGTGCCCACCTCCCGGGCTACCGGTGGTCCCGATGAACTCACGGACCAGCCGGAACGGGTCCACGCCCCGCTCCGGACCGGCCGGTGAGACCAGTCGCGAACCCACCGGCATGGAGCGCACCACTTGCAGATCCGAGCTCGGCGGGACCGCCGCGCATCCCGCGAGCGCCCCTGACCCACAAACAAACACCGCAGCGAGCAGGGTGGTGATCAGGCGCCGGCGCATCACGGGCGCCCCGGTCCAGCCGGCACCGCGGCATCGGGCGCCGGGGCGTTGCCGGGGCCTAGCGGCAGGGGGCTGCCGGTGAGCTCGGTGCCCCGGTTTCGAGGCAGCGTGAGCCGGAAGGCGCTGCCGCGGCCGGGTTCACCCCAGGCCTGCAGCCAGCCCCCGTGCAACCGGGCGTCCTCCAGGCTGATCGACAGTCCGAGTCCGGTGCCCCCGGTCCGCCGGTCCCGCGAGGGGTCGCCGCGCCAGAATCGGGTGAACACCAGATCCTGCTGGCCTGGCAGCAGGCCGATGCCGTGGTCGCGCACCAGCACCGCGACCGCGTCGGAGTCCGCGGCGACGGTCACCTGGACCGGGCGACCCTCGCCGTGGTCCAGCGCGTTGGTGAGCAGGTTGCGCACGATTCGCTCGACCCGCCGCGAGTCGATCTCGGCGAGCACCTCCGCCACCGGCAGATCCAGCTCCAGCGGGGTGTCGGCACGGTCGGCCACCGCGCGCACCGAGGCCGCCGCCTGCGCCACGGTGGCACGCACATCGACCGTCTCCGCGGACAGCTCGGCGACCCCGGCGTCCAACCGGGAGATCTCCAGCAGGTCGGCGAGCAGCGCCTCGAACCGGTCCAGCTCGCTCACCAGCAGCTCGACCGGACGGTGCAGCGCCGGGTGCAGCCGCTCGCGCGAGTCGTAGAGCAGATCGGCGGCCATCCGCACGGTGGTCAGCGGGGTGCGCAGCTCGTGGGAGACGTCGGAGGTGAAACCACGCTGCAGCTCACCGAACTCCTCCAGCTGGCGGATCTGGCGCTGGATGCTGGCGGCCATCTCGTTGAACGAGGTACCCAATCGGGCCATGTCGTCCTCCCCGACGACCGGGATGCGCTCCTCCAGGTGGCCGTGGGCGAAGCGCTCGGCGACTTCGGCGGCTTGGCGGACCGGGACCACCACCTGTCGGATCACCAGACTGACGATGCCCGCGATGAGCACCAGCAGCACCACCCCACCGAGCACCAGGGTGGACTGCACCAGAGTCAGCGTGCGCTGCTCGGCGGTGAGCGGAAACAGCAGGTAGAGCTGCATGGTGCGACCCGCGCTGGCGACGGGCATGCCGACGACCAACATGATCACCGACGTGGAGCCCCGTCGCACTGTGGTGATCTTGTGGGCGAGCGCGCCGCGTTCCACCGCGGAGCGCAGTACCGAGGGGACGTCCGCCAGCGGGCCGATCTTCTGCCCAGTGCCGGCCACCCCCGGCGGGCCGCCGCCGTCCACCAGCACCGGCTCGTAAGCGCCGGCGCCTGCCGTCGCGGACGGCGTACCGGTGGGGTCGGGGTTGGTCAGCCGATCGACGGTGGTGGTGAGCCTGCCGGCCAACGACGCCGAGGTGGGATCCACCGCGCCCAGCTCGGACTCCACCAGGACCCTGCTGTTCTCGGCCTGCGCCAACGCGGCCTGCGTCTTGCTCTCGATCAGCCGCTGGGCGAGCTGAGCCTGCAACACCATGCCCAGCACCAGCACCACGGTGGAGGACAGCATCACGGTGCTGCTCACCACCCGGACGTTCAGGGAACGGCGCCACCTCGCGCCGAACATCGCGGACAGCTCACCGGCCACTCCAGCGGCCAGGCGCAGCCCACCAGCCGCCCAGCCGGCGAGCGGCCTCACCGCGGCGTGCCGGCCTTATACCCGACGCCGCGCACGGTGAGCACCACCTCCGGATGCTCGGGGTCCCGCTCGACCTTGGAACGAAGCCGCTGTACGTGCACATTGACCAATCGGGTGTCCGCGGCGTGCTGATAGCCCCATACCTGCTCCAGCAGCACCTCGCGGGTGAACACCTGCCGCGGCTTGCGGGCCAGCGCGAGCAGCAGGTCGAACTCCAGAGGAGTCAGCGAGATCAGCGTGCCATCCCGGCTGACCTGGTGACCGGGCACGTCGATGGCCAGGTCGCCGATGGTGAGTTGTTCGGCGGGGTCGGCCTCGATGCGGCGCAACCGGGCACGCAACCGCGCCACCAGCTCCTGGGTCTTGGGCGGCTTGACCATGTAGTCGTCGGCGCCGGACTCCAGACCCAGCACCACGTCGACGGTGTCGCTCTTGGCGGTGAGCATCACGATCGGGACATCGGACTCGGCGCGGATCGCCTTGCACACCTCGATACCGCTCATGCCAGGCAACATGAGGTCCAACAGCACCAGATCCGGCTTCAGCTCACGCAGCGCGGGCATCGCCTTAGGCCCCTCGCCGACCACCGCGGTCTCGAAGCCCGCCTGGCGCAGCGCGATAGCCAACATCTCAGCCGATGCGGGGTCATCTTCCACCACGAGCACACGAGCCGCCATGCACACCATCGTGGCATTGCCCGTCGTGGCACCGCGCGCGAGGCTCCAGCCAGCCCGGCGGTGTCGTCGACCACCCGGGGCCTTATCAGCCGAGCATCCGCAGCACCACGTCGCTGAACGTGGGCCCGGCAGGGCCCATTCCGGCACCGCCGTCGACGACAACCCAGGGGGCGAGCCAGCCACCGGCGGCGAGCCCGTCATAGACGGCCGCGCACCGCGCCTGCAGCCCGCGGTCGGTCTCATAAAGATCCCTCGCCCGCGCGCCGTCGTCCTGCGCCCGGCGCTGCGCACGGGTGACCGCGACGCTCATCGGCACCCGCAGCAGCAGCTGGACATCGGGCACCGGCACGCCGAACCGGTCCACCTCCAGCTCGCGTATCCAGTCGACGAAGGGGCCACCGGCGTCCTCGTGCAGCCGCGCTGCGCCATATGCCGCATTGGACGCGACGTAGCGATCCAGCAGTACCACGTCGTGGCGCCGCCGCAGCGCACGCAGCTGATCGGCGGCGCCGCGCCGGTCCAGGGCGAACAACACGGCCATGCCGTGCACCGAGCCGGCCAGGTCCCCCAGCCGCCCGTAGAGCGCGTCACGCACCAGATCGGCGTGGATGTCGGCGTCGTAACGGGGGAACGCCATCCGGGCCACCGACGAGCCCCGTGCGGTCAGCGCGGCGACCAGTCCGTCGGCGAGGGTGCGCTTGCCCGCCCCGTCCAGTCCCTCGATGACCACCAGCCGCCCCACGGCGGGCACCGTATCGGTTCACCGATTGTCGATGGGTTACAGGCGGCAGGCTTCCAGGGGTGTCACCAGGATCGCTCGGGCCCCGGCGACCCACAACCGGTCCATCACGGCCTGGGCGTGGGCGCGGGGCACCATCACGCGCACTGCGACCCAGCCGTCCTCGCCCAGTGGGGTGACCGTGGGGGCCTCCATGCCGGGGGTGATCTCCCGTGCCGCCGGCAGCGCCGCGGTGGGGCAGTTGTAGTCCATTATCACGTACCGCCGGGCGATCAGGACTCCCCGCAGCCGCTGGATCAGGACCTCGACGGCGTGCTCGCCGGCCGGCTCCAAGGTGCGTTGCGCGCCGCGTACCAGCACCGCCTCCGAGCGCATGATCGGTTCTCCGATGGGGTGCAGGCCCGCCGCCAGCAGTGAGGCACCGGTCTCCACCACATCGGCGATGGCATCAGCGAGCCCGAGCTCGACCGCGGTCTCCACCGCTCCGTCAAGCTCGACGAGCTCGACGTGGATACCGGCCTTGGCCGCCGCCTGCCTGACCAGCGCGGAGAACGACGTGGCCACTCGCTTCCCATCCAGATCGGCGATCGAGGCCGCCACCCCGTGTGGGGCCGCGAAGTAGAACCTCGAGACGCCGAAATCCAGTGGCAGCAACTCGACGGTCGCCTCCGTGGTGCCCGCGGCCGCCAGCAGATCCTGACCGGTGATGCCGACCTCGAGCACGCCCGTCCCGACATTGCGGGCGATATCGGTCGGCCGCAGGAACACGAACTGTACATCATTGGTCACGTCAGTGGCGAACAAAGCCTTGTGCTCGCGGTCCACCCGGTACCCGGCCACACTCAACAGTTGCACGGCGGGACCGTTCAACGACCCCTTGTTCGGCACCGCGACCCGTAACATGAATCATCCTTCAAGTATTGTGGGCTGACCTATCGCCCGCAGCCGCACACCACGGGGCTCGAGGTAGACGGGCGGGTCGAAACCACCCCATTCAGCGAGCATGGTACCGCCGACAAGAGCGGGCCGGGCAAGTGCATCTGATCAACTCTACTGTCGCCGAGTTCGACAGGAGCGCTGTCCGCCAGCTCCTGAGCAGCTCCGATGTCGAACTCGGCGCACTGAGAGCACCCGAGATCGGACTACGGCGGGCGCCGAGGACGGCTCGCCGGACGCACTGTGGGTGTCAGTACTGCAACGGCGGTTCTCCATTTCGGTGGCCTCACCGCGTTCTCACCGTAGCTTGATCGCCGGAAGTGAGGTGTGGCCGTGCAGAAGTGCACGGCCACACCTCACTTCCGGCGATCATCACTGGATGTGCCTGCTGAATAGGTACAGTTCAGGGTCTGGTGGGTTGGCTGCTGGTGGTCGGCGTGAGGGACGTCGTGGTGGCCGGCGAGCTGTCACACATAGGCAGCCCCTGCTCGGGCTGGTCGTCCTGCGAACCGGCGAGGAAAATGACCGGGACCCATGCCGCACCACCGCGGCTTTGCAGCCATGCCCACCAGTGGTTGGTGTGGTTCGCGACTGAGTACTTCCCCCCGGGTGACTGGCACAGGAACGGGTAGCCGCCGGCGGGGACATCGGTGACCTTCTGGCGCCATCCGGACGGGTAGACGGGCGCGCGCAGAAGGACGTCACAGCCGTAATACTTGCCAGCCCGGTTCTCGCCAGCCGGGGTGCAGCCGCTCGTGCCGGGCTGGGGCGATCCATTTTGGCGCGGCCCGGGGCTAGCGGGCGCGTGGCCGTCCAGGCTGTCGCGCTTCGCTGACGAGGCCGAGGGTGCGCTAGTGGGGCTGCTGTCGGTGGTGGGAGTGCTGCTGGGCGCGGTGGCCGGTGTGTCCGGCGTCTGGGCTGGCAGTTGTCTGGTGGGCTCGGCCTGCGCTGGCCCGGTCGCCACCTGTGGCACTGGCTCGGTCGCGACCTGTGGCGCTAGTCCGGGCACAACCATGTCCGGTGCCCGTCGAGGAGCTTCGGATGGTTCCGAAAAACGCCGAGGACTGTCGGTTTCCTCCGGTGCGGGTCGAGAAACCGCAGGCGCCGGAGAGGACGGAAGGGGGCAGGGCTCCGGCAAAGTCAGGTGAGGCCGAGCAGGGTGAGCGGGTTGTTGAAGTTGTAGCTGGCCCAGCGGAGGCCTTCGGCGATGTTGGTGTGGTCGGCTCTCCGGAGGACTGCGATGGTGAGGTTGCGTAGCGATGTCATGATCCGTGGGCCGGAGCGGGTGCGGACGCGGGAGGCGTCTTCGGTGAAGGTGACGTCGCGGACGTAGTGCAGGCCGTTCTCGATGCTCCAGTGCGCGCGCAGCGCGGTGGCGATCTGTCGGGGGTCGGCGCGGGTGGTGGGACGGCTGGTCAGGCCGAGTACCGCGACAGCGGAGATGGGGTTGTCGTCGAGATCGCTGACGTAGCGTTCGATGAGGAAGGCCTGCGCGGCGTGCGGGAAGGTGATCGTGTCCGGGGCGGGCAGGACCTGAATGGTGCGTCGCTCGATGCGGCCATGACCGCGGTCGTGCTCGGTGTGAGCGATGGGGACTTGGGTCCACGGCAGGGCGTTGAGCTGAGCGAACAGGCCGGGTTGGTTGTCTTTGACGGTGAGTGGGTAGTCCGCGCCCTTGTCGTCGACCAGGTACCGGGCGTGGGCTCGCTGGGTGTGGAGCGCGTCCGCGCTGACCGGCATGCCGGTCGGGTCCAGCCCCTCGAGCAGCGGGGCGAACGAGGTGATCTCGTTGGTCTTCTGGGGGATCTCGCGTTGAGACAGCACGGCGCGGGTCCCGGCGAGCATGGCGGCCAGCACGTGCACCGCGCGCCCGTCGCCGGCTTTCGCGCCGCGCAGTGTCTTGCCGTCGACGGTGAGCACCTCCTCGGTGGGCAACCGCGGGTAGAGCCAGGCGCCGAGCACCGCATCGAGCTGGTCACCGTCGCAGGACTGCAGGGCGCGTGGGATGGTCGACTCGCTGGGGACCACGAACGCCCCGGTGCGGGGATGGGACCCGGACCGCGAGGGCGCCCAGTACCCCGGACGGGGCGTTCGCGGCCCATTGCCCGGCCGCGACGTAGGACCGAGCCCCAGCGACCACCGCGGCCGCGGCCAACGCCAGGATCGACACCAGCCGGTGACGGATCCCCCGGGGTTTGCGCGGATCAACCACCTCGGCCAGCGCGTCGAGCAGGTCACGGCAACTGCCCTCGGCGCCTCCGGGGTCGACGGCCCCAGAGGCGATCGGGTCTTCAGGCCGCGGGGTGTCAGAGGTGGAGGAACCGGACGTGGCAGACTGCGCGCGCAACGAAGCTCCCGAGACGGCTCGATCTCGGAGGATCGCTCGTCTTAGCGGAGCTTCGTTGCATCCATGTCGGTGACACGCCGTTCCGACCCCAAGTTGTGATCAACCCGGCGCCTCCAGCCTGGCCCAACGAGTTCAGCCCATGCGGCCAAGCGCCTCAACACGCGTAGGGGGTCGTCAGCTACGACTGCCAAGACTACCAATCTCCCCAGGCCAGCCCATGTTTCACGACTTTGCCGGGGCCCTGCCAAGTACCGCTACATCCGGATTGCCCTATGCTTACTCGCGCTTGGTGGTAGTCTCACCGGAGGTGGGCCTAGTCGTGTGAGGTCGACGCCATCGACGAGATCTCAGACGCTGTGTGCCAGCACTGGACACGCCAGTAGCGGTTAACCGTGTAAGCCGCGTCGTGAGTTCGTGCCGAGCATCCATCGACTGCGCTGCCTGAGCTAACGTCGTAAACTGTTACTCCCACACACGACGCGCTCGCATGGGCAACCACAACCGGCGCCACACTCGCCTTAACACAGTGCCGTTGAGGTCGCGAACCACATCCGCCACGTCCACCGACTCCCGAAGCACCGTCTCGTACGACAACCCAAGTTGCCGATCATCCCCGAGGCCGTACTCACGCAAGCTGGACCAGTGTGCTACCCCAGGAGCCTACTGAACACGGTCAGGAGGCGTTGGCGAGCTGGTGCACCCGCTGGTGGGACAGGCCGAGCACGTCGGCGATGACGCGCTGGGACAGCCCGGCCGCGGAGAACCGCCGGATGATCTCCAGTCGGACCGCGTCCCGTCTGGCGATGGCGGTCTCGGCGGCGGCTTCCACCTCGGTCAGCTCGCTGATCAGCGCGCTCACATCGTCGTCGCCGGCCTGGTGGTGCCAGCGGATCTCGAACCCATCCGGATCGGCGCCGGTCAGCCCGGCGATCAAGTCGCGGACCTCGATATCCAGATCGGCGAACCGGAGTACGTCGGTGGCGGCGGTCATCCCCGCGATATCGGCCACCCACAGCTCATCCTCGCGGGACACCGTCACGTCATAGGTGGTCATCGCTCCCTCTCCGTCCAGTCCTCGCCGAACACCGATTCAAGTCGCTCCTCCCGGCGGTCAGGGGCGCGGTCGGCGCTGTCCGTGAACTCGACACCAGGGACGTTTTCGGGCACTGTCAAGGTCGGTCTCGTCGAGTTCACGGCTGTGGGGTGCCAGCGGATGGCGTTAGGGGCGCATGCGGGTTACTAGGGCGGTGTCGTAGCGGCCTGAGACGAATTCTGGGTGCTGCAGTAGCTCGGCGTGGAAGGGGAGATTGCACTTCGGGCCGGTGATGGTGAACCCGGCCACCGCCACCCGGGCCCGGGCCAGCGCCTGCTCCCGGTCGCGGCCGTGCACCACCAGCTTGGCCAGCAGCGAGTCGTAGAACGGCGTCACCGTGGTGCCCGCCGCGTAACCGGCGTCCACCCGCACTCCGTCCCCGGTCGGTTCCACCCACTCGGTGACCGGCCCGGGGCCGGGTAGGAACCGCTTCGGGTCCTCGGCGTTGACCCGAAGCTCGATCGCGTGCCCGGCGGGAGCATCAAGGTCGAAACCGGGTTCGGCCCCCTCGGCGATGCGCAGCTGGGCCGCCACCAGGTCCACCCCATAACGCAGCTCGGTCACTGGGTGCTCCACCTGCAACCGGGTGTTCATCTCCAGGAAGAAGAACTCACCGCTGGCCGTATCGAGCAGGAACTCCACCGTTCCCGCGTTGCGGTAGTCCACCGCAGCGGCGGCCAACGCGGCGGCGTGCTCCATCCGGCGGCGCAGATCCGGTCCGACGGCCGGCGAGGGGCTCTCCTCGGCGAGCTTCTGGTGCCGCCGCTGCACCGAGCAGTCGCGCTCCCCCAGCGTCACCACCCGGCCGTCGGCCAACCCGAGAACCTGCACCTCGACGTGCCGCACCCGCGAGAAGTATCGCTCGACGAACAGCCGCGAGTCACCGAAGAGCCGGTGGGCGAACGCGCTGACCCTGGCGTACTCGGCGCGCACCGCTTCGGCGTCAGCCGCGACCGCCATACCCATCCCGCCTCCCCCGGCGGCCGCCTTGAGCATCACCGGGAAACCGATCCTCTCAGCGTCCGTGACCGCGGCATCCTGCGTGGCCACCGCGCCGGCCGAGCCGGGCGCCACCGGCACCCCGACGGCCGCCACGATGTCCCGCGCGGCCACCTTGTCCCCCATCGCGGAGATCGCCTCGGCGCTGGGGCCGACCCACACCAAGCCGGCATCACACACCGCCTGGGCGAACCCGGCGTCCTCGGACAGGAACCCGTAGCCGGGGTGCACCGCGACCACGCGGGCCCGGCGGGCGGCGTCGAGGAGCTGGTGGGTGTCCCGGTAGGCCTGCGCGGGTGGCCCGGTCAGCTCGACCCTCTCGTCGGCCTCGGCGACGAACGGCAGCTCGGCGTCCACCGAGGAGTGCACCGCGACGGTCCGTATGCCCAGGCTCCGCGCAGAGCGGATGACCCGCCGGGCGATCTCCCCCCGGTTGGCGACCAACACCGATTCCACCACGCACCCCTCCCTGGGTTGGATTGCCGGCTCGGCCGGCGGTTCGCCGCGAAGTCGAGACCGTACCGCTCAGCTGGTGCTCGCGGGGGTGCGGTCCAGGTCCGGCTCCAGGTAGATGATCCGCGCGGCGGGGACCGCGCCGCGGATCCGCGCCTCGGTCTCGTCGATGACCCGGGCGACCTCGGCGGTGGACAGGGTGGCCGGCACCGCGATCTTCGCGGCGACCAGCAGCTCGTCCGGGCCGAGGTACTGGGTCTTGAGGTGGATCACCCGGTCCACGCCGCGCCCCACCATCGCGGTACAGATAGCACGCAGCTCGTCGGGGTTGGCACCCTCACCGATCAGCAGGCTCTTGGTCTCCACGATGAGGATGATCGCGATGGCACCGAGCAGCACGCCGATGCCCAGCGTGCCGAGCGCGTCCCAGACCGGGTTCCCGGTGAGCACCGACAGCGCCACGCCACCGAAGGCCAGCAGCAGTCCGAGCAGCGCGCCGGCATCTTCCAAGAGCACCACCGGAAGCTCCGGGCTCGTGGACCGCTTGATGAACCGCCACCAGCTCCCGTCACCCTTGAGCGGTCGGGACTCTGTGATCGCGGTGCGCAAGCTCAGGCTCTCCAGCACGGTCGCCACCAGCAGGATCCCCATTCCGACCAGTGGTGAGCTGATCGTTTCGTGGCTGTACAGCTTGTGGGCGCCCTCATAGAGCGCGAACACCGCACCGAGGCTGAACAGCAGCAGCGCCACCACGAAGGAGTAGAAGTAGCGGTCGCGACCGTAGCCGAACGGGTGCTGGTCGGTGGCCGCGCGCCGGGCGCTGCGGCGCCCGATCAGCAACAGACCCTCGTTGGCGGTGTCGGCCACCGAGTGCGCCGCCTCAGCGAGCATCGACGACGACCCGGTGACCAGGTACCCGACGAACTTCGCCACCGCGATACCGGCATTGGCCAGCAACGCCGCGATGATCGCCGTCGCCCCACCACCCGCTGACACCCCGGCGCCTCCTCAGCCGTTCATTCGTATCTTGGCAATAGCCCGTTCCAATCTCAACTCGACTCAGCACCACTGCCATTGTTGGGTCCGAAGTCAGATTGCTCCTGTCCATCTGCGACGTCGCCCAACCTATTCGCCCAGCTTCGCATGCGATTGCGAAGCCTGGACGTTTCTACCGCAGTGAGTCCGTGACACCCGAAGGCTTCGTCGGGTATGCGATCCACGGCCAACAACGCCTGGGCGAACATCGCCACATCGAATCCAGGATCCGCTTCCCGGGCCAGGCGTAACAAATCCGCACTGCTGTAACGGCCACTGCGCAGCACCGCATCTATGTCAACGTAGTCTCGGTCAGCGGCCCGACCGTACAACGCAGCAAGCTTGTTGGCCACCGCATCGTCGGGGTGCAGCACAGGACCGATATCCAACTGGACCGGGGGGTGAGCTCGCCAGTCGATGCCTAACTCGACCCGCACTCGGCGACCCTGATCGTCAGTAAGGACCAGACGCGTAAAAGCCGGATCGCGCCGCATGATCTCTACCGCGAGCCCCACAGCCAGGTACGCCGCCACGGCAGCACTCACCGCTTCATCGAAACTGCTTTCGGCTTGCGAGACAGTGAACAGATCGACATCTTCCGACGGTCTTTCCAGAAAACCATGGAGCTGCACCGCATACCCACCAGCCAGTGCGAAACCGAACCGCCCAGTAGCCGCTAGGCCAACCCGCGCCGCGAGCTCGTGCAGAACATCCATCGACTACGCGGCCTGAGCCAACATCGTAAACCGTTGCTCCCACACACGACGCACTCGCATGGGCAACCACAACCGCCGCCACACTCGCCTTAACACAGTGCCGTTGAGATAGCGAACCACATCCGCCACGTCCACCGACTCCCGAATCACCGTCTCGTACAACAACCCGAGTTGCCGATCATCGCCGAGGTCATACTCCCGCAAGCCGGACCACGCAAGATGAGTCGGCAACTCGACCACACCCGCCGTCGGCCCGGCAAGATCACTCAGTGCGTCAGGTACCACGTACGGACGCACCTCCGCGTACCTCAACCGACCATCCATACCCCTATGGTGCCTGGTCAGCGGCTCGGAGACCAACCCGGCCGAACTCTGGCGAAAACAGCACCGAACCATCACAGAGCAGCAGGCCCACGTACTGCTGGCTCTCGTCGTCGCGACACCGCACGAACCTGGGAAGTGTCAGCCACCGAGTGCACCGCCTCGACCGGCATCGACGACGACCCGTTGATCAGGCACCCGATGAACTTCGCCACCGTGATACCAGCGTTAGCCAGCAATGCCGCAGTGATCACCGTTGTCCCGAACATACTACCGACAGGTGCGGAGCTGGTCCGCCGTAAGATCCGGCGACGGCTCGCGTGTAGTGCGCAGGATGACCAGCTCGGAGGGGCGGGATGACCACACTCGACTTCGAGCTGCAGATCGGCCTTGGCGCGGCGGGCCGCTACCCGGTGCTCGCCCGTGCGCCGGGCGGGGAGGCTGACAGCAACATGCGATGGTCCTTGACCCCCGCTGAGCTCGATTATCAGCTCGCTGTGATCAAGGACAAGGTGCTGCTGTCCTCGGTGGTGATGCGTCGCGCGCCCACTGAGTACGAGCAGCCGGTGCGGGAGCTGGGCCAGCGGTTATTCGATGAGCTGATCGCCGACGATGTGCGCGCCTTGTATGTGGCCAGCAGGCAGCGCGCCCGGGCGAACGACTGTCTGCTGCGGCTGGTTCTGCGGGTGCGCCCGCCAGAACTGGCCCGGCTACCGTGGGAGTTCCTGTTCGATCCCGGACAGCAGGACTACCTGGGCTTGACCGTGCCTCTGGTGCGCTACCCCCATGTGCTGGCGCCCCGCCAGCCGTTGCGGGTCGCGACGCCGCTACGGATCCTGGGCATGGTCGCCCGCCCAGGTGACCAGCACACGCTGGATACCGGGCAGGAGCAACAGCGCCTGCAGGCTGCGTTGGCGAGTCTGCGGCGCGAGGGGTTGGTGGAGCTGGAGTGGGTGGCCGGGCAGACCTACCGTGATCTGGAAGACGCCCTGGACAGGGGCCCGTGGCACGTATTCCATTTCGTCGGCCACGGCGGGTACGACCGGGCAGCCGATGAGGGCATCCTCGCTTTGGCCGACGAGGCAGGCCGCACCCACCCGGTCGGCGCCGACGACATCAGCCGGCTACTCGCCGAGCACCACCCGCTGCGCCTGGTGGTGCTCAATGCCTGCGACACCGGGCACGGCAGCGCCTCGGACCCGTTCTCCAGCACCGCCGCAGCGCTGATCCGCCGGGAGATCCCGGCGGTGGTGGCCATGCAGTTCGAGATCACGGACTCGGCCGCGATCCGGTTCGCCCAGACCTTCTACCAGTACGTGGCCAAAGGTCGACCGGTGGACGACAGCGTCATGCGCGCTCGGCGGGCACTGCGGCTAGCCAAGAAGGACACCCTGGAGTGGGGTACCCCCGTGCTGTACCTGCGCGCGCCCGACGGGCGCATCTTCGACACCACCATCCCGCCACCACCGCAGCCCGTCCCGTCCCACAACCCAGACTTGGCGCCCATACCGGAGTGGCACGCGACGCCGCCGACCCCTGCCCACGGAGACATCATCGAGCTGCGGCTCACGCCGCAGGAGCTCAGTGTCTGCCTCGCGGTCCAGCGCGGTCGCACCAACGCCGGTGCCGCAGCTGAGCTTTCCCTCAGCGTCAAGACAATCGAGTATCACCTCAGCAACATCTACCGCAAGCTCGGTATCAGCTCCCGGACACAGCTGATCCGCGTCCTGGAAACCACGAAGGTACTGATACTTGAGGATGTCGAGACCCGGGTGCAGGTCGTGCTGGAAGCCGATCTGCCCGCAGCGGCGTACCAGGCGCTGGTCGCGCTCGACCTCTCGACATTCCAACAGGGGCCGGTGCGCTACGACCGCCAGCGTGCCGAGTGGCGTTCAGAGCTCGACGAGTGACTGTAATCTCACGCACCGAGCTCTCGGATCGCTATTCGGCTCCGAATGGCGGTCCGAACCCGGGGAGGGCACGGAAGAGTTGGATTGGGCCGGGCCCTGGGCATACCGTGATGTCGGGGGCGGCGGCGGGTAGCCAGGCTGAGCCGCCTCGGTGCACGGTGACATGGGCGCCGTCTGGGGAACGTAGCTCCGCGGATCCCTGGGTGCACAGCAGGACCTGCGGGCACGAGCTGCGCAGCGGGACCGGAGTCGACTGACCCTCGGCCCACTCGAGCCGGGTCAGCTGGAACTCCTCGGCCGGGGTGCGATAAGCGATCTCCTGCGGCCCGATCCGGTCCCCGCGTTGCACCGGCAGCTCACCGTGGGAGAAATCCAGTATCCGTAGCAGCTCCGGAACGTCGATGTGCTTGGCGGTCAGGCCGCCGCGCAGCACGTTGTCCGAATTAGCGCTGATCTCCACAGCGGTGCCCCGCAGGTAGGTGTGCAGGTTGCCGGCCGGGAGGAACATCGCTTCTCCCGACGCCAGCACGACGTGGTTGAGCAGCAAGGCCGCGAGCACCCCGACGTCGCCCGGATACGTATCGGCCAACTCCAGAAATACCCGGCACTCTTGTCGAAAATCGCTATCGCGAGGTTGTCGACAATCGCCGTACACTCCGTCGCGGCGCAGTAGCGCAATGCAGCCATCCAGGGTGCAGGGCAGCACGGCCTTCACCACCGGCTCGGGCATTGTGATCCACGTGGTGAACAGGGTGCGCAGTCCGTCGGCATTCGGTTCGGCTGCGAGCATCGCTCGGTAGGGCTCCAGCGCCGGCACGTTCAGCGCAGCGAGCAGCTCGACGGTGCGCAGCGGGTCGCGGAAACCGGCCAGCGCGTGGAGCTCGGTGAGCGCGCAGATCAGCTCAGCTTTGTGGCTGGGGTCGGGGTAGTTGCGTTCCGGAGCGTCCCGGGGGATCCCCCGGGCCTCTTCGCGGGCGAATCCCTCGGCGGCCTGCGCCGAGGACGGGTGGGCCTGCAGGCTCAGCGGCTCCTCGGCGGCGAGCACCTTGAGCAGGAAGGGCAACCGGCCGCCCCAGCGCTGGGCACAGCGGGTCCCGAGGTGGTGATCCGGGTCGGCGCGCAGGGCTTCCAGCAGAGAGGTCTGGGACCCGTCGGCGTGCAGCAGCACCGACGGGTCCGCCGGGTGCGCACCGAGCCACAGCTCCGCCTGCGGGTGCGGGGCCGGGACCGGGTCGCCGAGTAGCTCCGCGATCGCGGTCCGGGAACCCCATGCGTAAGGCCGCACCGCGTTGCGCAACAGCTCCACAACCCCTCCATTACCACCTGGATACTCGTTCATCTGATGACCGGCCCGGCCGAGCCGACCCACCCAGGCCCACCCAACACGCCCCGGCTCAGCCCGAGGTAGAGCGCAGCGAAGTCAAACCGTAGGGCCAGCACCGCTGCGGCACACGCGGCGGCACCCGGTTCGCTCTGGCGCACCATCAGCTCCTCGTCGACGGTCACCACATCAGCGCTGGGCAACGCGTCCAACGCCGCGGCGCGCTCAGGCTCGTCGCGGGAATCGCCGAGCACACCGAGCAGCACCGGCCGGACTACCGGCACACCACCCCGCAGTGGCACATCGCCGAACGGGTCGGCAAATACGTCGGCGGCTCCACCGGCGCGGGTTGCCTCCTGGCGCAGCACCGGCAGCACTGCCGCCTCCGGGAATCCCGCGGCATGCGCCACCACCCCCGCGTGTGCGGCGAGCGCTCCGGCACAGTGCCCGGCCACAGCGGTGGCCACGGGGTCGGTGCCCCACAGCAACGGGGTTCGCGCGGTCAGCCGCAACGCCAGGGACTTGGCGGGGTTGACCAACGACTCATGGGCGACGTGATCGCGCTCGGCTTCGCGGTCCAGCTCACCGGCCAACGCCTCGGCGTCGGTGGCCAGCAAGCCCAGGGTGTCCAGCAGCAACAGACCGGCGGTCAGGGCGCGCGGCAGCGTCAGCCCTGGTGGTACCTCGATCCGGGGCACCACCAGTACCGATCGACCCGCTACCGCAGCCGCGACCGGGCCCTCGGCGGGTGCGGTGAGCACCACCCGGGCTCCCCGGCGGACCGCGCGGTCGAGGCCCTCCGCCAGCTCCCGATCCCCGGGATCGGTGGTGTTGGCCAGCACGACGTCCAGCGCACCCACCCACATCGGGACCGACCGCGTCGTCACCACCGGCACGGGGCAGGACGATCCGAGCAGCGCGAGCAGCAGCGGTGCGGCAGCCGGTGGCGCACCCGGCCGGGTCAGCAGCACCAGCGCTCGCGGACGTTCCCCGCTCAGCCGCCGCAGGCCCGCCTCCTCGGCGGCCGCAGCCGTGGAACGCACCTGGGCACCCGCCGTGGCCGCAGCGCGGAGCAACCCACCGGTGTCGGTGGCTTCCACACGCCCAGGGTCATCGAGTAAGTCATCGTCACCGCTGTCACCACGACTGGCGTGGACGTGGCCGCGGTCGAATTGCGTCACCCTGCGCCCAACCCGCCGGCGCGCGGGCCGGTCCCGGGTAGCGCCTCGTCCAGCAGCAGCACCGGGATGCCGTCGATCACCGGGAAGCTGCGCCCGCACACCGCACAGGTCAACGCATCAGTCTCGGGATCAGCGGCGGTACCGTCGCGCAGCTGTGCGTGCGCCGGGCACGGGCACGCCAAGATCTCCCTCAGCGCAGCGTCCACGTTCACGGCCATCGTCGTCCTCCTCAGTTGCCGCGTACCAGTGCCAGCACCTCGTCGCGCAACACCTCGACCGCTGTGATGTCGCGCGCCTCGACGTTCAGGCGCAGCAGCGGCTCGGTGTTCGACGGGCGCAGGTTGAACCACGAACCGTTGGGGCACCATACGGTGAGGCCGTCGAGCTCGTCGAGCTCCACGGCATCCCGCGCGGCGAACCACTGCCGCACCGCCGCCATCCTGCCCCACTGGTCCACGACCGTGGAGTTGATCTCACCGGACGCGGCGTAGCGGCTGAACTCGGCCATCAGCGCCGAGGCCGGACGCTGCTGCCGGCCGAGTGCGGCCAGCACGTGCAGCGCGGCGAGCATCCCCGAGTCAGCACCCCAGAAACTGCGGAAGTAGTAATGCGCGGAATGCTCACCGCCGAAGATCGCCCCGGTTTCCGCCATGCGCTGCTTGATGAACGAGTGGCCGACCCGGGTGCGCACCGGCCGGCCACCGTGCTCGGTGACGATCTCCGGCACAGCCTGCGAGGTGATCAAGTTATAGATCACCGCGGCACCGGGCTCGGTGGCCAGCTCCCGGATGGCGACCAACGCGGTGATAGCGCTGGGGCTCACCGGATCGCCCCGTTCGTCGATCACGAAGCAGCGGTCGGCGTCGCCATCCAAGGCCAGGCCCAGATCGGCGCCATGCTCGCACACGGCAGCCTGCAGGTCCACCAGGTTCGCCGGATCCAGCGGGTTGGCCTCGTGATTCGGGAAAGTCCCGTCCAGTTCGAAGAACAGGGGAATGACGTGCAGCGGCAGCCCCTCGACGACAGCGGGCACGGTGTACCCGCCCATCCCGTTACCAGCGTCCACCACGACTCGCAGCGGCCGGATCCCCGACAGGTCCACCAGCGAGCGCAGGTACTCGGCGTAGTCGGCGAGCATGTCCCGCTCGGTGACCACGCCGCCGCCCGGCCCCGGCCCGATGCCCAGCTCGACCGCGACCCGGATCTCCGCCAGCCCGCTGTCCTGGCCGACCGGGGCGGCACCGGCCCGGCAGAGCTTGATGCCGTTGTAGCGGGCTGGATTGTGGCTTGCGGTGAACATCGCACCCGGCAACCCGAGCCGCCCGGAGGCGAAGTAGAGCATATCGGTGCTGGCCAAGCCGATGAAGATGACGTCGAGCCCGCGGTTGGTCACGCCGTGGGCGAAGGCGGTCGCCAAGCCGGGTGAGGAGTCCCGCATGTCGTGCCCGACGATCACCGTCCGCGGACCGGTCGAACCGTCGGAGCCCACCACGAAGTCGGCGAACGAGGCGCCGATATCGCGCACCACCTCAGCGCCCAACTGCTCCCCGACGACACCCCGGATGTCGTAAGCCTTGACTATCCCAGAAAGATCAAACACCACTCTCCTTCCACCGACACCACCCCACCCGAGCCTATCCGCGCATCGCACCCCGAACACAAGCGGACATTCAGCGGGCTCAGCGGGGTTAACCGGCCTACCACCACCCCGCTGAGCCCGCTGAATGCGGCAAGGGGAGGTTCAGTGGTCGGGTGGGGGGGGAAGGAGGCGGAGGTGGGGGGGGCCGGTGGGAAGGCTGGGGTGGGGGGTTACCCGGCCGGCTTCGCGTACCGCCTCGGCTAGGGCGGTGAGGTCGTCCACCGAGGGTTCCGGCTCGACGAGGTCACCGTCGTGACGCACGACGTCCCAACCCCGGGGAGCGGTCAACCCCAGCGCGTGCCGCTCACATAAATCGTAGGAATGCGGCTCACTGGACGTGGCCAGCGGACCCACCACAGCAGTGGAGTCGGCATAGGCAAAGGTGAGCGTGGCAACTGCCGGGTTTGTGCACCCGGTTCTCGAACACCGCCGCGTGCTGCGCACAGCAGGGACCCTAGCGTGCAGGTCCCGCCCATTGCGGTAGGCGCGCGGCGCGGTAGGCGCGCGGCGCGGTCCCGATGGCGGCGTAGACTCGGCGGATGGCGGGGACCCGGTCAACCCGTTCACGGCTGCGCAGGCGCCGGGACCGGCGCGGTCGCGGCGTCCGAGGGTTGCTGTTCCCCGCCACGCTACCTGCGGCGCGCAGCCGCTCGGAGCGGTTCGACGCCATCGTGCTGAACGCCCTGGAACCGATCGACCAGCGCTGGCACACTGAGCTCGACAGGCTCGACGTCGCGGTCGACGAGGTGCCCGAGGTCACTGACTGCGATCCGACCACGGTCACGTGGGGTAGCGACGTCGTGGAGGACGGCAACGTCCCATTGGCCCGCCTGGTTCCGGCCGGGGTGGACTTCGCCGGCTTGCCTACCAGAGCCCGAATCGTGCTCTACCGACGGCCGTTGGAGACCCGAGCGCGTGACGGTGTCGACCTCTCCGACCTCGTGCATGAGGTGCTGGTCGAGCAGGTGGCGAACTACCTGGGTCTCGATCCGGAAGCCATCAACGGATCCGAGGAAGCGGGCTGAACCAGCACCGCGGCCAACCACTGCGGGCTACCGGCGGTTCGGGCGCCGCCGAGACGGTACCGCAGTGCCGACAACCAGCAGGAGCAACGCACCCTCGATGAGCAGAAGAGCCGTCCGGGGGCTCTCGGAGCGAATCAACCGAACCTCGGCCGGCGTACCCCGGACCGGGATCGCGACCTGGTGCCCCCACCCGGGTACCACCGGAACCGGACGACCATCCACGCTGGCCTGCCAGCCTGGCTCATCGTTGGCCGCGACCACGAGCAGTCTTCCCTCCGCGCCGGGCGCGACTCGCACGGCCACCCGAGGCGGCTGGGCCGGCGCCAGGACTCCACTGACTCCAGGTTCGATGGGCGGGGCCGCGCCGCTACGGGCCTGCTCGGCCAGCGCGGGACCGAGCAGTTCCGCGCCCGGGACCGGTCGCACCACCCGCAGCACCGGCCTGCCGTCCGCGGTCGCAGGAGCGGGCCGAGCCAACGCCCCGGCTGCGGCGATGGCTCGGGCGCCCGCAGCGGCGGTGGGCAGCACCACGAACTGCACGCCGGTGGCGGCCACGTCGGCGATCGCAGCGGAGGTCTCGCCCGGGTTCCCGGCCCGCAGCGCGGCGGCCACCCGCTCCAGCCGGGACCCGGTGGCGCGCAGCGGGGCGATGTCATCGTCACCGAAGCGCGCGGTTCTCGACCTGGTCAGCCGTACCGGCTCGCCTGGAGCACCGATAACCAGAACAGATGTGTCAGCTCGAGCCAGCTCCGCGACCAGCGAGGGGGCCAGTACCGGCAATCCCGATGGCGGGCCCGCGGTGAGGGGTCCGCTGGAGCCCAGCACGACGGCCGCGACCGACAGCGTAGCCACACCGAACCACGGCGTCACCGACAACGCCCCACCCCACGGCCCCCGACTGAGCCAGCCGGGGATCCACCGCCGAGTCGGTGCCGCGGTACGGCCGGCCAGCAAAACGATCCAGAGCAACCCGCAGCCGGCGAACAGCAGAACACTCCCGGTGAAACCCGGCCGTGGGTCACCACCGACCAGCGGCCGCATCGGCAGCCGGGTCAGCAGCACCACTGCGACGCCACCCAGCAGTGCCAACCCCAGACCCGGCAGCATCGCCCGAGACGGCCGGACGACGAGCGCGATCACTGCCGCCGCCGACACGACCACGCCCACCCACGGTGGCGCACCCGCACCGCCGGGATCCAGACAGAGCAGCCGCAGCCAGCCGGGCACCTGCTCGGGCACCACCGCACCCACCCCGTGCAGCAGCACGGCGGGGCGTTGAATCACCACCGCCGGCCAGGGCACGAGCAGCCCCAGCGGCAGCAGCACCACAGCGAATAACCCCATCGCGCGGCGCGGCGTGCTCACCCGGGGGGCCGGAACCACCACAAAGCCGATCAGGACCACAGTCAGCACCATCAGGTGCACCAGAGGGGCGAACGCGCCCAGGGCGGCGATCCCGAGCGCGGTGGCGGCTGCGGTGGACAACCAGCCGGCGGATCCGCGGACCGTCCCACCGAGCAACACCGAAGCGACACCAGCCAGAACCAGGGGAAGCAGCAGGTAGGCGACCACGACGTCCAGACGGCCCTGCGCCAGGCCGGCGATGGCCGGCGGGAGCAACGCGTAGCCCGCAGCGGCCAGCGCGCGACGCTCGCGACTGACCGGCAGGGCGCGGCCGGCCCGATAGGCGGACAGAGCGGCCAGCGGCAGCGCGGCCAGCAGCAGCAGCGACACCGCGGCGGCGGGTGAGCCCACCGGCAGGCCGAGTATGCCGAGCACAGCCAGCGCAGCCGGCGCAGGTGCCGCACTTCCGCCGCCGACCGGGTGCCAAGAAGACAGGTAGGACGACCAGGTCTGGCCTAGGCTCTCCACCGGGAGCAGCCGGCCACCGGCCAAGTCCAGTGCCAGCCGATGGCGGTTCAGCACCACGGCGAGCAGGGTCATCGCTGCGGTCAGCAAGGCCGGCGGAGAGAACAAGAACTGCCGGATGCGAGTGCCGACTCCGACATCGTCCAGCACCAGCATGCCCGAGTCACCACCGTCGGTAGCGTTGCGCGGCTTCGCGGGATCCGAATGCTGCGGCAGCGGGGAGGGACGAGGCCTGGCAGTACGCGACACGCCGACTCCTTCCTGGTGGGGACACACGGTAACGTCCCCGGGCAACCGGCGCGGCCTCCGGGGAGCGGCGCAGCTCAGACCGCGTCGCGTTTGAGCCGGCGGCGCTCCCGCTCCGAGAGTCCGCCCCAAATGCCGAACCGCTCGTCGAACGTCAATGCGTACTCAAGACACTCGGCGCGGACCTCGCAACCGGCGCAGATCCGCTTCGCTTCCCTGGTCGACCCGCCCTTCTCGGGGAAGAACGCCTCCGGATCGGTCTGGGCGCACAGCGCCCGCTCCTGCCAGTCCTGCTGGTCGAGCCCACCGAAGAGGCCCCAGCCGCCCTGATCCTCGCCCACGCCATCCACGGGCCAGCTGATACCCACCTCATCCTCATCCATGGCGGTCCGCCCTCCTCGCCATAGAATTCCTCCCCGGCTCGCCGCCTCCCCGGACTATGCACCGGAGAATAACAAGCATGTGATTACACCCCTGTCACCACAAACGCAAATCCCCAGCCCCACCCGAGAAGCCTACCCAGCGTGTCGCCGTTGACACGCCGCGTAGCCAACGCTCCCCCCGGATGCCCGACTCCCTGGAGCCCTACCTGCCCGCGCCGGTTCGCCGGTTCGCCGGTAACCTCGGTTGGTATGTTCCCCTGCCGCTCTTTGTGTTGATCATCAGCGTGCGATGGGTATAACGGCCAGACTGGACGGCTTCCAGCGGCGTCATACCTGGATGGGCTTCCCGTTGGCGGTGGTCTACAAGTTCATCGACGACCAGGGTGGGTACCTCGCCGTCCTGATCACCTACTACGCTTTCGTCTCGCTGTTTCCCGGGCTGCTCTTGATGGTCAGTGTGCTGGGCTACACGCTGCAGCGGGACCCGGCTTTGCAACAGGCGCTGCTCGGCTCGGCGCTGGAGCACTTCCCGATAGTCGGGCCACAACTGCAGCAGAACGTCGGCTCGATCCACGGTAGCCGCGTGGGTGTGGTCCTGGGCATCGTCGGCGCGGTCTACGGAGGCCTGGGCGTCTCGGTGGCCATCCAGACGACGTTGAACCGAGTCTGGGCCGTGCCGCGTTATGCCCGCCCCGACGCGGTGGTGTCTCGACTGCGCGGCCTGGTGTTGTTCGTCCTGATCGCGATAGTCGTTCTGATCACCACCGCGCTGGCTGCGGTCGGCCCGATAGCCGCCGGCTACGGCTTGGGCGCCGGGGTACCCCTCGGAGCGATCGCCGTCTCGATGCTTGTCAACGTGGGCGCGTTCCTGGTCGGGTTTCGCGTGCTGACCGCCCGGGACATCACGCTGGCCGACCTGCTGCCCGGTGCGGTCCTCGCCGGGGTCGCGGTTCAGGTGCTGCAGACCGTGGGCGCGTTGTTCGTCAGTCGCGAGCTCACCGGCGCCTCGCAGGTCTATGGCGTGTTCGGACTGGTGCTGGGGTTGTTGGCCTGGTTGTACGTGCAAGCGGTCATCGTGGTGTTCTGCGCGGAGATCAACGCGGTGCGGGCGCGCCGGCTATGGCCCCGCAACCTGCTCGCTCCCTTCGTCGACGATGTCGCGCTCACCCGCGCCGACCGGGCCTCCTACCGTTCGTACGCGGACACCGAGCGCTACAAGACCTTCGAACAGGTGCAGACCACATTCGACGGCCGGCCCCCGGCCGAGGACTGACGGCCGTGAAAGTCGTGGTGCTGGTCGGCGGCATGGGTGGCGCCCGGTTCCTGCTCGGGCTGAAGGCCGCGCTGGGCCTGCCCGCCGTCGGCGATACCGGCCCCGGCGAGCATGAGATCACCGCCGTGGTCAACACCGGCGACGACATCTGGTTGCACGGGCTGCGGATCTGCCCGGATCTGGACACCTGCATGTACACCCTCGGCGGCGGGATCGACACCGAGCGCGGCTGGGGGCGTGCCGGTGAGACCTGGGTGGTCGCGGCGGAACTGGCGAGCTACGGCGCCGATCCGGACTGGTTCGGGCTGGGCGACCGGGACCTGGCCACGCACCTGGTCCGCACCCGGATGCTGCGGGTCGGCCACCCGCTGTCCGCGGTGACCGCGGCGCTGTGCGACCGGTGGCGACCCGGGGTGCGGCTGCTGCCGGCCACCGACGATCGCTGCGAGACCCACGTCGTGGTCACCGACCCCCGAGAACCGCACGGCCGCCGCTCGATGCACTTCCAGGAGTGGTGGCTCCGCCACCGCGCGGCGCTGCCGGCCGGCGAGTTCGTGCCGGTCGGCGCCGAGGACGCCGAGCCGGCCGCCGGGGTGCGCGAGGCGATCGCCGAGGCGGACGCCGTGCTGCTCGCGCCGTCCAATCCGGTGGTGTCGATCGGCGCCGTGCTGGCCGTGCCGGGGATCCACCATGCGCTGCGCGGCGCATCAGCCCGGGTGATCGGGCTGTCCCCGATCGTCGGAGGCCGCGCGGTGCGCGGGATGGCGCAAGCGTGCCTGGCCGCCATCGGCGTGCCCTGCCAGGCCTGCGCGGTCGCCGCGCACTACGGAGCTCGGCGCGCGGGTGGGATCCTGGACGGGTGGCTGGTGCACCCCGGGGACGGGGCAGCGGTGCCCGGGGTGCAGGTCCGGGAAGTCCCGCTGCTGATGACGGACGTGGCGGCGACCGCGGCGATGGCCACGGCGGCCCTGGACCTCGCCGGGCTCGAGTGGTAAACGATTACGCAGCACCGGGTGAGGTCCGCATTCTGCCGGTCCGGGGGCTGCCCGAGTTCCGTCCGGGGGATGACCTGGTCGGTGCGCTGGTCATCGCCGCGCCGTGGCTCGTCGACGGCGACGTGGTCGTCGTCACCAGCAAGGTGGTGTCCAAGGTGGAGGGACGACTGGTCACGGTGCCGACCGACCCGCCGGCCCGAGAAGCGGCCCGCCGTAAGCTGGTCGCCGAGCAGGCCCGGCGGGTGCTCGCCCGCCGCGGTCGCACCCTGATCACGGAGAACTCGCTGGGCGTGGTACAGGCCGCATCGGGAGTGGACGCCTCCAACGTGGCGCTCGATGAAATCGCGCTGCTGCCCCTCGACCCGGACGCCAGCGCCGCGCGGCTACGAGCCGGGCTGGCGCAGGCGCTGGGCGTCGACGTCGCCGTAGTGATCACCGACACGATGGGCCGGGCGTGGCGAGTCGGGCAGACGGACGCGGCGATCGGAGCCGCCGGGCTGGGCGTGCTACACCGCTACCCGGGCGCGGTCGACCGGCACGGCAACGAGCTGTCGGTCACCGAGGTCGCCGTCGCCGACGAGATCGCGGGGGCGGCCGACCTGGTCAAGGGCAAGCTTTCTGGAGTGCCGGTGGCGGTGCTGCGCGGGTTGGCACGAGGCGAGGACGGCACAGGCGCGGCGGACCTGGTCCGCCCGCTGGCCGAAGACCTGTTCTGGCTGGGCACCGACGAGGCGATCGAGCAAGGACGTGCCCAGGGGCGGGCCCAAGGGATGACGCAGGGGCGGGCGGATGCGGTGCTGCTGCGCCAGTCAGTGCGCTCGTATCGTCGCGATCCGGTGGATCCGGGGGCGCTGCGCCGCGCGGTGGGGGCCGCGCTGCGCGCGCCGGCACCGCACCACACCCGGCCGGTCCGGTTCGTCTGGCTGGCCGACCGGAGCCTGCGGCGGCGGCTGCTCGACGCGATGGCCCAGGCGTGGCGGGCAGACCTGCGCCGTGACGGGCTGACCGAGGACAGCATCGAACGCCGAGTGCGGCATGGGGACCTGCTCTACGACGCACCGGAGGTGCTGGTGCCCTTCGCCGTGCCCGACGGCGCACACACCTACCCCGACGCGCGCCGCCGAGCCGCCGAGGAGGCGATGTTCACCGTCGCCGCGGGTGCCGCCGTGCAGGGCCTGCTGGTAGCGCTGGCCGCCGAGGGCCTGGGCTCCTGCTGGGTCGGCTCGACGCTGTTCTGCCCGGACCTGGTTCGCGCCGAGCTCGCCCTGCCGGCGGACTGGCGACCGCTCGGCGCGATCACCGTCGGCTACCCGACGCAACCGCTGTGCCCGCGCCCACCGCGCGATCCGGAGAAGGGGTTGATCCTGCGATGAGACCGTGTCCTGTCAGGTACGTCCGTTCGGGGTCTCGACCATGACGTGGGTCGACTTCACCACAGCCACCGCAAGCACCCCCGGCACGAGCCCCAGCTCCCGTACCGCCTCGCTGCTCATCAGGGAGACCACTCGGTGCGGTCCGCACTGGATCTCCACCTGCGCCATCACCTGGTCGATGATCACTTCGGTAACCAGCCCGACGAACCGGTTGCGGGCCGATCGGTCCACCAGGGACGGGTCGCGTGTGGTGTGCGCCTGAGACTTGGCGAACGCCGCCAGCTCCGCCCCCTCCACTGCCTTGCGACCGCCGGCGTCCCGGATCGCGGTCAGTTGCCCGGAATCCGCCCAGCGCCGGACAGTGTCATCACTGACGCCGAACAGCTCAGCGATCTCCGACATCCGATAGTGCGACATATCTCCGAGAATACCTCCGCAACTGAGGGCACGAAACTCGGGGCGCCTGGACAACTGGAGCATAACCCCTCGTTTCCAACCCGTCCGCCCGGTGTGTCCACCGTGCACGTGCACGAGTTGCGAAGAAATCACCATGAAGAAAAGAAAAGGTAAAGTACAGAAGTCCGTTTATCCCGGCGGCGAGTCAGCACCGCACAAGGACTTCCGACAGATCCTGCGCTATGCTCCTACTGTGTCACTGGGGCGTGGGCCGATGTGCGCAACCAGTGCGAGGGATCGGGGAGGCGAACTGTGGTGATCGTGCGCTACTTCGCGGCGGCACGCGCCGCCGCCGGCCTGCCTAGCGAGAACGTCGACATCGGCGAGGGCGCCACAGTGGCCGACGCGCTCGATGCGATCGCCGCGCGACACGGGGAAAAGCTGAGCAGGGTGTTGGCCGCCTGCAGCTTCCTGCTCGATTCGATCGCAGTGCGAGACCACGCTACACCGCTGCGACCCGGCGCCGAATTGGACGTATTACCGCCGTTCGCCGGCGGCTGAGCGCCCGACCCGGATCCAGGAGCCTCACGGACAGTTCACCCACTCTTCCGAGCCGTCGGAGAACTCCTGCCGCTTCCAGATCGGCAACTGCAGCTTCACCTCATCGACCAGCTTCGCGCACGCCGCGAAGGCCACTCCACGGTGGGCTGCCGACACCGCGCAGGCCAGTGCGGAGTCGCCGATCTCCAGTGGTCCGATGCGATGGCTGACGGCCAACCCCAGCACCTCCGGGTGGGCCGCAGCGATCTGAGCCGCCACTCGCGTGATCACGTCACCGGCCCTGGGGTGGCTGGTGTACTCCAACCCACGCACATCTCGGCCGCCGTCATGGTCACGGACCACGCCGGAGAAGCTCACCACCGCGCCTGCGGCCGAGCGGGCCACCAGGCGGGCGTGTTCCTCGACGTCCAGCGGCTCCTCGGTCACCACCGCGCGAAGCACGATATCCGTGGGCACCGCCGCGCCGCCGCCGTGCCCGTGCCCATGCCCATGTTCGGGTCCGTCGTCAGGGACTAGAGGCAGGCCGGTTCCGCTGCCGGCGTGATCTGCGCCATGCAGCTGCTCGATGGCGTGGTCAAGCACCCGGTCGAGGACAGCCAGGCCGTCACGGACTCCACCGAGGGAGCCCGGAAGGTTCACCACCAGCGTCTGGCCGGCCACTCCCGCCAGGCCCCGGGAGAGCACCGCGGTGGGCACCCGCGGCAGCCCGGCTGAGCGGATCGCGTCCGCCAATCCAGGCAGGCGCCGGTCCAACAGCGGCTCAGTGGCCTCCGGTGTGCGATCGGTGGGGCTGATCCCGGTACCGCCGGTGGTCAGCACGACATCGACGGCGTCCGCCACCGCCACCGCCACCGCGTCCCGCACCGGCGAGCCGTCAGGCACTACCACGGGATCCGGGGTCTGATAGCCATGTCGGCACAACCAGTCGACGATGACGGGACCGGTGCGGTCGGGGTACACCCCAGCCGCCGCACGGTTGGACGCCACCACGACCACGGCGCGCCGGGTCGTCGACGGCTGAGCCGTCGAGTTGACCGCCGACGGCTCAGCCGTCGAATGGGGCGTTGCTGTCATCGGTCCTCCCGGATCACGTCGGCCGGATCCACAGGCCGGTCTTTCCACCCACCTTGCGCTCCACCCGCACCGCGTCGAGCACGGCGGCGGGGTCGACCGCTTTGACCATGTCGTGCAGCGCCAGCCCGGCGACCGCGACCGCGGTGAGCGCCTCCATCTCCACCCCCGTGCGATCGGTGGTGCGGACTGTGGCGGTGATCTGAACCTCGGAGCCCGAGATACGCAGGTCCACAGTCACCCCGCTCAGCGAGAGCGGATGGCACAACGGGATGAGGTCGGACGTTCGTTTGGCGGCCATGATGCCCGCGATACGGGCAGTGGCCAGTGCATCGCCCTTGGGGAGTTGTTCGCCGCGCAGCAGCCGCACTACCTCTTCAGTGGTGCGCAGGACTCCCGAGGCGACCGCCTCCCGCACACAGGGCTGCTTATCCGAGACGTCGACCATCCGGGCCGCGCCACGATCATCCACATGGGTCAGCCGTCCTTCGGAGCTCACCCGTCGATCCTACGGGGGCACCCATCGGTTTCGGTGAGCCTGTACGCCAGAGGGGCTGGCACGAGGATCCGTGCCAGCCCCTCTGAGAACACATACCGGTCAGGTCAGTGCGTCACCGGCAGGTGTGCCTCGACCGGTTGCGGCGGCGGAGCCTGCTCATTCGGCGGCCCCTGGTGGTTCTCGTGGTGCTCTTCACTGCAGCTGGCAGACGAGATCACGATCTGCTCCAGCGCCTCACGGTCACCCTTGGGGGTAGCAAGCTTCGGGTTGAGCACCTTGAGCTCACTCAGCAGGTCTCCAGCGGTGACAGCTCCCGCCGGCGTCGCCGACTTGGCATGAGCGGCCTGCAGCTGATCCATGGTCGGGACCTTCAGCTGCTTGGATGCCAGGCTCTGGAAAAGGCTGAGATCCTTCGCCGAGAGCGCCCGTCCGTGCCGGTCGCTGGGCAGCAGCGTGATCACCGCTGCGTCGACCGTCAGCCTGTCGTGGTCCCGGTGCTGCCGGTTGAACTCGACCTTGACCACCGGCGAGAGGTCCAGGGCCTGGCCCGAGTACGGCGAAGACTTGCCCTCACCGTCAGTGCCGAGGATCGAGGAGTCACCATGGCCGTTCTCGCAGGTCGCCTCAATGAGCTTCAGCCGCAGCCCGAGGACGTCGACCTTGACGGCCGTCGCCTTGGACCGGAATTTCTCGGCCTCGACCTTGAGCACCCCGACGTAGATGCCATCCCGGTCCGGCCCCGGCACCTCAAGCAATGCCTTGTGACCGTCACGAGGAGCCTCGACAAACGGAGTCGGCGCGATGGGCAGCAAGCCTTCCGCTGCGATCCCGAATGCGGAGGCGGTGGGCTCTTCGCCGGCGGAGCCGGACAGGGTCCCCAGCAGCAGGGCCGCCACGGCGGTGGCAGCACCGACGCTGGCGGCACTGGCGCCGGCGAGCTTCCTACTGTTCACATGCTGTCCTTTCGTTCGTTCAGTTCTCATCGATGAGCACGAGCGTCCCCAGGGGAACTTGCGTCAACTGGTGGAGCGCATCCTTTGGCACCCGGATGCAGCCATCGCTAGAGCGGGTACCGAAGACATCGGCCGTTGGCCAGGTATGGATCGCGACGGTTCCCGGGCCGCCACCGAAGCTGTTCAGAGTGGGACTGTGGGTACCCAGCGGCAAGATGACCGGTGAGTATCGCTGCGCGGTATCACTGAACGAACCGAGCAGGAACGTCCGCACCACCGGTGTGGGAGCGGACTGCTTGCCGATGCCCACCATCCAGTCACCCAGGCGCTGACCCCCCTTGAACAACTCCATGCTCAGGGAACGAAGGTGTACCCGGATCAGATACGGGGTGACCGCACGATCGAGTGCAGTCTCGGTCACCCAGCCCGTCGAGCTGTTGGGCCGCGAGGGAAGCAACACCTGAACCCACCCGGGTCGCTGGGCGATCGCCGGCAGCCAGGTGTCGCCGATCTGCTGCGGTCCGAGCCTGGCGATCGCAGCGCCGCCAGGGGAGGAATAGACCACAACCTCCCGCCGTGGGTGAACCACGGCCCCGTCAGTGGCCACCGACGCATCAAGGTCAAGCGGAGCGCCCTGAACCACGGTGTAAGTGGTGCTCTGCGGCAAGGCCGCAGGATCCGCCGGGGGCATCGCCGGCGGGATCGTGACGGTGGGGGTGGCCACGACAGGCGCCCGTGGCGGCGCGGCGTCGTGGGACTCGCCGGCCCCGAAAGGAGCCACGAAGGACGCCACCACGATCGCCAGGACCACCAGGGCAACGCCGCCGATCGCACACACGATCAGATAGGGACGATCGAGCAGCCGGAACGGTCCAGGCGGAGGTTGAGACATGGCCTCGTGGTGGTGTCGGACGAGCGGAAATGGTTGGCTCGCCCTCCCCGATCGGGCGATCCCGGCGGGCCAACGACACTCTGACATCCACTCCAGGACGTCCGCTGGGACCGCGCGGTGGCGGAACCCTAACGGAGTCGAAACTCCGGCCTGACGCCGGACCCCGCTACTGGGTGTCGCTCCAGTTGATCTCGGTATGCGGGTGCTCGTAAGGGAGCTGGTCCGGGGACAGCGGGAAGGTCACCTCACCGAACGGCGACAGCGCGCCCTGGATCGGGGCGGCGAGCTCGCTGACCGGATGGTCATCCTCCGACCAGCTCGGCCAGGTCGGATCGATGCGGTCGGTGCGCTTGGCCACAACTCCTCCTCGCCCGGCGGTACCGCCGAGGTCCTCACCCGGCTCGCGGGCCGGCACGGATACCCGCCCATTGTGCCCGCTAGGCTGGAGCGGATGCCCAGCACCACACTTGCTGCCTGGCTACGCTCACGGGACGACGACACGCTGGCCCGGTTACTGCGCGCCCGGCCGGATCTGGCCATACCCGCTCCGGCCGACTCGACCGTGCTGGCCACCCGAGCCGGGATCCCGGCGTCGGTCGCCCGCGCCTGCGAGGACCTCGACCGATTCACCCTGGCGGTGCTGTCAGCGCTGGTGGTAGCCGGTGCCGACACCGCACCGGTGAACCGCCAGGCCCTTGAGCGCCTGCTCGGTCGAACCATCCCCACTGAGCGGGTTGCGCGGGGACTGGACACGCTTCGGCGCTGTGCATTGGCCTGGGGCGACGATGAGGCGATCGCGGTGGTACCGGCGGCACGCCCGGTCATCGGGCCACATCCTGGTGGCTTGGGCCGCCCTGCCGCGAATCTCGTCGGCGCCGACCTCAACGCCGTCCTCGCCCAGCTCGCCGACGACGAACTGGGGATATTGCGGGCACTGGCCACTGGGCCGCCGGTGGGGACCAGCCGGGACGCCGCCGAGGTGCTCCCCCTAGGCCGGGCCCGCACGCCGGTACAACGCCTGATGGCCCGTGGTCTCCTGCGGCGAATCGACGCCAGCACCGTCGAGTTGCCCGCGCAGGTGGGTCTGGCGCTGCGCGGGGACCAGCCACTCGGACCTCTGGAGCTGGACGAGCCAGAGCTTCCCAGCCGGCGACGCGACCCGTCTCTGGTGGACTCGACGGCCGCGGGCGCGGTACTTGATCTGCTGCGCCACACCGAAGTACTGATCGCCGAATGGTCAGCGGACCCTCCCCCGATGCTGCGTTCTGGTGGCCTGGGCGTGCGGGACATGCGACGAACAGCGCGCCTGCTGGAGGTCGACGAGGCGGCGGTCGCGCTGATCGCCGAGCTCGCCGTCGCCGCTGGACTGGTCACCTGGACCGACGAGGCAGCGGGCCCGCAGCTGTGGCTGCCCACCGTCACCGCCGATTCGTGGCTCGCCGCGCCACCGCGGCTGCGCTGGCGTGCGCTCGTGCGCACGTGGCTCACGTTGCCCCGGCTACCCGGGCTGGCCGGGACGCGGGACGACAAGGACCGGCCGCTGGCCGCGCTGTCCGACGAGTTGCGCCAGCCTCGCGCCCCCGTACAGCGCCGCCGAATCCTCGAGGTGCTCGCCGAGCTACCCGCCGGCCGAGGTATCGAGCGACCTGACGAGCTCGCCGCCGTGCTGTCCTGGCGAGCCCCACGCCAGGACAATCGGCGACGCGACGAGGTAATCGGCTGGACAGTGCAGGAGGCCACCGCGCTGGGTGTTCTCGCGCTGGGGGCGCTGTCCAGCGCCGGGCGAGCGCTGCTGCGCGAGGGCGCGAGCGCCGCGGCGGCCGTTCTGCATGCCACGCTGCCCGAGCCGGTGAACCACGTGGTGGTACAGGCCGACCGCACCGTGGTGGCACCGGGGCCGCTGGAGCCCGGACTGGCCCGGGAGATCGGGCTGGTGGCCGATGTGGAGTCAGCAGGTGGCGCCACCGTCTACCGGGTCACCGAGGACACCGTGCGCCGGGCACTGGACACCGGCCGCAGTGCCGCCGACCTGCACGAGCTGTTCCGAACCCGGTCGAGCACCCCGGTGCCGCAGTCACTGAGCTACCTCATCGACGACGTGGCCCGGCGGCACGGGCGGCTGCGCGGCGGCGCCGCCGCCGCGTTCCTCCGTTGCGACGACGCTGTGCTGCTCACTGAACTACTGGCGCATCCAGTCGCCGCGCGCTGCGGGCTGCGCCGGCTTGCCCCGACCGTGCTGATCAGCCCATGGTCGCTGGCCGCACTGCTCGACGAGGTGCGCGGCGCCGGCTTCATCCCGGTCGCTGAGGGCCCCGACGGCCAGGTGGTCGACCTGCGCCCCGGAGCTCGTCGGGCCCGGACCCGGCCCCAGCAGACCCGCCGCGGCGCCGTGCCCCCCACCCCCTCAGCGGAGCAGCTTGCGGCGCTGGTGGCGGCGGTGCGAACCGGGGACACCGCAGCCACCACCCCGTGCGGGCCGGCGGCGCTCATCGGCGCGGTCTCCACCGGTGACACACTGGAGCTGCTGCAGGACGCCGCCCACGCCGGCAGCAACGTCTGCATCGGCTACGTGGACTCCCGCGGCATAGCCACCAGGCGGATCGTGCGACCGGTGAGCGTCGGTGGGGGCGTCATGGAGGGTTTCGACCGCTCAGCCGACGAGCTGCGGCGCTTCCCGTTGCACCGCATCACCTCGGCCGCGGTCCTGCACGACTGATCCCGCGAGCGGGGATCGGTGCCAGCCCAGCAAGCGCGGTGGTACTTCAGTTGACCCTACTTCAGTTGACCCTACTTCCGTTGGTCCAGCCGATCTGGCTGCCGTGCGTCAGGACATGGTCGATGATGCCGTACTCCTTCGCTTCTTCAGGGGTGAACCAGCGGTCACGCTCACCATCAGCGATGACCTTTTCGACTGTCTGCCCGGTGCGCTCCGCGGTGAGGCTGGCGATCTCTATCTTCCACTTACCGAACAAATCGGCCTGAATCGCGATATCCGCCGCGGTACCACTGATACCCGACGATGGCTGATGCATCATGACCCGCGTGTGCGGCAACGCGTAGCGCTTGCCGAGGGCACCCGCGCAGAGCAGGAACTGCCCCATCGAAGCGGCCATCCCCATAGCGACCGTCACCACGTCCGGGGGTATGAGTTGCATGGTGTCGTAGATGGCGAAACCCGAGGGCACAGAGCCACCCGGCGAATTGATGTACAGGGTGATGTCCTCGTTCCCGCTCTCGGCGGCCAGCACCAGCAACTGACCGATGATCCGGTTCGCTACTTCGTCGGTCACCTCCGAACCTAACACGACAATGCGGGACTCGAGCAGCCGTTCTTGCACTGATTCGTTCAGCGCAAGCCCCGAAGTGCCATTGCGGCGCATGCGAGGCACCATGGATGCGTAGTCGTCTTCACGTTGGGTCACGACTGCCCACTCGCTTTCTCTTCATCGCAACACCCGAAAGGGGCACAATTAACACTCACGGTTAACTCCCAGGTCTGCTTCTGTAAGCCATCGTAACGAAGACTCGCCGCCAGGCACACCTGACCCCACGCCGGTTCGCTAGGGGCTTAAGTAAGGCAATACGGTGGAACGAGTCACCTTGGTGGGCTACCCGGCCCCGCTCACGGACGCGCGGAGTTCTGCAGCTGTGCACGCAGCTCGGGGGTCAGCAGCTTGCCCGCTCGGTCGACGAGCAACGTCATCTCATAGCCGATCAGGCCGATGTCACAGCTCGGCGAGGCCAGCACAGCAAGACTGGATCCGTCACTGATGGCCATGGTCAAGACGATGCCACGCTCCATCTCCACGACAGTCTGCACCACCCCACCCGCCTCGAAGCAGCGAGCCGCGCCCTGTGTGAGGCTCACCAGACCCGAGGTGACCGCGGCAAGCTGGTCGGCGCGGTCCCGGGGCAACCCGGAGGACGGGACCAAGAGCAGCCCGTCTGCGGAGACCACGACAGCGTGTGCCACCCCGGGCACCCGCTGCACGAAACTGTCCACCAGCCAGCCGAACTGGCTGGGCTGGACCGGGTGCTGAGGCGCTGCTGTCGTCACCGCTGATTCTCCTCGATAGGTCACTACTGGTCGAGAGGTCGCTGCGGGATGTCGGCCCAGGCGAACTGCTCCTCAGGACCGATACGGGCGTGCCGCCCGACCCGCAATCCACGCTGGTATCTGGTCAACCGGCCACGCACAGCCTCTGGGGTACGGGCCGGGCCGGCAGGCACTGGCGTCGGCAGAACGCGGCCGTCCGCACCGGCCACGAGATGCGCGCGGGGACGGCGTTTGGGCAACCCGGCGTTGGTGAGTTCGTGCTCAACCCGGGTGCGCAGTGCTTGCGCGGCCCGCCATCCCCCGTCGAACGGGGACCGCCACTGGGGCACGATGGTGGGGGACGCGATGGTGGACGACGAGTCGCTCACCGGTGCGGACTGAAGCTCACGGAACCAGGCCGAGACGATCTCGAAGATCTCTTCACGAACCTCCCCCGGCTGCCCAGCCACCGCAACTGCCGGCCGATCGCCCTCCAGGTTGCCGGAAGGCGGCTCGGGCGCAGGCGTGTGATGGCCGAAGAGCTCGAGCCACTCCTCCTGGGCCGTACGCGGGCGACTGGGCGCTGGGATGCCGATTCCGAGCGAAGATGGGCTGAACAGGTCCGCCGCCGTCGCCTCGTCGACCATCGACACCTGTAACGGCAACTGCCCTTCGGCCCCGCTCCACCTGGTGGTGGGAGGTTCGTCGGCAGACCTCGGGCTGTCGGTCGGCACCCGGAGATCGACTGTCACCAGCGAGGAGGGCAGCAGCACGGTCGCGGTGATGCCGCGCTCACCGAGACGCTGGCGCAGCTGCACAGTGATGCCATGCCGCTCGGCCAGCTCCCTGGCCACAATCAGCCCCATCTGCCCGGGGGCCGACGAATCGGGCGCCGGTGCCGACACGAGGCGTGCGTTGATCGCCTCCAATTCATCAGCAGGCAGGCCGGCCCCGGAGTCGGTGATCTCCACCTGCAAGCTCTTGTCGTCCTGCAAGCTCTTGTCGTCGGTGAGCGCGCAGCTCAAGGTGACCATGCTGCCCCCTGGGGTGACACTGATCGCATTGTCCAGCAACTCCGCGATCAGGTGCACCAGGTCTCCCGCGACCGGACCGGCCACCGTCGCCGCCGGGGGCGGGCACACGGTCACCCGTTCGTACTCATCGATCTCCGCGACCGCGTTACTCAGCACGTCGAGCACCGCCACCGGCTCTTCGACATCACGTCGCGCCGCCCCGCCGGCCAGCACCCGCGAGGTCTCGCAGTGACGGCGCATCCGGGCGCCAAGACGATCGAGCTGGAGCACGCTGCTCACCAACTCGGGATCGTGCACCGCACCGCGCAACTCCTCGATCAGCCGCCGATGCTGCTCCAGCAGGCGCTGTCCACGCCCGGACATGTTGAGAAACACATCGTTGAGGCTGCTGCGCAGCTGGGCCTGTTCGGCCGTCAGCCGGACCGCCTGGATATGCATGGTGTCGAACGCCCTGGCGACTTGACCGACTTCCTCTCTGGAGTGCACCGGCACCGGATCGACAGTCGGCGCGGCGGGGGTACCGTCGGCTGCCAGTACCTGCTCGACGAGCTGCGGCAGTCGGCGGTCGGCGACATCGAACGCGGCGGTGCGCAGGGTGCGCAGCGGTTCCAGGAGCGAGCGCAGCACGACGACGAGCAGGGCCACGGCGAGCAGCAGCAGCGCGGCGACCGCAGTTCCATCCCAGAAAGCCTCGCCCCATGTCTGGGCACCCCATGCCTGGGCGTCCGTCCGCAACTCGTTGAGCAGAGTGTCGATCCCCTGGTGGATCGTCTCGACGGTCTCGGCGGCGGCGGAGTTCCAGTCACCGGGGACCGTCTCCAGCGGTGCTCCCCGCGCCGCCCGTTCCAGTACCGCGACCAGCAGCCGCTTCCGATCGACCGCCGCCATCGTATCGAAATAAAGCCGCCGTTGGGCGGGAGACATGGCGTTGCTGAACCACTCGGCGTTGTCGTCGAGCCGAGTTTCGGTGGTGCGCAGCGTGGCCTGCTGCGCCGAGGACAGACCACCGGACAAGATCCCCGTCAGCAACACCGTGTGTTGCAGAGCGGCCTGTTCCTTAGCGAACGACAGCGCCTTGAAACCGTCGACTTGATGAGCTACTGGAGCGGGTACGCTATCCAGCACTCTGCGGTCAAGATCGATCAGCGCCGCGATGAGGTCGGAATAGGCGGTGACAGCGCTGCTCGCGGTGACCTTGCCTGGGATGGGGCTGGACCCGAGAGCGGCCTGTCGCAGCTCGGCCACCCCGGACAGGCGGCTCAACGCGGCCCGGTCGACCTCGTCCACGATCGGCCGGTCCCGTGCGGCGATCGGCCCGGGAGGCTCGGCGGTGAAGTCCGAGGTGCGCAGCCTGGCTGCGGCGGTGTCCACCCGCTGAAACTGGATCCGAACCCTGGCCTGCAGCGCAGCGCGATCCGAGGATGCTGCGGTGGCGAGCATCACGGCCACCCAGTGCCGCTCCCCCTGCAGGTCGTGCACGACGAGATCCAGCCGCTCGACGAGCCCGACCTGGCGGGCCAGCGCGGCGAAATCCTGAGCGCTGCGCACCTGATCGGTGACTCGCAACGTGCCGAGCACACCCGCAAGTATCAGGGGCACCACAAGCAGCGCGGTGAGTTTGGTGCGCAGGCCCCAGTCCCGCAGCCGCCACCGGCTGTAGCGGGACTGCGGCTTGGCAGCAGGCGCCTCGAACACGGCGGCGGCAGATGTCCGACCGAAGGTCCGCGTAGTAAACCCATCACGCACAGTGACGTCGATAGCGCCGCCGGAACAGCTGAAGGGTGACCTAGCCTTCACGTCGTAGCCCGCCACGCTGCGCACTCTCCCCAATTCATGATCACACGCGAGCCGTCACTGACCTCCGCATAGCGTGCTCGACCAACGAGATGAGGGTGTTCTTGGTCGATTCCCGCTCGCGAGCGTCGCACGGGATGACGGGTACCGCAGACTCGATGGCCAGCGCTTCCCGGACGTCCTCAACACTGTGGCTGAGCACGCCGTCAAAACAATTCACTCCGATAACATAGGGCAGGCCACGGTCCTCGAAGAAATCCACTGCGGCGAAACAGTCGGCCAGCCGACGGGTGTCCACCAGCACGACTGCGCCGATCGCACCGCGCACGAGGTCATCCCACATGAACCAGAAGCGGTGCTGACCCGGGGTGCCGAACAGGTAGAGGATCAGCTCCGCATCCAACGAGAGGCGTCCGAAGTCCATTGCGACGGTAGTGGTCGATTTGTCCGGCGTGGCAGCGAGGTCATCCACCGAGGTACTCGCATCAGTGAGCACGGCCTCAGTGGTCAGCGGCGCGATCTCGGACACCGAGCCGACGAACGTCGTCTTACCGGCGCCGAAACCACCGCCGACGACGATCTTCGCGGATATCACGCTGGGGCCGCCCGCGGCCCGCCGCGCGACGGGTGGGCCGGACCGAGCCGAACCGAACTGGACCGCTGCCGCCAACGATCCCCCTTGGGGGTCCAGCTGAGGTCGCGCCCGATCAGAGTCGACGAAGTCCACTCAATACCCTTTCCATCAAGGCCATGTCCGGCAGATCACCGGAGCCGTTCGCGCCGCGGTGCACCACGACCAAGCCGATGTCCGCCATGTCCGCCAGCAGAACTCGGGCCACGCCCAGCGGCAGAGACAGCAGAGCAGCCACCTCGGCCACCGATCGGGGGGCGCGGCACAGTTCCGCCACCGACCGATGTTCCTCGCTGACCAGCAACGCCGTGTCGGGACCATTCTCAGCGGTGGACACCAGCGTCTCCACCGCGAGGTCGAATACCGGCGAGGTGCGGCCCCTGGTCCAGGTGTACGGCCGCACCACGGACGCTGAGGCGGCCGGCTCGCTCCACTCGTCGGATCCCACGAGAGCTGGAGTCGGCCGCCGCGACAGCGAGGGCGCCTCCACCGGAACGGGCTGCCTGGCAGCCGACGACCTCGACGATTTCTTGCGACGCCGGCCCGAGGACCAGGGGCCACCGCTGAGGTTGTTCAGCACATCAGCAAACGACTGGTCATCGCCGTCACCGCCGCCGGGTTTGCTCACCGCCTTCTCACCGCCACATCAACGACCCAGTGCACCATGCAACTGTGCACCATGCAGCTGTGCACGCGGGTGCATGGTGAGCTGCTGGCCGACCCGATCGACCAACAAGGTCATCTCATATCCCACCAGCCCGATGTCGCAGTTCGGGGCCGCCAACACGGCAAGACTGGAGCCATCGCTGATCGACATCAGCAGCATGATCCCGCGTTCCAGCTCCACCACCGTCTGCACAACCTGACCGGCGTCAAAGCAACGGGCAGCTCCGTGGGCCAAACTGACCAGCCCGGACGCCACAGCGGCAAGCTGATCAGCACGGTCCCTGGGCAGGCGGGCCGAAGGAGCCAGGGGCATTCCCTCGGCCGACACCACCAACGCGTGCGCCACTCCGGGCACACGATTGACGAAGTCGTCGACCAACCACGCGAAACGTTCGGGCTGCGTCCGCGCAACGGTCACGTCGTCCCCTCTTCCCCATCCTGCTGCTCTGGTGAGGACCCGCCAGCCTCCTGATCAAGGCTTCGGCGGGCCTGACGCCCCTCGTGGATGCCCTGCTGGTAGCTGGCGAGCCTGCCACGAATCGACTCCGCGCTGCGCACCGGTGCACTCGCGGGCTGGGCACCACCCGCCGAACCGGGCACCAGCAGGGCACGAGGCTGGCGCCGAGGCAGGCCCATGTCGGTGACCTCCGCGCTGACCGGCATCGCCAGCACCTCTGCCGCCCGCCAGCCCTCATCGGCAGCTCCCCAGTCCCGCGTCGTCGACGCACCGGCTGGACACGTGGCCTCCTCCAGGGTCCGGACCGGCTGGCCCGACGAGGAAGGCTTGCCGGCGTCTCCGGACTGGGAATCACCGGACTGGGATTCGGTGAACATCTTGCCCGGCTGCCGACGCATCAGGGGCGGCAAGCCAGCCGTAGCGGACGAGGGCGCCTTCGCCGACTGCACGTCCGGAAGCGGGGCGTCCGGAAGCGGGGCGTCAGGGGACAAGATCTCCCGCGTCGCTCCCGCCGGCCCGTGCGCCGATGGCGCGGTCCAGCGAACCGGGACGGCCTCGTGCTCCTTGAACCACGCGGAGGCCACGTCATCGAAGATCGGCGTGGAGTGCTGCAGGGTCACCCGGTGCACCGGCCCGACCCGACCCGGCACAGTGGCCCGCGCAGGTCGGAACAGATCCGCGCCAGATCCAGCGCTGGGGACATCCACCGAGCGCTCTGCCGCAGAGCTGGGCGGTGGTCCGGGCGGAGCCGGTGGCGGCCCGGCCAGGGTTGACGGCTTGGCGATGCACTGCGCCTGCTCAAAGTCCTCCGGTGGATCACTCGGGGCTGGCGGGCCGGCCGACTGCGCCCCCTGGCCGTTGCTCTGATGACCGTTGGGCTCAACCGGCTTGGAGACGGCAGCCGCGAGGGGCTCGACCGCTTCCGACGCCACCCGGACCAGTCTGGGGGGCAGGATGACGGAGGCCCAGACACCCACGCCGCCCTCGGCGCGGCGCAGCTGCACCGTGATGTCGTGTCGGCCGGCCAGCCGACCGACCACGAACAGGCCCATCCGGCGGGATACCGAAGCATCCACCACCGGCGGGCTGGCCAACCGCTGGTTGGCCTCATCGAGCTCAACCTCGGTCATCCCGACACCGCAGTCGGCGACCTCGATCGTGACCGAGCCGTCGGCGGCGAAGTCGCTGGAGACCATCACCTGGCTATCGGGCGGGGAGAATTGGGTCGCGTTGTCCAGCAACTCCGCCAGCAGATGCACCAGGTCGCTGCTGGTTCGGCCGAGCACCATGACTGCGGGTGGCTGCTGGAGCACCAGCCGTTGGTACTGCTCTACCTCGGACACCGCGGCGCGCAGCACGTCGACCAGCCGGACCGGCCTGCCGGACCGGCCTGCGGCATCGGTGCCCGCGAGAACCAGCAGGTTCTCGCTGTTGCGCCGCATCCGGGTGGCGAGGTGGTCGAGCTGGAACAGGTTGTCCAGCTGTTGCGGGTCCTGCTCGCTGCTCTCCAGCCGGTCGATGAGCTTGAGCTGGCGCTCGACCAGACCCTGAGTACGGCGCGACAGGTTGACGAAGATGTCGCTGACGTTGGCACGGAGCTGGGCCTGCTCGCCGGCCAGCCGGACCGCTTGGCTGTGCACCTCGTCGAACGCCCTGGCAACCTGGCCGATTTCCTCGCGGGTACCGACCTGCACCGGCTCGACCATCGCACCGGGCAGTTCGCCGTCGCGGATCCGGGCCATCGCCTCGGGCAGCCGCCGATCGGCGACGTCCAGCGCGGTGCGCTTGAGCACTCCGAGAGGCCGCAGCAGAGCCCGGGTCACGAAGATCCCGACCAGCACGCCCAGCGCCAGGGCGAAGAAGAGGATGACCGAGTTCAGGCCGGCGGCGGTACGCACGTGGTCGAGCAGCGCTTGCGCGGTCCGATCGATTCGCTGCCGCAGCTCCTTCTCGACGGTGGCGATGTTGCCGACGGCCACCGCGTTGCGCTGATCCCAGTCCTGGGGCGAGGTGTTCAGCGGCTCCCCCGCGAGACCGCGGTTGAGTACCAGCTGCAACAGGCGCTGGCGGGACAGCTCCGCGTCCGGACCGAACCCGGCGATGGTGCCCGCTCGCTCGGCGGGCCCCAATGCCTCCCGGACCGCGTCCTGCTCGCCTGTCAGCCGGACGGCAGCGGTACGCAGGTCCTCGATCTGGCCGGCGCCGAGACGGTTGGCGTACAGCGCCGCGGAGACGATCGCGTGTTGGCGACTGATCTGCTCACGGCCGGCGACCAAAGCGTGCACGGCGGCAGCGTCGTTGGTGACGGCAGCGACGTCGAGCTGGCGGGTCAGCGTGGAATCCAACTCGATCAGCGGGTCGATCGCGTCGCTGTACTCGGTGACCACCACCTCGACAGGGCCGAAACCAGTGGTCACGCTCGCCCGCAGCGGTCCCAGCGCACCGAGCGCGGCCAGCGGGGAGCGCGTGAAGCCCAACCCCTGAACCCGGCCGACGCTCTGCGAGAGGACCCGCACGCCCGTGTTGACGGCGCGGAATTGCTGGTCCAGCCCTCGCCGATCTCCCGTCCGGCCCCTGGCGACGAACACCGTCGCCAGGTCCCGTTCCCGCGCCAGCGCGCCGATCACATCGGACAGTTGCTGCTGCACACCCACAACCTGGGAGATTCGGGCGTAGGCCGGCGCCGCGTCAGCTTGATCCACGATCCGCAGTACACCCGCGACGAGGGCGACGACAGTCGGCACCAGCAGGACCGCAGCCAGCTTGACCACCACTGGCCAGTTGCGCCAGTACCACCGGGACCGTGTGGTCTCCGGTCCGGTCGCCGCTGCTCCCGTGTCGACCGGAGGGCTGAGTACGGCCGTCATCACGCCGCCCCCGCGGGAGCCGGGAGTCGCGAACTACTCGCTGGCACGGGTGGGTCCCTCCCCAGGAGTCGACGGTGGCCGGGCATCCGGCTCACCACGGGTCACCGCGGTTGTGGACTTAATCTGCACCGCACGCAAGTAACGCCTCTGGCGCCGTACCGGATACGCCCGATGTGTTGCACGGACAGTGCGACGGGCTGGGCTGGGCAGTCCCGTAGGTGTACTCACCGTGCTCCCTGAACGCTGACAGCGCCAGTGTCCCGGAGCGACAACACCCGCCAGTCCAGGCCGTACTACCGCTATGGAGGTCGATCGACTACTTGAAGTAATCATTTTTCACCCAAAAGCGCATAGGCCACAGAGCTCGGGCGCCTCGGCGGCGCGGGCGTGAGCCCACCTGGGAGACTTGCCCCAGCCGGCCCGCTCACCTGCTGCGGCGCTTGCCCGGTGTGTGCGGAACCCAGGTGTGAGAAACCCAGTGCGGAGGAACCCGTTGAGCTCAACGCCTGAGGCCGGACCGCTCATCGTCCAGTCCGACAAGACACTGCTGCTAGAAGTCGATCATCCGGAAGCCGGGGCGGCGCGCGCCGCGATCGCCCCCTTCGCCGAGCTCGAGCGCGCGCCCGAACACGTACACACCTACCGGGTCACCCCGCTGGCGCTGTGGAACGCGCGAGCCGCGGGCCATGACGCCGAGCAGGTCGTCGACGTCCTGGTGCGCTTCTCCCGGTACGCGGTGCCGCAGCCGCTGCTGGTCGACGTCGTGGACACCATGGGCCGTTACGGTCGGCTGCAGCTGGCGCAGCACCCGAGCCACGGCCTGGTGCTGGTGGCGCTGGACCGCGCCGTGCTCGAAGAGGTGTTCCGACACCGCAAGATCGCCCCGATGCTGGGGGCCCGGATCGATGGCGACACCGTGCTGGTACACCCCAGCGAGCGCGGCAGGCTCAAGCAGGGACTGCTCAAGATCGGCTGGCCGGCCGAGGATCTGGCCGGCTACGTCGACGGCGAGGCGCACCCGATCGAGCTGGCCGAGGACGGCTGGTCGCTGCGCGACTACCAGCGCGACGCGGTGACCGGGTTCTGGGCCGGCGGTTCCGGGGTCGTGGTGCTGCCGTGCGGAGCGGGAAAGACCCTGGTCGGGATCGCCGCGATGGCCCAAGCCCAGGCGACCACACTGATCCTGGTCACCAACACGGTCGCGGGCCGGCAGTGGAAGCGTGAAGTGGTCGCGCGTACGTCGCTGTCCGAAGACGAAGTCGGCGAATACTCCGGTGAGCGCAAGGAGATCCGGCCGGTGACGATCGCGACCTACCAGGTCATGACCCGCAAGTCACAAGGCGAGTACCGGCATCTGGATCTGTTCGACTCCCGGGACTGGGGACTGATCGTCTACGACGAGGTGCATCTGCTGCCCGCACCGGTCTTCCGGATGACGGCCGATCTCCAGTCCCGCCGAAGGCTCGGGCTGACCGCCACCCTGGTGCGCGAGGACGGCCGGGAGGGTGACGTCTTCTCCCTGATCGGGCCCAAGCGCTACGACGCGCCGTGGCGCGACATCGAGTCGCAGGGCTGGATCGCGCCGGCGGACTGCGTCGAGGTCCGCGTCACCCTGACCGACGCCGAGCGGCTGCGCTACGCCACCGCGGAAGCCGACGAGCGCTACCGGGTGTGCTCCACCGCGCGGAGCAAGGTCTCAGTCGTGTCGGCCATCATGGACCGGCACCCCGACGAGCCGACGCTGGTGATCGGCGCATACCTGGAGCAGCTGGAGGAGCTCGGCGTGGCCCTGGACGCGCCGGTGGTGCAGGGCTCGACCCGCAACTCCGAGCGGGAGAACCTCTACGACGCGTTCCGCCGCGGCGAGGTACGCACGCTCGTCGTGTCCAAGGTGGCCAATTTCTCCATCGACCTACCGGAGGCCTCGGTGGCGGTGCAGGTCTCCGGCACGTTCGGGTCCCGCCAGGAGGAGGCCCAGCGGCTGGGCCGGCTGCTGCGGCCCAAAGGCGACGGGCGCCAGGCGCACTTCTACTCGGTGGTCTCCCGGGACACCCTGGACACCGACTACGCGGCGCACCGCCAGCGCTTCCTCGCCGAGCAGGGCTACGGCTACCGGATCGTCGACGCCGACGACCTACGCTGAGACCGGGGACCCGGCGCCGCGATGGTCGAGCCTGCGGTGGAGATGCGCGAGGTGTCCAAGCGCTATCCGGGGGTGCTCGCCCTCGACCGGGTCAGTGTGACGGTGCTGCCCGGTGAGGTCCACGTCGTCGCTGGTGAGAACGGCGCCGGCAAGTCGACCTTGATGCAGCTCATGGCGCAGGTCGAGCGAGTGGACAGCGGCGTCGTCCTCGTCGGGGGCAAGCCGGTCGCCTTCCGTGGTCCACGCTTCGCCGCGCAGGTGCTGGGCGTGTCGATGGTGCACCAGGAGCTGGCGCTGGCCCCGCACCTGACCGTGGCGGAGAACCTGTGCCTGGGCCGCGAAACGGCCCGGCTGGGCGTGTTGTCCCCACGTGCCGACCGTCGGCGTGCGGGTGCGTTGCTTGCCCGGGTCAACCTCGCGGTGGACCCGGACCGTCTCGTGGGCACGCTGCCGGTCGCCGATCGGCAGCGGGTCGAGATCGCGAAGGCGCTGGGTGGAACTCCTCGGGTTGTGATCATGGACGAGCCGACCGCGATGCTCACGGAGGCCGAGAGCGGCGATCTGTTCGGGGTGATCGCGGAGCTGAAGGCCCACGGCATCGCGATTGTGTACATCTCGCATCGCCTTGACGAGGTGGCCCACCTCGCCGACCGGGTCACCGTCCTGCGCGACGGCAGAGTTGTCCAGACGCTGCCCTCGGCGCAGGTGTCACCGCAACGCCTGATCCGGCTCATGGTCGGCCGGGACATCGACACCCTCTACCGCAAACCACGGGTCGAGATCGGGGACGTGGTGCTCCGGGCGGAAGGCATCTGCCGGCGTGGCCGGGTCGTCGACCTCGTCGACTGCACGGTCCAGGTTCGGGCCGGCGAGATCGTCGGGTTCGCCGGTCTGGTCGGCGCGGGTCGGACCGAGCTCGCGCGGGCCATCTTCGGCGCGGACATTCCGGATGCGGGGCGGGTTCTCGTGCGGGGGCGCGAGGTCCGCATCTCCTCGCCTCGGCAGGGGATCGAGGCGGGCCTGGGTTATCTGACGGAGGATCGCCAGGGCGAGGGCCTCGCGCTCCAGCTCCCGATCGAGCAGAACATCACCCTGGCGAACGTTCCGCTGCGCTTCGGCCTGATCGACCTGCGTGCGGAGCGCAGGACCGCGCTGGCCCGGCGAGATCAGCTGGGCATCACGACACCGTCGGTCACCCGCCTGGTCCGGATGCTCTCCGGCGGTAACCAACAGAAGGTCATGGTAGCGAGGTGGTTGGAGACCAAGGGCCAGGTGCTTTTCTTCGACGAGCCGGCGCGGGGTATCGATGTGGGTGCCAAGGCCGAGATGTTCGATCTGATCGGGCGACTGGCCGGCGAGGGACGCGGAATCGTCATCATCAGCTCCTACCTCCCGGAGCTACTCACCATGTGTGATCGCATCATTGTTCTGCGTGCCGGTCGAATCGCCGGGGAGTTGACCCGCGAGCAGTTCTCGCAGGAGCGGGTCATGCGGTTGGCCACCGGGTCGGCGGCGTAGCACGATGGGGTCGGGACGGGGCGGTATCCCGTGGCGCGCCGCATGGCGCGACCGAGTTCGGGCCGCGGTGTCCCAGCTGGCGGCGGCCGGTGCCGTGGTGGTGCTCTTCGTTTACCTGTCCTTCGCCTCCGGTGTCTTCCTCAGCGCGAGCAACCTGGTCAACATCGGTGTCCAGTCGGCGGTGGTGGCGATCATCGCGATCGGCATGACCATGGTGATCATCACCGCCGGAATCGATCTGTCCGTCGGCTCGGTGGCCGCTCTGTCCGGCGTGCTCGGCGCGATGCTGGTGGTGAAGTACGGCGTCGGAGTTCCGTTGGCGATCGTCGTCGGGACGGCGACCGGAGCCGTCACGGGCGTGGTCAACGGCCTGCTCGTGACGCGGGCGGGAATGGCGCCGTTCATCGCCACCCTGGGTATGCTCAGCGTGGCTCGCGGCCTCGCGTACATCGTGACCGGCTCCGTCGCCGTCTCCGGCGCGCCACCGGAGTTCACACTTCTCGGCCAGGGAAAACTCGGCTCGCTCCCGATCCCGATCCTGGCTCTCGCCGTCGTCGCGCTGTCCGGGCACGTCGTCCTGACCCGGACCAAGCTCGGGCGCTACTCGTACGCCATAGGGTCCAACGTCGAGGCCGCGCGGCTGTCCGGCATTCCGGTCAAGCGCTACCTCACGATCGTCTACGTCATCTCCGGCATTCTTGCCGGCTTCGGCGGCATGATGGCCGCGTCTCGGGTGGATTCCGGGCAGCCGAACTTCGGCATCGGGCTCGAACTCGATGTGATCGCCGCTACCGTGATCGGCGGGGCCAGCCTTTTCGGCGGTGAGGGAAAGGTGATCGGTACCCTGCTCGGCGCCCTGCTGATCGCGTTGATCCGCAACGGGTCCGTGCTCCTGGACATCAATACCTTCTACCAGCAGGTCATCATCGGAGTGATCATCTGGATCGCTGTGTTCTGGGACCGGTACCGGCGGCGGAGCTGACTCGGACGTGACGAGAGGAAGAGAGGTGCTATGCGTGCCACGCTCTGGGCGGCACTAGTTGCGGTCATGATGCTGACCTCGGGTTGCTCAGCGATCACCGTGCCGGGTTCGGGCGCCGGCAGTGCCCCGAAGGTGAAGGCCAGTGGCCCCATCACGCTCGCGATAGTCCCCAAGGCGGTCGGGTTCGACTTCTGGGACAGCGTCCGCAAAGGGGCGGTATGCGCGGCGTCGACGATGCCCGACGTGACAGTCCAGTGGGACGGAGTCACCACGGAGACCGACGTCACCGGCCAGGTCAACCTGCTGCAGAACTTCGTGACCCGGCAGGTGGACGGCCTTGTCTACGCGGCCACCGACGCGAAGGTCCTCGCCCAGGTCACCCGGGATGCACTGAGCCAGAACGTGCCAGTGATCAATATCGACTCCGGGACGTCCCCGCAGCCGGCCAACGTGCCCGTGTTCGCGACCGACAACGTCGCGGCCGCGCGAAAAGCCGCCGACCTGCTCGCCGATGCACTGGGCCCGGGAACGCACAAAGTCGCGTTCATCCCGTTCCAACCCGGAACGATGACCAACGACCAGCGCGCCACGGGATTCACAACGGGACTCGCGAAACACCCGAATCTGACGCTGGTGGCCGAGCAGTCCAGCAACAGCGACCCCAACACCGCGCTGTCGGTCACCGAGAACATCCTGACCGCGCACCCCGACCTGGACGGGATCTTCGTGGCGAACGAGCCCGGTGTGGTCGGTGCCGTCAACGCCCTGAACCAGGCGGGGAAAGCCGGAAAGATCAAGCTCATCGGGTGGGACGCGTCACCGGACGAGGTCAGGGGCGTCACCTCGGGCGCCATTACCGCACTCGTCGTCCAGAACCCGTTCCGGATGGGTTTCGACTCGGTCACCGCGATGGTGAAAACAGTACGGACCGGCCAGGTTGCGTCCAGCGAGGACACCGGCGTCACCTTCCTCACCCAGCGGAACATCACCGACCCCCAGATACAGGCGATCCTCAAGCCACATTGCGACAACCCGCCCGCGTGAGACACCACGGTGGCCGGCACTGGGCAGGCTGACGACAGCCCAGAGGTCCCGTCTGCCCTGGGTGCGGACCTGTCCGAGTGCGGAGACTCGGGCAGATGAGCCGTGCTCATCCGTCACATGGAGATCGAGTGTTCCACGGTGGCCAAGGGTCCTCCCCCTGAGGCGAGCAGGCAGTGGCGTTGCTGCTCAGTGAGCACCGCAAGATCATGATGGTCCAGCAGCTTCCGTGGACTGGTCCCCTAGACCTCGGCGAGGTTGTGCAGGACGGTCGGGGACGGCCTGCGGGTGTTACGGCCGATCGGCCGGTTCTCGTACTCGCTGATGCGGGTCTTGCTCATCGGCGCCGGGCTCTGAGACGTCCCGAAACTGGCGTTGTAGACATCAGCGACCGCCTGGCCGGACATGCCGATGGCATACCGGTAGGCCGCCCGTGAGCGGAGTCGCAGCTCCGCACCGAGCGCTGCGGCGATCTCATCAACGTTGAGCCCCAGTTCGGTCAGACTGCGACGCAGGCGATCCACACGCGTGGTGAAACCGGGGTCGCTGGTCCCCTCTACAGCGGGCACGACGACCTTCCCTGGGATGTGTCGCGGATGCGGACTCCTCTGCCGGGCCACGGTAACCCCGCAGCGTTTCCGCTCCCAGTCCCTAGGGGAACCGCAGACGGCTGAAGTCGGGAACACCTCGAAGACCAGGCCACTGTTTGCGCTGTTCGGACGTGCACCGGCGAGGAGATCCGTGGGGACGACCAGTTCCACGATCGGGGTCCCGATCGACATCACCTCCCCGAGCGACAGTAGGACCACCCAAGCCGCCGCGAGCCTCGTGGGGAGCGTCGAAGCTGTGGCGTCGGCTCGACGGGGATCTGGATCGGAGGAGATCAGGTGGAGCCGGATGCGCTGCCGGTGGGAGTGACACATCTGCTGGCGGTTGATGACGCGGTGGATGAGCAGTTCCAGTGCGGGGTGTACGTGGCGGTGTGCGGGCAGTTGGTGACGAGGTCGAACCTGCCGTCGTCGAAGTGCCCGCAGGACTGCGAGTGCGATCTGGCGTTGTACTGCCCGCAGTGTGTGAGCCAGGCCGCCGAGTCGAGTGCGCAGGCCCCGCCCGGCGCTCAGCAGGACGACGACGGTGAGCTTCTCCGAGCGTGACGTAGCCGATACAGTGCGACAGCCTCACCGACTACCTCCGACGAGGAAGAACCCGCACCTTCCCATCGCAATTCAGGACGATAAGGAAGACTCCGTGACCGACACGGCGACACCCTCAGAAACGATCAGCGAGGCCACGAGCACCGATCGCGCCGCGCAGTTGCGCGGGCGGGTGGTTGATGATCTTATCGCCGAGGGTACGATCGTCTCAGCATCGGTCGAGGCGGCGATGCGCAAGGTCTCCCGGGAGCTGTTCGCTCCGGGCGTGAACCTGGAAGAGGTCTACCACTGTTACCGCGGCGCGGTCACTAAGCGGGACGCGGAGGGGAACTCGATCAGCTCGGTGTCCGCGCCGCAGGTTCAGGCGCACATGCTGGAACAAGCGGGTATCACTGTCGGCATGAGGATTTTGGAGATCGGCTCCGGCGGGTACAATGCCGCGCTGCTGGCCGAGCTCGTCGGCCCGTCTGGTCAGGTCACCACGGTCGACATCGACGAGGATGCACCGGCGGGCTAAAGTTGGAGACCCTCTGATTATGCCGAACTATCCCCGACCAACCACCGTCCCGACCAAGGCCGTCACACAGACATCAGCATAACACGGGTTTCGGCATAACCCCTGAGGACCGCAACCACGCCCTGCCCCAGATCCTCACCATGATCACTCACAAGACCAACCCCAAACGGCGCGACCGCACCAACCCCCGAGCATCATGATCAACTTGGTCTAAGTGGCATTGCACCTACGCCGCCGACGTTAGCCACTGGTCCGACTCACGGGAACAGCAGGAGAGCCTGGAAAGACTGTGCTTAATGTCTAGATTGTCGGATATGGGCCTTCGGTGGCGTCCGTCGCAAGTGCGCTGGAGCGGTCCACTAGGGTCACCCGCTGGTGAACATCAACAGTGACATTATGTATGTTGTCACGGGTCTAAGGCGATGCCGATGTTGCCGATGAGGGTGAAAATGTTCGATCCAGGGGGCGGTACTGGCCCGCCTGCCTCTAAGATTAATCGACAGGGAGAGGATACTGGGTTCCGTTAATCTGGTCGTACTGGCCGTACGGGGAGGAGGGTGCGGATAAGTGACATTTTTCCTGGCATGCGATCGACAAAAATTTGTCGATGTCGCGCCCGTGTGCCACGCTCGCGGGTGCACCCCTCCGTAGTTGAGGGGGAACAGTCGGCTTGCCGGCACAACCCAATATCGCTGGCTGTCGCACATCCGGCCACCGGGGACGCAGAGACCTCGTCTCCAGCGGAGACCAGAGGGCGGACCATCGGATAGGCGACCGCTGGACCTGATCGGCCCGCGCTGTCTATCTGCGTAAACGCAAGAATGCGCAGGTGAGGTGGGCTGTGCGCCTACCTGGCCAGAAACGCCAGGCTTTCTAAACGCGCCCGTAACCAGGACTTCCCCATCAAGAATTCTGTTCGCATTATCACATACGGTGGACCGACAGCAAGCAAGGGTGAATGGGATGTCTGGTGTCCAGAGTCGTCGCTTTCCGCTGACTGCCGCGCAAACCGGAATCTGGTTCGGGCAAGAACTGGATCCACAAAATCCGATCTATAAGTGCGTCGAGTACGTGGACATCCAAGGGGGGATCAACCTTGCTGTGCTCGAGATCGCCGTGCGTCAAGCGGTGGCAGACACCGAAGCGTTATTGGTTTGTGTCGAAGTCAACGATGAGGGCTTGTTGTGGCAGGTGCTCGACCGGTGGGTTGATTGGTCGTGGTCAGTCCTGGATCTCAGGGGTGCACTCGATCCATGGGAACAAGCTCAAGAATGGATGCGGACTGAGCTGCCCCAGATGTTTGATCTCAGGCGTTCCCCGGTATTCAGCATCACGATGCTACAGCTGGCCTCCGACCGATTCTTGCTTCATATCAGCTTCCATCACCTCATGATGGACGGTCTCGGGTTCTCGTTGTTTGTCCAGCGGATCGCCGAGGTTTACACGGCGCTGGCGGCGGGGTTGGACTGCCCATCTAGCAGCCTGGGCTCGCTAGATCTGCTGCTGGCCGATGAGGCCGGCTACCGGGCTTCTGAACAGTTTACGCGCGATCGGGAATACTGGACGCAGCAGCTGGTCGATCGGCCGGCCGCGGTGGGCTTGGCGGGCCGGCTGGCGGGGACATCCCAGTCTTTCCTACGCCAGACTGGATATGTGCCCGCGCCGGTCGCCGATCGGTTGCGGACGCTGGCGCGGCAGTCTCGAGCGAGCCTGCCGGCGCTGGCGATGGCCGCGCTGGCGATCTATGTCCACCGCTTGACGGGCGTGGGAGACCTGATCCTGGGGCTACCGGTGACCGGCCGGGTAGGACCTGTTGCTCGCAGCGTGCCGGGCATGGTGGCCAGCCAACTGCCGCTGCGGCTTGGCGTATACCCGCAGATGAGCGTCGGTGACCTCGTGCGCCACGCCGCTGAGCGGGCGCGGGCCTTATTGCGCCATCAGCGTTACCCGTATGAATGCCTCGCCCGGGATCTTAAGATCGTGGGCACCGGTGAACACCTGCTTGGCCCGATGATCAACATCATGGGCTACGACCCTCCGCTGTATTTCGGTCCGCACCCAGCAACACTGCACAACGTGGCTAACGGGCCGGTCAGCGATCTCGTCATTAATGTCTATGACCGGTCCAACGACCACACGCTGCGGATCGACTTCAACGCCAATCCGGCCCTGTACCGCACCGAGGACAACGCCACACACCATCACCGTTTTATGAGTCTCCTGGAGACCTTGGCTGGCGCCGATCTCCAGGAACCCATCAGCCGGATCGATCTGCTTTCTTCTCAGGAACGCCACCAGGTGCTGGTCGACTACAACGACACTGCTCATCCGATTGTTCAGACCAGTCTGCCGGTTTTATTCCAGACCCAGGCGCAAGCCAGCCCAGATTCGGTGGCGGTGGTCTTCGAGGACGCCAGGTTGAGTTATGCGCAGGTTGATGCCGCAGCGAACCGGCTTGCCCATCTGCTGATCGCTCGAGGCGTGGGCCCCGAGCGGATCGTGGCACTGGCTCTGCCCCGCTGTCCCGAACTCGTTATCGCCATCCTGGCCGTGCTGAAGACTGGGGCGGCCTACCTCCCCATCGACCCCGGCTACCCGGCCAAGCGGATCGAGTTCATGCTTGACGACTCCCACCCAGCGTTGCTCTTGACTAGTGAACACATCACGATCTGCGATCCCGGGGGTGTCGCCACTCTCCGGTTGATGATCGGGCGAGCGGTCAGCGTTGGTGGATGTGCCTGCGGTGATGATGTGGTAGTCGTTGATGTGGATGATTGTGGAGGGGATTCTGGTGATCCGGGGGTTGTGTGTGATCCTGAGCAGTTGGCTTATGTGATGTATACGTCAGGGTCGGCGGGGGCGCCGAAGGGTATCGCGGTCACTCATCGGGACGTGGCAAGTTTGGCGTTGGATCCGTGTTGGCGTGGTGGCGCCCATGAGCGGGTGTTAATGCATTCGCCCCCAGCGTTTGATGCGTCGACGTATGAGGTGTGGGTGCCGTTGCTCTCGGGTGGGCAGATAGTAATAGCCCCACCCAGTGAGGTGGACATCACCACCCTGGAACGAGTGCTCACCCGGCACCACATCACCAGCGTGTTTCTCACGACCGCGTTGTTCAACCTCATTGCCGAGCAGCGCCCTGGCTGCTTCGCCAGTACGCGACAGGTGTGGACAGGAGGTGAGACGGTGTCTCCTCCCGCGATTCAGCGCGTTCTTGATACGTGTCCCGAGACTGTCGTGGTACATGTCTATGGTCCGACGGAAACCACCACGTTTGCTACCTGTCATGTGATGCGACCGCCGTATGAGGTATCGCACACGGTGCCGATTGGTCGGCCGTTGGCGAATACCCGGGTGTATGTGCTCGATGCTGGTCTCCAACCGGTGCTGGTGGGTGTGGTGGGAGAGTTGTATGTGGCGGGATTGGGGTTGGCGCGGGGGTATGTGAACCGGCCGGGGTTGACCGCGCAGCGATTTGTGGCGTGCCCGTTCGGCGCGGTGGGGGCGCGGATGTATCGGACAGGGGATCTGGTCCGGTGGAACGCTGACGGCAATCTGGTGTTCGTGGGTCGGGCGGATGATCAAGTCAAGGTGCGGGGGTTCAGGATCGAGCCGGGTGAGATCGAAACCGTGCTGCTGGAGTATCCGGATGTCGTGCAGGCGGTGGTGACCGCCCGGGAGGACCGGCCTGGGGACAAACGGCTCATCGCTTACGTGGTCGCTGCCACCGGCACCACAGCGCAGCCCGATCCGCTGCGGGAGTTTGTGCGGGAGCGGTTGCCGGAGTACATGGTGCCCACCGCGTTCGTGGCGCTCGAGGGTCTGCCGTTGACGCCGAACGGGAAACTGGATCGGGCCGCGTTACCCGCCCCGGAGTTCCGTGGCA
>JBOHFI010000025.1:0-73259 GCA_050699595.1 Pseudonocardiaceae bacterium | reverse complement strand
CCGCGCCCGCCCGGACCGATCCAAGCTGACCCGCAAGTACTCCCGAGCACACACACCCTGTTCACCCTGCTCACAGCCGTTCGCGAAGACCATGCGCCGAACAGTACCTCTAGCAAGGTATCGAGGGCGTTGGACAACTCTGCTGTTGAGTTCGGGAAGAGGGGGGCTGGTTTGGTTGGCGGCGTAGGCGGCTGGGCGGCGGTCGCGGAGGTGGGCCATGGAGCGGCGGGCGGTGTCCAGTGCCTCCTGGACGTCCAGTTCGGCGATCGCCAGGCCGGGCCGCACGCCGGTGTCGGCCAGGACGTCACCACCGGGGTCGACGACCTTGGCGCTGGCCACGAACCGCAACGACCCGAACTGGCCGGACTGGTTGGCTGACAGCCAGACGATCTGGTTCTCCAGCGCCCGGACCTGGTCGAACAGGTCGAACCGGCGTTTCCAGCGGTCCTGATTCAGGTTCGGCGCCTGGTTTGTGCGGCTGGCCGGCCACGCCGACAGGCACATCACGATGTCGGCCCCGTCCAGTGCCAGCGCTCGGGCCGACTCGGGGAACGCCTTGTCGTAGCAGATCATCATGCCCAGCCGACCCACCGGGGTGTCGAAGGCGGCGAAGCCGCCGCCCGCGGCGTAGCTGGCGTCTTCCCGAAGCGGCTGGTGCACTTTGCGATGGCGGCCCAGAATGTGCTGACCGGGGATGTGCCGGCCCAGCACCCCGTCCCCGGTCACGCAGACAGCGCTGTTGAACAGCTGGTCCGCGCTCTGCTCGCAGTAGCCGACCGCGACGACCATCTCCCCCGCGAGCCGGGCCAGCCGGCGGATCTCCGGTCCGTCCGGGGACAGTGGTGGCGGCGGCCCGGCCGCGCCGTCGAGGTTGAGCAGGTAGCCACCCAACGCGGCCTCGGGCAAGGCGAGCAGGCGCACCCCGGCGGTGCGAGCGGTGTCGATGAGCCGCTCGATCCGGGCGAAGTCGGCTTCCAGGTCCCGGTCGAAGCTCGCCGCCGCGGCGGCCATCCGCAGCGGGCTCATGCCGTGCCCAGCCCGGTCACCGAATCTGTGATCACCTCGGTGAGTTCCCCGTCCGGCCAGTGCAGCGCCACGCCGCGGCCGGCCACCAGCTCCCCGCAGTCCGCGCTGAGGGCCGGACCTGCCGACGGTGGCGGGCGATCCGACTCCGCGGCGGTGAGCATGCCGAACCCGGGGAAGCAGGTGAACCAGTCGCCGACGGTGGCCTGCGGCGGCCTGGGCACCGCAGCGACGTCGAGCACGGCCCGGCAGCCGCTGGCTTCGGCGAGCATGCCCAGGGTGCCGGCCAGTCCCGCCATCGAGACGTCCTTGGCCGCGGCCGGACGGGCCAGGGCCACCGAGCCGAGCATCGTGCGCAGCTCAGGAGTCCGGCGCTGCGAGCTGGAGTCCCACTGGCACCCGGCATACCCCGGCCGCCACCCGCCTGCGATGTCTACGGAGAGCCGGATGCGGTGACCCGGGCGGCCACCACCGCCCCGGATCGGGTGCACCGCGCGACCCAGTGCGGTCACCGACAGCGCAGCGGGCACGCCGAGCTGGGTGTGACCACCGAGCACCGGAACGTCGTAGGCCTGGCTGGCGCGGCGCAACCCGGCCAGCACCCGGCTGGCGAACGATCGATCGCGCGCGCCCAGCGCGTCGAGCAGGCCGACCGGGGTCGCGCCCATGGCGGCCAGGTCGTTGACGTTGACCAGTACCGCGCACCACCCGGCCCACTCCGGGTCGCGTTCGACCATCGACGGCAGGATCGCGTCGCAGGTGGCCACCAGGTCGCTGCCGGGTACCGGCGCGCCGTCGTCACCGACGTACCCGGGCGGCATCAGCCCGGAGACCAGCCCGCCGAGCTCGGACTTGGTGGCGGCGACCAGCGCGGCGATCCGCCCGATCGGCCAGCGCATCAGCAGGTGCGGGGTAGCGGCCACGGTCACGGTGCGCACCGGGGTCCACCCCAGCCGGCTGAAGAACACCTCGTTGCGGGCCTGGATGGTGGCCTCGAAGCGCAGCACCCCGGAGTATTCCGCGTGCGCGCAGGCGGCCCGCACCAGGGCAGCGCCGACGCCGCGCAGCGGGCAGTCCGGGTCGACCACGAGCCGACCCCCGAACCACCAGCCCAGGTCGGGACCGTCGTCGACCGGGCCGAGCCGCACGCCGCCGAGCACGATGCCCTCGGGGTCGCGGGCGACCAGGACCAGGGTGCGCGGGTCTCCGTCGCGCTCGTCACGGTCGTGATCGGTGAACAATCCCTGCCGGTGCACGAACACCCGGGTTCGCAGCCTTTGGTAGGCCGCCTGGGTCTGCGGGTCCTCGGCGAGCTCGATCCGGAAGTCGGGCCGGTGCACCGGTTGACCGAGCAGCGCCTCGCCCATACTGCTGGAGCTGCGGTAGGCCACGAGGGTGTGCACGCCTCACGCCCCCGCTGCGGACAACGCCCCGCAGGCCCCGCACGCCGCGCAGCCGGCCCGCTGGTCGGCGCCGATCATGCCGGCCTCGCGCAGCATCGCGGCGACCCGTTCGGTGACGTCACCGACCAGCGCCGCGGGTGGCGCGCCGATGCCGTCCCGGCGGGCGAGCGTGCCGGCCATCGGGCGGAACGGCACCACGAACGGGTACACGCCCCGCTCGATCAACCCTCGGGCGCCGCGGACCAGCTCGTCGGGGTCCTCGCCCAGCCCCACCAGCAGGTAGGTGGACACCCGGTTGCGGCCGAACACCCGCACCGCCTCGTCCCAGGCCGCCTCGTACTCGGCCATCGGCACCGATCCCTTGCCGGGCATCCACCGCCGGCGCACCTCGTCGTCGAGTGACTCGACGTGGATCCCGATCGCGGTCGCGCCCGCCTCGTGCAGGTGTGTCAGCACGGTGAGGTCCCCCGGTGGCTCGATCTGTACCTGGATGGGCAGCTCGGGCACCGCGTCCAGCACCGCACGCACGCAGCGGATGAGGTAGCGGGCGCCGCGGTCCGGGCCGGCGGTGGTGCCGGTGGTCAGCACCATCTGCCGGACTCCGTCCAGCTGCACCGCCGCCCGTGCCACCTCGGCCAGCTGGGCGGGAGTCTTAGCGGCGATGGTGGCGCCGGATCGCAGGGACTCCTCGATGGTGCAGAACCGGCAGCGCTGGTCCTCGTCGTATCGGATGCAGGTCTGCACCACGGTGGTGGCCAGCACGTCCGCGCCGTGCAGCCGGGCGATCTGCTCGTAGGGCACGCCGTCGGCGGTGGTCAGGTCGTAGAACCGGGGGCGGGCGACGAGCCGTAGTGACAGCCCGGTGTCGCGTTCCCCGAGGAAGATCCGGCCGTCGTGCAGCCGGTAGGGGCTGTCCGGGTTGCGGGGCAGCGCGGCGTTGGCACCGTCGACGAGCACGTGACCGTCATCGCTGGGTCCGGCCCCCTCCGGGCGGCGGACCGGCGCGTCCATCCGCACGCCGCGCAGGGCGATGTCCACCCGAGTCGACAGTCTGTGGGCGGTGTTGTCGGTGTCAACGCGCACTGCCGCCTCCTTAAACTGTGCTTGCTTTAAAACATGTAGGTGGAATTGATGATCGCGCCCTTACGGGCGTAGTGAATCAATGCGTCCTGCACGTCGAGGGGATGTGTCGGGATGACGCCCTCGAGAAGGTCCTCTTCGCGGGCGCCGTGCAGGGAGAGGCCGAAACGGCAGCAGTACACCTTGCCGCCTTCTTTGAGGAACGTCTTCAGCGAGTCGTTGATGTTGTGCTCGCCGGGGAACGCCGAGTTCCCCGTGGTGGGGAAACCGCGAGTGGCCAGACAGTTCAGCGACCCGGGGCCATAGAAGTAGATCGCCGACTCGAAGCCCTTGCGCAGCGCCCGGGTGGCCTGCAGGATCGCCACGAAACTGACCGAGGACTCGTGTGCGATCCCGTGCACGAGCGTGAAGTACGTCTCGCCGTCCTCGGCTTGGTAGTCCGGGAAGACTTTGGTTCCACCGTAGATGCTCGAGCCCTCGGGCAGAGACGGGTGCGGGATCTCGTCAAGGCTCTGCTGCTCGATGTCGGTCAGATCAGTCATGTGCCGCCTCCTCGGGTGTGATTTTCGCTCTGGTCAGATCAATTGCGGGGAACAACGTCACGCCACCGTGCGGGGGGCTACCCATTCGTCGTCCCGGGGATAGGTACTGGTCGAGGTGCCTGCGATCCATCGGAACAGGTGCTCTGACGGGGTCGTGCCGGTGGTGATGCGCTCGGTCAGGTACGCGGCGTCCTCGGCCACCCCGGACAGTCGACCCGAGCCCCAGGTGTGCTGCCAGGGCAGCCCGAGGAAATACAAACCCGGGCTGCTCGTGACGCCCCGGTCGTGCGTCGGGTAACCACGGCCGTCGAACACCGGAACCTCGATCCACCGATCGTCCCGACCGAACCCGGTGCTCCAGATCACCGAGGTGATGTCGGTGTCACCGAGATTTAATTCGGTGGGTTCCCTTTCTGGTGTCCACACCGGCGTATAGCGCGGCTCTTGTGGTGCGTCGATGCGGTGGCCGTCGATGTGGTTGTCAATGGAGTCTTTAATGCTCTCCGACACCGCGTCGGCGTGATCCAGGTTCTTCTTCAGATCCGGCGCGAATCGCAACGTCGTGCCGGTCACCGCTGTGAGCCGCCCGTAGAGCCGCATGCCCTGCACAGCGAAGGCGCGCAGGTCGATGTCCCGCCCGCCGTCGCGCCCGGTGACGTAGTGGTTCACCCGGAACCGCACCGCGTCCACGTCGGCGAACTCCTCGACCGCCTTGCGGTAGTAACCCACCGCGTCCAGCCACGCCACCACGTCGCGACCCCGGTAGAACCGGGCCACCCGTGGGGCGCTCCCCACCGCGAGATGCACCTGGCGGCCGGCCAGGTGCAGATCCTCGGCGATCTGGCAGCCGGACTGACCGGTACCGACCACTAGCACCTCGCCGGCTGGAAGCTGGTCGGGGCTGCGGTAGTGGGAGGAGTGGAGCTGCGTGAGCTCGCCGGGCAGCCGGTCGGCCAGCCGGGGGATCAGCGGCACCTGGTAGGGCCCGGTGGCCAGCACGACCTGATCGGCTATCAGCTCGCCCCGGCTGGTGCCGACCAGATACCGGCCCTTTCGATCGCGGCGCAACCGAGTAGCCGCGACCCCCTCTATGACCGGTGGGTGGAAGGATTTCGCGTATGCCTCGATATGCTGAACTATCTCGTCGCGCACCATGAAACCGTCCGGGTCATCCCCGGTGTACGGGAATCCCGGTAGCCGGCACTGCCAATTCGGGGTGACCAGGCAGAAGGAGTCCCAGCGTCGGTCGCGCCACTCGTGACCGACCCGATCGCGCTCCAATACCAGGTGATCGACGCCCCGCTGGGTGAGGCAGTAACTCATGGCCAGGCCGGCCTGCCCGCCGCCGACAATCACCACCGAGCGGTGCGCGCCCTCAAGGTCGCCGCCGGCTTGTGTCGGGGCCTTCGCGCTCAGGGTCATGCCTCGAATCCCTTTCCTCGGTACCCTGATGCCCAGTACAGAGGGACGCTATTTCCAACCTGTTGCATCCAGAACGCCAAAACGTTGCGAACCGAGCTGCTCTGTAAACCCGGGGTAACGGCACATGGATGCTTGCGTACCTTCCCGCCGGAAATGCAAAGTCATCCTCGAAATCCGATTCGACCGATTTGATCCGCTGGAAAATCGGGCCTTGGCTAGTCGGTCGCCTTGGGATGCCCGGTTCTCTCGTAGGTGAGCGACACCGTGCGCGTGGCATCGTCGATCGACACCGCCGCCGGCAGCGTGGCCACCAGCTCCTCCATGAGCTCATCGGCAGTCTTGGCTGGCAGCAAGATTACCCACGGCAGGGCCTGAGACAGGATGCGGCGCAGGCGGCGTGTGTGGTGGATTGACCCCGGGTGGGGGCCGGTAGAAGATGGATCCGTGGTCGTCGTGGGTGTCCGGCGGTGGGTCGTCGGGGTACTCCGGCTCGGCTATCGGAGGCCCGGGCACCGGGTCAGGCAGATCGGTGGTGATCGGCTGGGGCCGGGTGTGGTAGACCCTGCCCAACGGGCTGGTCCAGACGAAATGCCCAGGTGTGGGCTGGTGCAGCCGCCACCCACCCTCGTGTTTGAGCCGATGATCATGCCGACAAAGCGGCCCGGAGTTGGCCTCCGTGGTCACCCCGCCGCGACCGTGGTCGAGGGTGTGATCCAGGTCGGCGTGCCGGGCCGGGCAGCGGCACCCCGGGTAGACACAGGTCCGGTCCCGGATCTGGACGTGGCGGCGCAGCACCGCCCCGGCGAACCGGGCGGAGGGATTCTGCACCCCCGCCCCGGCGAACCGGGCGGACGGGTCCTGTACCCCCACCCCATCCGGGGCGTCGGCGGTGGCGGTGCGGTATTGGGTGGCGATATCGTCGATCACTGCGGCCCATAGCCCACGCATCTCGGGGTGCGCAGCCAGTTCGGCGAGCAGGGTGGCCGGGATGTGCAGTTCCACGATCCCACCCCGGATCGGCCCGCGCCCCTGGCCCGTGGCTGGAAGCCAGACTCCGGGGCCGCTGTCCCGCCCGTTGCACTCGGGTGCGCTGGGGCGGCGGCGGGTGATCCCGCCCAGGATCAGCTGTCCCCCCGGATCAGTGATCGCGTAGCGCCACTCTGCGCGGTGCTGGGCAGCGGCCAGGGTGCGGGCGGTCTCTGCGGTGACAGTGCCCCACCCGGGAATGTCCCCGGGGTGGCGGTCGTGCCCGAGCAGGGTGGACAGCCCTACCCGCAGCTCCACCCCTACCCGAGTTCCCGAGGCACAGGACCGGGCACCCTCCCCAGCTCTTCCGACAGCGGAGGTGTCCGCGGCGGGGGTGTCGGTCTCGGCCGCAGCGTCGGCAGCGAAGCCGACGTCACCACCGGCTGCCTCCTCGGCCTCAGGGCCGTTGCTAGTCCCAGGGTCACTACCGGTCTCCGGCTCACTGCCAGCCTTCGGGTCATCGTCAGCCTTCGGGTCATCGTCGGTCACCAGGGCACCGTCGGCTGGGGCGCAGTCGGCGACAACGCTGTCGTCTGGGGTGGGGCGCTGCGGCTCGTCGTCGGGGGTGGGCTGCTCAGGGGCGGGCTGGTTGGCTGCGGTGGCCTGGGTGAGCAGGTCGGTGATGATGTCCTCGCGGCTGTGGTGGGCCCAGCGCCCGTCGAGCAGTCCGAGGTAGATGTCGGCCCGCAGGGGCCCGATTCGCCCCCGATACCCCGCCCGCTTCGCGGCCTTCGCGAGGTCCTCGATCCGGGCGCACGCCGCTGCGGCCTGGTCTGCGGGAAGTTGCCGGCCGGTCACGGTCGCGGTGCCGTTCTCGTCGAGGTACCCGATCACGTCTCGGTCCCGCACCGCGGTGGCATACCGGCGGGCGGCCCACTCGGGATCCAAGGCGATCGCCAGCTTCTTGATCCGGGCCGCCAGCTCCCCGGTGGTCAACCGCCCCGCGTGCGGCAGCAGTCGCTCGGCCACCAGTTGGGCCTGCTCCTCGGTGAGCTCCGCGCACAATTCCGTGAACAGCCACGCCTTGCTGCGGCAGATCTGGCCGGTGTCCAGGGCAGTGAACACCGCTGGTAGCCGCCCGAGCAGGGATTGGGCGAAGTGGTACTCGCGGTCAGCGGCGTTGCGGGTCCAGGCCAGAGCCGCACGGATCTCATCCGACGCTGGCACCAGGGGCTCGCCCTCGGCGGGCAGCTGCGCCAGCCGTGCCACCTCATCCGGGGCGGCATGCGGATCACACCAGCCGATCTCGGCCATCACCGCCAACAGTCGGGCCTGTTCATGCGCCAACTGCCGGGCGCGTGCTTGCAGGACCTCGACCAGATCCGACCCAGCCAACGCTCGAAGATCCAGACCGGCCAGCGCCGCACCTAGCTGCGGGCCTGGGGCCATTTTGGCCAGACCCTCCGGGAGCAGCTGCCGCACCGTCATGCCCTGAACCCTACGAACCAGGTCTGACAATTCCCGGCCCTCACAGCGGTCCGGGGGAAAATTTTCTCGGCAGATCTGCCGACGGTGCTGGGCTCCGAGGGCGACCGGGCCAGTGGGAGGCGCGAGGCTCCTTGGTTACTTTTGTGGCGGGTTGGTGTATAGGGCGAGTAGCTGCCCGAGAAGCCGCCCGAGCGTGGAATCGCTCAGGACTTTCTTGTGCAGCCGGAACTGCCATTCACCAGCTGCATTGCGCTCGACTTTGATCTCGGTGTGCAGGGCGAGCAGCGCCGTCGCTGGGTGGTGGGTTGCCGGGTCGGTGGTAAGGCCGCAGGTCGGGATCGTCAGCGGCGTGGGCGAAGGCGGTACCGAGTTCCCGGAGCCGGGTGGGTTCCGGCAGCGGGGCGTGGTGGTCGACGACCAGAGCAAGGACACGGACGGTCTGCAGATCGGTGAGCGCGTCGAGGGTGGCGGGGCTGGTCACGGGTTCAGCCGGTCGAGAGTGGCGGTGAGGATCGCGGTATCGACGTCGTCGAGGCCGGCGCGGAGTTGTTCGCGGTCGCGGTGGCCGGCCAGAATCTGGCGCAGCGCGGTGGCCAGGGGGGCGCAGTGGGAGGTGGCGCCGAGTTCGTCGAGGGTGTCGACGAGCTCAGCCGGGGTGTGACCGGTGGTGGCCTCTGTGACGACGGCCCTGATGATCGGCTCCCAGGCGGCGGAGAGGAGTTCGACGGTGCTGTTCACTGGCTACTCGCAGAGGGTCGTGGCGGTGGCCAGCAGGTCGGCCAGGGCCTGGTCGGCGGTGTCCGGGTCGGGGCACAACGTGGCGATGAGGTTACCGAAGTGGACACCGTCGCCCGCGTCGACCAGGCGGGTGACCTCGGACAGGGTTGTGGGCAGCACCGGGGCATCGGGTGCGTCGGTATCGCGGAGGAGTTCGTAGGCGAGCGCCCGAAGCGCGGGAGTGAGTGTGTGGGTGTCGCCGGTGAGGTGGTGCAGGAGTGCGGCGGCGAGGTGCTGGGCGCGTTGCTCAGCGGACGTCCCGGTGGCGCGGAACAGGCAGCTGGCGAGGTTGTGGTGCGCATCGCGATGCAGCGTGGCTCGGGGCTGGCGTATTTGAGGCGCAGCGCGGTGTGCTCCAGCGCGAGGGCGTCCTGGAGGTGGCCCCGCCGGTCTTTCAGGTCGGCGCGGGCGGAATAGACCTTGGCGAGCATCGTGATGTCGTCGACCGTAGTTGTTGAATCGGGTACGGGCGGTCTCGTGGGTGCTGGCGCCGCGCCGCCGTTGGAGGTTCGTGACCTCGTTATTGAGGTCGAGCGCTTGCCGCCACCGCCCGAGGGCCAGCGTGGAGTTAAAGCCGGTGGCGAGGGTCGCTTCCCGGATGTTCCACGGGTTGATGGGGTCGTCGCCAGCGGGCTGGTCGGGTAGCTCGGCCAGGCGGTTCCACAAAGCGGGGAGATCGGTGAGGACCTGCTGGTGGCGGCCGAGCAGGCCGAGAAGCTGCAGCTGCCGGCCTTGGTTGCTCAGTTGGGTCCAGGACCCGAGACCGGCCTGGCGGGCGTGCTCGATGGTCTCGTCGATGAGGGTGAGTGCCTCGCGCGACCTGCCCTGATTGGCCAGCAAGTTGGCCAGGTCGTTAGCAGCAGCGGAGGCGAGGCTGTGGTCGCTGCGGGTGGTGGCCTGATCGTAGACGCTGCGGAGCAGGGTTTCGGCTTCACCGGGATCCACAGTGGTGAGGGCGGCGGCGAGCATGCCGAGGTCTTGGGGTCCGCTGGTGGCCTCGGCGATGCGCCGCAACGAGGGGATCACGGCCTGCGCGGTGACTGGGGAGTAGCTGTCCCGCAGTCGGGCTTCTTCGAGCAGGCTACGGGCGGTGTCCCAGTCGTGCTGGCGCAGCAGGTAGGGGGCGGCAGCCAGCCCGGCCCTGACCACGAACTGGCCAGTGTCCTGCCCGGCCCGCTCTTGCTCGATCTCCCAGTAGGCGACGGCGGTCCACCAGGCGGCGAGTTCGGCGTCGACTGCGACGATGACCGGCTGGGGGGTCGAGGTGTGGATGGCTTCGGCGATGCCGGGGTGGATCCGGTAGACCACCGGGGTGTTCGGGTCGGGGGGATCGGCCGGCTCGGCGGCGATGAGCGCGGACTCGACCAGCGGCGCGACCACCTCGGCCAGCGGCGGGGGGTCACCGGGCTGCTCCAGGTGTCGCCACAGATCTCCCCAGTTGCCGTCGAGAGTGGTTGAATCGCGGTCTGTCTCCTCGATCTGGCATAGGGCTTGCAGCAGCAGCCGGGACGGGGCGGGAAGCGTCGCTGCGGCCTCGATGGTCCACGCGGTGAGGGTCTGCAGGAACTGCGTGGCGTCCAGTGCGGTCGCGCCCTCGCTCAGGAATGCCGTCAGTGCCACGGCGGCCTCGGCCGCTGCGAGCTGGGAGGCCAGCCGGGCCGGGTCGGCTGCGGCGGCGTCGGCGAATTCGAGCAGCTTGGGGTGGCCCTGGACCAGGGTGAGCACCCGGCGGCCCAGCGTCGGATCCGCCGCACCGGGACCCCGCGCGGCGCTGGCGGCGGCCATCGGCTCGGCGCGGCCGACGAACCGGGGCGGCTCCGGGGGAAATCCGGCCATCACCTGACCCTCAGGATCGAGGTCAGGTTTGCTTTTCGGCGGGGTGAGCACCAGTCCAGCCGCTGAGGCCCCGAACAGTGCCGGGGTGGTCACCGAGAGCGGCGGGCAGGCCGAGGACGGCGCCGGTCCGATTACGGCGGGCACGGCCGCCGCGACGGCCCGATCCAGGATCTGGCCCTGGCGAAATAACCGGTCGTAGAGCGCGTCGGCGAACCCGATCGCGAACTCGTCGACCACCCGGTAGCGCATCGCGACCACCGCGCACCCCAGCTCCGCCACCAGCGCCCGCGCCACCCCCTCCGGGGTCGCCGGAGCCTCTTGAGCGGCTTGGGCTTCCAGCTCGGCGGCCGGGTCGCCCAACCCCAGCCAGCGCAACGTCTCCGCCGTGGTCGCTGCGGCGGACTCGCATGCCGAGACCACCGCCAGCTTGACCCGCGCCCGCATCGGCCGCAGCAACCCGATCAGCTCCGCAGCGGACACCGGATCCGGCGAGCCGTCCATCTTCTCCAGCAGGAACTGCCCGGCAGCGCCGTGCCCGGACAGGTGCAGCACATCCCACCCATCCCCGGACTCGGCCAGATCCGCTAGCTTCTCCCGGGTCACCCCGTACTGGGCGACCTGCAACTCCACCCGCCGCCTGCTCTTGGTGGCGACCCGGCGCACCAGCCGAGACAGCTCGTAGCGCTCCCGGCGCAACGCCAACGCCGTTCTCGCCGTGGGCAGGCTGAACACCGCCAGCATCCGCAGCGCCGCACCTAACGGCGCCTTCGCCTGAGACGCACCAGCCAAGTCGTAGACCAGAGCCACATCGCCACGCGCGGCCAACGGCACACCGTCGACATGGGCCAGCTCCCACGGCCGGAACACCAGAAACTCCGCCCCGGCAGGCACCTGCACCCGCACCGTCACCGGTGCCGCGCTCACGATCGCCCGGCCGATCCGGTCACCTCCACCGGTCGCAACACCAACCCCACCGAAACTCCTGATCAGTCGGTTGCCTTGGGATGCCCGGTTCCCGCGTAGGTGAGCCACACCGTACGCGTGGCATCGTCAATGAGGTACCAGATCCGTCCGCCACCGGTCACCTCGTATTGCCACTGGTCCAAGATCCGATCCCGGTAGGCGCGAGTCGCCAGGGTGTGCTTGAGCTGGTGGTGGCGTTCGTTCGGAGGCTTGGGCCGCGGATCGGCGGTGATCGCCTCCCAGGCTTGACGGGTGTTGTGCACCGCCTGAGCGCACAGCTGTTCCCACCCTGCGGCGACCTGGTTGTCCGGGAACCGGATGTCATACTCGCCCGCTCTGGGCGGTGGCGCGGCGCGATCTCCCCGTTTGGGGCTCACGCCACGCTCTCCGGCGCTTCCGGGCGCGGGACCGGACCGCCGTCATCGTCGTCAAGCTCACGTGTTGCTGCGGTATGCAGCAGGGGATCGGCGTAGATCTCGGCCGTGTGCCGCCACTCAACCAGCAGTTGCGAGACCGGCCACAGGTTGTCGATCGACACCGCCGCTTGCAGCGTGGCCACCAGCTCCTCCACGAGCTCCTCGACAGCCTTGGTCGGCAGGAAGGTCACCCACGGCAGGGCCTGAGGCAGGATGCGGCGCAGAATCAGCGCTCCGTCCGTGTCGTGCACGAACCCAGCGAGCAGCCGCGCGGACACGTCGATGACCTCGTCTTCTCGCGCCGCACGTTCCGCGCTTTGTAGCACCAAGTCCTCGGCGTCCCGGCGGCGCAGGTGCAGGCGGCGGGTGTCGTGCAGACGCCCAGCCGTGGCGGAAGGCTCCCGCAGCAACTCAGTGAACGGGACTTGGTCGTACGCACCCACACTCATGATATCAACACTACTACTGATGTCGGTGGTGAGCGATGGTGCCGTCCAGGCTGCCTGAGGTTGCTCCCAGTGGACCTGTGTCGATTCGGCACCGCTGGCGAGCAGCCGGTCCAAGAGAATGTCCAGGCGCTTGGCGACCTCCATTGTGAGCCATACTTGCCCACACGCGGGACAGACCTCGACGGGAACACTCAGCACCAGCGCGGTCCGACCTACGCAGGTAGTGCGGTGACGATCGAGTGCTGACCAACGATCCCGACGACCGACGACGGGGGCTTGCCGGAGAGCGGCAGATCTCCGAGGCGCCTTTCGGCATAGTGAAGGCGATTGGTTCGGCAGATCGAAGAATTGGTGTTCGGCAGATTGAAAGCCATCAGCTAGGATCAGGGGATGCGAGTCGCTGGCGACTACTTCCCCCGACGAGCGACCGGGCTGATCCGCGACACTCTGGACGACACCCGTGTCGTCGTCGTGACCGGCGCTCGGCAGGTCGGCAAGAGCACCCTCGCCGAGCTGGTGCTCCGCCAGTATGTCGACGGCACCGCGCGATTCCTCGACGATCCGGTGACCCGAGCGGCCGCCGCTGAGGACCCGGTTCGGTTCGTCCGCCATGACGGGTTGATGCTCATCGATCCGAGACCATCGAGCTCTGGCCGCTCTCCCAAGGCGAGATCGACGGAGCTGGCGACGGCTTCGTCGATGCAGTCTTCGAAACCGGCGCTGACTTGCGCGTTGAGCCCGAGGAACTGAACCGGAAGGACTACCTCGCCCGCGCCACCCGGGGGGGATACCCGGAAACGGTCCGGCGCGCCGCGCCGCGGCGCCGCGCGCGATTCTTTGACGGTTATCTCTCCGACATCTTGGCGCGCGATTTCAAGCAAGTCGCCGACATCGAACGCGCTGGCGACATGCGCCGTCTCCTCTCGCTGCTCGCGGCCCAAGTCGGCGGGTTACTCAACGCCAGCCGACTCGCCGGCGACCTGAGGATCTCCGCACCCACGGTCCGCAACTACCTGGAGATCTTGGAGACGATCTACCTGGTTCGACTCGTTCCAGCCTGGTCAGCGAACGCCACGACGCGCGCGATCGCCACCCCGAAGCTCATCTTCGTGGACAGCGGCATGGCGGCCCACCTGACTCCAGGCGCACCGGATGACTCCCGAGGCAGCCTATTGGAGAACTTCGTGCTCGGTGAGCTAGCGCGCCAACTCACCTGGTCAAGCACATCAGCCAGGCTCTACCACTATCGAGACCGCGACCAGTACGAGGTTGACGGCGTACTCGAAGACAACACCGGCCGGATTGTGGGAATCGAGGTCAAGGCAGCAGAGACCGTCCGTGCGGACGACTTCCGAGGACTCAGGCTGCTCCAACGCCGAGTCGGCTCCCGCTTTCGCGCCGGTCTCGTGCTCTACTGCGGCACCCACCAGCTCAGTTTCGGCGAGGCATTGAGCTGCCTCCCGATCTCAGCACTGTGGACAGCTCACGAACCGGCCTGACCAACGCAGAAGGCAGCATCACCGGGCTCTGTAGACGTCCGCGCGATGGTCGATCCGTATGACGAGTACGGCGCGGTCGCCCTCGTCGATGCGGATGAGAACGCGGTAATCTCCGCGTCGAGCGCTGCGATACGAGGCGAGTTCGCCGTTCAGCGGCTTGCTGAGCCGAATGGGGTTGGCGGCCAGCGGGCCGGTGATGAATTCGACGATCGCAGCAGTGACCTTGCCGGGTAGGCGGTGCAGGCCACGGCGCGCCTCGCTGCTCACCTCAATGCGATATGGGGCTGCGGAGCTCACTGTTGCGGCAGGCCCAACCCGGTTCGCAGGTCATCGCCGCTGGTGGTTTCGTTGGCTGCATACTCCCGTTCGGCTTGGGTGATCGACTCGGCGATACCGGGCTTGGACAGCCAGTAGAGGGTCTCATGCAAGGACTCGAGGTCATCTGCTGCCATCAGCACCGCGGCCGGCCGGCCGTGGCGAGTGATGGTGATGATCTCGTGCGTCGCCTCGGTTTCGTCGATCAAGGCCGAGAGTTTGTCCTTGGCCTCGCTCAGCGGTAGTGTCCTCACCAGGCTAGTTTAGCCTCTGTTATAGCCTGCGGCTAGCCTGATTAGTAGCCGAACGACGATGTGGCTCCTAGCTCAGTCTGACTCAATCCCTGCGTAGAGCAGCTCGCGGGCCTCATCCCGGCACAGCTCGCTCCATCGGGCGAGGTCGCGCGCGGCCCGGGACCGGACGTGGCGCGGGATGGTGTCGTCGCGCATCAGCTCGCGTGCCACGATCGACGCGGTCTCCCGCTGGTCGCGGCGCAGCTGGGCGAGCGCCTCGGCGCAGCGCAGCCGCACGACTGGGCCGAGTGTGCGGTCGTGCAGCATTGCGCGCAACGGGGGGACCGCCTCGGTGGTATCGAGTGATCCCATCGCCAGTAGGACCTGCCTGCGGTGCAACGGGTTATCGGTGCCGGCCAGTCTGCGGAGGATGGTGAGCGCCTCGCCGAGGCTGCTGGGTCGGATCTCGGCGAGCAGTCGTGCCGCCTTCGCCCGGGCGGTCACCGGCAGGGTGTCGTCGGCGGTGATGGACCGAAGCGCGGTGACCGCCCCGTCCCGACCAGGGACGCCGAGCTTGGCGAGTTCCTCCGCGACACGCCAGCGCAGCGCGGGCCGGGCAGCGGTGTCGGTGGCGATCTGGTGGAGCACCTGCGCCGACGCGGCGCGGTCTTTGACGGTGTACCCGAGCAGCTCGGTGGCCGCCCGCCACCGGGTGGCGGGCCGGGCCCGCTCATCGTCGCGCAGGGCCCGCAACTGACCGGGTCCATCGGCGCGGCGCAGCGCGACCAGTGCGCCGACCCGGCGCAGGTCGGAGGTCCGCTCGTCCGATGCCACCTTGCGCAGAAACTCCAGGACGTTCGGGCTCGGATCCGAGTGAATCCTGCTGAGCACGTCGGCCGCGCGGTACCGCTCGCGCCGCGACCGAGAGCTGTCGGCCACCGCGCGTTCTGCGTCGTCGCGCACCCGATGCCACCATTTCCCGCCCAGCCCCGCCAATGCAACCAGCGCACGGAACGCGGCCTGGCCCCCGCCGAGGGATAAGTTCTCCAGGAAACGCGCCGCCTCAGGCACGAGCCGAGGTGACAGCGTGGCCAGCGCCGCTGCCGCGTCGACTCGCTCGGCGGCACTGGACTCGACAGCGCCGAGCACGTCGCGGACGACGGCCTCGGTTTCGGTGGCAAGGGGACGTTCCGTCCGATACTCGGGTTCAGGCACCCGCACAGTGATCGGCGCCGCGTGGTCGGCTAGTAGGGCGCGCTGGACGTCCAGGCGCAAGGGCCCGGACAAGGTCTTGATCGCCCTCTGGCGTTCGGCGGGCCGCGCGGCGGGGTGGTGCGCGATGGCCAGGGCACACCAGTCAGCCTCACCGGGCTGCAGTGCTTTCAAGCAGGTTAGTCCGGTGATCGTGACCTGTTGGTCCGCAGGTGTCGCCCGCGGGTTGACCGACAGCCGACGCAGGGTGGCGACCGCTGTCTGCCAGCAGGTTCGGTCGAGCTGGACGAGCCGGTAGGCGGCGTAGCAGCGCACGTCGATCCGCTCGTCCTCGTCGTCGAGCAGCACCCGGTGGAAAGCGATCGCGCCCTCGCGAGTGGCGGGATCGAGCGTGGCCAGACGCATGACCACGTCCGTGCGCTGCCAGAAATCTAGGTACTCGTCCCCGGCCTGGCGCCGCAGTTCGGCGATCGCCTTGTCAGCTAGATCGGGACGAAGCCGGGGCAGCACTGACGCGGCGGTCTCCCGCAGCGCGCGGTCGGTGTCCTGGTTGTCGAGTAGCGCGCGAATCAGCGGCACCGGGTCGTCGTCGAGGCGGGTGAGGTCGAGTACCGCCTCTCGCCACGTGGCGGGCAAGGAGGTCGACGTGGCGATGTCTCGCAACGCGGCGACGACGGCGTCCGGAACGTGTTCGTGGTCCAGCCCCTCGAGAGTGACGGCGGCGTCACACCGGGCGGACGGGTTGGCTGACTCGTCGTCGACGACGGTGCGCAGCGCGGCCACGACCTCGGGGGTGTTCCCGCAGCCGAGGTCCACCAACGCCCGTGCCGACCGCCAGATGCGGTCGGGCCCGGCGTCCGGGTCGGACATCAGTTCGCGCACGGCGTCGGCCATCTCCGCGCGCCGACCGGTCTCGAGTCCCGCAAGGTCGCCCACCCAGTCGAGGAGCAGACGAGGGTCGGCGCACCGATGCAATAGCTGAAGGAATCCCCCTATCCCGACGCTGTGGAACTGGCCGCCAAGGTTGACGAGCGCTTGGACGGCGCGCGCGCGTGACACGTCACTCCGCGTCGCATCGGAGAGCACGGCTGCCAGCGCGTCGGCGGCCCGCTGCCGGTGTCCATCCTCCAGCCTGGTGAGTTCGTGTGCCGCGTTTTCCAGCGTGCGGGCGTCCACGGCGGGCGGTCCGAGCATCGCGAGCAGCGCTTCGGCGGCCCGTTCGCGGAACCGGGTGCCGAGTGTCGCCAGGATGCCCCAGGCGCTGCAGACGACGCCGGCGTCGGTCTGTCCAGAGATGATCTCCCGCAGGGCGGTGGCCGCCTCGGTGTGGTACTCCGGGTCGAGTTCCACGAGTTCCCTGGCCACCGCGCAGCGGGTGTCGGGAGAGACGTCGCGGTCGCCGAGCTCGGCGCGTAACCGGCCCACGGCAGAGACTCGATGTGGTGTGCCCAATCGGACGAGCTGGCCTAGTGCTCTGGCGTGCGCGGACCCGTCCACGAGCGGGTCGTTCGCGAGGCGGTGGAATTCCTGCGCGGCCTCGGCATGGAAGCCCGGTCCGAGATCGACCAGGTTCCGCGCCGCCGCCAGGGTTAAGCTCGCATCCACGTCACGGTCGGCGATGACCCTGCGCAGGTACACGGCGGCCCGCGGGTGGGACTCGGGGCCGAGCCCGGCGAGGACGGCTCCGCAGGACCACCACCCGTAAGCCTCCACGGCCGATTCGGCCAACATGTCCAGCAGGTTTCTATCCGCCACGACCAGGTACTGCGGCCCCATCTCGGCAAGTTCATCGACGGCGACGGCCCGGTCCAAGTGGTCGAGACTTCCGTCGGTGGCTAAGTCGGCCAACGCGGCAACGGCTTCTGCCAGATGCTGGGGTCCCAGTGCCGCGAGCCCGGCCGCCGCACTCTCGCAGCCCACCGTTGTGCGGGCACGGTCGCGCAATACCGCATGGAAGACTTCCGCGCTGCGCTCGTGGAACTCCGCGCCGATATCGGCCAGTCCAGCGGCCAGCTCAACCAGATCCAGTGTCGGTGTCTGGGGATCGTCCAACGACTCCGCCAGCACCTGCACGGCATGAACACGAGCCTGCGGGCCGAGACCGGCCAGGACGACCGCGGCGTCTCGGCGGTGCACCGCCTCCGCCGAGGGGTCGTCGCACACCAACCTCAGCCCGCGTTCCGCAGCCTCGCGTTCGCTCGAACCGCACTGTGTCAAGCTCTCAGCGGCGGTGAGCCGATCCGCGACGGGCACCGCCGTGTCCTCCACGACCTCGCGCAGCACCGCGGTGGCCTCCTCAGCGTGCGTCCCGCGCAGCCGGGCGGCCAGTGCGGTGGCGACCTCTACCCGCGACCGCCACGGCGCGGTGCCGTCGCGCATGAGGTCGGCCAGCCACGGGACCAGACTGGGGTGGTGCGCGGCGCGGCTGACCCGGCTCAGGATCTCCTTGGCCGAGTACTGCGTCGTCATCGCCCATGCCCTGGCCTTGGTGAGGAAGGCGTCGACCACCTCGGCGCTGGCGGGGACGTGCCAGGCCAGCAGCCGCGCCGCCAGCAGCTGATGGCCGGGGGTACTACCGTGCAACCACTGCACCAGCCGGTCGGCCTCAGCCGGGCGCAAGCGGGTGTAGTGCAGCAACACACGGGCGTGGCGCCCAGACACGCCATGGCGCTCGGCATGCAGCAGGCGAGCGAAGGCGTCGTGTTCGGGGTCGAATGCCTCGGGCAGCCGGCGGGCCTCGGCAGTGGTTGCCAAATGCTCAGCGAAACTGTGGTGCAGAAACCACAGCTCCTCGCCCCGGCGGACAAGCGGGCCGACGGCGACGAGGAACGCGGTCAAGCTCTTCTGCCAACCGGGCGGCCGATCCTCGGGCGCGAGTTGGGCGACCCAGCTGCGAGCGGCCTCCACCAGCGATGTGTCGGTCTCCAGCCGGACCTGCCCCAGATGCTCCAGCAGACGGGGGCGCAGGTGCTCGAACGGCCCCAATGCGTCGGTGCGCGCGGACCGCAGGTACGCCAAATACTCCTCGTACAGCTGATACTGGTTGTCCGGTAGCTGGCGGTCCTCGTGCTCCTCGAACATGATCGCCGTGATGGTGGCCAGCAGTGGCACCCGGAGCAACTCATCCAGGTGTGCCTTGCGGATCTGCCGCATGAACCGGTCCGCAGTATCCCTGCCTTCATCAGTGAACCAGTTCTCGGCGAAGCGGCGCAACGCCTCCTCATCGAAGGGCTGCAGCTCGTAGTGGGCAACCCCTGCGCGCAGCAGCGGGGCCAGCGTGGCGCCCTCGATCGGCCTGCTGGTGAGCACGATCCGGTAGGGCGGCTTGTCGGGGCCGGACGCCCAATACGACAGGGTTTCCACTAGGTTTTCCCGATCGGCGCTGTTGGTGACCTCATCCAGCCCGTCGATCAGCAGTAGCCAGCGGCAGCCCTTAACCTTGTCGCCCAGCAGGTGCGCGTCGACGGCGACGGTCAGCAGCCTGCCGTACTCGATGCAGATGCTGGACGCGAGCGCCTCAGGAAACGGCTTGTTCAGCTGGCCAGCGAGCACGTGAGCGGTCAGCCGCAGCGGCACGACGACTTCGCTGATTGGCTCCGTGTCGTTGCCGGTGGGCGACGCCCACTTCTTGGCGATGTCGGCAGCCAGCTGCAACGACATCGTCGACTTGCCCAGACCTGGGCCGCCGGTCACCAGCAGGTGGTCGGAACCGTCGAGGACTTCCTGGATGGGGCGTGGCGGCGGTCGCGCTGCCAGCCGCATGATCGGCGCGGCAGGCAGGCCTGGCTGCTCCCGACCATCTCGCATCGGATCGGGCCGGGGCTGCTCCCGGCCATCCCACGCCGGCTCGGGCCGGGGCTGCTCCCCGGCAGCGCTGCCCAACTTTTGGCGCACATAGACCGTGGCCAGCGACGGCTGCCGCGCGCCGTGCAGCTTGTAGGGAAATTTCTTGGCCGCACTGATCTGGGCGGCCAGCAGGGAGTTGACCTCCGCGGGCAGCACGGGTGCCTCTGGCCAGCACCTGGGCTGTTGGTGGCGGGCCATCTTCTCGGCTTGTGTGCGTTTGGCCCTACCCGCCCGTGCCTCCTCCCACAGCCTCTTCAGTCTCAACTCCTGCGTCTTGTCCATCTCCAGCTTTTTGATCAGCTGGGTGAGTTTCTCCTCGTTGGGGGGCAGGTAGCGGCCTCTGCACATCTCGGATACGTGGTTCGGGTACCCCAGCTCCATCGCCCTAGCCACCGACTTCTGGGTGAGATTCAGGTCGTTCATGCGCCGCGCCACCGCATGCGCGAACGCGAGTTCCTGCGCAGAGGGTTCCACTCCCCGCTCCCTGGCCTCTGTCCCCGGATTTGTCCGGGAAGTGTCCCAGCGCTGTCCGGACAACCGGCGCTTCCCTCACGCTAGCGGCAGCCGCGCAGCACAGCACCCATCGAGAGGACCTTCCGTGACCATCTACCTGTTGATCGCCGCACTGTGGGGGATCGGCTTTGTGTACGCGCCCCTGGGCCGCACCGCCGTGCTGCTCGCCCTGGCCTCCATTCTGTGGCGCAGCAAGCCAGCTGAGCGCAAGGAGATCCTGAAGGCCCTGGGCCTCGTGTTCGGCACAGGAGGGCCGTGCGATGGCCAGTAACCCCGTGCTGACCAGGAACCCGCTGGGCTGGCGCCGTTCAGGCTGCCTGGGGTTGCTCCCCATGGACCTGTGCCGATTCGGCACCGCTGGCGAGCAGCCGGTCGAAGAGAAGATCCAGGCGCTTGGCGACCTCCATCGTGAGCCATACCTGCCCACACGCGGGGCAGACCTCGACGGGAACACCGAGCACCAGCGCGGTCCGACCATCACGCTCCGCGAGCCGCGCACGGCGGGTCGGACACCGCTCACCGTTGTCGCAGTAATCGCATCGCATCAGCGCTTCCGCCTGCGGTAATCGTGGCTCCACCGGTACACCGTGACGATACGATCGTATGCGTGCAGGTGGACCGCTTCTCGGTGACGATGGAACCCGATCTCGGTACGGCCGTGCGGGACGCGGCCGAGCGGGTCGGCATGAGTGTCTCGGATTGGCTGGCCCACGCTGCGGCAGACCGGCTCCGCAACGATCTGCTCGGCGCGGCCGTCGACGCGTGGGAAGCCGAGGACGGACCATTCGGTGACGAGGAACTCGACGCCTCAGCCGCCACTCTGGGCATCACTCGTGACTCACGCGGACCCGCCGCGTGATCCTGGTACACGATGTCGGGCGATCGACCGCCGACCCCTGCGGGCGCGCCCTGGGGCTGGTGTGTCGTGAACTCGGCGCTACCGACCTCCCAAGTGCCTGAAAACGTCCGTGGCGTCGAGTTCACGACACGCACCATCACTGCGCGGGCAGTGCCGGGTGGGTCAGGACGCTACGTGGCGAGTGCTCACCAGCGATCCCGACGACCTGCGGTGTCTCCTCGGCGTGCTCTCGGTTGACGCGTCTGTCATTCGTGTGTAAGCGCTCGGCGAAGCGTACCGAGACGACGATCACAGTAGTTCTCAGCCGGCTGTCTTGACCTCAAGTGTGCTTGAGGTTGCACGGTGGTGTCATGTCCACGATGACTGAACCCCACCGAACCCGGGTCGCCGACCGGTACCGGTATGAAGACCTTCGAGTACTGATGACGCGGATGACCGGCGACGAGAAGCACACCTGGAGCGCCACCTCCACTCTGGACGTGCTCTGGGTCCTCTACGACCGGGTACTGCGCGTCACGCCGTCCACCATGGACGATCCTGACCGGGACCGGTTCCTGCTCTCCAAGGGACACGGCCCGATGGCGTACTACGCCGTGCTGGCCGCCAAGGGGTTCGTCCCAGTGCAGTGGTTGAACACCTTCGGCCAGTTCGACTCGCCGCTGGGTCACCACCCGGACCGGGTACTGGTCCCGGGCGTGGAGATCTCCAGCGGATCGCTCGGGCATGGGCTGCCGATCGCGGTCGGTGTCGCGCTCGGCCAGCGCGTCCAGAACCAGGGCGCCCAGGACCAGCGCACCCAACGCCAGGGCGGGCGCACCTACGTTCTGGTCGGGGACGCTGAGCTGGACGAGGGCACCAACCACGAGGCGATCGCCTACGCGGGCGCCACCGGGCTGGAACGACTGACCGCGATCGTGGTCGACAACCAGTCCGCCACCCATGGCTGGCCCGGCGGGCTCGCCGCTCGGTTCAGCGTGAACGGCTGGTCCACGGCCACTGTGGACGGTCGTGACCACGAGGCGCTGGAAACCGCTCTGACCACACCGTCGCCGGGCCGCCCGCACGTCGTGGTGGCCGTGGTGGAACCGAAGGAGTGAACGATGACCGTGCTGGTGTACGCCGAAGAGATCACTATGCGGAGCAGGTTCGTCGACACCGTCACCGAGCTGCTGGATGAGGAACCCGCCACCGCGCTGGTGCTGGCGGACGTCTCGGCAGCCCTGTTCACCGAGCAGGCGCAGCGGCACCCGGATCGGGTGCTGAACGTGGGGATCCGCGAGTCACTGATGGTCAGCGTGGGCGGCGGCCTGGCGATGACCGGGTTGCGCCCGATCATCCACACCTACGCGCCGTTCCTGGTCGAGCGTTCGTTCGAACAGATCAAACTGGACCTGATCCACCAGGGTGTGTCCGCGGTGCTGGTCAGCGTCGGGGCCTCCTATGACTGGACCGAGGGCGGACGGACGCACCAGTGCCCCGGCGACGTGGCGCTGCTGGACTCGCTGCCGGGCTGGACCGGCTACGTGCCGGGCCATCCCGACGAAGTACCTCCGCTGCTGCGGACCGCGGTGCGCAGCGACGGCTCGGTCTACCTGCGGCTGTCCAACCGGAGCAACGCCGCACCCTGGCCGGCGGCGCTGGACGGGCGGCTGGACGTGGTGCGGCGGGGCGGGCACGCTCTGGTGCTCGCGGTCGGGCCGATGCTCGACCCGGTGCTGTCGGCCACCGCGGGTCTGGACGTGACCGTGGCCTACACGAACACGGTGCGGCCACTGGACGTCGACGGCCTGCGCGAGCTGGCGGCGTCCGACACCGTGGTCCTGGTGGAGCCGTACCTGGCCGGCACCTCGACCCGACTGGTCGACGAGGCGTTGGCGGACCGTCCACACCGGACGCTCGCGCTGGGCGTCAGCCGGGCTGATCAGCGCCGATACGGCACGCCTGAGCAACATGACGTGTTGCACGGGCTGGACGCCCCCGGACTGCGCCGCTCCATCTCGGAGTTCCTGCGCTAGCCTACAAGCGGCGTCGGAGGTGCACCTGGTGAGCGGGATCGCGGACTTGGGCGGCACCGAGGGCTGGGGCCGGGTCACGGCGCCGACCGCGGGCGAACCGGTGTTCGCGCGGAGGTGGGAGAGCCGGGCGTTCGCGCTGGCCCTGGTGTCGATAAGCCGGGTCTCCGGCCGCAACCGGGATGCCTTCCGCTACGCCGTGGAGCGGCTGGACCGCGACGACTACTTCGCGGACGGTTACTACGGGCGCTGGCTGAGCGGGGTCGAGCTGATGCTCGTGGAGAGCGCGATCCTGGCCCCCGGCGCGGTCGAGGCCCGGACCCGCCGGCTGCGGGGCGAGGACGTCGCGGAGCCACCCGCGCCGGAACCGAACAAGCCGGACTACGCGCCCACCGCCGCCGGCTCGCTGCGCACAGTGACGAGGCCACCGGCCTGCGCGGTGGGTCAGGTGGTGCGCGCCACGGGCACCCAGCCCACCGGCCACACCAGGCTGCCAGGCTACCTGCGTGGTCACCGGGGCGTCATCGAGCTGGTCCAGCCGGCCGCGTTGCTGCCCGATACCCACGCGCTGTTCCTCGGGGAGAACCCGCAGCACGTTTACACCGTGCGCTTCGACTCCCGGGAGCTGTGGGGGAGTGACGCGGAGCCCTTCGAGGTGACCGCCGAATTGTACGAGAGCTACCTGGAGCCCGTGTGATGAGTGAGACGACCCCTGCTGGGCGGCAGCCGATCGAGCTGCGCGCCGAGGCGCTGGAGCAGCTGCTCACCGAGCGCGGTCTGGTCGACCCGGCGGTGCTGGACAGGTTCATCCAGACCTACGAGACGTCGGTCGGGCCGATGAACGGCGCCAAGGTGATCGCCAAGGCGTGGACCGACCCCGAGTACCGCGAGCGGCTGCTCGCCGACGGCACCGCCGCGATCGCCGAGCTCGGCTTCACCGGGTCGGGTGGCGAGCACATCGTGGTCGTGGAGAACACCCCCGCGCGGCACAACGTGATCGTCTGCACACTGTGCTCGTGCTACCCGTGGCCGGTGCTGGGGCTGCCGCCGAGCTGGTACAAGGACTCGGCCTACCGCGCCCGGGTGGTCCGCGAGCCGCGAGCCGTGCTGGCCGAGATGGGCCTGGAGCTGCCCGCCGAGGTCGAGATCGTGGTCCGGGACTCCACTTCCGAGGTGCGCTGGCTGGTGCTGCCGCAGCGCCCGCCCGGCACCGAGGACCTGTCCGAGGAGGAGCTGGCCCAGCTGGTCACCCGCGACGCCATGATCGGCGTAGCGGTGGTCCCGACCCCGCGTTAAGAAGGACGTCGGCGTAGGCCGATCCGGCGGGAACGGCCATCTCGGGGTACCTGGCCGTTGGTCTCGCCGCCCCGGCGGCGGCGCACTGCGGCGCCGGCTTTGGCGGCGGCACCGGCCACGCGCCGTCGCAGCGGCGGACGCAGCCCGAGGCGGCGCATGCTGCGCGCGGTGCGGCGGATCGCCCGGCGCTGCCGCGGCGGGACCTCCCACGCCGAGGGGTGCTGCGCGAGCCACCGGTAGCGGTAGCTCGCGTAGGGCACGTGCATCAGGTAGAGCAGCATCGCCACGCTCAGTGAGGCGAACGGGAATGTGATCACCGCGGCGGCCAGGCCGGCGATCAGCACGAGCAGCGGTGCCACCGCCCGCGCCGGCACCCGCGCGGTCTTCATCGACAGCGTGGGTAGCCGGCTCACCATCGCCAGAGCCACCGTGACCGTCCACGCCACCACCGTCACCGGCGAGGACCACCAGCCTCGCCCGAGCTGGAGGAACACGGTGAGCGGGAGCAACGCCAGCAGCGCGCCCATCGGGGAGGGGATCCCGACGAAGAACTCCTTGGCGAACGGTGGGGCCTCGGTATCGTCCAGCAGGGTGTTGAACCGGGCCAGCCGCAACACCACACAGACCGCGAACACCAGCGCCACCGGCCACCCCACCGGGGTGCCACTCAGCGCCCAGATGAACAGGACGACCGCTGGGGCCACGCCGAAGGACACACAGTCGGCCAGCGAGTCCAGCTCGGCGCCGATCCGGGAGGTGGCGTCGAGCAACCGGGCCAGCCGGCCGTCCAGCGAGTCCAGCAGCGCCGCCACCCCGATCGCGCCGAGCGCGCCGGTGTAGTCCCCGGTCAGGGCGAACTTCAGCGCGGACAGGCCCGAGCACAGTGCCAGCACGGTGATGACGTTGGGCAGCAGGCGGACCCCGGCGCCGGCGTGCGGCATGGCTCAGGGCTCCCCGGCCGCGGGGAGCCGAGCCAGCGCGGTCTCCCCGCCCACGGTGCGTTGCCCGGGCGCGACCAGCGGTGCGCTGTCCGGCGGGAGGTAGAGGTCCACCCGGGACCCGAAGCGGATCAGGCCATAGGTGGCACCGGCGGCCACCCGGTCACCGGGCCGTACCGAGCAGACGATCCGGCGGGCCACCAGCCCGGCGATCTGCACCACGACGAGGTCGTGCCCGGTGCCCGAGCGCAGTAGCACGCTGGCGCGCTCGTTGTCCGCGCTGGCCTTGTCCAGGTCCGCGGTGAGGAACGCGCCCGGGCGGTAGACGACGCGGCGGATCTCGCCGTCCATCGGGATACGTTGCACGTGCACATCGAACACGGACAAGAACACGCTGACCCGCGGCCGCGGCCGGTCGTCGAGACCCAGCTCCGCCGGCGCCGGGGCGAATGTGACGCTGCTCACAGTGCCGTCTGCGGGCGCGAGGGCGAGCTCTGGGTCCTGCGGCGGCACTCGGTGCGGTTCGCGGAAGAACGCCGCGCAGCAGACGGTGGCCAGCGCGCCCAGCGTGCTCGCGGTCGGGGACAGTCTGCGCAGCAGCAGCGTCGTGGCCGCCCCCGCGGCCACGAACGGCCTACCCGCCGGGTGCATCGGCGGCAGTGTCTCCTGGGCGAGGTCCACCAGGTGCCGTAACGTCGCGAGTAACCGAGGAGACGCCATCGATTGCTCACCGTACGCGCGTGGCCTGGGGGAACCGCAACCGGGGAAACGGCACCGGGGATCCCCGTCCCCCGACGGGGGATCCCCGGTGCCCGTGAACCGCTCGGCCGCTCCCCAGCCTCCCGAACGGTTACCCTCAGCGCGCTCCTGCGCCCCCCGACGACGCAGGACCCCGCGCCATACCATTCTGGGATGCGACCACTCGCCGAGCCCTTGTTCACACTCAGTGTGCTGTGACTTAACCGCGATCACAAGGTCTGTCCGGGTGTCGTGGATTTCTCACACCCCTCCCGGCTCCGCTGCTGCTGGCCTCCTGCACCCGAGCCGGTGTCCCCCCGCTCGATCGAGCGCAGGCAGGGCAGGCACATCCAACCGGCGGGCGGCGGCTCGTCGTACAGGGTGGCGCCCATGAACAGTCCCTGCCCGCAGCGGGCGATGTACACCCCGTAAGGATGATCGACGTCCTCGTCGACGGCGTGAGATCGCCAGTCCAGCGAGGACACGCCCCAGCGCGCCGGGCGGCTCACCGGGCACCTCGTTTGCGACGGGTGTCGCATTCCGGGCAGGTCTGGTCGCGGTCTTGCGGGTACCCGGGCAGGCTCACCCGATCGTAGGGCAGCCGCAGCGGCGTGAACCGCACGCCGCACAACGTGACCACCGCGCCGTCGGGACCCAGCTCGCCGTGGTGGGTGTCGCGGTCGCTCAGGGACCGGAGGTACCACGTCACGAGGTGCCCCCATCGCCTCGGCCATCGGGATCGGTGCTCATCGGCGTAGCCAGATGCGCAGGGTTTCGAACAGGATCGTCGCGGCGTCTTCGTCGAGGATGAACACGCAGGCGCCGGCGACGTGGACGTCGAACACGTACTCGCGACCTTGGCGCTCCACCACCAGGTTCGCGAAGTTCCTGGGGCCCTTGTGGAGCGCGCAGGTGACGCCGATCGCTCTGCGGTCCTCGCGGGACGCGCCCGGGGTCGCACCATCAGCCATGGGAGGTCTCGTCTCGTGGGCCGGGGGCGGGATCGTGTCCCGCCCACTCATCGGTTGGTGATCCACACAGCACCCAGGAGACACGCGCTGGCTAACACGAGCCAGTTCACGGCCCAGCTCACGGGGCGCCGCCCGGCCCGGATGGTGGGGGTACTGCGGGGGGAGGCCGGGCCGGGCGGCCGGTGCCAGGCCTGAGCCGGGCACCACGACTGTAAACATAGCATCGTGATTTCACGATGTCGAGTCTCGGTGTTTTATTTGCCATAACCAGGATCCACGCTACGATCACCGCCATGGCGGGACCAACAGTCAGGCGTGTTCAACTCGGCATCGCGCTGCGCGAGCTACGGGAAGCGGCGAACATGCCGCGGCCGGAGGCGGCAGCGGCCATCAGGACCTCGAAGTCGCGGCTCGCGGCGATCGAGGTCGGCCGCAACGTCGTCTCGTACTCGGAGCTCATCGTGCTGGTGCGCGACCACTACCACGGGTCCGACGAGCAGCTCGCGACGCTGGAGGAGATCCGCGAGGAGGCCAGCCAACGCGGCTGGTGGTCGACCTACGGCCTGCCGGAGTGGCTGGGCGGCTACGTGGGGCTGGAGCACGACGCAAGCGAGGTGCGTACGTTCCACCTGGAAAACGTCCCGGGATTACTCCAGACCGAGAGTTACATGCGTCGGACGTACGCAACCGATGTCCGGCTGTCGGGCAAGGAAGTCGACAAGCGCATCGCCGCGAGGGTGCAGCGCCAGGCCCGGTTGACGGGAACACACCCGCTGCGGCTCACGGCTGTTGTCTCCGAGGCTGCGCTGGTGCGCTGTGCCCGGGATGAGACGGTGGCCGACGACCAGCTGGCGCACCTCGCCGAGGTGGCGCAGTGGCCGAACGTGGAACTGCGGGTGTTGCCGTTCGATCTCGGGTTGCACGTCGGCATGGCCGGGCCGTTCAGTGTGCTGAGCTTCCCTGACGGACTACTGCCCGACGCCGGGTACCAGGAGTACGTCGTCGGTGGTCACGTCATCGAGGATGAAGCAGTGGTCGCGCAACTGGCTACGCTGTTCAGCGAGCTGCGCAGCCAAGCACTCGGTCCGAACGAGAGCCTGGCCATGATCGCGCAGCTCGCCACACATCCATGAATGGGCTGCGAGGAGCGACACCGATGACACGTGACCCGACTCCCGCTCTGCGGCGGAAGTCTCCCGCCTTCCGGAAGTCTACCTACACCAACACCATGGCCGAATGCGTCGAGGTGGCCGACCTCGACGACGGGCAGCGCACCGTGCGGGACAGCAAGGACCCCACCGGGCCGGCCCTGATGTTCACCGCAGCCGGGTGGGCCGCGTTCACGGCCGGAGTCCGTTCCGGCGAGTTCGGCTGACCGACCGATCAGTGACCTCCCGGTAGCTCCCAGCGGGCCGCCGGGGGGTTGCTTTGTGGTTGACGGGGTGGTCACCACCGTAGTAACGGCGGGACCACGATCAGCGACTCAAGGGCCAACGGTGAACGTTCCGCGACGGAACGGCCCCGGGCGGTGTTGCGCCACCGGCTCCGGGGGCCCTGATCCAACAGACGCCTTCCGGAGACGTTTCTTATTCGCGGTGAACCGGTGCTGATTCAGATGGCCGGCCAGGTATGCCGGGGGTCGGATCGCACCCGTGTCACTCCCGCACTGTCTAACCCTCATGATCGTGGTTTGTGTGCCGGAAACGACACCTCGTGTCGTTTCCGGCACACAAACCACGATCACCCCCCACCCGAGCAACACGAGGCGTGGATGTGCGGATCACCGACCTGCTCACCCGCGGTCGTGCACGCCGAGACGAGGACGTCACCACCTGATGACCAGCGAGATCGATTTCAACGCCGCGCGGATCTACGCCATCCCCATGACGACGCGGTTTCGCGGTATCACCGTGCGCGAGGGGATGCTCATCCAGGGCCCCGTCGGGTGGGGTGAGTTCTGCGCCTTCGCCGACTACGACGACCACGAGTCCGCCTCGTGGCTCGCGACCACCGTCGAGCAGTGCACTGTGGGCTGGCCCGCGCCGGTGCGCGATCGCATCCCGATCAACTGCACGGTCCCGGCCGTCGGGCCGGAACTCGCCCACGAGATCACTGCCAAGTCAGGGTGCCGCACCGCCAAGGTGAAGGTGGCCGATCATCCCGAGTCGCTGGCCGACGATCTCGCCCGCGTCGAGGCGGTCCGCGATGCGCTCGGCCCGGGCGGGGCGATTCGGGTGGACGCCAACGGCGCCTGGGACCTCGACACCGCCGTCCGCCACATCCGGCGACTCGACAAGGCGGCGGGCGGGCTGGAGTACGTGGAGCAGCCCTGCCGCACCATCGACGAACTGGCCGCCGTGCGACGCCGGGTTGACGTGCGCATCGCCGCCGATGAGTCCATCCGCCGCGCCGAGGACCCCCTGCGGGTGGCGGTGGCGGGCGCGGCCGACGTCGCGGTGCTCAAGTGCACAACACTCGGCGGGGTGCGACGCGCATTGCGGGTCGCCGAGGCCGCCGGTCTGCCGTGCGTGGTGTCCTCCGCGCTGGAGACCAGCATCGGCCTGGCTGCGCAACTCGCCCTCGCCGGTGCACTGCCCGAACTCGACTTCGCCTGCGGACTCGGCACGCTGTCCCTGCTGGCGGGCGATGTCGTCTCGGGTGCCGGTTCGCTGCACCCGGTCGATGGCTACCTCCCGGTCCCGCGCGTGCCACCGACACCGGACCCCGCCCTCCTCGACACCCACGAGCCGGCCGACCCCGAGCGGGCGACATGGTGGCGTGACCGGCTCGCCCGCGTCCGCGCCGAACTCTGAACCGTCCCGCCGCGGCGTCAGACCCCGCCGGTGTGCATCACCACGACCTGCTCGCCTACGTCCAGGACAGTGGTGGTCTCGGGAATGTCGATCAGGCAGTTCGACCGGGCCAGCGCGCCGAGCAGATGCGAGCCGGGGCCACCGACCGGGGCGACGGTGCCCGCGGCGGGATCGAGCGCGCCGCGCCGGAACTGCCGCTTGTCCGCCGGGGACTCCAGGGCCTCGGTCAGCCGGGCGATGGACCGTGGCCGCCCCGCCGGCAATCCCATCGCGGCCCGCAGTGCGGGCCGGACGAACACCTCGAAGGACACCGAGGCGCTCACCGGGTTGCCGGGCATCGCGGCCACCGGCACTCCGCGGTAGCGGCCGACGCCCTGCGGGGCGCCGGGGTTCATGGCCACCTTGCCGAAGTCCACGCCGTGCCCGGCCATGGTGGCCTTGACCACCTCATAAGCCCCCGCGCTGACCCCGCCGGAGGTCACCAGCAGGTCTATTCCGCTCAGATGGCGGGCCAGCGCGGTCTCCAGCGCGGCGACGTCGTCGGGCACGAAATGCATGAGCTGCGCTTCGCCGCCGGCTTCCCGCACGGCGGCGGCGAGCATCGTGCCGTTCGACTCGTAGATCTGCCCGTGCTGCAGCGGGGTGCCCGGCGCGACCAGCTCCGAACCGGTGGACAGCACCAGTACCCGCACCGGGCGGTGCACCGGCAGCTCGGCGTAGCCGACCGCCGCCGCCACCCCGAGCTGCGCGGGCCCCAGCACCGCACCGGCCGGCAGCACCTCCTCGCCGGCTGCCACGTCGCCCCCGGCTGGGCGCACGCTCTCGCCCGGTGCGCGGGGGGCGTAGATCTGCACGTGATCGCACCCGCGGTCGGTGAGCTCCACCGGTACCACCGCGTCCGCGCCGGGCGGAATCGGCGCACCGGTCATGATCCGATGCGCGGTGCCTGGGCACAGCTTGGGCGCGTCGGTGCGCCCGGCCGGGATGTCCTCGGTGACCGGCAGCCGCGTCGGAGCGTCGGCGGTGGCACGGGCGACGTCCGCCGAGCGCACCGCGTAGCCGTCCATCCCGGAATTGTCGAAAGGCGGTAGCGGCACCGCCGCGGTGATCGGCTCGGCCAGGGCGAGGCCGGCGCACTGCACCAGCGGCAGTGAGATCACCGAAGTGGTGGCCAGCAGGGCGGCCATCACCCGGACGTGCTCGTCGACGGATCGGGGTTGCGCGATGGTCACCTCCGTATCTTGCCCGGTGTCGGCACGCCGTCCCAGCCACGGTCAGTACCGGCCATGGTCAGTACCAGCCAAAGTCAGTGCCGGTCAGGCGCGGCAGCTTGCACTCTCCGGGTGCGAGTGCTAAACACGAGTTGGCACTCGACCCCTTCGAGTGCCGGCTGTACAGACACCAGCAACAGACTGAGGTCGGGACGGTGAGTCCAGCACGCGCTGGACGTCCGTCGCGGGCACCGAGCCTGGCCGAGCACTGTGTCCTTGCCGCGGACACCCCGCGGCGCCCATGACCGGAGGACCACACCGCAATGGCCAAGATGATCGCGTTCGCCGAGGACGCCCGCCGCGGTCTTGAGCGCGGGATGAATCAGCTCGCCGACGCCGTCAGAGTGACGCTCGGCCCCAAGGGCCGCAACGTCGTCCTGGAGAAGAAATGGGGTGCCCCCACCATCACCAACGATGGTGTGAGCATCGCCAAGGAGATCGAGCTCGAGGACCCGTGGGAGAAGATCGGGGCTGAGCTCGTCAAGGAAGTTGCCAAGAAGACCGATGACGTCGCGGGGGATGGCACCACCACCGCGACCGTGCTGGCCCAGGCGCTGGTGCGCGAGGGTCTGCGCAACGTCGCGGCTGGCGCCAACCCGTTGGCGCTGAAGCGGGGCATCGAGAAGGCTGTCGAGGCCGTCTCGGCGCAGCTGCTGAACTCGGCTAAAGAGGTCGAGACCAAGGCGCAGATCGCGGCCACCGCCGGGATCTCCGCCGCTGACCCCTCGATCGGCGAGCTCATCGCCGAGGCGATGGACAAGGTCGGCAAGGAAGGTGTCATCACCGTCGAGGAGAGCCAGACCTTCGGCCTCGAGCTCGAGCTCACCGAGGGCATGCGCTTCGACAAGGGCTACATCTCGCCCTACTTCGTCACCGACCCGGAGCGGATGGAGACCGTCCTCGACGATCCGTATATCCTGCTGGCCGCGTCGAAGGTCTCGGCGGTCAAGGACCTGCTCCCGATCCTGGAGAAGGTCATGCAGTCCAGCAAGCCGCTGGTGATCATCTCTGAGGACGTCGAGGGCGAGGCGCTGGCCACCCTGGTCGTCAACAAGATCCGCGGCATCTTCAAGTCGGTCGCGGTCAAGGCGCCCGGCTTCGGTGATCGCCGCAAGGCGATGCTGGCCGACATGGCCATCCTCACCGGTGGTGAGGTGATCAGCGAAGAGGTCGGCCTGAAACTGGAGAACACTGATCTGTCGCTGCTGGGCCGCGCCCGCAAGGTCGTCATCACCAAGGACGAGACCACGATCGTCGAGGGTGCCGGCGACCCCGAGCAGATCCAGGGCCGGGTCAACCAGATCCGTATGGAGATCGAGAACTCGGACTCCGACTACGACCGCGAGAAGCTGCAGGAGCGGCTGGCCAAGCTGGCCGGCGGCGTTGCGGTGATCAAGGCCGGAGCGGCGACCGAGGTCGAGCTCAAGGAGCGCAAACACCGCATCGAGGACGCGGTGCGCAACGCCAAGGCTGCCGTCGAGGAGGGCATCGTCGCCGGTGGTGGCGTCTCGCTGATTCAGGCGGGTGCGCTGGCGTTCGAGAAGCTCGAGGTGACCGGCGACGAGGCGACCGGTGCCAACATCGTCCGGGTGGCGCTCGAGGCTCCGTTGAAGCAGATCGCGATGAACGCCGGCCTCGAGGGTGGCGTGGTGGCCGAGAAGGTGCGCGGCCTGAAGGCCGGATGGGGCCTGAACGCGGCCACCGGCGAGTACGAGGACCTGATCAAGGCCGGCATCATCGACCCGGCCAAGGTCACCCGCTCGGCGCTGCAGAATGCGGCGTCGATCGCGGCCCTGTTCCTCACCACCGAAGCCGTGATCGCCGACAAGCCGGAGAAGGACAAGGCCCCCGCTGGCGGCGGCGGTATGCCCGACGGCGGCGGCATGGATTTCTGATCCACTCCGCTACATCCGCGGGGCCCGGCCCAGTTCCAGGACCGGTCCCCGCGGTCTTTCTCCGCTCGATTACAGCGGTGTGCGGGGGTCGCGGGTGACGATCCGGGTGCCGGGGACCGCAGCGGCCAGTGTGGTGATGTCGCCGGGATCGGCGGTCAGCACGATTGCCGCGTCAACAGTGGCGCAGGCGGCAACGACATGGGCGTCCGCGATGTGCTCGCTTCCGGAGGCTGTGTCGTGCAGGATCGCGCCGACCAGCTTGGCGAACCGCTCGTCGGTCGGCACGATCCTGATTCGCTGCCCACCCCGCCGACGCGCGAGTGCCGCCTCGACCTGGCGGGTGCGTGCCATCCCGCGGCACACCTCGGCAAGGGTCACCGCTGCGCAGCGCACCTCACCGCCCTCGTCGATCGCGGCGCGCAGTAGGGCTCGCATGCCCGTCGCCTGCACGCTGTCCAGGATGTCGAACGCCGCGGCGTCGAGGACTACCGCGACACTCACGCGGCGCTCGTTCCGGTCGCCTCACCCTGCTCGACGGCGTCGAGTAGGGCTTTCGCGGCCGCACGCTGCTCGGAGGAGGGCGCGCCGTGCTTCGCGTCCAGCTCGTCCAGCCACTCCCGCAGCGCCGCCCGGTGGGCCGCCACCTCAAGTGCCTCGCGCAAGGCATCGTTCGCGACCGACGACATGCTCCGACCGCCGACCGCCTCCAACGCCTCGGCGACGTCCTCATCAAGATTCAGCGTTACCCGACGCTTCTTCATACGAACATCATAACGGAGACGCCGCCGCTCGGCTGTAACGCCTAGCGGGAGTTTCCGGGCTAGCGTGATCTAGATCGGCGTTTCCGCTGGCCACGATGGGTGTGGATCTTCCGGTTTCCGATGACCTAAGTCTGGGTGCCCAGCGGTGCAGGTCGAAGATCTCGGCGAGGTGATCTTGGATGGGAGTGGTCTCGGTGAGCATGCGGCGGGCTTTGGGTCGCCCGCCGGTCAGGACTGCGTCAAAGTCGCGTGATCATGGTTGGGTGGTGCGGAGACACGTCGAGACTGGTGTTTTCGCGGCTGGGCTGGTAGTTGTTGTCGGGTGGCTGGGGCGGGTGTGACCGATGTGGTGGTCAGGCCGATCTTCGTGGATGAGGTCGGCCGGTTCAACGCTGTGCTGAGGGAGCATCACTGGCTGGGGCACCGGCCCACCCGGCGCGGGCCGCGACCTCCCCGTAGGCCAGCACCGAGCGCCCTCGACCGCCATTCGGAGCCGAATAGCGCCTGCGGGGCGGCTGAAACCGCCATTCGGCTCCGAATCGCGGTACGAGTGTCACCTCACCATGCTGGACGGTGACGTCGGGGCTACTGTTGGCCGTTCATGGCGTCGATGAGGCTTTGGGGCCGCATATCGGTCCAGTGCTCATTGATATAGTCCAGACAGGCCTGACGCGTGTCCTGGGGGTGGGCGATCCTCCACCCGGCTGGTACTTCGATGAACGCCGGCCACAGGGAGTACTGGCTCTCGTCGTTGATCAGCGCGAGGTAGGTGCCGTCGTCGTCTTCGAAAGGATTCGTCATGGCTTACTCCTTCTGTTGAGATGGCGATGTGCCATCAGTGATCTCATGGAGTCTGGCCGCCAAGATCGGCCCGATCTGGGTCAGCGGGCCTGACGGCTTCATCATATTGTCGTGCCGGCTGGCGACCAGGTGGGTTTCGATCGTGCCATCGACGTATGGCCGCCACGTCTCAGGTGTGGGCGTGCCCTCGGGCTGATCTATTGTCGCGGTAAACAGCAGTACGTCTCCGCGAAATCGGCTGGGAATGAAGTCGATCGCGAGATGGGAGCTGTTTTTTAAGAGCTCTATGATGGCTGAGACGTGGTGCTCCTGGAGGCTTGCGAACGCGCTGCCCTGGCTGCGGAGTATCTCCATACCCTTCGCGAACGTCAACGTTTCTCCATTCGGGATTTCCGGGTCGTAATCGGCCACACCGATAAGGGCGATCAGTATTTCCCGTTCCTCGCGGGCCGCCACCTCATCATGCGAGAGTCCCCCGCCGCCGGGGTAGGCGTCGAGAAGGGCCAGCAAGGCTACGTGTTCGCCGCGGCGTTGAAATTCGGTCGCGACGGCATGAGCGGCAAGCCCGCCGAACGACCAGCCGAGAAGATAATAAGGACCGGCCGGTTGGACCATGCGTATCTGGTCAGCATAGTCGGCCGCCATCTCCTCAAGGGAGGTCGGGAGCGACTCTGGTTGAGCCAAGCCACGCGCCTGAACACCGTAAATCGGATAGTCCGGGCCGAGATATCTGATCAGACCGCAGTAAGACCAGCTGATCCCTCCACCGGGGTGTATGCAGAACAGTGGTGGGTGGCGGCCCTGGGTTCGCAACGGCAGGATCACGCCGAACGCATCGTCGGGATCGTTCATGTCCAGTCGTGCGGCTATGCCGGCTGGTGTGGGGGTCTCGAACAGGGCGCGTAGTCCCGGATCCACGCCCCAACTGGCGCGGATCCGGGCGAGCAGGCGGGTCGCCAACAGAGAATGTCCACCCAGATCGAAGAAGTCGTCCTCGACGCCCACTGTGGCCAGGCCTAGGACCTCGGCGAACAACTCGCACGCGAGCTGTTCCTGGGGTGTCCTGGGTGCTCGGCCGGTCCCTGCGGAGCTCAGCTCGGGGGCGGGCAGCGCGGCCCGGTCGAGTTTCCCGTTCGGGGTCAGCGGCAGTGCGTCGAGCATGACGATCGCGGCGGGCACCATGTACTCCGGCAGGCACCCGCGCACATACTCGCGCAGCGCGCCGATCCTCCGAGCTGCGCTGGGGTTGTTCGTTAAGGATGACAGCGAGGCTCCCGCCGCGTTGGTGGTGCTGGCCGGCATATATAGGTCGACGGGGACAGCTGATCCTGTCTGAGTGGAGTGTGTGAACACGGCGTCGAGGGCGTCGGGGATAGTGCTCGACCAGGTGAGGCCCACCCAGTAGCCGCACCGCCGGCCCAGTGCGTGCAATGCTTCGGGGTCGATGGCGTCGGACACGTCGGCGGGATGGTCGAGCAGGTCCGCGAGCGAGCGGTCGACCTGTAACGCGTCCGCCAGGGCGGCCTCGTGTGTGACGCGTTTGTTGGGTACACCGGTGACCCGCAACTGGTCCGGGTGCCTGGTGGTCAGGTAATCGCCCAGTTCTTGTAGCTCGTTGATCTGTCGGCCCCAGTCCAGTCGGGGGGCTTGGCCCAGCGGTAGCGGCGTGATGGGGTGTTTGTGCAGCGCGACGTCGTAGCGGTAGCGGGTCAGCTCGTTGTGGTGATGACCGCGTTTGATCTGAATGTCCACCCCACCCAGGTCGGCGACGTGGTCTTGCAGGGTGGTGAAGAATTCGGGGTCGACCAGCAGTTCTTTTTCCACCCGGAGGGCTTGCTCGACCCTCCGGCGCAGCGTCGGGGTGTCGGTCACGCCCTCGGCTCGGCGCAACGCCACGGCGGTGGCCAGGGCGCGCAGCAGCCGCGGGTTGCGCACATCACCGAGGAACACCGTCCCGCCCGGGGCGAGTAGTTCCAGCATGCGGGTGAGGACCTCGAGCAGGTAGTCGGCGCTGGGGAAGTATTGGATGATGGAGTTGAGGATCACTGTGTCGAACAGCCCGAGGGGTAGCCCCTCGGTGTCGTGCGCGGGCTGGGCGCGCAGCGCCACCCGGGCGGCTAGCTCAGGATCCCGGTGGACATGACCAGTCAGAGTCTCGATCACGGGGGCGGAGAAGTCGGTGGCCCAGTAGGTTTCGCAGCGGGGCGCGAGTGAGGACAGCAGCAGCCCGGTTCCCACACCGACCTCCAACACGCGCCGGGGTCGCAGCGCCAGGATCCGCGCCACGGTCCGCTCACGCCAGTCCCGCATCTGCTCCAGAGGGATCGGTTGGCCGTCGTAGCTGCTGTTCCACCCGGTGAAATCCTCCCCGAGCACCGTTGAGTCCGATGTCGCGTACAGCGAGTCGTACACGTGCCGCCACTCACCGACCTGGTCTTGCTCCACCTGTTCATCACGGGCCTGGCCAGTGCTATCGGCTACCACGTAGGCAACCAACCGCTGATCCCCGGGCTGGTCCTCCCGGACGATCACCACGGCCCGCGCGACTTCGGAATGCTCCATCAGCACGGTTTCGATCTCACCTGACTCGATCCGGAACCCACGGAGCTTGACCTGATCATCCGCCCGGCCCACGAACTCCAGGTCTCCATCCAGGCGCCAACGGACCAGATCCCCTGTCCGGTACATCCGCTCACCACGCGCACCGAACGGGCACGCCACGAACCGCTCGGCCGTCAACCCCGGCCGGCGCACATAGCCCCGCGCCAACCCCAACCCAGCTACATACAACTCACCCGCTACCCCCGGCGGCACCAACCGCAATCCGGCATCCAGCACATACACCCGGGTATTAGTGATCGGCCGACCAATCGGCACGGGTGTGTCCGTCGCGGTTGACAACGGCCGGCTCAGCGTGGCACACACGGTGGTCTCGGTGGGGCCGTAAGCATTGACCATCCGCCGGCCTGGTGACCAGACCGCGACCAGCCCCGCCGGGCACGCCTCACCGCCCACCACCACCGTCACTCCCGGCGGTAGACCATCGGGGGCGGGCAGGACCGCCAGCACCGAGGGCGGCAACGTCACATGCGTCACCCGTTGGTCGCCGACCAGCGTGCTCAGTGGTGTTCCGGGCAGCAGCTGCTCAGCCGGGGCCAGGACCAGCGTCGCGCCGGACAGCAGGGCCATACACAGCTCCCAGAGCGAGGCGTCGAAGCTGGGGGAGGCGAACTGCAGTACCCGACTACGCGCGTCAATGCCGAGTCGTTCATTCTGTTCCGCGGCCAGGCTGGGCACACCGGCATGGCAGACCAGCACACCCTTGGGTCGCCCGGTGGAACCCGAGGTATAGATCACATACGCAGGATGCTGTGCTGTGAGGGGGGTGGTGCGGTCAGCGTCGGTGGGATCGGTATCCGGATACTCACCCAGGCCAGGGTGATCCACGACCAACCGAGGGATCGGCTCGCCCCCCGGCGGCTCATCCAGCAGTCCCGCGCCGCTGAGCAGCAACACCGGTCGGGCGTCATCGAGCATGAAAGCGATCCGCGCGGGTGGGTAGTCCGGGTCCAGTGGCAGATAGCCCGCACCAGCCTTGAGCACCGCCAGGATCGCTATCACCAGCTCCGGTGAGCGGGGCAGCGCCACGGCCACGATCCGCTCAGGACCCACACCTCGCGCGATCAACGCATGTGCGAGCCGGTTCGCGCGGGCGTTGAGCTGAGCGTAGGTCAAGCTGACAGCACCGAAGATCACAGCGACCGCGTCGGGTGTGGCGTGCACCTGGGTTTGGAACAACGCCGGCAGACACTCTTGGACCGTCGGGTGGGCGGTGTCGTTGTACTCCACCAGCAGCCGGTGACGCTCGTGGGCGGACAGCAGGTCGATCCGGCTGAGCGGGCGCTGCGGGTCGGCGACCACCGCTTCCAACAGCCGCACCCAGCGCGTCACGATCGTCTGGACCGTCGCGGGGTCGAACAGGTCGCTGGCGTACTCGACGAACCCCTCCAGGCCCTCGGAGGTGCCCTCTGGGCCGCGTTGTTCGGACAGGCTGAGGCTCAGGTCGAACTTCGCGGTCCCGGTCGACGCCGGCACGAGACCGGTGTCCAGGTCGGGCAGCTCGAAGTCCGCTTCGGGGGTGTTCTGCACCGCCAGCAGCACCTGGACCAGCGGATGATGCGCCAAGGACCGAGTCGGGTTAAGGACCTCGACCAGATACTCGAACGGTACGTCCTGATGCGCGTAGGCCGCCAGCGCGGTGTCCCGGACCCGCGCGAGCAGCTGCCCGAAAGTGGGGTCACCGGAGGTGTCGGTCCGCAGCACCAAGGTATTGACGAAGAACCCGACCAGATCATCCAACGCGTGGTCGGTGCGCCCAGCGATCGGGCTACCCAGGGGAATGTCCTCACCGGCACCCAGTTTGCTGAGCAGCGCGGCGAGTCCGGCGTATAGGACCATGAACAGGCTGGCCCCGCTCTGGCGGGCCAGTCTGAGCAGCCCGTGGTGCAATGCTGCGTCCAACCGGATGCTCAGGTGACCGCCGCGGTAGGAAGCGACCGGCGGGCGCGGCCGATCGGCGGGCAGCGTCACCTGTTCAGGTAGCTCGGCCAGGGTGTGGGTCCAGTAAGCCAGCTGGGTGGCGAACAGGCTCTCGGGGTCGGTGCGCTCGCCGAGCAGCTGGTGTTGCCACAGCGTGTAGTCGGCGTACTGCACCGCTAGTGGCGCCCACCCCGGCGCCTGACCCCGACAACGGGCGGTGTAAGCCCGGGCCAGGTCGGCGAACAGGGGGCGCAGTGACCAGCCATCACCAGCGATGTGATGCACCACCAGCAGCAGCACATGCTCATCCGGTGCCAGGGCGAACAACTCAGCCCACACCGGTAGCTCGGTTTCCAGGTCAAATGCGTGCTGGGCGGCGACAGCCACTACTGTCGGTAGCGCTTCTGGGGTCGTTTCAGTGATGGGCAGCGCTGGGCAGGTCGTCTGCGCATCTAAAACCAGCTGACACGGTGTGCCGTCAACCTGAAGGAAGATCGTTCGCAAGCTCTCATGGCGGGCTACGACATCCCCGAGCGCGGCGTGCAATGCTGAGCCGTCCAGTCTGCCAGACAGACGCAATGCCAGGGGAATGTTGTAGGTGGCGCTGGGGCCTTCCCATTGGTGCAGGAACCACAACCGGCTCTGCGCGAAGGACAACGGCACCACATCGGGGCGCCCACACCGGGTCAGTGCCAGCCGCGCCGGGCCGGCCTCGTCCAGTCGGGTGGTTATGCCGGCGGGTGTGGGGGTGTTGAACAGGGCGCGTAGTTCCAGTTCGACGCCGAAGGTGGTGCGGATCCGGGCGATCAGGCGGGTGGCCAGCAGTGAGTGCCCACCCAGGTCGAAGAAGTCGTCCTCGACGCTCACTGTGGCCAGGCCCAGGACCTCGGCGAACAACTCGCACACGAGCTGTTCTTGGGGTGTCCCAGGTGCTTGAGCAGCTTCAGTCGACCTGAACTCCGGTGCGGGTAATGCCTGACGGTCCAGTTTCCCGTTCGGGGTTAGTGGCAGCGCGTCGAGCATGACCACGGCGGCGGGCACCATATACTTCGGCAGGTGTCCACGCGCATACTGGCGTAGCGCATCCGGCTGACAACTCTCACCAGCAGCCACCACATAGGCGACCAGTCGCTGGTCATCGGGCTGGTCCGTTCGGGTGATGACGGCGGCTTGCGTGACACCAGGGTGCTCGGTGAGCACGGTCTCGATCTCGCCTGGTTCGATTCGGTACCCGCGGAGTTTGACCTGGTCATCCGCGCGGCCCACGAATTCCAGGTTCCCGTCCGGGCGCCGGCGGGCCAGGTCTCCGCTCCGGTACATCCGAGTCCCTGGCGGCCCATAAGGGTTGGCGATGAACCGTTGCGCGGTCAGGCTGGGCTGGTGTAGATAACCTCGTGCTAACCCCGCCCCCGCGATATACAACTCACCCGTCACCCCGACCGGTACTGGCTGCAACCCGGTATCCAGCACATATACTCGGGTATTGGCGATCGGCCGACCGATCGGCGGTGTTCCCGTCTGCTCGGACAGGTTCGCGGTTGTTGACCAGATGGTGGTCTCGGTCGGCCCGTACAGGTTGGTGACCGTGGCCGTGAGTGTCCGCATGATCTCGGCGAGGCTGTCGGGGAGCGCCTCACCGCCGACCAGCATCCGCAGGTCCCGCAGCGGGTTCGGGTCATGCGTGACCAGCAGTCGCCAGAGGGAGGGTGTGGCCTGCATGATCGTGGCGCCGGTCTGGGTGATCAGCTCCAGTACAGCTGAGGGCTGGGGGACGGTCTCGGTGGATGCGACGATGACACGGGCACCGGACAGCAGCGGCAGGAACATCTCCAGGGCCGCGATGTCGAACGCGACCGTTGTCACCGCCAACAGCCGGTCCTCTGGCCGGAGCGGGACTTTCTCCCGCATCGCGGCGAGGAAGTTTCCCAAGCTCGCATGCGAGATCACGACGCCTTTGGGTGTGCCGGTGGAGCCGGAGGTGTAGATGACATACGCCGGGTGTTGGGGGGTGAGGGGGGTGGTGCGGTCAGTGTCGGTGGGGTTGGTGTCCGGGTGCTCGCCCATTATCGTGAGGGTGTCGGGGTGATCTATGGCCAGCTGGGGGATTGGTGTGTCCTGGGGTAGGGCGCCCGCTAGCCGGCGGGTGGTGAGCAGCAGTGCGGGTTGGGCGTCGGTGAGCATGAGCTCGATTCGCGCGGGCGGGTAGTCAGGGTCCACTGGTAGGTAGGCCGCTCCGGTCTTGAGGACCGCCAACAGCGCGATGACGAGCTCGGGTGAACGGGGCAACGCGAGTGCCACGATTTGTTCAGGGCCCACGCCGAGGTGGATTAGTTGGTGGGCGAGTTGGTTGGCGTGGGTGTTGAGTTGGGTGTAGGTGAGGGTGGTGTTCTCGGAGGTCACGGCGATTGCGTCGGGGGTGGTCTGTGTTTGGGTTTCGAATAGTTCCGGTAGGCTGGTGGTGGGGGTTGGGGTGGTGGTGTTGTTGTGTTCGGTGAGTAGTTGGTGGTGTTCGTCGGGGGTGAGGATGTCGATGTGGCTGATGGGGTGTTCCGGGTTGGTGACCGCTGTTGTCAGGAGGCGTTCCCAGCGTGCGAGGAGTGTGTCGATGGTGGTGGGGTCGTAGAGGTCGGTGGCGTATTCGATGACGCCGTCGAGGCCTTGGGGGGTGCCGTCGGGTCCGTGTTGTTCGGTGAGGCTGAGTGAGAGGTCGAATTTGGCGGTGGTGGTGGGTGTGGGTATGAGATCGGTGTTCAGGTCGGGGAGGGTGACGGTGGTGTCGGGGGTGTTCTGTACGGTGAGTACGACCTGGAACAGGGGGTGGTGGGCTTGGGAGCGGGTGGGGTTGAGGACTTCGACGAGGTATTCGAACGGCACGTCCTGATGCGAGTACGCCGCGAGGGCGGTGTCCCGGACTCGGGCGAGCAGTTGGGTGAAGGTGGGGTCGCCGGAGGTGTCGGTGCGGAGCACCAGTGTGTTGACGAAGAACCCCACCAGGTCGTCGAGTGCCTGGTCGGTGCGTCCGGCGATCGGGCTGCCCAGGGGGATGTCGTGGCCGGCGCCTAGTTTGCTGAGCAGCGTGGCGAGTCCGGCGTGGAGGATCATGAACAGGCTGGTTCCGCTGTGGCGGGCCAGGGTGAGCAGCCTGTGGTGCAGTGTGGGGTTCAGCTGGAAGGTGCGGCAGGCGCCGTGGTGGGAGGTGACTTGGGGGCGGGGGCGGTCGGTGGGGAGTTGTAGGTGTTCGGGTAGTCCGGTCAGGGCCTGGGTCCAGTAGGCCAGCTGGGTGGCGAACAGACTGTCCGGATCGGTCTGGTCGCCCAACAGTCGTTGTTGCCACAACGCGTAGTCACCGTAGTGCGCCGGTAACGGTGTCCACTCTGGCGCCTCATCCCGGTGGCGAGCGGTGTACGCGGTGGCCAGGTCACCTGACAGGGGGCGCAGTGACCAGCCGTCGGCGGCGATGTGGTGGACCACGATCAGGAGTACATGCTCATCCGGTGTGAGGGCGAACAGCTCGGCTCGTATCGGTGGCTCGGTTTCCAGGGTGAAGCCGTGCTGGACCGCGGTCTTTAACGCCTGGGGTAGCTCGGTCTCGCTGGTGGGGGTGACCTTCAGCGGGGGGTGGGCGGTCTGGGGGTCCAGGATCTGCTGGCGGGGTACTCCCGATGTCTGGGGGAAGATTGTGCGGAGGCTTTCGTGTCGGGTGATCACATCGCTGAGCGCGGTGTGTAACGCTTCTCGGTCCAGGGGTCCGGAGAGGTGTAGCGCGAGGGGGATGTTGTAGGTGGCGCTGGGGCCGTCCAGTTGGTGCAGGAACCACAATCGGCGCTGGGCGAAGGACAGGGGTAGTGGGTCGGGGCGCTCGTATCGTGTCAGTGCCGGCCGGGCCGGCCCGGCATCGTCGAGTCGCGCGGCGATGCCGGCGGGTGTGGGGGTGTCGAACAGGGTGCGTAGTCCCAGTTCGACATCGAGGGTGGCCCGGGTTCGGGCGATCAGGCGGGTGGCGAGGAGTGAGTGTCCACCGAGGTTGAAGAAGTCGTCGTCGACGCCCACGGTGGGCACGCCTAAGACCTCGGCGAACAACTCGCACAAGATCTGTTCTTGGGGTGTCCTGGGTGCCCGTCCCGTCCCGGTGGAGCCTGGTTCGGGGGCGGGGAGCGCGGCACGGTCGAGTTTCCCGTTGGGGGTCAGTGGCAACGTGTCGAGTATGACCAGCGCGGTGGGCACCATGTACTCCGGCAGGCGCTCACGCGCGTACTCGCGCAGCACGTCTGGCCGGTAACCCTCACCGGCGGCCACCACATAAGCGACCAGTCGCTTGTCCCCGGGCCGGTCCTCCCGCGCGATGACCGCGGTGTGCGCGACGTCGGGGTGCGTGGTGAGCACGGTTTCGATCTCACCTGGCTCGATCCGGTACCCGCGGAGTTTAACCTGGTCATCAACCCGGCCCGCGAACTCCAGGTTCCCGTCCGGGCGCCGGCGGGCCAGGTCCCCGCTCCGATACATCCGAGCCCCCGGCGGGCCATAAGGATCGGCCACGAACCGCTGTGCGGTCAGGCCGGGCCGGTGCAGATAACCCCGCGCCAGGCCCGCCCCCGCGATATACAACTCACCCACCACCCCCGGCGGCATCAACCGCAGACAAGCATCCAGCACATAAAGCCGAGTATTAGCCATCGGCCGACCGATCGGCACGGTGCGCTCAGCGTCATACGGCGTACACATCGAATAATGCGCGGCGAACGTCGTGGTCTCCGTAGGCCCATACCCATTGACCACCGTGGTTTCCGGACAGGTATCCAGAACCCGGCTGATCGCGGCGGCTGACACCGCATCACCGCCGGTCCATATCTGTCCCACACCGGCGAAACAGCCTGGGCACTGTTCGGCCATCATGCTGAACAGGCCCGCCGTCAGCCACAACCCTGTGACATGGTTCTGGGTGATCGTCTGTTCCAAGGTGGGGATGTCCGACTCACCCGCCGGGGCCACCACGATCTGCCCACCGGACAGTAACGGCACCCACACCTCATACGTTGAGGCGTCGAAAGCGTGCGGCGAATGCAGCAACACCCGCTCGTGGTCACCACCTCGCCAACACGGATCCCCCGCCAACTCCACCACATCACGATGCGTGACCGCGATCCCCTTCGGTGCTCCCGTGGAACCTGAGGTGTACATGACGTAAGCGAGTTGCTCGGGATCACACGCGATCCCCGGGTCACCGGGATCCTCCGCTGCCAGATTCGAGTCGGCGTCGACCACGATGACCCGCGCACTGTCCGGCAGCCCGCGAACTTGCATCGCCTGATCGGTCACCAATACCGACGCCCCGGTCTCCGCCATCATCAGACACATCCGCGACAACGGGGAACGGGCATCCAGGGGCACATAGGTTCCCCCGGCCTTGACCACCGCCATGATCGACACCACCAGATCAACCGACCGTTCCAGCAACACCGCCACCGCGCTCTCCCGGCCCACGCCGAGGTGGATTAGTTGGTGGGCGAGTTGGTTGGCGTGGGTGTTGAGTTGGGTGTAGGTGAGGGTGGTGTTCTCGGAGGTCACGGCGATTGCGTCGGGGGTGGTCTGTGTTTGGGTTTCGAATAGTTCCGGTAGGCTGGTGGTGGGGGTTGGGGTGGTGGTGTTGTTGTGTTCGGTGAGTAGTTGGTGGTGTTCGTCGGGGGTGAGGATGTCGATGTGGCTGATGGGGTGTTCCGGGTTGGTGACCGCTGTTGTCAGGAGGCGTTCCCAGCGTGCGAGGAGTGTGTCGATGGTGGTGGGGTCGTAGAGGTCGGTGGCGTATTCGATGACGCCGTCGAGGCCTTGGGGGGTGCCGTCGGGTCCGTGTTGTTCGGTGAGGCTGAGTGAGAGGTCGAATTTGGCGGTGGTGGTGGGTGTGGGTATGAGATCGGTGTTCAGGTCGGGGAGGGTGACGGTGGTGTCGGGGGTGTTCTGTACGGTGAGTACGACCTGGAACAGGGGGTGGTGGGCTTGGGAGCGGGTGGGGTTGAGGACTTCGACGAGGTATTCGAACGGCACGTCCTGATGCGAGTACGCCGCGAGGGCGGTGTCCCGGACTCGGGCGAGCAGTTGGGTGAAGGTGGGGTCGCCGGAGGTGTCGGTGCGGAGCACCAGTGTGTTGACGAAGAACCCCACCAGGTCGTCGAGTGCCTGGTCGGTGCGTCCGGCGATCGGGCTGCCCAGGGGGATGTCGTGGCCGGCGCCTAGTTTGCTGAGCAGCGTGGCGAGTCCGGCGTGGAGGATCATGAACAGGCTGGTTCCGCTGTGGCGGGCCAGGGTGAGCAGCCTGTGGTGCAGTGTGGGGTTCAGCTGGAAGGTGCGGCAGGCGCCGTGGTGGGAGGTGACTTGGGGGCGGGGGCGGTCGGTGGGGAGTTGTAGGTGTTCGGGTAGTCCGGTCAGGGCCTGGGTCCAGTAGGCCAGCTGGGTGGCGAACAGACTGTCCGGATCGGTCTGGTCGCCCAACAGTCGTTGTTGCCACAACGCGTAGTCACCGTAGTGCGCCGGTAACGGTGTCCACTCTGGCGCCTCATCCCGGTGGCGAGCGGTGTACGCGGTGGCCAGGTCACCTGACAGGGGGCGCAGTGACCAGCCGTCGGCGGCGATGTGGTGGACCACGATCAGGAGTACATGCTCATCCGGTGTGAGGGCGAACAGCTCGGCTCGTATCGGTGGCTCGGTTTCCAGGGTGAAGCCGTGCTGGACCGCGGTCTTTAACGCCTGGGGTAGCTCGGTCTCGCTGGTGGGGGTGACCTTCAGCGGGGGGTGGGCGGTCTGGGGGTCCAGGATCTGCTGGCGGGGTACTCCCGATGTCTGGGGGAAGATTGTGCGGAGGCTTTCGTGTCGGGTGATCACATCGCTGAGCGCGGTGTGTAACGCTTCTCGGTCCAGGGGTCCGGAGAGGTGTAGCGCGAGGGGGATGTTGTAGGTGGCGCTGGGGCCGTCCAGTTGGTGCAGGAACCACAATCGGCGCTGGGCGAAGGACAGGGGTAGTGGGTCGGGGCGCTCGTATCGTGTCAGTGCCGGCCGGGCCGGCCCGGCATCGTCGAGTCGCGCGGCGATGCCGGCGGGTGTGGGGGTGTCGAACAGGGTGCGTAGTCCCAGTTCGACATCGAGGGTGGCCCGGGTTCGGGCGATCAGGCGGGTGGCGAGGAGTGAGTGTCCACCGAGGTTGAAGAAGTCGTCGTCGACGCCCACGGTGGGCACGCCTAAGACCTCGGCGAACAACTCGCACAAGATCTGTTCTTGGGGTGTCCTGGGTGCCCGTCCCGTCCCGGTGGAGCCTGGTTCGGGGGCGGGGAGCGCGGCACGGTCGAGTTTCCCGTTGGGGGTCAGTGGCAACGTGTCGAGTATGACCAGCGCGGTGGGCACCATGTACTCCGGCAGGCGCTCACGCGCGTACTCGCGCAGCACGTCTGGCCGGTAACCCTCACCGGCGGCCACCACATAAGCGACCAGTCGCTTGTCCCCGGGCCGGTCCTCCCGCGCGATGACCGCGGTGTGCGCGACGTCGGGGTGCGTGGTGAGCACGGTTTCGATCTCACCTGGCTCGATCCGGTACCCGCGGAGTTTAACCTGGTCATCAACCCGGCCCGCGAACTCCAGGTTCCCGTCCGGGCGCCGGCGGGCCAGGTCCCCGCTCCGATACATCCGAGCCCCCGGCGGGCCATAAGGATCGGCCACGAACCGCTGTGCGGTCAGGCCGGGCCGGTGCAGATAACCCCGCGCCAGGCCCGCCCCCGCGATATACAACTCACCCACCACCCCCGGCGGCATCAACCGCAGACAAGCATCCAGCACATAGGTGCGAAGATCGGGGATGCTGGTACCGATAACGCTCGCTGGGCCCCCGGCTGTGATGTGTCGATCGAGCGTGACATGAGTGACGTGCACTGTGGTCTCGGTGATGCCGTACATGTTGACCAATGTCGGCGCATGGTCGGGGTGACGTTGGTACCAGTCGCGCAGGCGGGCTGGCTGTAGCGCCTCGCCAGCGAAGATCACGGTACGCAACGTTAGCGACTGCCCCGCGGTGGGGTTGTCATGATCGGCCTGCATCAACTGGTAGAACGCCGAGGGTGTCTGGTTGAGTACCGTCACGCCCTCGCGAGCTAGTAGCTTGAGAAACTGCCTCGGTGAACGGCTGAGTTCATAAGGCACGACGACCAGACGGCCCCCATGCAGCAGTGCGCCCCAGATTTCCCAGACAGAAACGTCGAACGCGTAGGAATGAAACAGCGTCCACACGTCATCGGCGTCAAAACCGAACCACTGTCGCGTCGCGCCGAACAGCCGTACCACGTTCTGGTGCGTAATGAGTACGCCTTTGGGTGTGCCGGTGGAGCCGGAGGTGTAGATCACGTACGCCGGGTGTTGGGGGGTGAGGGGGGTGGTGCGGTCGGTGTCGGTGGGGTCGGTGTCTGGGTGCTCGCCCATCATTGCCACGGTGTCGGGGTGGTCGATGACGAGCTGGGGGGTTGGTGTGTCCTGGGGTAGGTCGCCCGCTAGCCGGTGGGTGGTGAGCAGCAGTGCTGGTTGAGTGTCGGTGAGCATGAAGGCGATCCGTGCGGGCGGGTAGTCCGGGTCCACTGGCAGGTAGGCGCCGCCGGTCTTGAGGACCGCCAGGATCGCCACGACGAGCTCGGGTGAGCGGGGCAACGCGAGCGCCACGATCCGCTCCGGGCCCACACCCTGTGCGATCAGCGCGTGAGCGAGCTGGTTGGCTTTGGTGTTGAGCTGCGCATACGACAACATGACATCGCCGCACACTACTGCCACCGCATCCGGCGTGACGTGCGCTTGAGCCTCGAACAACGTCGGCAGGCTGGTGGGAGGGATCGGGTGGGTGGTGTCGTTGTGGTCGATCAGCAACCGAGCGCGTTCTTCGGTGGTGAGCAGGTCGATCCGGCTGACCGGCCGATCCGGATCAGCGACCGTGAGGGTTTCCAGCAGATTCAGAAAACGTTGATGATGGGCGGTCAGATCGTCAGCGCCACAGACTTCCGGATGCGCGTATAAGCCGATCCGCAATCCTGAGTCGTCTTGTCCGTCCCGCATGATGATAGACAGATCGCTGGTCAACCCGATGGAGAGATTGCGCGCCGCGGCGCGGTATCCGGCGAAACTCAGATCGTAGTCGAAAGACATGATATTGACTACCGGGGTGAAATATCTCCCGATGTCGCCTGGTAGGCCGAGGTCCCGGTGGACGTCTTCGCCCCGGTAACGTTGATGCTCGACCACTTCACGAACTTCGTCCGCCACGTGTCTGATGAGGTCGGTCGGGCTCATGTCCGGACTTACCGATAGTCGCAGCGGCAACACGTTCGCCACCATGCCCGGTGCGCGTTTCAGAACAGGACTCTGACGGGCCGTGACCGGCAGGCCCACAATCACGTCCCGCGCGCCCGTCAGGCGGTGTACATAGACTGCCGTCGCCGCGATGGCGATGCGGGACCATGGCACTCCGAAGCGGCGTGCCGCTGCCTGCAGCTTATCCATGCTCGACGGTGGCAGGCAGGTCGTCCGATGAACGAGGCTATCAGGAGTTCTCGATGACCGACCAACGATCCTGGTCGGCTCCGGCTGATCGGCGAAACGCTTCATCCACCATGCCTGATCCTGCGTGAACTCTTCCGACGCGCGATAGGATGAATCGCTGTCCAGTAGCTGGCGCAGCGAACCGAACACATTCGGATCGCACGACACACCGTTGGCGAGAGCGGTATAAATCTGAGCTACCCGCCGCGCGATGAGGGAGAACCCGAACCCGTCCATCACGATGTGATGGTAACCCTGATACCACACGAACCGGTCGGATCTCACCTTCATCAACGCGTAACTGAACAGTGGGCCACGAGTGAGATCCATCGGCCGGGCCGCGTCGGCGGCCATCCATGCTCGCGCCGTCGCGTGCGGATCGGATTCGCCGCTGACATCGATGACCGGCATCCGCCACTCCGGCAACGGTTCGATGATCTGGCGCGGCGTGTCGCTGCCGGCGAACCGGACATGCAGTGCGTCGACCTCCCCGACGACCTGCCGCAGCGCCCGCTCGAACGACACCGGATCAACCGGTCCGTATATCTCGATACACTCGCTGACCTTGTAAACCTGATTCGTCGTGTTCAACCGTTGTTCGGCGAACCAGATCTCGCGCTGAGCGGCCGACAGTGGAAGAGCAATTCCGGTACTACCAGACAATGTCGCCTCCCCGCTCGCACTCACGCATGAAACGCCGCGTGGATGGTGCTGGTTGAACCGCATGTCAGGCGGCTACTCGGTGATCACGGGCGCCCGTGGGAGTCGGCGTCACACCAGTCACCCCCATCACAATGTCACCGTCACCGTAGCCTTATGCTCACTGGGTCGCTTGAGGTTCCATGAAACCTGGACATCCTCGTGCCCATATGAACGGGACCCCTCGATTACCCGTCAAGCTTAATCACGGTCAGGTTAGCACAAGGGTGCAAGCGTGGCGCAAGTGTCTTAACCGCAGGACGAGGTAACGCAAATACCGCAAATACGTCGCACCGTACCGTCCCTCGCTCGTCATCGTCCCGTGCCGCGCACATCAGGGGCGTCGGCTGTAACGCCTGGCTGCAGGGGCCGATGAGGACCGAGTCGAGCCATAACTTAGGCAACCCTAAGTAAAAGGTAGGCAACCCTAAGTAGAGGGCGTCTCCCGGTGCCCTCTCCACTGGTCCTAGGAGGCCCGCTCCCCATGGCTGCCGTAAGACGCCCTTTGCTTTTCGCCCCTGCTCTCGCCCTCGCCGTCGGTGCCGGCGGTCTCGCCGGGACCGCCGCCGCGGCACCGCGTGTGCCCGATCCGCCCTTCCCGATCCAGGTCGACATGTCCAGCGATGTCGCTCAGGGCCTGATCGATCGTGACCTGTTCGGAGTCTCCATCGTGCTGCCGCCTTCACAGTTCGCCTCCAGAGAAGTCACCAACCTCAGGACCCTCCCGCCGTTCGTTCAGCGGTGGCAGTCGGCCATCAATCGCCGTAACCTCGCCGCCTCGATCCAAGCCGGCGAGGACTACGAAGCCGCGTGGCAGGCCGTCGAGGTGTACGTCAACCACCGGTCGCTGCCGCTGTACCGAGACATCGAGGTCGACACCCAGTTCGTGATCCAAGCCGGCCTCGAGCAGCCTTCGCCCGACTGGCCCACGCTCGCGAGGCTGGTGGAACACCTGCGCCAACAGATCAACCTGACCATCGAATTCGTCGCCGCCCAGCCAGCCCTCCACCCACTGTTCGACGACCTGGTGCCGCTTCGCGGGGTGCGGGCTCAGCTGCTGATCAGTAGGGACGCCCTGAACTCCGGCACTGGCGACGTGCCCAAGGCCACGAAGTTCTTCAACAATTTCAAGGCCGGCTTCCCGGGCGTCAAGAGACTGATCGCGGTGCGCTCGGCCTCCGACGCTCAGGAGACGCAGGCCGCGCTGGACGCGGCGGCGGTCGAGTTCGCCAAGCCCACCCCCGACGTCGCCACCCTCAAGGCGCTCGTGGCCACCCTCCTCGACCGCTACGGCTTCGGAGTGAACCTCCTCAACGCCGCGGCCCGGACCTCGGACGTCACGAAGCTCGCCCTGACGGCCGACGACAAGACGGCGCTCAGTCAGCTGAACGACGTGAAGTCGGACCTCATTCGTAGCCTGCCGAAATTCCCGGCCGACCCGGCAGGAGCCGCCGCAGGCGGGGCGACCGGGCCCGGATCGGACTTCGCCAAGGTCCAGCCGACGCTGGAGGACAAGGCCCGCTTGGTGAATACCGCAGCCACGTTGCGCAGGGCCTTGGCGAACTACGCCTTGTTGGCCGGCAACGCTGCCACGCCCGTCGACAAGGTGAAGGCGGCGAACAAGACAGCCCTGGAGGCGGTGGCACTGGCCCAGCAGACCATCGCCGGCCAGTTCTGGACCGACCCAGCCCTGCAAGCCTTCCTGGACGGGCTACCCAAGGCCTGACCGCTAACGGCAGGGGGCGTGTCCCAGCGTGCCGGGGCACGCCCCTCGCCGGGGTGCTGGATATTCATCGTCTTCCCCACGGCGACACGAGTGCGACGGGCACGGTCTGCCGGGCGGCACACGTCAGGTGGTGGAGTCCGGCTCCAGTCCTGGCTGGGTGGCGGCGGGGTGGGTGCAGAACTCGGTGAGGTCATCGCGCAGGGCGGTCATGGTGCTGGTCGCGGCGAGCGCCAGTGCCCGGGTGACGTCGCCAGGTTGACGGCGGGCAGCGTGGATCCGGGCCTGCCGACTGGCCAGCCGCAACAAGGCGGTTCCGCTGGTGGCGTCCGGTAGGGCGGACTCGACGAGCTGGGCGGCTTCGGCGACGTCCGCGGTCATCTGGTCGAGCACGTCGTCATCAATGTCAGTGGCGGCGCTCCAGCTCCGGAACTGCCACCATGGGGCCAGACCTCGAACTCGCTGATCCGGTTGTCTGAGAGCCTCGCCCCCGGGTGCAGCGTGTTATAGCTCTGCGCTGGCTTCCACTGCGGCTATCCCAGCGCGTGGCGCCAGGCCAGGCGGGGTCGCAGGTTGAACCGGCGGCCCCGCCTGGCGGCGATCTAGGCGACCGGGCACCCCAGGGCCCGAAGCCGATCACGCTCGGCTTCGCCGAGTTTCCGGCGTTGCGTGGCATCGCCCATCCCCCTGAGAAGTCCCGTGCGGTACCGAACCCGCCGCGCAACGGCAACCGCGACCACTGACACAACGAGCACCCAACGGTCTGATCAACCGGTAGTTCTGTCCCATCAACCGCTTCTTCGCCCAGGTCAGTGCGCCCGTCACGATCGGGCGAGTATTCCCGTCCGCGCCAGGGCCCCACCATCAGTGATCCACACCACACTGGCAGGGAAGCTCGACCTGCTCAGAACACTGAACCGCCAATGAACAGCTCCCCGTGTTAGGTGGAACGTGGGCTGCCGCGACCACCGCCACGGCGGGTCAGGCGCACAACGCGCTGGCCGATACCGCAGCACTGCTCACCGGGGCCAACGGCACGTCCGGGCCGGGGCATCCAAGCCCGGACGTGGTGCTCTTCGATGGCACTATCGCCCAACGGGGCGAGATAACCTGAACCCCGGCCTCTCGCGAACCCAGGACGGATCATGAGGACGTGATCCCGACGCTTGATGTTCCTTGCCCCTGAGCCCCCGCTGCGGCGACGCTCGACGCACCCAGATTGGCTGGAAGATGGACTGGGACGACCTCTACAAGGACGAGACCTTCCGCCTGAGAGAGCCGAACGACGAGGTGATCGTGTTCGCTCATCATCTCGAGAAGATCGGGCCGCCGGCGAAGGTCCTCGACATCGGGTTTGGTGCCGGCCGGCACGCGGTCTTCCTCGCACGGCGCGGGTACGAGGTGCATGGGATTGACATCTCCGAGCGAGGCAAGGAGTACGCGGAACGCTGGTTGGCCGATGAGGAACTGACCGCAGACCTGCGGATCGCCGACATGAAGTCGTTGCCGTACCCCGACGCCACGTTCGCGGCCGTGCTGTCGACGCGAGTGCTTACGCACGGCACCGGGCCCGAGATCCGTCAGGCGCTCGCGGAGACGGCAAGAGTGACGCGTCCGGGCGGGTTGTTCGGCGGGACATTCATCTCGACCGAATCCTCCATGATGGGTAAGGGCGAGCGGGTCGACGGCCAAACTTGGATCTGCGACGACCCGTCGGAGTCAGGCGTGACTCACCACTTCATGACCGAGTCTGATGTGCTTGATTCCGTGGCGCCCTACTTCGAGCACCCGAGCTTGCCGGCCGTTAAGCACGTCAGGCACTCTGGCGAGATCGACACCGGACGGCCATACATCTCGGCGCACTGGGTTTACGTCGGCATCCGGAAGGGTGCGTAGCTGTTTCGACCTGAAGAATTCGTTTGGTGTATCGCTGGTAGCCCTAGCCTCGATCTTGAGATCGCGGGTGGGGGCACGAGGGCGCGGCAAACCGCACGAGGGGAGAGAGCCGCACGCCCCTCACTGACGCACGGCGACCCAGCCACCGAAGTTCATCCAGCGCCAGAAGCAGTCGACTTGCTGGAAGCCGGCGGCGTGCAGCATCTCGACGTTCCACTTCGCCGTCACCGGCACGAGCACGCCCTCCAACGACAGCCGCTTGCGGTCGACCTCCTCCTGCGTGTAGCCGTTGCGGCGCTTCATCGCGAGGTAGGAGGCGACCATCAGGCGGTCAAGCTCGGCGGTCGCGCCGAGAACCTTCTCGACGATGATGAAGGCGCCGCCCGGCTCGGTGTGGTCGTAGACCTCTTGGATCAGCCGCTGGCGGTGTTCGATCGGCACGAACTGGAGCGTCAGCACGCCGAGTGTCACGTTTGCGCGCACCTCGGGATAGGTGAGCCGCAGGTCGAGGTCGAGCAGCGAGACGTTGCCGTCGCCGGCAAACCGCTCGCGCGCCGCCGCCAGCATCGGCGCGCTCGTCTCGACGCCGACGAAGCGGGTGTCGGAGTCGAGCGCAGCGACGAGTCGCACGATCGCCTCGCCGCGCGAGCAGCCGAGGTCGACGATGCACCGGCTGCCGCCGGCCGCGGCGGCGAACTCGAGCGTGATCTCGTCGACCGCCGCGCGCATCACGTCGTACTGCGGGATCGAGCGTTCAAGCATGTTGTCGAAGACTTCGGTCGTCGACGCGTCGAACTTCCATGGGCCGCTGGCCAGTACGTGGTCGACCAGCTGCTTATCGGACATCTGAGCGCTCCCTCCGTTCGTCGGGCCTGCGCGGCGCCTTCCACCACTCGATCGGCGGCTCTCCGAGCCGGCCGGGCTTCACGAAGCGATTGGCCTCGAGCGGCGAGAGCGTGAGCGCGAGGTCGTACGGCCGTCCCGACGCCGCGAACGCCGCGCGCGTCCTGACGCGGGCGCTTTCGGGTAGCACACCGCTGCCGGGCGCGTACCGGCGCACGAACGACGCGCGCGTCTGGAACAGCAGGTAAGTGTGCTCCAGCCCGAAGCCGTAGCGCGAGCTTGTCGTGTCATAGCAGGGGGCGAAGGTGGCGACGAATAGCGCGCTGCCGCTGAACGTCAGCCACCAGCGTGGGTCATCGACCAGCGGGCCGGGTGCTGCGGCCGGGTCGCGCGCAGTCAGACCCTCGACGACGGCGCGCGTCGTCGCCGCCAGCCGTTCCACGGTGGCGCCAGCGCCGGGCTCGGCGACCTCCAGCAGGATCCCGTCGAGCCGCTGAGCGTCGGCGACCGCGGCGAAGCGCGTCAACAGCGCGGCGAAGCGGTCGATGTTGCGCGCGAAGGCGTCCGGCTCCCACGCCTCCGCGCCCCACAGCCGCGTGCCGCGCGCGAAGACGCACTCGGTCTGCCTCCGCACCGCCTCGAACCGCTCCAGCGACGGCGCTGCGGAGGGGTCCGCGGCGCCACCGGTCGCGCGTCCCGCATTACTTGCGCCAGCCCCATCGCGGGCGGCCTTCGTCTGCCTGCTCACGGCTTCGCCTTCCGGTACAGCGCTGTGCAGAAGCTGGCGAAGTAGACTCCGCCCGCGCACGTTGCTCCGCGGGGCGCTCGAACCCACTCAGGCTGCCAGCCGGTCCCGAGGGACACCGGCTGGCTTCCAAGCAGTGCTCAGCTCGACACTCAGTTGCGGACCAGGCTTGAGACACCGTGAACTTTGCGGACCTTCGTGATCTTCAGCATGGCGTACCACCCTTCCAATGTGGTTGGTACCCTGCACGGTAGCGACGCAGCGCGTTAGCGTCCAGTCCCCTCGGTGACCGTCGCGATCCCCCGGCACGTGCCGTTGGATATGGTGAAGCAACTCCAGTCTCCTTCGCCTCGAAAGTGGGCGTCATCCAAGCTATGGCACCGCAATCACGACCGGCACATCGTCCCACGCGCATGCGCACTCACACCTGTAGCGAGCTGCGCGCTGATCAGATTGGCGAGAACGTGGCGCTCACCGGCTGGGTGCACAACCGCCGCGACCTCGGCGGCGTGCTGTTCCTCGACCTGCGCGACCACTACGGCATCACGCAGGTGCTTGTGCGACCGGCGTCGGGGCTCGACCTCGCGCACGTGCCGAAGGAGACGGTGCTGCGGATCGAGGGCCGCGTTGCTGCGCGTCCGGCCGAGACCGTCAACGGCGCGATCGAGACCGGCGAGATCGAGCTGGATGCTGTCAGAGCGGAGGTGCTGGGCCCGGCGAGCCCCCTGCCGTTCACGATCTTCCCCGACGAGGACGCGCCGGAGGAGACGCGCCTGCGCTACCGCTTCCTCGACCTGCGCCGCGCGCGCATGCACGAGAACATCATACTGCGCTCGAAGATCATCACGAGCCTGCGCGAGCGGATGCAGAAGCTCGGCTTCCTCGAGATCCAGACTCCGACACTGACGGCGTCGAGCCCAGAGGGTGCGCGTGACTACCTCGTGCCCTCACGCGTCCACCCCGGCACCTTCTACGCGCTGCCACAGGCGCCGCAGCAGTTCAAGCAACTGCTGATGGTCGCCGGATTCGACCGCTACTTCCAGATCGCTGCCTGCTACCGCGACGAGGATGCCCGCGCCGACCGTTCACCGGGCGAGTTCTACCAGCTCGACATGGAGATGAGCTTCGTCGAGCAGGAGGATGTCTTCGAGGTGCTGGAGGAGGTCCTGCACGGCCTCTTTACCGAGCTGCGGCCGGACTGGAAGGCGACCAAGCCGCCGTTCCCGCGGATCGCCTACGACGACGCGATGGAGCGCTACGGTTCCGACAAGCCCGACCTCCGCATTCCGCTTGAGATGCGCGACGTGACGGACGCCTTCGCCGGCTCCGGCGTGCGCGCGCTGGAGGCCGGCCACGTCTCCGCGCTGCGGATCCCGAGGCCGCAGCTCTCGCGTTCGGACATGGACCGCTTCGACGCTTTCGCGCGCGAGCAGGGCGCCGGCGGCCTGGCGTGGTTTCTCGTCGAGCCCGACTCCGTCCTGCGCGGCCCGCTCGCTCGCCACATCGCGCCGGAACTGCACCGCGCCGCGATAGAGGCGCTTGGCGCCGAGGAGGGCGACGCGCTGCTGATGATCTCCCATGCCGACCGCACGACCGCGCGCAAGCTGCTCGGCGCGGTGCGCGTCCACGTTGGTAACGCGCTAGGGCTGGTCGAAAGAGAGGCTTACCGCTTCTGCTGGATCGTCGACTTCCCGATGTACGAGAAAGACGGGGAGACCGGCGCGATCGAGTTCTCGCACAACCCTTTCTCGATGCCGCAGGGCGGGCTCGAGGCGTTGGAGACGATGGACCCGCTCGAGATCAAGGCTTTTCAGTACGACATAGTGTGCAACGGCTACGAGCTGTCCTCTGGTGCGATCCGAAACCACCGCCCGGACATCCTCTACCGCGCCTTCGAGATTGCCGGCTACACAAGAGAGCAGGTCGATGAGCGCTTCGGCGCGCTCGGCCGCGCCTTCCAGGTCGGCGCGCCGCCGCACGGCGGCATCGCGCCGGGCATCGACCGCATCGTCATGCTGCTCGCGGACGAGCCGAACATCCGCGAGGTGATCGCCTTCCCGATGAATCAACGCGCGCAGGACGTGATGATGGGCGCACCGGCTGCTGTTGAGGACGCGCGGCTGAAGGAGCTCAACCTGAGCCTGATCAGAAGACCGGACAGAGCGGTCGAGCCGCTCACCGACACCGACTTGGTCGCGCCGAACCAGAGGTGAAGCCGACGCATCCCGGGAGACAGCCGTGAGCGGAGTCCTCGTCATCCCGCGGTACCTGTCGGTGATCCAGCAGGACGGAGCCGTCCTCGTCGGTTTGATGCCGCCGCGGGCGGTGACGATCGATGACGCGCCCGACTACCTGCCGGACCTGCTGGCGTATCTGTCGGTGCCGCGCGGGCGCGAGGAGGCGGTCGCTGAGACAGCCCGTCGCGGTGCGCTCGCCGTCGAGCAGGCCGAGACGTTGCTCGACGAGCTGCTGGAGGCGGGCGTGCTGGCGACGAGCGACCTCGACGCCGACGGCCGCTACGCCCGCCACGAGCTGTACTACTCGCTGCTCGGCATCGACGCCGCCGAACCGCAGCGGGTGCTCGCGAACGCGACTGTCGGGTTCGTCGGTACTGGCGGGATCGGCACCAACCTCGCGACGACACTCGTCGCCGCCGGCGTCGGCACGATTGTCTTCTCCGACGGCGATAACGTCGAGCTGTCGAACCTGACGCGCCAGACGCTGTTCGACGAGAGCACCGTCGGGCGGCCGAAGGTCGAGGTCGCGGCCGAGCGGCTGCGGGCGCTCAACGCTGACGTGGTCGTGCGGCCTGTGCGCTCGACCTTCTACGGCGTCGAACTGCTTGACGAGCATTTCGCCGACTGCCACGTAGTGATCCTGTCGGCCGACTCGCCGCCCGAGGTGCACGAGTGGATCAACGATGCCGCGCTGCGCCACGGCTTCGTCTACTCGAACGCCGGCTACATCGAGACGTTCGGCGTCGTCGGCCCGCTCGTCGTGCCCGGCCGCTCCGCCTGCTACTCCTGCATGCGCGCGAGCGCCGACCTGCAGACGGCCGCTGGCCGTGCGCCGCAGAACCTCAACAGCCGCCACCAGGCGGCCAGCTTCGGCCCGCTCAACGCGCTCGTCGCCTCGATGCAGGCGAACGAGGTGATCCGCTGGCTGCTCGGCGCGCCGGTCCAGTCGGTCGGGCAGCGGCTGCTGGTCGACTCGACGAGCTACGAGTTGTACCGCGAGGACTTCATCCGCGACCCAGACTGCCCCGCCTGCGGTCATCTCGGTGAAGGAGAGGGGACGGGCGGCGGCACCTCGCTCGCCGACGCCTACGCCGACGAGCGCGAGGAGGCGTCGCAGAACGCGCTCGTGCTCGACCGCGTCGTGCGCGAACTGGTGCCGGGCGGCGCCGGGCGGCGCGTGCTCGATGTCGGCTGCGGCAGCGGTCACGAGTCGGTCAGGCTGGCGCTTGCCGGCTCCGAGATCGTCGGTGTCGACACGATGCCAGAGATGGTCGCGCTGGCGGTGGACCGCGCGGCCGAGGCGGGGGTGGGGGAGCGGACCCGCTTCAGCGACGTGCCGCTGAGCGAGCTGGAGGGGCCGTTCGACGACGTGCTCTGCCTCAACGTGCTCGACCACCTGGAGGAGCCGGCACCGATGCTCGCCCAGCTGGCGCGGCTGCTCGCGCCCGGCGGGCGGGTCGTCGTCTCGCTGCCTCACCCGGTCAAGGACCGCGGCGGCTGGCGCAAGGAGCGGATCGATGGCCGCTGGCACTACCGCGAGTTCGTGCTCGACGGCTACTTCGAGGAGGGGCCGGTCGAGAAGTCACGCGAGAACGCTGCCGGCGACACCGTGATCGCCTCGATCACGACTTTCCACCGCACGACGGCGACGTGGGTCCGCCTGCTGCTCGACGCCGGCTTTGTGCTCCGCGACCTGCGCGAGCCGGCGCCTGACCCTGAGCGCGTCCCCGACCTCGCGATCCTCGCCGAGAAGAGCTCGCGCGTTCCGTACTTCCAGCTGTTCGTGCTGGAGCACGAAGGCTGACCGCCTCGCCGCCGACGGCCCGGCCTGTACTGTGCCAAAACTGGCCACATGCGTGTTGAACTGTTGTTTCGGTGCACTGCGGGCTCCCGCGCCGCGGACTGTCGGCGCGGCGTGGTTGCATGCGCAGCGTGCCCATCCTGGTTCGTTCCGTCACCGCGGCGCCGTGTGCCGCCGTCTGGGACCCCGACGCCCGCCGAGTGCTGGAGCACGGCGGTGGGCCGTTGCGGGTGTTGGGCGGCCCGGGTACCGGCAAGACCACCCTCGTGGCGCACACCGTCGCCGACCGGGTACTGCGTCGCGGGGTGGACCCCGAGCGGGTACTGGTGCTCACCTCCAGCCGCCGGGCGGCCGCTGACCTGCGGGAACGTATCGTCGAGCGGCTCGCCGCGCAGGGTGTCACGCCCACCGTGCGGGAACCTCTGGTGCGCACGGTGCACTCCTACGCCTTCGCCGTGCTGCGGCTGCAGGCGTCGCTGCGCGATCTCCCCCCGCCCCGGTTGCTGTCCGGTCCTGAGCAGGATGTGGTGGTCCGGGAGCTGCTCGCGGGAGTGCGTGCGGCCGGTGGCCGGGGCTGGCCGGCGCGGCTGCGTCCGGCGCTGGGCCTGCCGGCCTTCGCCGCGCAGCTGCGGGATCTGCTGATGCGCGCCGCGGAACGCGGGCTGGCTCCGGAGGACCTCATCGCGCTGGGCCGCAGCCGCGGGCGGGAGGAGTGGGTGGCCGCCGGGCGCTTCTTCCGCGAATACGAGCAGGTCATGTTACTGCGCGGGTCGGTGGGCACCGCCGCCCCGCAGGCCACCGCGCCCGCGCTGGACGCCGCCGAGCTGGTGTCCGCCGCGCTGCTGGTGCTCGACACCGACGCCGAGGTGCTGCGCCGGGAGTCCGACCGGGTGCGCCACCTGATCGTTGATGACGCCCAGCACCTCGACCCGCTGCAGGCCATGTTGGTGACCCGGCTCGGCGAGCGCGCGCGCGAGCTGCTGCTCCTGGGTGATCCGGACCAGACGGTGTTCTCCTTCCGCGGCGCGGATCCTGGCTTGCTCACCACCGGCGGGTCCGCGGTCGTCCGGCTGCGCACCGGGCACCGGATGGCTCCGGCGGTACGGGTCGCGGTATCCCGGCTGGCCGGCCGGTTGCCCGGCCCGCGTGCCGAGTTGCACGGCCCGGCGGGGGAGCAGCCTGGCGGGGAGGTCACCGTCCGGGTGTTCGGCTCCGCTGCGGCCGAGGCGTCCTGGGTGGCCGACCAGCTCCGCCGCGCCCACCTGCTGGACGGGGTGGCCTGGTCCGACATGGCGGTGCTGGTGCGCTCCACCGCGCGGGCGCTGCCGGTGCTGCGCCGAGCGCTGCTCGCGGCGGGGGTGCCGGTGGCGGTGCCGCGCGAAGAGCTGCCGGTGGCCCGGCAGGGCGCGGTGGCGCCGATGCTCACGGTGTTGCGCTGCGCGGTACACCCCGCGGCCCTGGACGAGGAGACAGCGGCCGCGCTGCTGAGCTCCCCGCTGGGCGGGGCTGACCCGCTGGCTTTGCGCCGGCTGCGCCGGGAACTGCGCCGCCGTGAGCTCGTCGCCCAGGGTGCACGGACCAGCGGTGCACGGACCAGCGGTGCGCTGCTGGTCGATGCGCTGCGCACGGACCGCGAGCCGGACCAGGGTAGGCACAGCGCGCTGGAGGGGCTCGAGGACCGGACTGCGGAGCCGGCCAGGAGGCTGGCGAGCCTGCTGGCCACCGCCGCGCAGGCGGCGCGGCGCGGGGACAGCGCCGAGGCGGTGCTGTGGCAGGTGTGGCAGGCCGGCGGGCTCGCGCGGCGCTGGGCCGCCACCGCGGCGCGCGGCGGCCCGGCTGGTGTGCAGGCCGATCGGGACCTCGATGCGGTGGTCGCGCTGTTCGATGCCGCCGCCCGTTACGCCGATCGGCTGCCTGGCGCCGACGGCGGCCCGGCCGGCGTGCTCGGTTTCTGCGACTACCTCACTGACCAGCAGATAGCGGGCGACTCGCTGGCCGCGCGCTCGCCACAGGGCGAGTCGGTCACCGTGCTCACCGCGCACGGCGCCCTCGGCCGGGAATGGGCACTCGTCGCGGTCCCCGGCGTGCAGGAGGGCAGCTGGCCCGACCTGCGGCTGCGCGGCTCCCTGCTCGGTGTGGAACATCTGGTCGACATCACCGCGGGCATCGAGTCCGCCACCGTCTCGCGCACCGCGCCGCTGCTGGCCGAGGAACGACGGCTGCTGTTGGTGGCCGCCAGCCGCGCCCGGCACCGGTTGCTGGTCAGCGCGGTGCGCGGGGAAGACGAGCAGCCCTCCCGGTTCCTCGATGAATTGGAGGGCGCCGGGGAGTTGGAAGGCGCCGAGCCGGAGGGCACCGGCGCGTCGGTGTCCGAGCGACCGGTGGCCTCCCGAGACCGGGGTCTGTGCCTGCCCGAGCTCGTCGCCGAGTTGCGCCGAGTGTGCTGCGATCCGGCCGAGGACGGCCCGCGACGTCGCGACGCTGCGGCCGGGTTGGCGCGGTTGGCGCAGGCCGGGGTACCCGGCGCGCACCCTGATTCCTGGTACGGGCTGGGGCCGCCGTCCAGTGACGCCCCGCTGCGGGTGCTGGGCGAGCCGGCCCGGGTGTCACCGTCGCTGGTGGAGCTGGTGTCGAGCTGCCCGTTGCGCTGGTTCCTCACCCGCCACGGTGGTGAAGATCTCCGGGCATTGCCCGCGGTCACCGGGTCGCTGGTGCACAGGTTGGTCCAGGCAGCGGCGGCCGGCGCCACCGACCAGCAGCTGGAAGACGCCTTGGCGCAGGCCTGGGCCGGCGTGGACGCGGGGGCCCCGTGGTACTCCCGCGCCGAGCAGCAGCGGGTGCGCCAGATGGTCGAGACGTTCCGCCTCTGGTGGCGTGACAGCCGAGACGAGCTCACCGAAGTGGGTTGCGAGCAGGAGATCGAGGTTCGGCTCCCTCCTGGTGAAGGCCCAGCTGACGGTCTAGTCGACTACACCGCGGTGGTGCTTCGCGGGCGGGTGGACCGGCTGGAGCGCGACAGCCACGGCCGCCCGGTGATCGTCGACGTGAAGAGCAGCAAGACCCCGCTCAGCAAACAGGCCGTCGAGGATCACGCGCAGCTGGCCGTCTACCAGCTCGCCGCCGCGCACGGTGCTTTCACCGAACACGGCCTCGATGCGCAACCCGGTGGGGCGCGCATCGTCCAGGTCTCCGCGCGCGCAGCCGGATCGGTGCAGCGCGACCAACAGCCGTTGGACGCCCCTGCGCTGGCGCGCTGGCGCGACGTCGTGCGCGAGGCCGCCCGGCGCACCGCTGGGCCGGAGTTCGTCGCCATCGACAACGGCGACTGCGCGCGGTGTCCCTCGAAGATCGCCTGCCCACTGCACGACTCGGGCCGGCAGGTGACGGAATGACAACGGGGCAGGCTAGCCACATCGGGCCCGAGGAGCTCGCCGAGGAACTCGGTATCGCAACCCCCACCTCGGAGCAGGCCGCCGTCATCGCCGCCGACCCGGGTGGGCCGACGCTCGTGGTCGCCGGTGCCGGATCGGGGAAGACCGAGACGATGGCCGCCCGGGTGGTGTGGCTGGTCGCCAACGGGTACGTCACCCCCGAGGGCGTGCTCGGCCTGACGTTCACCCGCAAGGCGGCCCAGCAGCTCGCCGAACGGGTCCGGGCGCGGTTGCGCCGCATGGCCGGCTCGGGGGTGCTGGATCGACTCGACCCCACCGGGCAGCGCGGGGCCGCGGTGGCGGCCGGTGAGGCCACCGTGCTCACCTACCATGCCTACGCCGGCCGGCTGGTCGCCGAGCACGCGCTGCGGCTACCGACCGACCCGGGGGCCCGGCTGCTCACCGAGACCGGCGCCTGGCAGCTCGCGCACCGGGTCACCGCCGGGTGGGAGGCGGACCTCGACCTGGACGGGAAGGTGCCTCGTACGGTCACCGGGTGGGTGCTCGGGCTGGCCGGGCAGCTTGCCGAGCACCTCTGCGAGCCGGCGCGGCTGCGGGAATCCACCGAGGCGTTGATCGCGGCCCTGCTCACTGCTGCCTCCAGCCCGCGCCAGCGGGGCCCGCTGCGCGCCGAACTCAAGCCGATCGTGGAGGCTGCGCGGTCCCGGTTGGCGATACTGCCGCTGGTGGAGCGCTACACCGAGCTCAAGCGGCGCGAGGCCGTGCTCGACTTCGGGGACCAGATGGGCATCGCGGCCACGCTGGCGCGCGACCATCCGGAGGTCGGTGCGGCCGAGCGGGCCCGCTTCGGGGCCGTGCTGCTCGACGAGTACCAGGACACCGGGCATGCCCAGCGGGTGCTGCTGCGGTCGCTGTTCGGCGGTGTTGTGATGTCCGGGGCCGCGATGCCCGGGGTTGCTGGGCGCGCGATCCCGGTCACCGCAGTCGGCGATCCCTGCCAGTCGATCTACGGTTGGCGTGGTGCCTGCGCGGCCAACCTGCCGCGGTTCACCACGGATTTCCCCGGCGTGGACGGGACCCCCGCGGTGACCCGGGGGCTGCTCACCAGCTTCCGCAACCCTCCGGAGGTGCTCGCGGTGGCGAACGCGGTCTCCGCTGAGCTTCGCGACGGGCCGGTGCGGGTCGGCGAGCTGCGCTGCCGGGACGGTGCGCAACCCGGCGAGGTCCGCGCCGCGTTGCTGCCCGACGTCCGTGCCGAGGTGAACTGGGTTGCCGGCGCCATCGCCGAGCGCTGGCACTCGGCAGTGGCCGACCGGGGCGCCCCGCCGACCGCCGCGGTGCTGGTACGTCGGCGCGCGGACATGGCGGCGCCGGCCGCCGCGTTGCGGGCCCGCGGCGTCCCCGTCGAGGTGGTCGGCCTGGGCGGGTTGCTGGCGGCGCCAGAGGTCCGCGACCTGGTGAGCGTGCTGCGGCTGCTGGTCGACCCGCTGGCCGGCACCGCCGCGGCCCGGCTGCTGACCGGCGCTCGGTGGCGGATCGGTGCGACCGACCTGGCCGCGCTGTGGGGGCGGGCCCGGGAGCAGGCGCCGGCTGCGCTGCCTGACGAGCTACCCGGGGAACCCGCCGAGGCGCCGGGGCTGGTCGACGCGCTGGATTCGCCAGGGGACCCGGCCCGCTACTCCGAGCTGGGCTACCAGCGGCTGCGCACGCTGGGTGCGGAGTTGCGGGCGCTGCGGCGCCGAGTCACCGCGCCGCTGACCGACCTGGTCGCCGACGCCGAACGGACCCTGCTACTGGACACCGAGTCGCTGGCCCGTCCCGGCCCCGCCGGCCGGGCCCATCTGGACGCTTTCGCCGATGTGGTCGCGGACTTCGCCGCGGCCAGCCCGCTGGCTGGGCTGCCCGCGCTGCTGGACTACCTGGTCACCGCCGAGGAGGCCGAGGACGGTCTGGAGCCGGGTGAGGTCGAGGTCGCCCACGATCGGGTGCAGATCCTCACCGTGCACGCCGCCAAGGGTCTGGAATGGCGGGTGGTGGCCGTCCCGCACCTGGTGGATGGGGTGTTCCCGGCGGCCAAGAAGAGCTCATCGTGGTTGCGGACGGTAACCGAGCTGCCGGTACCGCTGCGCGGCGACCGCGCCGACCTGCCCGAACTCGCGCTGCCTGCCGGCGCTGACCAGAAGGAGCTCGCCGAGGCCCTGTCGGCACACGAGGCGGCCTTCGACACCCGCCGGCTGATGGAGGAACGCCGGCTGCTGTACGTCGCGCTCACCCGTGCGGAGCAGACCTTGTTGGTCAGTGGCCACCACTGGGGTGAAGCCGGGAGCGCGCCCCGATCGCCCTCGGAGTTCCTGCTGGAGATTCGCGACGTCGAACACTGCGTGATCGATCAGTGGGCGGCGGTACCCGGCGAGAACGAGCCCAACCCGCTGAACACCGCGCTACCCAGCGCGCTCTGGCCGGCCGACCCGCTCGGCGCTCGCCGGGATGCCGTGGCGCAGGGCGCCCAGCTGGTGCGCGACGCATCGGCGCTCGTGCACACCGAGCGCCCCGCACCAGTGTGCGGTGCTCAGGGTTGGCAACGCGAAATCGACGTGTTGCTCGCCGAGCGGGATGCCCGCCGGGTGCGGCAACGGGTCGTGCTGCCCGCGCACCTGTCGGTGAGTCAGCTCGTGGAGCTCGCCGAAGACCCCTCGGCGCTGGCCTCGCGGCTGCGTAGGCCGCTGCCGTTCGCACCGAACCCGATGGCTCGGCGCGGTACCGCGTTTCACGCGTGGTTGGAACGCCGGTTCGGCTCCACCCGGCTGATCGATCATGATGAGTTGCCCGGCGCCGCCGACGAGGGATCAGCCCCGAACAACGAGCTCAGTGTGTTGCAAGCGGCTTTCCTGGCCAGCGAGTGGGCGCCGCGGAGCCCATACGACGTCGAGGTTCCCTTTGAGACGGTGTTCGACGGGGTGGGCGTGCGCGGGCGGATGGATGCGGTGTTCGCCGACTCCGACGGCGGCTGGACAGTGGTGGACTGGAAGACCGGGATGGTGCCCGACGCGGTCACGCTGCGGGCGGTGAGCGTGCAGCTCGCCGCTTACCGGCTGGCCTGGTCGGCGCTGTCTGGTGCCCCACTGAGCTGTGTGCGGGCGGCATTCCACTATATCCGTGACAACCGCACGGTGCGACCCGCCGACCTGCTCGACGCCGATGGATTGCGGGATCTGCTGCGCTCCATCCCCGTCGGCTGACCGCGAGCCCCGCCGGTGTCGGTACCCGGTGCCCGCGATCTCCGTAGAATGTCACCCCAGGCTACGTGTGCGAAAAGAGATCCCACCGCTAGGTAGTCCCCCAGTGGACTTACGTGCGACTACCGATTGCCGCAGGCCCTTACTTCTCGGCAAAGTATGTGTTACCGAATCGGTAATGCCGCCGGTGAAGTGGTTTTCGGTGCCCGGTGCCCACCGGGGCTCACCTTTCCCTAGGAGGACTTGATGTCTGATGCACTGAGCTTTACGGAGATCGATGAGCAGCGCGTGGAGCTGCTGCCGGCCCGTACCGTCCTGTCGATGTTCCGCGTTGGTGGCCCCCGTGGTGGCGACGCCGGCAACGCCGGCCAGGGCGGCACCGGCGGCGCGGGTGGTGAGGGCAAGGGCAAGGCGGAGCTCTTCGACAACTACTTCTACACCGAGGGCGACGTGTACAACAACCTCACCGGCGGATCCGGTGGCGCCGGCGGAGGGGCCGCCGGTGGTCCCGCCACCGGCGGCGATGGTGTCGCCGAGCACTGAACCGACCGGTTCGGTTCCGTGTTCGAAAGACCGGCTCGCTGTCTCAGGGTTTACCCCTTAGGTAGTCCACCAGGGGGAGTTACGTGTGACTACCGATTGTCTCGCGACATTATCGCGAGCAGGGTGTGTGTTGCTGAATCGGTAATGCCGCCGATGCAGTTTTCGTTGTCCCGGGATCACTCGGGGCCACCTTTCCTAGGAGGATTTCATGTCTGAGGTACTGAGCTTTGCGGAGATCGACGGCCAGCGCGTGGAGCTGCTGCCGGCCCGTACCGTGATGTCGCTGTTCAGCGCTGGTGGCGGCGCCGGCCGCGGCGGCAACGGCGGCCAGGGTGGCGCTGGCGGCACCGGCCGGGGTGGCCTCGGTATCAACCTCTTGAACCTCAACCTGTTCGGTGACCAGACCAACAGCGCCGGTGACGGAATCGGTGGCGCGGGCGGCGCCGCCAATGGCGGTCGCGGTGGAGCTCTGGAGAGCTGAGTTGAGCTGGTGCGTTCGGGCGATCATCTGATCGCGGCGGGCGTGGGCTAAGGGGGTGGCCGAATCCGGCCACCCCCTTCCATAGGTACTCGGTGTTGTGAGGTCTCAGTAGTCCTTTGCTGTCGGCTACGTGTTCGAAAAACAGTTCAGTTCTAGGTAGTGCACCCGAAGGAGTTACGTGTCACTACTGATTGCCACACACGGTACCGCTCGGCAGAGTATGAGTTACCACATCGGCACTGCCACCGATGAGGTGTCTGATAGGGCCCGGGTCACCGGGCGTCACCTTTCCTAGGAGGATTTAGATGTCTGATGCAGTGAGCTTTGCGGAGATCGACGGCCAGCACGTGGAGCTGCTGCCGGCCCGTACCGTGATGTCGATGTTCAGCACCGGTGGTGGCGCCGGCCGTGGCGGCAACGGCGGCGAGGGTGGCAAGGGCGGCGTCGGCCGGGGCGGCCTCGGTATCAACCTCATCAACCTCAACCTGTTCGGCGACCAGACCAACAGCGCCGGCGACGGCGTCGGCGGCGCGGGCGGCGCCGGCAACGGCGGTACTGGTGGAGCTATCGGCAGCTGAGTCGATCCGGCGCCGCCGGGTGATCACCTGATTGTGGGGGGCACCGTCGGTCGGGAGGGGTGTCGGGATTGCGGTCACCCCTCCCCGGCGGCTACCAGGGTCACTACCAGGGGAGATGAAGTTCCCTGGGGCTGGGCCGTAGGTGCTTCTGATGCCGGAATCTCAGTAGCGTCTCCAGCCTACTAGGTATCCAGATGCCACGATTGGACTAAGCGATGCACCTGTAAGAGTTAAGTACTGCTACTGATTGCCACATCGATCTCGCTGTAGGCAAGGTATGTGCAGCACCGAGTCGGTACTGCCACCGATGCGGTGTTCGCAGTCCCGGGGCCATCTGGGGGCCACGGGACGACCTTTCCTAGGAGGATCTATGTCTGACGTACTGAGCGTGGCGGAGATCGACGGGCAGCACGTGGAGCTGCTGCCGGCCCGTACCGTGTTGTCGCTGTTCAGCGCCGGTGGTGGTGGCGGCCGTGGCGGCAACGGCGGCCTGGGTGGCCCCGCTGCTCCGGGCAGGGGCGGCTTCGGCGTTAACATCATCAACGCCAACGTGTTCGGTGACCAGACCAACTCCGCCGGTTCTGGTTTCGGCGGCGAGGGTGGCGCCGGTGCCGGCGGTGCCGGTGGTGCCGCTTACAGCTGAGGTGAGCTGGTTCGCCTACAGCTGACGTGAGCTGGTGGCCTCGGTCATCAGCAGAGTGCGTGTGGGGGGTTGGTAGGGGGTGGCGGGGCCACGGCCGCCCCTACCCTCACGTCATGATGGGCCGCAACATCATCCGGGCCGCAAGGCGATGTGGGGGCGTGACCTTACGCAGCGGCGCCGGAGAAACTAGGTAGCGACGAGTCGTGCCCGCAGCGTCGGGTATCGCTAGGCTGGGTGGTATTGATCAACGCTACTCGTGGTGTTTCTCGGCGCGGTGGTTCTGATGTAGCCGGTTTCGACTCGATTGGGGTGGGGTTTCGAGTCGTGGTTCGGCTCAAGTTTCGAGTCGGGGGGAGGGTGTCATCGATACTGAGCGCGTAGTCGTCGAGTCTGGTTCTGCTGCCGAGTCCGGGTCTGCTGTGGGTCCGGTGCCGCGGCTGGCTGACGGGGTCGAGCTGATCGGGGAGTATCAGGGGTCAGGTTTTCGAGAGCCGCATTACATCGTGCGTCGGGCCGATGGGCAGGTCATCCAGCTGCCCCGGCTACTGTATCTGCTGGCGGCCACTGTGGATGGTCAGCGGGACCAGGCCCAGGTGGCGAGTGTGCTCAGTGCTGAGTTCGGCAAGGTAGTGCAGGCTGAGCAGGTGGCGTTTCTGGTGGACAACCGGTTGCGCCCGGCGGGGATCGTCGCGGTCGATTCGGGCGATGAGCAGGCCGACACGGAGCCGAAGAAGTTGAAGATGAAGGCGGATCCGTTGTTGGCGTTGAAGTTCCGGGTCGGGGTGGTGCCGGAGCGGGTGGTGTGGCGCATCGCCGGGGTGTTCGCGCCGATGTTCTGGCCGCCGGTCATCTTGGCCCTGTTGGCCGGGTTCGTCGGTTTGGACGTGGTGATCATCGCGCGGGGTGGTCTGCGACAGATCGTGCCCAGCGCCTTGGAGTTGATCTATCAGCCTGCGTTGACTCTGCTGGTCTTGGGGTTGATTGTGGTCGCGGGGGCTTTTCACGAGTGCGGGCATGTCACCGCCTGCCGCTACGGTGGTGCCCGGCCCGGGGTGATGGGCTTCGGTCTGTATCTGGTGTGGCCGGCGATGTACAGCACGGTCACCGACTCCTACCGGTTGGGACGAGTCGGGCGGCTGCGCACCGATCTGGGCGGGGTGTACTTCAACGCGGTGTTCATCGCCGGGATGAGCCTGGCCTATCTGGAGACCAGTGCATCATGGTTGCTGGTGGCCATTGTCGCCATGCATGTCGAGACCGCGACCCAGTTCCTGCCGATGATCCGCCTGGACGGCTACTACATCCTCAGTGACCTGATCGGGGTGCCCGACCTGTTCAGCCGGACGGGGCCGGTGCTGGCGAGCATGATCCCCGGGCGACCCACCCATCCTCGGGTGCAGGAGCTCAAGCCCTGGGCCAGGGCGACGATCACTCTGTGGGTGCTCATCGTCGTCCCCTACCTGATCTACTGGATGGTCGGATTCATGATCGTGGTGCCTCGGGTGCTGCCCGTGGTGTGGCACAGACTGGTCTGGTTGATTCACGCGGTGGGGGACAAGGTGGCGGCCGGTCAGGGGGCCGAGGCTACCTTGGGTGTGGTGCAGATCGTTTTGTTGTTGCTACCGTGGGTGGGGTCCTTGCTACTCATGGGGATGATGATGCGTCGGCCTGTCCGGTGGCTGCGGGCTCGCTGGAGTTCGGCGCGGGTGAGTGCAGGGAGGTCGTAGTGCCGGCCCCCCCGGATCGTGGCCTCGGGTGGTGGACCGTTCGGGTTGGGGGGGCGGTGGAGATCCTGGCTGTGACGGTGCTGCTGGCGGGCTGTCTGGGCACGTCGGATGCCGGCACCCCCGGCACCAGCGGTGGTACCGGCACCCCCGGCACCAGCAGCGGCGGCAACGGCTATGGCGGCAGCGGCGGTGACGCCAACGGAGGCAGCGGGGGTAACGCAGGCAACGGCGGCACCGGGGGTAATGGCGGCGCTGGCATCGGGGGCAACGGCGGCACTGGCACCGATGGTGCCGATGGTGCGTCCGGTAGCGGTTTCTCCGACTCCCCTGGGTCCGGCTCCACAGGGTCCGGCTCTGCTGGGCTAGCCGGTTCCGGCCGGTTGACCAGCCGTACGATCGACCTGTCCGGGGTCACCTCGGTGGTGACGGGGGCGAATTTCGTGGTGCACCTGAGAACGGGTGGGCCCGCGCGGGCCATGGTCACGATGGATGACAACCTGACCGATCGGGTCGAGGCCACCGTGATCGGTGACCAGCTACGCCTGGGGATCAAGCCGGGTACGAGTGTCCGCAACGCCACCCTGTCCGCCGAGCTGACGGTGGGCCGGCTCGATCGGTTGGATACCAGCGGCGCCAGCCGGGTCATGGTGAACCCCGCGCTGACCGGTCCCGCAGTGGCGCTGGTCGTGAGTGGGGCCAGCGTGGTCACCGGCCCCGTCATGGTCGGGCAGTTGCTGGCCACCGTCTCAGGGGCCGGCACGCTGGCGCTGTCCGGGCAGGTCCAGGACCTACGCTTCAGCGCGGCGGGAACCAGCCAACTACCGATGGCGGATCTCACTGTCCGCCGTCTCGACGCGACATTGTCCGGGGCCAGCCATGCCACCGTCGCGGTCACCGACACGCTTGCCGCCCAGGCAGCGGGCGTGTCGGTGCTGCGCTACCGAGGCGCCCCGAGTGTCACCCGCTCCCAGACGTCCGGCGTGTCGTCGATCGTGCGGGATTCACCGTAAGTAATTGCCGATCATTGCCGCGTGATCGCGATAATACCATACAGGCTCGGAAAGTCAAAGCGCAATGTCACCACATGGGCACGCGCTGTTACCGAATACGGATCATGTGATCTCTGCCGAGTTTAGTGTTCACCTTCTAGGGCGAGTCGCCCATGGCGATCTCGTCACCGTTAGCTTATGCTGGCCGTAAGAGGGCTGGTCAGCTATTGGCGCGACGCGGGGGAGCGTAGCCAAATGTGTCAGAGGGGGCGGGGGCGGTCGGTTGTTCGCGCCATGCCATCAACTGTGCCCCTGACCAGCGCGAAGTACCGAGCGCAGTGGTCGGGGCAGCGATGAGGACGGATCCGTGGACGCTCACGGGGCGTGACTCAGAGTTACAGTTTATCGCTGAGCGTGTGAGTGGTGGGGACTCACGCAGTGTGGTCATCGCAGGCCCCGCCGGAGTGGGCAAGACACGACTGGCTCGGGAAGCGCTGGCGGTTGCCAAGCGCGGTGGTCGGGTGACGCGGTGGGCGGCGGGGACCAGTGCGGCGGCCGCGATCCCGTTGGGCGCGGTGGCGCATCTGCTCCCGGCGGTGGGGATGGTGTCTGATCCGCTGATGTTGCTGCAGCGCGCCGGCGCCGCGATCGCCGAGCAGGGCAAGGGCCACCGGTTGGTCATCGGGATCGATGACGCGCATCTGCTGGATGAGCTGTCGGTGACGTTGTTCCATCAGCTGGCCTTGACCCGTACGGCGTGTGTGGTGTTGACCGTGCGGACCGGGGAGCCTGCTCCCGATCCAGTGGTGACGCTGTGGAAGAACGGGCTGGCCGACCGGTTGGAGCTGGCGCAGCTGCCTCGGGTGGAGCTGGACCGGCTGGTGACCGGCGTGCTCGGCGGGGTAGTGGACAGTCGCACGATTGAGCGGTTGTGGCGGGCCACCCGCGGCAACGTCCTTTTCCTGCGTGAGCTGGTGGAGGGCGGGTGCGACACCGGTGCCCTGCGGGTACGTGGTGGTGTGTGGCGCTGGGAGGGTCGCCTCGAGCCCACCCCCCGGCTTCGGGAGATCGTCCAGGCCCAGCTGGGTGGGTTGGGCGCCGATGAGCGGACCGCGCTGGAGTTACTGGCCACCGACGAGCCACTGGGGCTGGGGCGGGTGGCCAGCCTGATCAACCCAGAGGTGGTCGCGGTGCTGGAGCGTCGCGGCTTGGTGACGGTGGTGAACAGTGGTTGGCGGGCCGAGGTCTGGTTGGCCCACCCGATCTACGCCACGGTGGTGCGTGATCAGCTGCCCGAGGCCAATGCCTGCCGGTTGCGTCGCCGGCTGGCCAACACCCACCTGCCCTGGAAACGTCAGGATGACCTGCTGCGCGCCGGCATGCTGCTGCTGGACAGTGACCAGCCCGGTGCGCACGCCAGCCTGCTGGCCGATGCCGCGGTGCACGCCAACGCCCTGCTCGATCATGACAACGCCGCACGCATGGCGCAGGCGGCGATCGACGGCAGTGACGGCCGGGATGGCATGCGGGCGCACCTGGCGTTGCTGGAGGCGGTGCGCTGGCAGGGCCGGTCCGACGAGGCCGAGCAGGTGGCGGCGGCCGCGGCGCCCTTCGCCATCTCGGCGGAGGACCGGTCGCGCCTGGCCACCCTGCGGGCGCTGAATCTGTTCTTCGGCCTGGGTCACGTGGCGAAGGCCGAAGCGATGTTGACCAAGGCGGCCGCCGATGCGGCGGACAACGAGATGTGCCGGCGGACCAGCGCGGTCCATGGAGTGCTGGAGTTCTTCGCGGGACGTCCCCAGCAGGCCGCCGAGTCCGGTGCGGAGATCCTGGCGTCGGAGGGGGTCAGCGCGGAGGCGGTGCTGTGGGCCTCGGGCGCGACCGCTGTCGGGTTGGCCGCGCGGGGTCGCACCACTGAGGCGCTGTCGGTGGTGGCGCAGGGCTGGGCGGCGCTGACCCGGTGCACGACTGAGCCGGAGATGGCGTTGTGTCGCCAACTCCTGGCTCATGGTGAGCTGTCGGCGTTGTTGCTGGCGGGGCGCGTGCATGAGGCCGTGGCTCGGGCCACCGAGCTGCACCAGTGGTGCATGGCTGCGCCGCAGTGGGCCGGGGATGCCCTGGCCGCCGCCCACGTCGGGTGGTCGGCGCTGGCCGCCGGACGTCCGCGCACCGCCATCCGGTGGCTGACTGAGGCGGTGGCTGGTCTGGGCCAGTGCGACCCGGGCGGTTTCGGTCAACTGTGTATCGCGCTGCTGGCGCAGACCCACGCCCAGCTCGGCGACGCCGCGGCGGCGCGGCGGCTGTTGGACGGCGGCGGAGTGCGGCACCACTGCGCGGTGTTCGAGCCGGAATGGCTGTTGGCCGAGGCCTGGCAGGCAGCCGCTGAGGACCGCACCAGCCAGGCGACCGATCGGGCACTGCGGGCGGCGTCGGTGGCGGCCGGCATGGGGCAGCGCGCAGTGGAGGCCCAGGCTCTGCACACCGTGGTCCGGTTGGGGCGGGCCGGCCAGGTGGTCGGCCGGTTGCGGCAGTTGGTCGACCAGGTCGAGGGCCCACTGGCGGTCGCCTACAGCGCGCATGCCCAGGCATCGGCCGCCGGCGCTGGTGGACCGCTGGACGAGGTGGTGGCTCAGTTCGAGGCGATGGGAGCCCGCCTGCTGGCCACCGATGCCGCCGCGCACGCCGCCGCGGCGCACCTACGCGCCGGTGATCGGCGTCGAGCGGCCGCCTCCACGGCTCGAGCCGCCGGCCTGGCCCGAGCCTGCGAGGAGATCCGCACCCCCGCCCTGGAACAGCTGGCACCGCGACCGCTGACCAGCCGGGAGGGCGAGGTCGCCAGCCTGGTCGTGCAGGGCATGAAGAACCAGGCCATCGCCGAGCGCCTGGTGCTCTCCGTCCGAACCGTCGAAGCCCACCTGGCCAACGCCTACGCCAAACTCGGCATCACCAGCCGCGCCGAACTAGCCCGAGCCCTCCGCACCGACTAACCCCCGCTCCCCAGCGTCCCGACATGGAGACATATCGGGCCTATTCCACGGTCGATCGCCCCGATATGTCTCCATGACGGGGGCCTAAGTGATCAGTTGGGGCACGTTCGCTTCGATGGTGGGGCTGGCCACCGACCAAAGTTGCAGGACACCTGCTACCTGCGGCTATGTCTGTGGCAAGGCGTGCGAGCTGGGTACCTTAGCGGGCTAGGTCCGACGAAGTCGGTGTGATCGAGTCACATGTGGTGCTCGGGTAAGGGGTGATCGTGGTTTGTGTGTCGGAAACGACACGACGTGTCGTTTC
>JBOHFI010000024.1:0-74298 GCA_050699595.1 Pseudonocardiaceae bacterium | reverse complement strand
CGCCACCAAAATCAAACTCACCGACCGGCAGAAGGCATCGATACCCATCGTCCGACACGAGTTCCATGGCGAATGGAATTACACTATCAGGCCGCAACTTGAATAAGTTATTTCATTCCAGCTCCTAGGTGGCCCGCCACGGGCAGCGTGGAACTGTTCGACCCGGCCAAAGTACGCACCGAATGGTACGTCTACCGGGGAGCACGGATCCCCTCACCGTGGCCGAAGACGGCATGAGGAACAACGACACACCAGCGTGATTTGTGGAGAGCCCGGTGCTCAGTAATGGGCACGCCGGGTTCGGGAGGCGGGACGAGGAAACGGACCGGTCGAAAGACCGACACCGCGCCTCGTCCCGACCTCACTATGAGACCTTGTACCTGCAGGCGCGTGGCGAGTTGCGCACCCAGCTCAAGCTGGCCTTGCGGCAGGGCCGCACGCGCCGGGTCAGCAGGTCACGGGCGACCGTGGCCAGAGGAAAGATCCGTGACATGGTCAACATCAGCGAACGCCCGGTCGAAGCGGAGGATCGCGCGGTTCCCGGATTTTGGGAGGGCGATCTCATCATTGGCAAGGGCGGCAAGTCCCAGGTCGCCACCCTCGTCGAGCGCGCGAGCCGGTATGTCATGCTTGTCCGGATTCCCTATGACCGGACCGCTGAGCGTGTCGCCGCGCTCCTGGCCCGAAAGATGGAGACCCTTCCCGACTTCCTCCGCAACAGTGTGACCTGGGACCAGGGAAAAGAGATGGCTGACCACGCGAATTTCACCGTCAAGACCGGAATCGACGTCTATTTCTGCGATCCGCACTCACCCTGGCAACGCGGCACCAACGAAAACACCAACGGACTCCTCCGCCAATACTTCCCCAAAGGAACCGACCTGTCAACCTACACACAAGCCGAACTCGACGCCGTCGCCGACGAACTCAACAACCGTCCACGACAGACACTCAACTGGCTGAAACCAACCGAAGTCCTCAACCAGTTCCTAGTCAAGGCTGGTGGTGCACCCACCACTTGACACCAAGGTGCCTCGACGACCGCCTGAGGCCCACCTCGACCCTCGTGATCTCTCACTCGTGATCACAGATCGTAAAGGCCCCAGGCCCGTCCTCAGCACACCTTGCCAGCCCGTGTCACTCACTCATCTCCCAAGCTTCCCGTGCCAAAAAAGATAATAGGAGGATCTAGATCCCCGTCTCCGCTAAGTGCATACTCTACCAGTTTCGGTGACGACTCCTCCATCCGCCGAATCGTATACCCCACTACCCCTAGCTGGGAAATGTTTTTATATGACTTGGCCGGAAACGGAATGACTTCACATGGAATAATTTTTCCCACTGGATAAAATCTTTCTTCTCCCTCAAATCCAGTTTCACTGTAGAAATACACACCTTGTTCCTCAGCTTGCTCGGCGTCAGGCATTCGAAACCTCCTTTGTTAGGCACTCCAGACGACCTCATCATTGCAACCTCCACGACAACTTCGCAACCATCCGAACTCACTGCCATCCCATAGTGGCTCACCAACACCCTTCCAGGGGTGGGAAACTGGTGACCTCGTGTAATCGACTGTCGCGTATTCTCTTGTGTCGGTCTGGTTGTTGGGGTCACTGTGTGTGGTTGCCTGCTGCGTAGCGGGTCCAGGTTCCGCCGATTTCGGTGGTGATCCTGGCGGTGTGGTCGTGGGTGTAGCCGAGCATCCGGGCGACGACGGGTGCTGGTGTTTGCAGGACGAGGTGCCGGAGTGCGGCTGTTCGGCCGTTGAGCGCGGGGATGCCGGCGTGGCGGAAGCGGGTCTGGAGGGCGTCTGGGGTCATGGGTTGGCCGCCGCGGCGGCCGGGGAACAGCCATTGTGCGTCGTGGTTGGTCGCGGTGGTGAGGTTGAGCCGGTTGTCGAGGTGCTCGAGGAGGAGCCTGGCGAGGGGTTCGGGTACCGGTGTTGGCGGATCGCCGAGCCGGATGCTGACCTCGCCGTCGTCATGGAGGACGTCATCGATCCTCAGGCGGGTTATCCGGGTGAGTGGTTGGGCGTAGAGCAGCATCAACGTCGCGGCCACGCGGGTCAGCAGCGGGAGGTCATCGGTGGTGAGTAACCGTCGGATCGTGGCCAGTCGCTGCGGTTGGCTGATCGGCGCTGGTCTGCGGGTGTCCTGGTGCGGAATCCTCACGTGGGCCAGGAGCTTGTTGCGCATCGACCAGCGCAGGAAGGCGTGGGTCAAGCGGCGGGCGGTGTAGGCCTGGGCGTACCAGGCATCGATGTCGGTTTGGCCGCATGTGGCGAGGTCGCGGCTGCGGTTGTGCAGCCAGGTCAGGAACGCGGTGGCTTGGTGAGTCTCCGCTCTGGCCTGCTGGGTCTGCTTTCCGGTGACGGGCCCGTGGTCGGCGAACCGCCGCAGCCGGCGCTGGACGTGCCAGGCGGCGAATCGCTCGATGATCCGGCGGTGCTCGCGGTGGCCGATCCCAGCCAGCATCTCGCTGAGCCACCGCTGGAAGAGCATCAGCTGGCGGTCGGCGGGTGGGAGAACACCGTGGTGCATCAGCAGGTCCCGTAGGTAGGCCACTGATCGCCAGGGCGACATGTCGTTCAGCGTCTCGTGGGTGAGCGGTGTGTCCGGCCTGGCCAGGGTTTGGAGCATCTGGTGAACATGAGGTCGGCTGATCCAGTTCACCCCAGCCCGGGGATTGCGCATCACCGCCAAGCCCTCGGCGAGCGGCAGCAGCTCCGGGCGGATGCTGCCGGTGCCGTCATCGAGGACGACGCGCAGATCGGCGGCTAGGGCGCAGGGACCACATGATCCTCGACGGTAGCGAGGGCCTTGCGTGCCGAAGACCAGGCAGATCAGGGGCCTGGTGCTCACGATTCGGGTCGAAGGCGAGCACGGGTGGGTCGCACCGCGTTGAGGTTGGCCACGCTGTTGTCGGTGGCCGTTTTGCGGACGCTGATGTTCTCGGCCTTGGTGGCGATCAGCTCGGCCGGGGTGCAGGCGAAGATGTCGCACAGTGCCGCGAGCACCGGCAGCGACAGGCGCTCGGGCGTGCCGGTGGCCAGCCGGTGGACCTGGGAGACCGACAGGGTGATCCCGCGGTCGACCAGCAGCGGGACCAGGTCGGTGATGGTGAACATGCCGTGCGCGGCCATCACCTCTCGTAGTCGCCACCGGTAGCTGACCTGGCGTTTCATGGCGTCCTCCCGGAGGGTTCGAGTGCGGCGGCCAGGGTGTCATCCAATGCTCGACGCAGGGTGCGGATGCGGAAGTCGGAGGACACGCAGGTGTACAGCGAGGTCGTGCTGGCGTGCTCGTGTCCACACTGGAACTGGACGAATAACGGGTCCCGGCCAGCCTCGATGAGATGAGTGACATACGACCTGCGCAGGGAGTGGAAGTCCAGACCCGGGTCGAGGCCCAGCGCGTCGCGGTAGGCGGCGAACGACTGGTGAGCTCGCGTATTCAACTGTCGCCAGTTCGTGTGTGGTCACCGGGGCGTAACGGCTCCAGGTCGCACCAACGTGGGTAGCGATCTTGGTTGTGGTGACGGGGTGATAGCTGAGGGCGTCGACAACGACGGGTGCCGGCATATCTCCAGGACGTGCTGGTGGATGGCGGCTGTGCGGGCGGTGCGGGTGGGGACACCGAGCTTGTTGACCAGCCTGGCGAAGGTTTCGGGATGGATCGGCTGTTTTGCTCGGCGGCCGGGGAACAGCCAGTGTGACTCGGGTTGGTGGCGGTGTTCATGTTGTTCCGCTGGCTGATCCAGGTGAGTAAGAGCTCGGCGAACGGGGCAGGCACCGGCGAGGGTAGCTCGCCAAGGCGCAGCAGGACCTGGTCGCCGTCGCGGATGACGTCGTCGACAAAAGTGCCGGTTTCACAACAGGTGGCCGGCTGCGCCGCTCCGGGTACCGGCTTGGCGCTTAATGCGACGAGATCATCATGGACGCATGAGGGCGACGATGCGCTCCAGGTCGTCCACTGAGCCGAACTCGACGACGATGCGGCCCTTGCGGCGACCTAGTTCCACCTTGACCCGAGTGTCGAAGGCGTCGGAGAGGTTCTCGGCGAGCTGCTGCAGCCCAGGCGCTCGCATCGGACGGGGTGGTGCCGCTTTCGGGGGAGTCGGACCGGGCTCCCTACGGCTGAGCGTGACCGCTTCCTCGGTGGCGCGGACGGATAGCCCCTCGGCAACGATCCGCGCCGCCAGAGCTTCCTGGGCGAACGGCTCCTCCAGGCTGAGCAGCGCTCGGGCATGCCCGGAGGAGAGCACTCCGGCCGCGACGCGGCGTTGCACCGCGACCGGCAGCTTGAGCAATCTGATGGTGTTGGTGATGACCGGGCGACTGCGCCCGATCCGCGACGCCAGCTGCTCGTGCGTCACGCCGAAGTCCTCCAACAGCTGCTGGTAGGCGGCCGCCTCCTCCAACGGATTGAGCTGGACCCGGTGGATGTTCTCCAGTAACGCGTCGCGGAGCATCGCGTCGTCAGCGGTACCTCGCACGATCGCCGGGATGCGCTCCAGCCCGGCCTGCTGCGCTGCCCGCCACCGCCGCTCTCCCATGATCAGCTCGTAGCGAGCGGCGCCCGGCTGCCCGATCGCCGGCTCGGCCGGCAGTGGGCGGACCACGATGGGCTGCAGCAGCCCGAATTCTCGGATCGAGTGCGCGAGCTCGGCCAGGGACTCCTCGTCGAACGTCTGCCGGGGTTGCCGAGGATTAGGCACGATGGCCCCCATCGGCACCTCTTGGTAGACCGCCCCGGCCACCTGGCCAGCCGAGTCATCCGGGGGAGCGACTGGGCGGCCATCGTGGCGCGGCTGCGACGCTGGATCGTCCACCGTGCCGACCGGTCCGGTAGGGATCAACGCGGCCAGTCCGCGACCAAGCCCACCTTTACGCTGCGGTCCGGGAATCGAGGCTCCAGACATGGGAGATCCGGGCGTGTGCGAGAGTGCTCCGCCGGGGGACATCAGCGTGACACCCCCCGAGCGCCAGAGTGAGCATCGCCGAGAGAACCACGGTCCAGGTTGCCCGGTTCCAGGTTGCCCGGTTCCAGGTTGCCCGGTTCCAGGTTGCCCGGTTCCAAGTTGCCAGAGCCCAGGTTGCCACGATCCAGATAACTACGGTCCAACGCGATTTCCCGCGCGGAGTCCAAGTAGCTCAGCGCCCCTCGGGAACCGGGGTCGTAGGCCAGCACGGTCTGCCCGAAGCCGGGCGCTTCCGAGACCTTCACGCTGCGGGGGATCACGGTGCGCAGCACCTGGTCGCCGAAGTGCTTGCGGACCTCGGCGGTGACCTGGTCGGCCAGTTTCGTGCGCCCGTCGTACATCGTCAGCAGGATCGTGGACACCGTCAGTACAGGATTGAGGTGTGCCTGCACCAACTCGATGTTACGGAGCAGCTGTCCGAGTCCCTCCAGCGCGTAGTACTCACACTGAATGGGGATCAGCACCTCGGGCGCGGCGACCAGTGCGTTCACCGTGAGCAGCCCGAGCGACGGGGGGCAGTCGATGAACACGTAGTCGACGCCCAGCTCGTCGAGCGCGACGCCGGACAGCGCCCTGGACAGGCGCGACTCGCGGGCCACCATGGACACCAGCTCGATCTCGGCACCGGCGAGGTCGATGGTGGCGGGGATGCAGAGCAGGTTCGGCGACTGCGGGCTCACCGTGACGGCGTCACTGATCCCGATCTCCCCCAGTAACACCTCGTACACCGACGGCGTGCCGGCGCGGTGCTCGATTCCCAGCGCGGTAGAGGCATTTCCTTGCGGGTCCAGGTCGATCACGAGGGTGCGCAGTCCCTGGAGAGCCAGCCCGGCGGCGAGATTGACCGTGCTCGTGGTCTTACCGACACCGCCCTTCTGATTGGCCACGGCGAGTACCCGGCGCCGAGCCGGGCGAGGTAACCGGTCAGTGGGGTGTTTCACCCGAGTCGCCCGTTCCGCCTCGTCCGCGATCGGCGTCCACGCGACTGCGGCGGGAGATGCACTGGCCGAGGCGCCTGCGGAGGCGCCGACGGTTTCCGGAGAAGCACCGGGGACGGAGGGCACCTGACTGGCTCCACTCTGTTTACTCAACGGCGGGGGTTTACTCAACGGCGGGGGTTCGATCAACTGTGCGGCGTGATCGGCTGCGGCTTGATCATCTACGAGGCGTGGGTGTGGGCATGTCGCAGCCTCGGTCTGCCTAACGCGCTGCCCCGCGACGAGGTTTCACGTGAAACAGCGAACCGTGACGCAGATGCCTCGCCGGACGCTGCCGCGTCCGGTGCCGCGCTGCCCAGCCGGGCCTCGCTGTCGGGCCATTCCGGAAGACTCACGCTCACCGATCCTTCTTTTTACGTGCCCTTATTGGACGAGTGACACGCTGAGCCGGCCGAGGCACCACGATGACCGTCGTCGGTGGCTGCACGATGGTGGCACCGCACCGCACGATCTCCACTGTCGCCCCTCCGGCGGTCCGCACCGCATCGACGTCCCGAGCGGCCTCCTGCTCCGCGCTCGCGCCCTTGACCGCGAGTAGTCGCCCACCCGGCGCGACCAGCGGAAGGCTCCAGCCCACCAACCGCCCTAACGGCGCGACCGCCCGGGCCGTCACGATGTCGTTGCCGCCGTACTCAGCACGCACTCGCGGGTCCTCGGCGCGACCGCGATGCACCGAGACCGCAAGACCGAGAGCAGCGATCACCTCCCGCAGCCACACCACCCGCCGGTCCATCGGCTCCAGCAGGACGATCGACAGGTCCGGCCGGGCGAGCGCCAGCGGTATTCCCGGCAGACCCGCACCGGAACCTACGTCGAGCACCCGAGCGCCTTCAGGCACGAGCTCGCCGAGCACAGCGGAGTTGAGGAGGTGGCGATCCCACAGCCGATCCGCTTCCCGGGGCCCGATGAGTCCCCGGAGAACCCCGGACTCGGCGAGCAGTGCAGCGTATCGCTCCGCGAGCGGGTACCTATCACCGAATAGCACCTCGGCAACCGCCCGGGCCCCGGCAATCGCCCGGACATCCGCGATTGGTCGGTGTTTCACGTGAAACACCGACCAATCGCGCGCTGCGGGACCAGATCAGGTAGGCGCGGATCACGCCGAGGGGAACACCACGACGTAGCGCTGCGGCTCCTCGCCGTCGCTCTCGCTGTGCACACCGTCCGCTGCCGCCACCGCGTCATGCACGATCTTCCGCTCGAAGGGGGTCATGGGCTGCAACCGGAACGGTTCACCGCCGTCGCGTACCCGTTCCGCGATCGATCGGCCCAGCTCGCTGAGATCATTGCGCCGCACGGACCGCCACTGCGCGATATCGAGCATCAGCCGGCTGCGAGCGCCGGTCTGCTGCTGCACCGCCAGCCGGGTGAGTTCCTGGAGCGCCTCGAGCACCGCGCCGCGAGACCCCACCAGCTTCGCCAAGTCTTCGCCACCGTCAATACTCACCATGGCGCGGCCCGCCTCGACATCGAGGTCGATGTCGCCGTCGTAGTCCACCAGGTCGAGCAGTCGTTCGAGATAGTCACCAGCAACGTCACCCTCCTGAACGAGAAGTTCCTCGCTCGGCGGCGCGTTGCTCACCGACCGGCCAGCCCCGGCCACGCCATCGCCGTCAACCAGCGAACCAGCATCAACCGATGAAATCGGCTCGGTCACCGCTACCTCAGTCGCCAGCGTCTCCGCCACAGCTGTCTCCTCTCCGGGGGATCGCACTCTCAGCGGCGCTTCCGGTTCGTCTTCTTCCCCGGTCTCGTCCGTGGCTGGATCATGCCAGGTGTCGCGGAGCTGTCCGCAAGCGCCGAGTCCTGCCCGTTGGACAACCCTGCCGAGCCGCGGCGGGGATCCTTCGATCCAGACCCTTTCGGTCCGGCTCTCGGGGGGGCAACCCCATTCGATGCGAACCCGTTCGGCTCCACAGTGCTTGATCCTGGGCCTGAAGCCGGGTTTGATCCTGGGGCTGGCGCCGGCCCTGGTTCTACGGCTGATCCTGGCTCCGAGTCCGGTGGAGTATCGCGCTCGGCCGGACCAACGGGGGTGTCCTTCTTCGACCGGATCGGCTTCTGCCCGGGTCTCGGGCCCAACGCTTGGCGCTGCGCGATCGTGGCCTCCTTCTTCTCCGCTTCCTCAGTGTCGATCCATTGATAGACCACCCGCTGCTGGGCCAGCGTCCACAGGTTGTTGGACAGCCAGTACAGCAGGATGGCCAGCGGAAAGAACGGGCCGGTACCCACCACCCCGAGCGGGAACAGGTACACCGTGATCTTGGCCATGATCGCGGCCTGCGGGTTGGCGGCGGTCTGCACGGGGTTCTGCCGCGCCACCGAGTGTTTGGCGGTGAGGTGGGTGAGCAGACCGGCCACGATCGTCAGCGGGACCGTCACCGCAGCGATCTGCCACCGGGAGATGTCCCCATACCGGGCCAGCAGCTTGGCGGGCTCGGTGATGAAGGCCGACAGCGGCACCCCGAACAGGTGCGCGTCGAGGAACGAGCGCACGTCGCCCGCGCCGAACACGTAGTTGCCGACCAGGCGGTTCTGGTCGGCGGACAGGAAGTCCCGGTTGAACGAGCGCAACACGTGGAACAGACCGATGAACACCGGGACCTGCAGCAGCACCGGCAAGCAGCCGCCCACCGGGTTGAACCCGTGTTCGGACTGCAGCTTCTGCATCTCCGCCGCCTGCTTCTGGCGGTCGTCGGGGTACTTCTTCTTCAGCTTCTGGATCTCCGGCGCGAACTCCTGCATCTTGCGCATCGAGCGGACCTGGCTGACGAACGGCTTGAACAGCACCGCCCGCAGGGTGAACACCAGGAACACCACGGCCAGCGCCCAGGCGAAACCGTTGCCCGGACCCAGCAGGTAGCCGAACGCCTGGTGCCAGAACCACAGGATGGCCGACACCGGATAGTAGATGAAGTTCAGCACTACGACTCACTCTCGGCGTGGGAGCGGGGTGATCTCGTCGGGAGAACCGGGTCCACTCCTCCAGGGTGCCAGGGTCCGCAGCGCAGGAGCCGTCTCGCGGTCCACCACGACCCGCGCACCATCCCGTGAACGGTCAACGCCTCGATAGCGTAGGCGCTGCAGCTGGGTGAGAATCGGCAGGTCGGCGGCAAGGCAGGAGAGATCCACCGGCGGTAGAACCGCAAGACGAGCACCAGCATCCCCACCACCGGGCCGCAGCGACCGGGCGAACCGGACGGGTCGGCCGCCGAAGCCGCCGGAGTCCCGGGCGGCAGAATCGTCATCGCTTGCTGCCGAGGCTCGCCACGCCCGCGACACGGGAGCCGATCAGCCGCCGCAACGCTCCGTCGAGATCGTCACCCAGCGCCGCGCTGCTCGCGCCCGCCGACGCCGGTAACGCGCGCACCACGACGAGCGCTCCGGCGGGCAGGCTCGCCAACCGACTCCGCATGAGGTGCCGCAGTCGGCGCTGTACCCGGTGCCGCACCACGGAGCCACCGACCGTGCGACCGACCACCAAGCCTACTTTCGGCCCCACTAGCGACGGCGCACCACAGGCACCAACGGCACTGGCGTCACCGACGCGGGCCAAGTGCACGACGACGGCGCCGCAGGTCGCCCGGCGGCCCCGCCGCACCGCCGTCGCGAAGTCCTCGCGGCGGTTCAGTCGGGTGGCAGCGGACAGCAACGCGAGATACCGGCCGAACGCCAACGCCTCAGGCCGACAGCTCAGTGCGACCCTTGCGGCGCCGGGCCGCGAGGATCGCCCGCCCGGCGCGGGTGCGCATACGCAACCGGAACCCGTGGGTCCTCGCGCGGCGACGGTTGTTCGGTTGGAACGTACGCTTGCCCTTGCTCACGGCTGTCGTTCTCCCGGTGCGTGGTGCTCGGTTCTCAGTGCGGGTCGCAGCCGTCGGGACTGCACCCATCAGGACTGTGAGGTAGCCAGGTTATCCCCCGTCAGCACAGGCGGCACTGCTACGAGCGGAGCTCACCCGGGAAGCGGACCACACTCGGACCGTGGGCGAGGGCACGCAAGAATGCCCGCCGGTGGGCGGGAGACGGCACCGAGCTTAGGCCGCCGGACCGGTGCCGTCAAAACCCGGACCGGTGCCGTCAAAACCAGCGTCGCGCGTCACCGCCAGGGAGACACGCCGTTACATCGGGGGTGCTTGCTTACCCGGACTTCTTGTGGCAGCACCCCAGCCGTGTCGGCCTGGGGAGCCCGAATATGGTCTGCGGGCCGCCCGGCAAGCCAGCACGTCGGGGGCCCGGGGAGTGCAGCAGTCTTCGTCATCCACAGCTGTGGACAACCTTGTGGACGCGCAGCGCTCCCGAAAGTCCACCACCGGCCGAAGGGGAGTCAGCGGGTGTCAGAGCGACAAACCGATCTCGGCGAGGTGTGGAACGAGGTCGTGCGGGAGCTCTCCGCCGGGACGCTGTCTCCTCAGCAGCGTGCCTGGATGCGCGTCACCCGGCCGATCGGCCTGCTGGATGGCACCGCACTGCTGGCCGCGCCCAGCGACTTCGCCAAAGACGCCATCGAGCGGGCGCTCCGCGAGCCGATCAGCGCGGTGCTGTCCCGGCTCCTGGGCCGGCAGGTATCACTCGCGGTCAAGGTTGACCACCCGCTGCCGGTGCCACCGCAGCTACCGCCGCAGTTCACCGAACCCGCCGCTGCGGTGTCGGACAGCTCCACCCTGGGCGGTACCCCACCGAACGGGCATACCATCGGCGTCGCCACCGGCCCTGGCACGCAAACCGAGGAGGAGGCCGCGCTGGCCACCGTGCACGAGATCTGGCCTACCTTCGCCGGCCCGGCCGCCGCGAACGCGACCCGGCCATCAAGCTCGCAGACCAGACTCAACGAGAAGTACACCTTCGACACCTTCGTGATCGGCGCGTCCAACCGATTCGCGCACGCCGCCGCCGTGGCGGTGGCGGAAGCGCCGGCCCGGGCGTACAACCCGTTGTTCGTCTGGGGCGAATCGGGGCTGGGCAAGACGCACCTGCTGCACGCCGTCGGGCACTACGCGCAACGGCTGTTCCCCGGGATGCGGGTGCGCTACGTCTCCACCGAGGAGTTCACCAACGACTTCATCAACTCCCTCCGGGACGACCGCAAGGTCGCCTTCCAGCGCCGCTACCGCGACGTGGACGTGCTGCTGGTGGACGACATCCAGTTCCTGGAGGGCAAGGAAGGCACCCAGGAGGAGTTCTTCCACACCTTCAACACCCTGCACAACGCCAACAAGCAGATCGTGATCTCCTCCGACCGCCCGCCCAAGGGCCTGGGCACCCTGGAGGACCGGTTGCGCACCCGGTTCGAGTGGGGCCTGATCACTGATATCCAGCCGCCCGAGCTGGAGACCCGGATCGCCATCCTGCGCAAGAAGGCCGCTGGTGACCGGCTGGCCGCGCCCGATGAGGTACTGGAGTTCATCGCCGCCCGGATCGAGCGCAACATCCGCGAGCTGGAGGGAGCCCTGATCCGCGTCACCGCGTTCGCCTCGCTGAACCGCCAACCGGTGGACAACCAGCTCGCGGAGATCGTGCTGCGCGACCTCATCCCCGCCGAGGCGGGACACGAGATCGGCGCACCCCACATCATCGCGGTGACCGCGGAGTTCTTCGGGCTCACCATCGAAGACATGTGCGGGCCCGGCAAGACGAAGCACGTCGCGCAGGCCCGGCAGATCTCCATGTACCTGTGCCGGGAGCTGACCGACCTGTCGCTGCCCCGGATCGGCCAGATCTTCGGGGGCCGCGACCACACCACGGTGATGCACGCGGAACGCAAGATCCGCAAGGAGATGGCCGAACGCCGCCGCACCTACGACCAGGTGCAGGAACTCACCTCCCGGATCAAGCAACGCGCCCGTTCCTGACCGGCTCATGGTGGGAATCAGGGTCCGGCTCAGGGAGAACCCTCATGTGCCCGGCAGCGCGGTACGGCACGGTAGGGATTGTCGGTTGATACGCCTGGACGCAACGCCGGGACGTCCAGGCGTATCAACCAATAGCCAGTAGGCGCCGGGGCGCTGTCCGTGAACTCGACGCCACGGACGTTTTCGGGCGCGGTCAAGGTCGGTCTCGTCGAGTTCACGACGATGAACCTCGCCCCCCACCTCGTGACGGAGCAGGGATCGTCACACCATGGGCAGGTCCCCATGGGTGGTAGTCAGGTGTCATACCGTGCCGATGGTGTCGCTTTCAGTCAACGCCGACCGGACCGTGCTGTACTACGCCTCAGGCGACCGCGCAGGTGATCGGTGAGGAGAGACATCACATGGACGCAGATGACGCGCGAACGATCGGCGCGCGCGCTCGGGTGATCCGCCATCGCCGCGGGATGAGCCTGGAGGTGGTGGCCGGGTTGGCCGGGATCACCAAGGGCTACCTGTCGATGCTCGAACACGGCCAGCGCGGGTTCAACCGGCGCGGACTGATCGATGACCTGGCGGCCGCGCTGGGTTGCTCGGTGACCGACCTGACCGGGCAGCCCTACTTACCGGCGGACCGGGCAACAGCGGACGCGATGACCACGATCCCGGGCATCGAGCTCGCGGTCTGCGACTGCACCCTGCTCGACGTACCGGACATCCCGGCGCGACCGCTGACCGAGCTGGCACAGCTGGCCCGGCAGGCCAATACGCACCGGGACGAGACTCGGTATGCGCTGGCCGGGCGTGACTTGGACGCGGTGCTCAGCGAGCTGCACGTGCACGCCGTCGCCGGCGACAGCGACACCCGGCGAGTAGCACTGGCCGCGCTGGTGGAGGCCTGCATCGCAGCCTCATGCATCGCCCTGAACTTGGGCCACACCTCGTTGGCGGTGGCCGTCGCGCGACGCGGCTACGACGCCGCCGAGCGGCTCGGCGACCCGGCACTGACCGGGTTCGCGGCAAAGATGCGCACCGGGGCCCTGATCAGGCTGGGGGCCCGGCACCGGACCGCAAAGGTGCTCGGTGCCGCCCTGGTGGCTGTCGAGTCGGCGGCGGACCCGACAGCGGCCGACAATGCCCCGGCACAGGCCGCCGGGATGCTGCACCTAGCGTCGGCGCAGCTGGCCTCGCGGGAGGGACGCGGCGGGGACGCGGACACCCACCTGGCACAGGCCGCGGAGCTGGCCCAGGCGACCGGCGAGTGCAACTACCTGAACTACCACTTCGGACCGGCCAATGTGGCGGCGTGGTCGGTGTCGATCGGGGTGGAGCTGGAGCGCGGCCCGAATGCCGCTGAGCGGGCCGAGGCTGACGTGCCGCGGCTGGCCGCAATGCTGGCGTCAGCCGACCGCCGCTCCTGGCTGCACTTCGACATCGCCCGGGGGTGGGCGCAGGCCGAGGGTGACCGGGACGCCGAGGCGATTCGGCACCTGGACACCGCCGACCGGATCGCTCCCACCCGGGTCCGCAACGACCCGGTCGCCCGAGAGCTGGTGCTCACCCTGGACCGCCGGGCCCGGCGCCGGGTGTGGGAGCTCGACAGCCTGTGCAACCGCTTCGGCACCCGGTCTTCGCAGAATGCGAAGCCCTAGCGGCGATCGATGACGACAGCGAGGAGATGAGGGGTGATGAGTGTCGCGGATGAACCTGTGGTGGGCGCCTTCGGCGTGTTCCCATTAGGGGAGAACAAGGACCACCCGGTGCCGGTCATCGAGCCGGGCCGGGAGGTGGCGCGGCCATTCGGACTGCGATTCGCCGCGCCCCCGCAACCAACCAAAGCGGGTACCGTCGTGGATTTCTCCACCTGGCGTTACGACGAGGACCGCCAGATCGCCGTAGTGGAGGAGAACGGCCAGGTGATCGAGGCCGCCAAGCATTCTGACGGCCCCACTCAGACGCCGACCAACACCGAGGACGGTACACGCTACGAACGCGACAACGACGTCACGGAGGACTGACACCCGATGCCCGAGGTGATCCTCGTGGTGACCGACCGGTTCGACATCACCGCAGACCATGTCGTCACGGAGTTGGACAGTAGGGGTGCGCCGGTGTTCCGGTTCGACACCGCCGAGTTCCCCCAGCGCCTGTCGGTCTCCGCGCGGCTGGACACTGACCATTCCGGCATCTTGCGCACCCCGTCGCGTTCGGTCACCCTCGCCGAAGTCGGTGCCATCTACTACCGGCGTCCGTCGATCTACCAGGTCGATCCGGAGCTATCCGAGCCGGACGCCAAGTGGGCGGTCAAAGAGGCCAGGTTCGGCTTCGGCGGCCTGTTGTCCTCCTTGCCCGGCTGGCTCAACCATCCCGCCGACATCGCCCGCTGCGAATACAAACCCGTGCAGTACGCCGCCGCCCGGCAGGCGGGCCTTCGCGTGCCACCGACCCTGCTCACCAGCAGCGGGACCGAAACTCGGGCCTTCGCCGCCGAGGTCGGCCCGATCGTGTACAAACCGCTGTCGGGTATCGCCTATAAGCATGAGCACGGCCGGGACTTCATCTATACCCAACCTGTCGAGGAATCCGAGCTCGATGATGCGGCTATCGCCGCCACCACGTGCCTGTTCCAGCAGCGCCAGGACAAAGCTTATGAGGTCCGGTTGACTGTGGTGGACGATCGGTGCTTCGCTGCCCGTATCGACACGAACTCCGAGCGGGCTCGTGTCGATTGGCGAGCCGACTACGACAGCCTCTCCTACACCCCGATCCCCACACCGGCGCCTATCCAGACCGCGGTCCGGAGCTTGTTGTCGTTGCTGCATCTGCGTTTCGCCGCGATCGACTTCATCGTTACTCCCGCAGATGAATGGGTCTTCATCGGCGATGTCAATCCGAACGGGCAGTGGGCCTGGATCGGAGAGCTGGCCCCGCGCATCGCCTCCGCCATCGCTGATGCCCTGCAAGGAAGGACGACCCCGCCGTGACCACGCTGAGTGCCCACGACCCTCAACGGGTCGCCGACCTGCGGCATGCCCTGGCCAACACTCTCGCCGACGAGGGCGCCATCACCTCCCCGGGCTGGCGGGAGGCGTTCGGCACGGTGTCCCGGCACCTGTTCACGCCCCGCTTCTTCCTGCATGCCGACGAAGGCGGCTACCGGGCGGTGGACTCCACTGATCCCGAGTGGCTGGCCGCCGTGTACTCCGACCGTACCCTGGTCACCCAACTCGACGGGGACGACTCGGCGTGGCATCGCATCCGCCAGGCAGGCCCCACACGGGGGCGTCCGAGCAGTTCCAGTACCCAACCCCGGCTCATGGCCTGGATGCTTCACGCCCTGGATGCGCGGCCGGGGATGCGCGTGCTGGAGGTCGGCACCGGCACCGGGTACAACGCGGCGCTGCTGGCCCACCTGCTCGGCCAGGACTGCGTGGTCACCATCGACGTCGACGAGGCCGTGACCGAACGCGCCCGACGTGCACTGGTCACCGCCGGCTACCGACCCACGGTGGAGGTCGCGGACGGCATCCAGGGCTTTCCGCCCGCTGCGCCGTATGACCGGGTGATCGCCACCTGCTCCTTCCCCCAGGTGCCCTCGGCCTGGGCGGAGCAGACCAAGCCTGGCGGGAAGATCTTGACCCACCTCTACACCGAATTCGACGCCGGCGGGCTGATCCTGCTCACCGTGGGAGGCGCTGGATCAGCGTCCGGTCGTTTCCTGCCCGAGTACGGCGCGTTCATGCCCATGCGCGGCTACCCCGCCCCAGACACCCTGGCCCTGCTCCAACACGCCCTTCGCGCTGACGATGACGGTGAGTGCACCTCCACGACGCTGGCGGCAAGCGAGCTGACCGGCGCTGACTTCCCCCTCTTCGCCGCGCTGCGCACCTCCGGGGTCGCCATGCACTGGTTCCAACCCGAAGGCGCCCCCGGAATGCTCACCTGGCTCCTGGCCCGCGACAGTTCCTGGGCCTACCAGACGCTGGCCGACGACGGCCTCATCGCCGTGCAAGCAGGGCCCCGGCGACTATGGGACGAACTCGAAGAACACCATCACGCCTGGAGGGCCGCCGGAAGCCCCACCCGCGACCGACTGGGCATCACCATCACCCCCGGCGCCGACAAACACCAGATCTGGATCGACACCCCCGACACCCCCGGCTAGCTTCACTAGGTTGGATTTTCGGATTGTTGGATGCATCATGGGGAGAGTTGCGTCGAGCGCGGGACAGGAGTGGGTGATGGCTGCTTCGGAGGCACCGCGGCGTCGTGCGACGGTGCGCGCCAAGGCCCAGCTCACCCTGCCACCGGACATCCGCGACGCCCTGCACGTCAGCGAGGGGGACGAGGTCGAGTTCACGATCACCGAGGCGGGTGATGTCCTGCTGCGCGGCATGACCAGCGTGCCCGCTGACCAGCGCTGGTTCTGGGAGCCTGAGTGGCAGGCCGGCGAGCGCGAGGCGAGCGAGCAGATCAAGGCTGGTGACGTCGAGGTCTTCGATGACGCCGAAGCGATGTTCGCCGCGCTGAACGAGTAGACGACAGTGCCGACGTTCGCGACGACGCCGCGCTTCCGGCGTGATCTCAAGGCATTAACCCCGCAGCAGCGCGCCCACTTCGAGAAGGTCGTCTGTGCGGAGTTCGTGCCTGACGTTGATGCCAACCGGTGGCGGCCGGGGCTGCGAGTCAAGCGGGTCCAAGGCGTGCCGAAGGTGGTCGAGATGACCTGGGCGCCGGATGGCCGTGCCACCTGGGAGTTCGGGGCACCGATCCGGGACGGCGTGCGGCACGTGATCTGGCGCCGGATCGGCACCCACGACATCTTCACCGACGCCTGACCCTCGCTGGCGGGGCTACCCTTCGGCGTAGGGGCGACCGTCGCGGGCGGTTTCCAGCTGTGCACGGGTGAGAACCGTGCCGGTCGACCACCCGGTCTGAGTCAGGTCCTCCAGCCCCTCGGGCGCACCACTGACGCTGTCAGCGCCACGGGCGGTGATGTCGTCCAATAACCGATGGATCAGCAGCGCCAACGACCCGGGCCCGGAACCGCCGTAACCCCAGCTCAACCCGTAGTAACTGTCTCTGGGGGCGAGGTGGAGCATCCCGTCCTCGGTACGTACCCAGATCGGCAGGTCCAAGATGACCTCGGCCAGTGGGCTAAAGGCGGGCAGCCGTTGTGGGATCGCGGCCAGGAGGCGGCCACCTGGCTGGCGGATCACAGGAGCACCGGTCTCCGGATCGGTCAGGGTCTCGTACTGACCGTCGAAGTCGATAAGCTCGAACGCTGCGGTGCGCTCAATGGGCTCCAACCTCGCAGCCCACTCGGCGCCGTACTCCGTGGTGGGGTCGATCTGCTGCGGGTTGGAGAACGGGAAGTCGGCACCGCCGTCCCACCGGCACGCCTCGCGCACGCATTCGACGGCCAGTTGGTCGGTACGGTCGAGGATCTCCAACCAGCCGGCACGGCGACGCTGTTCATCGAGGGTGTCGTCGTTGGCCTCGGGAGCCGGCAGCGGGTAGGCCGATACCACAATAACGTCACTCTGCTGTCGACCAGCTTTGACAACGCGCTCCTCGAATGTCGCGAGGATTTCCAGGTCAAGCACTGCGCTGGTGGTGGAGCGGGACCACAGTACGCATACCGTGCCCGCATCGACCTGCCACGTCTGCACCACGGCGTCCTCGATCTCCCGGGCGCCCCGGTACACAGCTGGGCGCTTGGCATCGGGCCAGTAGCGGATCGGGACACGGTTGATCAGTATGGGGTGGGTGCGCGCTGCCCATCGGTACATGTCGTTCTCATGCCAGAACGGCTGGCCGTTCTTCGTACCGGCAGGCGATGCAAACTTGCCGACCTTCAATCGATACCACGCCAGTGGTAGCGGCCAACCGAGAAGCTTCGCGCATCCAGCGAGGTCGATGTCGCCCATAAGTCGACACCCTGCCATTCGTGGTCAGGACGAGGCGATCGCCGGGTGACGATGGTGCGGCAGAGCCGCCGAACCGTGGCGGGACGACCAGGTGTCCTACCTGCTGTGCTACCGTGTTCGGCATGGCGCAGCGGCAGAAACGTTCGATCTCGCTGCCGTCCGAGCTAGCCGATGCCATCGAGCGTGCGGCCAGGTCGGAGGGCACGACTGTGAGCGGTTGGCTGGCCGACGCAGCGGCCCACCGGTTGCGAATGGACGCGGGACGGCGGGCGATCGCCGAATGGGAAGCCGACAACGGGCCGTTGACCACAGCGGAACTCGCCGAAGGATTAGCACGTGCCCGCGCGCTGCTGGGGCGGACAGACGCTCGCCATCCGACGAAGCGATCGGCGTAGATGGCCGGCGTCACCTACGACACGGGCGCGCTGATCGCCGCTGAGCGCAACGACCGGCGAATGTGGGCACTGCACGCCGGTCTGCTCGCCGAGGAAGTGGCTCCCGTCGTTCCGGCGCCGGTGCTCGCGCAGGCATGGCGAGGAGGTCCACGGCAGACAACCGTCGCCCGGCTACTCGCGATGTGCACTGTGGAGTGGATGACAGAAGATCAGGCTCGCGCAGTCGGCGTGCTCGCCGGACACTCGGGCCACGATGATGTCGTGGATGTGACCGTAGTGGAGGGCGCGATCCGTCGGGGTGATGCGGTCGTCACGTCGGACCGGACACACATCGAGAGTGTGGCACAGGCGGCCGGCGCCACACTCCGTACAGCAGACGTGTAACGCAACTGACCCGCTGGAGCGCCGCGGGCGGCGAGCAGGGCCTGCAGCGCACCCAGCCGGCCGGTGGCACACCGGGTAACCGATCCACCCACACCTGAGGACAACTCTGTGGATAACCGGGCACCCCTGTGCATCCCGCTCCGGAGCCCCGGCGTTGTCCACCGAGGGGCGCGGCGCGTCACGAATGACACAGCGCGCAGTCCACACCGCACCACACCAGCGGAGCTGGGCAGACGGCCGACGTCCACAGCGTCCACAGCACCTATTACTGCTACTGGTGTTCTCTCTTGAAGGAAAGCCTCAAGACACTAAGCCGGTGGATGCCCAGGACAGCCGGTCCGAGAGCTTCGAGGCGCCGCTACGGTAGGGGCCCGCGCTACCGGAAGGACCCGACGTGCAGCAGACCAGCTCCGCCTCATCCGGCCCACGACATCATCACTAGCCGCGTGTACGTCAGGCAGCTCGCGGTCACTGATTTCCGCTCCTGGGAGCACGCTGAGCTCGACTTCGACCCCGGTGTCTCGGTGCTGGTGGGCCCGAACGGGCAGGGCAAGACGAACCTGGTCGAGGCGCTGGGTTACCTGTCCACGCTGGGTTCGCACCGGGTGAGCACTGACGCGCCGCTGGTCCGCCACGGCGCCCAGCGCGCCATCGTGCGCACCGCGGTGGTGCACGACGGCCGGGAGCTGACCGTGGAGCTGGAGATCTCCCCCGGGCGAGCCAACCGGGCCAGGCTCAACCGCTCCCCGGTGCCCCGGCCACGGGAGGTGCTCGGGGTGCTGCGCAGCGTGCTGTTCGCGCCGGAGGACCTGGCACTGGTCCGCGGTGACCCGGCGCAGCGCCGCCGGTTCCTCGACGATCTGCTGGTGTTGCGCGCGCCCCGGCTGGCCGGCGTGCAAGCCGACTACGACAAAGTGCTGCGCCAGCGCGTCGCACTGCTCAAGTCCGCCGCCGCGGCACGCCGGACCGGCGGCGGGGCGGGTGATCTGCGTACCCTGGATGTCTGGGACGGGCACCTCGCCCGGCACGGCGCGGAGCTGCTCGCAGCCCGGCTGGACCTCCTCGTCGAGCTGGCCCCCTACGTCGTCGCGGCTTACCGCGCGGTGGCCCCGGAGACGGCTTCAGCACAGCTGGAGTACCGCAGCAGCCTGGGTGACGCCCTGCCGGAGGTCGCGCCCGAAGACGGCAAGGCAGATGTCGAGGCGCTGGAGGCGGCGATGCTGGCGGAGCTGGCCCGGGTGCGGACGACGGAGGTCGAGCGCGGGGTTTGCCTGGTCGGGCCGCACCGCGACGACCTGGAGCTCGGGTTGGACCGCAGGCCGGCCAAGGGTTACGCCAGCCACGGGGAGTCGTGGTCACTGGCGCTGGCCCTGCGGCTGGGCAGCTACCAGTTGCTGCGCTGCGGCGGCGTCGAGCCGGTGCTGTTGCTCGATGACGTCTTCGCCGAGCTGGACACCCATCGCCGGGCCCGGCTCGCCGAGGTCGCGCTGGCCGCCGAGCAGGTGCTGGTCACCGCGGCGGTGCCGGCCGATGTACCGGAGGAACTCCAGGGGGCGCGGTTCGACGTCCACGGCGGGGAGGTGCACCGTGTCGGATGATCACCCCACGGCTGGGGACAAACCTGTGGATAGTGTGGACAAGTCGATGTTCGATGAACCACCTGGGGGGCGCAGAGGCGTCGACATCGCCCGCGCTGCCCTGGAGTCCGCCCGCGCTGGACGTCGCCAGACCGCGGGCCGGCAGACCGGTGGCGAGCAGTCAGGGGCTCGGCGAGCGGCGCCGAGGCGGCGCCGAGGCTGGTCCGGCGCGCGTCCCGATGACCGGGACCCGCAGCCGCTGGGCCGGCTGGCGTCCCGGCTGGTCGCCGAGCGCGGCTGGGTGGATCGAGTGTCCGCGGGCGTGGTGTTCGCCCGCTGGGCGCAGCTGGTCGGTGCCGACGTCGCCGAGCACGCCGAGCCGGTGTCGCTAGAGGATGGCGAGCTCACGGTGCGGGCCAGCTCCACGGCGTGGGCCACCCAGCTACGCTTGCTGCAACGGCAGCTCATCGCGCGGATCACCGCCGGCGTCGGGCCGGGCGTGGTGAAGGTGTTGCGGGTGCAGGGCCCAGCAGCACCGAACTGGGTGCACGGTCCGCGCCACGTCCGCGGCCGAGGCCCCCGAGACACCTACGGCTGAGCTGCCCGCCGCAGGTAACTCTCGCCGGGGCGAGAGGGGGGACACTCAGCTGTCGCCATTCGGGAGCCTGTGACCGAGCCAGGGGTGTCCTGGGCCATGTTCTGAGGTAGCCCACCAGTAGAATGGCCCTGGTGGGGACGTCCGTTGGACAGAGCGCGAGGAGACACCAGCCCGTGGTAGCGAAGAAGAGCGAGTACAACGCCGAGTCGATCACCGTGCTGGAAGGCCTCGAGGCTGTCCGCAAGCGTCCCGGCATGTACATCGGCTCCACCGGGGAGCGGGGTCTCCATCAACTGGTGTGGGAGCTGATCGACAACGCGGTCGACGAGGCTCTCGCGGGACACTGCGACCGGTTCAGCCTCACGATCCTGGCGGATGGTGGGCTCCGGGTGGTCGACAATGGTCGAGGTATTCCGGTTGACGTCCATCCGAAGCTCAAGCGACCGGGTGTCGAGGTGGCACTCACTGTTCTCCATGCCGGCGGCAAGTTCGACGGAAAGGCCTACGCCGTATCCGGTGGTCTGCATGGCGTGGGCGTCTCTGTGGTCAACGCGTTGTCGACCCGTCTCGACGTGGAGATCAAACAGAAGGGCTATGTGTGGCGGCAGACCTACAAATACGCCGTCCCCGGACCACTGGAGAAGGGTGAACCGACTCGCGAGACCGGCACGAGTGTGACCTTCTGGCCTGATCCATCGATCTTGGAGACCACCAACTTCAACACTGAGACGGTAGCGCGCCGCCTGCAGGAGATGGCCTTCCTCAACAAGGGGCTGGCGATCTACCTACGCGACGAACGGATCTCCGAAGAGAATGCCGAGGACGCTGGGGGGCAGTCAGCTCGGCTCAAGGAACAGACCTTCCACTACCCGGGAGGTCTGGAGGACTTCGTCAAACACCTCAACAACTCCAAAGAGCCCATCCATCGCAAGGTGATCGCCTTCGAGGCCACGAGCGACAGCATGGCGATCGAAGTCGCGATGCAGTGGAACGCCGGATACACCGAGTCGGTCTACACCTTCGCCAACACGATCAACACCCACGAGGGCGGCACCCACGAGGAGGGCTTCCGCTCCGCGCTGACCACCGTCGTCAACCGTTACGCGCGGGAGAAGAAGCTGCTCAAGGAGAAGGACCCCGCGCTCACCGGTGACGACGTGCGGGAGGGCCTGGCCGCCATCGTGTCGGTCAAGCTCCGCGAGCCGCAGTTCGAAGGCCAGACCAAGACCAAACTGGGCAACACCGAGGTCAAGTCCTTCGTGCAGCGCACCTGCAACGAATGGCTGATCGACTGGCTGGAGCGCAACCCCACCGAGGCCAAGACGATCATCAACAAGGCGGTCTCCTCATCGCAGGCCCGGCTGGCCGCCCGGCGGGCCCGCGAGCTGGTCCGCCGCAAGTCGGCGGGTGATCTGGGTGGCCTGCCCGGCAAGCTGTCCGACTGCCGCTCCACCGACCCGTCCCGCAGCGAGGTGTTCATCGTGGAGGGTGACTCCGCGGGCGGCTCGGCGAAGTCCGGTCGGGACTCGCTGTACCAGGCGATCCTGCCGATCCGCGGGAAGATCATCAACGTGGAGAAGGCTCGGCTGGACCGGGTGCTGAAGAACACCGAGGTTCAGGCGCTGATCACCGCGCTGGGCACCGGCATCCACGATGAGTTCGACCTGGCCAAGCTGCGGTACCACAAGGTCGTGCTGATGGCCGACGCCGATGTGGACGGGCAGCACATCCGCACCCTGCTGCTGACGCTGCTGTTCCGCTTCATGCGCCCGCTGGTCGAGCACGGGCATGTGTTCCTCGCCCAGCCCCCGCTGTACAAGATTAAATGGCCGCGGGTGGAGGCGCAGTACGCCTACTCCGACCGGGAGCGTGACGGGCTCATCGAGGAGGGCATCGCGCAGGGCCGCAAGCTACCCAAGGACGACGCGATCCAGCGCTACAAGGGCCTGGGCGAGATGAGCGCCAAGGAGCTGTGGGAGACCACGATGGACCCGACCAACCGGGTCCTGCTCCAAGTCACCCTGGACGACGCGGCAACCGCCGACGAGCTGTTCAGCGTCCTGATGGGCGAGGACGTGGAGTCCCGCCGCTCCTTCATCACCCGCAACGCCAAGGACGTCCGCTTCCTGGACGTCTAGCCTCGCCGCTTGCAGCCCCAGCCTGCTCGGCCATGCTGCGGCCCCAGCACCGAAGATCACGGTTTGTGTGCCTGAGACGACAGGATGTGTCGTCTCAGGCACACAAACCGTGATCAACCCTTTCCGGCAGCCGGTTGGGGAGAGTTCATCGAGGCCGTACTGGGCGCTGGCGCCGTCGCGCTCAGTACAGCTCGCCGGACTGGATGCTGCCGAGCAACGCCCGCCACTGCGCCGGGGCGAACGCCAGGACCGGCGGGGTTCTCGGAGTCCCGCATCGCAACCTGCAACAGCCCCGGCACGTGGGCGAGCTGGTATTCGTGCACCACCGTGGCGTCCATCTCCAGCCGAAGTAGCCCTGGGCGCTGAGGCCATAGGCGTGCCACTCGCTCTTCTTCCGGGCCTCCCGGGTCAGGTCGATGATCTCGGCCCACTGTGCGCCGCCGACGTCGTAGAGGTCGAGCATGCTGCGCACGCCGTGCACGTCCACGCCCTGATCGGCGGTCTCGATCCGGCCGAGCTTGCTGGCCGACCAGTCCAGTTTCGGCGCCGCCTCCTCCGGACTGAGCCCAGCCTCCTCCCGCAGCCGGCGCAGCGTCCGGGCCAGCTTCCGCCGGCACAGCGTCCCTTTGCTGCCCACCCCACCCCCATCGTCGACGCACATCATGATCCTGGGAAAACCCAACTGGGTTCCCACCACCCATAACCCAGCGCTGTCCTCCCACCCGGATGCCCAGTGCTGCGCCCGTCGTTATCCAACCGCAATTCGGCATCGAATGGCGTTGACGATCTGGTGTGAGGAGTGCTGTGCCGTGCTTGGCGAGGATGATTACTATCGTTGTGAGCTGTGGGCCTTCGGGTCTGCTGATTCCTGGTGGCAGCGTCGGCGTCGAACGTGCGCCGTTTGGCAAACCTGGGTTCGTCCTCAGATCAGACCTGGTCGTGCACCGAGCACCGCCCGCCTGGCCCCGTCACCGGCCACTTCGCCGCCACCGAACCTGTTGTCGCCGAGTTCGACACCAGAGCTTCTCCCGGCGGACTGGACGACGCTGACGTCGAACTCGGCGTACTCAGAGCGCTTGATTCGATGGTCTCACCGAGCGGACGGCTCATCGGCCTCGACCTCAAGCGCACCGCCTCCGCGCGGATGGGCACGTCCTCCTACGCAGTCACGACTGTCGAGACTGTCGACTCGGCGACCACCGATCAGGGTGCCGGCCGGCGGGTCGATGGGGTAGGAGGCGGGTGCGGAGAAGACGCGGAACCCCGCTCATGTGACAGGTGTCTACCCGGCGGACCTATGAAGGTAGGGATGGCGGCAGGGCCTCAGGAAGGAGTGGAGACGGCGATGACCGTGGAGCTGGTCAGGCTTGTGTTGCGCGCGGTCGCGGCAGTCGCGCCCAACTGGATACTGTGGCTCGGTGCCACCAGTTTCGTGGCGGTCGCGGGGACATTGTTGCTCTTTTACGAGCGATGCCGACGCCGCACCTATGTCGCAGTGTTAGAAGTCATTCAACCAGGCACGTTTCTGCTAGGCGGAACTCATCGCCGTGGGGGACTAAAAATTGTCCGGCTTCCCCGGTCATCGTCGATGGTACACCGCTGCTCAGTCGATTCGAGGGTCTGAGGTGATGACCCGAGCGGAACGTCCAGAAGATTATAACGAGGTGGTTAACGATTTTCTCAAAATGCATGAGCAAGAGCTGGAGCTGCAGGCGATCAAGTTGACGAGATTCTACAGTATCGACCTCCATGAATTGCTGTCACGAACAAGCGTGACCGTCTGGGGAAAGTGGTCAAGCAGGCTCTGTATTTTATCTGACGATGAAAGCTATCGGTACACGCTGCGCGTCCTATCCAACCACGCTCGTAATCTATCGAAAAACGCGCGACGCGACTGGAGTAATCGTGAAAATTTTTCAGGCGAAGAATTGGAGCGTTTGGCTTGCGCAACCACCGCCTGGCGAGATCCGGTGGTAGAGGCAATCTTCAGAGATGAAAGACTTGCGATCTACACCGCGATCTCCCGGTTGGACGGCAGGTGCAAGGACGTGATGGTTCTCGTCGCTCTAGGTCTAGAGAATGACGAAATTCGGCAAGAACTTCACATTACTGTGACTAACCTGACGAGCACTCTGGCGCGCGCGCGAAAATCGTTACGAGAAATTCTCCAGTTGATGGATGACAACGAAGACAGTGAACTGTGATGACTGGACAGGGAAATGCGGTGTACACCACGGCACCGCCACCACGCCCGGAGACCACACGGGGCGTTCCCGACCTGCCAGCGCGCGCGGGCGACGACAAGCGGCCATTGGCCTGGGAGGAGCTGATCAACCGGTATGGCCGCCTGGTGCGGTCCACCGTAGCCTCGTTCCGGTTACAGCCGGCCGACGCTGAGGACGCCGTGCAGAACACCTGGCTGCGGGTGCTGGAGCGGATAGACACCCTCAGAGACCCGGAGCGCCTGGGGGGCTGGCTGGCGGCAACCGCCAGCCAGCAGTGCCTCGCGCTGCTCCGGTGCCGGCAGCGAGAGATACCTGATGACCTGGCCGGCAAGCAGCTGGTCGCCACAGAGGAAGAACCCGACGCCGCAGTCGTCACTCGTGAGGTCCACCAAGCGGTGAACACCGCCGTGGGAGAACTGACCCGACGCCGCCAAAAGCTGATCCGGATGCTGTTCGCCCAACCCGACAACAACTACGCCGCGATATCCCGCGCCACGGGCATGCCACAGGGAAGCATCGGACCGACCCGCCTGCGAGTGTTACGGGAGCTGCGGCGCACGCTGGAGCAGCGTGGTTTCGGCCCTCAGTCGGGTCTCGACGTCTCCGGAGACGTAGGGGGGGAACCAACAGAAGGCGACAGGACGGGTAGCCACCTTCTCGACGATCTCCTCGATAAAGCAGAGCGAGTGCTACGAGAGAAACTTGAACCCACGGTTATAGGGACCGGCAGCTCACAGGGCACCGGAGATGAGCACCTTGATGAGCTCTTGCATCGAGCTGACGCGGCACTTCGCGAGAGCCTTGGCCTGTCTCGACGGAACGAGAAGTCACGGTGAGAAGCTCTGACCAGTAGCAAACCGAGCGCCGCTGGTGCGGAATCGGGATGTCGGGGGTGGCGCGTCCCAGGGTGCGAGCGGTCTCGATCAACCGTGCGTAGGCCACGAGGACGGCGGCCATCCCCACGCCTGATGGTGGGGATCGTCGTTGCTCCACACCCTCTGCCCGCTCAGCTGTCGGGAGGCCACTCCTCCACGGTGACCTCGGGCATCGGGAAGTCTTTGGGGTTGCCGTGGCCAGCCGGGCACCGATCCCGGCGGCGACCGCGCCGATCAGGCAGTCGGCCCTGGTGCAGTGTGATGTCACGGGCAGCCTGTTCCCGCCGCCACGCCCCGGGTCGGTATCCCGGTTGTGGGTAGTCCGCCAGAACAGCGCCGGGTGCTGGCGAATAGGGTCGCGCGATGTCGAGCATTCACACGATCAAGGTGTCGCTGCGGTACATGAAGCCGCCAGTCTGGCGACGTCTGCAGGTGCCTTCCACCACGAGCCTGGCGCAGCTGCACCACGTCATCCAGACCGCCATGGGGTGGCACGACTGCCACCTGCACCAGTTCGAGGTGGACGGTGAGTATTACGCCGACCCCGAGCAGATGCTCGACGAGGCCATGGACGAGGCGCGTCGGACGCTGGCTCGGCTGCGGGTCGGTCAGCGGTTCGCGTACTGGTACGACTTCGGTGATGACTGGTGGCACGACATTCAGGTGGAGTCGCTCGATCGGGCCGATCCGGCGCTGGCCTACCCGCGATGCGTGACCGGGCGCCGGGCCTGCCCACCCGAGGACTGCGGCGGTCCGTGGGGCTTCGCCGCGCTGATGGGCGCCCTCGGTGACGACAAGCACCCGGAGCACGTGTCCTCCCACGACTGGATGCGGCAGATCGGCGAGGACGGCTACGACCCCGCCCGCTTCGACCTCACCGAGATCAACGAGGCGCTCGTCCAACTCGGTGCCGGCCTGCCCCAACGCTGACCCGTGGTGTTCCGCGGAACACCATCGTTGCGGGTGAGCAGGCCGCGCAACAGCAGGGCCATCACGGGATGGCCTCCACGACGGTGTGCCGCAGCAAGGCGGCGAGTGGCCGCAGCGGGGGAAGCCACGCGCCCTCGGGGGGCAGCGTCTCCAGGGTGATCCGGGGCAGCGGCTGCAGGAACAGTTCCGGGATGTCCTCCAGATCCTCGAAGTCCAGCACCCCGGAGTTGACCGCGAACGAGGCGTGCTCCCGGAACCCCAGCACGGTGACCTGGACGCCCTGGGCGACCAGATCCTCCAACGGTTCCCGGAAGGCCCGGCTGTCCCCGGAGGCCACCAGCAGCTGACGCAGCACACCCTGCTCGTGACGAGCCTGGATGTGCTGCAGCATGTCATCGTCGATGTCCGATTCATCGATCTTGGGTTTGGCGAACACCGCGAACCCGGTGTTGCGCAGCGCCTCCACCCAGGGGCGCACGAAGTCCGTGCTGCCCGATGCGACGTTGGTGAACACGGTCGCCTCAGGCTCGCTGTCGGGCCCGGCCCGCGAGATCAGCCAGCGCCCCAGGGCGTCGAACCTCGGCCGGGACGCGGAGCTGGGGCGTCCACCGAGGATCGAGCCCAGGCTCATGTCGATATTGGGCGCATCCCAGACGAGCAGCGTTACCGGGACGGTCGGGGCGGGCGCCGGGTTCATGAGCACCGATACTGCCCTATCAACGCTCCCCAAGGGCGTACACCGCCGGAAGACACACGGGAGACCTGCACGAAACTCGCCGGAATCGACCGGCGTACCCGTGAGTGGCGATGCGACCCAGGACTCGCATCGCCACTCACGGGCCTCAGACGCGGGCGAAGATCAGATCCCGCACCACGCGGCCGTCGTCCCGGGCGCGTTGCTCGAACTTGGTCACCGGGCGCCAGGCCGGCCGCGTCGCGAAACCGCCGAGTGAATCGTCACCGGCGGTGTTGCGCAGGGTCGGCTCGGCGGCGCAGACCGCGAGCATCTCCTCCGCGTAGGGCACCCAGTCGGTGGCCAGATGCAGCGTGGCGCCCACCGTCAGCCGGGATGCCACCAGGGCGACGAGCTCCGGGCGTACCAGCCGGCGCTTGTGGTGGCGTCGTTTGGGCCACGGGTCGGGGAAGTAGATCCGGACGGCGTGCAGGCTGGCAGGCGCGAGGTGCTCGGCGAGCAGTGCGTGTGCGTCGCCGCGCAGCAGCCACAGGTTGGTGATCTCGGCCTGCTCGATCCGGAGCAGCAGCTGGGCCAACCCGGGCTGGTAGACCTCGACGGCGAGATGGTCTACGCCGGGTGCGTCGATCGCCATTGACGCGGTCGTCTCCCCCATCCCGGAGCCGATCTCGAGGACGACCGGTGCGACGCGCCCGAACCGCCCGGCGATGTCCAGCGGCCCGTCGGGCAGGTTCACGACGTCGTCGCCCCACCGGCTCCAGTTCCGCTCCCAGCCGCGAAGCTGGCCGGGGGTCATTCGCGCACGCTGCGGATAGGTCGTCTGCACACCTAACAGCCTGGCCTATCGACGATCACGAGAGGATGCCCGGTATGAACACCCTCACCGAGTGGGTCGAGCGGGTGTGTCGGGAGCTGGACATCTCCGACGCCGTGTCGCCGGCCGCCATGCAGTCGCGGGTGCTGGACATGTCGCGGGACGTCGCTCATGACGTCGCTCGGCCGGCTGCTCCGCTCACCGCCTACCTGCTGGGCCTGGCGGCCGGTCGCACCAGCGACCCGGAGACCACCGCTGAGGAGCTCGCCCCGCGGGTGTGCCGGCTCGCCCAGCGCTGGGCGGACGAGCAAGGCGGCGTGACAGGGCCCGCAGCACCTCCCGAATGAAGGCCCGAGCACCTCCCGAATGAAGGCCGGGGCCGGGCCGCCCCGAATCCCGAATGACGATCCGACCCATCTTTGGAGATACCCGGCCGCGCAGCCCCGGCAGTAGCCGGATCGCCGGCTCGGCCGGCCGTGCGCGCTGCGGGTGTGTCGGTCTCCCGCCTGGGCGTCCCGGCGCGGTGCCCAGGCGTTGCGACCGACAATGACTACGGTGCCGTACCGCGCAGCCAGGCACATGAGGGTTCTCCCCTACTCGGACCCTGAATTGGACGTTGCGGGAATCCGGGGGTCTCTAGGCAGGCGGCGGCGCCGGCCCAGCGCAAGCTGCAGCGGGTGGCCGGTTATGGTCGGTCGTTGTGAGTACCGGCATGGTCGATCCCGACTTTCTCGCCCTGCCGTTGCGGCCGGTGGCCGAAGCCGCTCTGCGGCGGGCTCGTGAGCTGGGCGCCGAGCACGCCGATGTCCGGATCGAGCGGACCAACCGGCAGGTACTGCGGCTGCGTGATGGGACGGTGGCGACCGCGCTGGACTCGAGTACCGTCGGGCTGGCCGTCCGGGTGATCGTCGAGGGCACCTGGGGGTTTGCTTCACACCTGGAGCTGACTACCCAGTCCGCGGTGGCGACCGCGCAGCGGGCCGTCGAGGTGGCCCGCACCCTGCGCCCGCTCAACGCCGAGCGGGTGGAGCTGGCCGCCGAGCCGGCGTATGCCGACGCGGTGTGGGTCGGTGATCACGAGATCGACCCGTTCACGGTGCCGCTGCAGGAGAAGGTGGCGCTACTGTCGGACTGGTCGCGCCGGCTGCTCGTCGCTGACGGGGTGGAGCACACCGAGGTGCACTTACGGGCGGAGAAGGAGATCAAGTTCTACGCCGACTCCGCCGGCACCAGCACCACCCAGCAGCGAGTGCGGGTCCACCCCGAAGCCACCGCGATCGCGGTGGACCGGGCGGCCGGCTCGTTCGAGAGCATGCGGACCTGCGCGCCACCCACCGCGCGCGGCTGGGAGTACCTGGCCGGCAACACCGTCTGGGACTGGGACGGCGAGCTCGCGCAGATCCCCGAGTGGCTGGCCGAGAAGGTCAAGGCACCCAGCGTCGCGCCCGGCCGATACGACCTGGTGATCGATCCGACCAACCTGTGGCTGACGATCCACGAGTCGGTGGGGCACGCCACCGAGTACGATCGGGCGATCGGCTACGAGGCCGCCTATGCCGGGTCCTCCTTCGCCACTCCGGACAAGCTCGGCACCCTGCGCTACGGCTCGCCGGCCATGCACGTCACCGGGGACCGCACCCAGCCCCATGGGCTGGCCACCATCGGCTACGACGACGACGGGGTCGCCACCTCCCAGTGGGACCTGGTGGCCGGCGGGACGCTGGTCGGGTACCAGACCGACCGGGTCTTCGCCCGCCGGCTGGGGCTGGAACGCTCAGCGGGCTGCGCGTACGCCGACTCGCCCCACCACGTACCCATCCAGCGCATGGCCAACGTGTCGCTGCAGCCCGACCCGGACACCGACACCGCGACCGCGGAGCTGATCTCCGGGGTGCAGCGCGGCATCTACATCGTCGGTGACCGCTCCTGGTCGATCGACATGCAGCGCTACAACTTCCAGTTCACCGGGCAGCGGTTCTATCGTATCGAGGGTGGCACGCTGGCCGGGCAGCTCCGCGACGTCGCTTACCAGGCCACCACCACCGATTTCTGGGGTGCGTTGGAGGCTGTCGGCGGCCCGTCGACGTGGTTGCTCGGCGGCGCGATGAACTGCGGCAAGGCCCAACCCGGTCAGGTCGCGGCCGTCAGCCACGGGTGCCCCTCCGCGCTGCTGCGCGGTATCACGGTGCTCAACTCCCGAGAAGAGGCCGGCCGGTGACTAGTGGCATGACACTGGGTCCCATGGCGCTGGGTCCCGACGAGCTCACGACGGCCGCGCTGGACGCGTCGAAGGCCGACGGATGCATCATGGCGCTCACCGACACCAGCGAGGTCAACCTGCGCTGGGCGAATAGCACGATGACCACCAACGGACACACCACAACCCGCTCGTTCTCGGTGATCTCGGTGGTGGACGGCGCCGACGGGCCTGCCATCGGCGTGGTCAGCGGCAACGGCGTCGACCTCGACGAGGTGCGCGCCGTGGTGGCGGCCAGCGAGCAGGCCGCTCGGCAGTCCGGCCCGGCCCGGGACGTCGCGCCGCTGCTGGAGGGCACCGTGGACGACGATTTCGCCATGCCGGCGGCGGCCACCGAGATCGACGTGTTCGCCCGGTTGACCGACGAGCTGGCCGGGGCTTTTCACGGCGGTGGCCGGATTGCCGGCTCAACCGGCGGTGGTGAGCTGCTGTACGGTTTTGCTGAGCACCGCATGGAGACCACCTGGCTGGCGTCCTCGACCGGGCTGCGTCGCCGCTGGGCGCAGCCCACCGGCACGGTGGAGCTCAATGGCAAGATCGCCGACGACCTCACCCGGAGCGCCTGGGCCGGCGCCTACACGGCTGATTTCACCGATATGGATCTCACTGAGCTGGTCGCCGAGGTGCGACGACGGCTGAGTTGGTCGGCCCGCCGCCTCGAGCTGCCGGCGGGCCGGTACGAGACCATTCTGCCGCCCTGCGCCCTCGCCGATCTGATGCTCTACCTGGTCTGGTCGATGGCCGGCCGGCCGGCGCACGAGGGACGATCAGCGTTCGCCGCACCCGGCGGGGCACCGAGCGGCACCCGGATAGGTGAGCGGCTCACCGATCTCCCGCTCATGCTGTTCAGCGATCCGGCCGCGCCGGGCCTGCGGACCACGCCGTTTCTGACCACCACCGCCTCGGGCGACTCGGTGAGCGTCTTCGACAACGGCGCCCCGATTCCTCGGGTGGACTGGCTGCGTGACGGCACGGTGAACGCGCTGGCCTACCCCCGGGCGGCTGCGGCGGAGCTGGGTGGGCGGTTCACCCCACCGCCGGAGAACCTGGTGCTGTCCGGGGGCTCCTCGGCCTCGACCGATGACCTGGTGGCTCGTACCGAGCGGGGGTTGCTGCTGACCTGCCTGTGGTACATCCGTGAGGTCGACCCGGTGTCGTTGCTGCTCACCGGGCTGACCCGGGACGGGGTATACCTCATCGAGGGTGGCGAGGTGGTCGGTCAGGTGAACAATTTCCGGTTCAACGAGAGCCCGATCGACCTGATCCGGCGCGCCGGCGACGTCGGCGCGACCCGCAGCGCGCTGGGTCGGGAGATGAAGGACTGGTTCTCCCGCACCGCGATGCCCCCCATCCGGATCCCCGATTTCAACATGTCCTCAGTGAGCCAGGCCAGCTAGCCACCTGGTGCTGTGATTGATTTCTCAATCGCGAGTCGCTGCGCTGGGTAGTCACCAGAGTTAATCTGGTCACTCACGCAAGGAGACGAGCGGTGACTATTCCGGGTCTTGACGATGCCCCGACCATCCACTCACGCTTGCGTACGTGGGTGCGTGACACCGCGGAACTCACCCGGCCCGACCGAGTCGTGTGGTGCGACGGATCCGAGCGGGAGTGGGACCGGCTCACCACACAGCTGGTCGACACCGGCACGTTCACCCGGTTGGACCGCAAACCGAACTCGTTCTGGGCCGTCTCGGACCCCTCAGACGTGGCCCGGGTGGAGGAGCGCACCTTCATCTGCTCCCACACCGAGCAGGACTGCGGACCCACCAACAACTGGATGCATCCAGCTGAGATGAAATCGATCATGACCGGGTTGTACCGAGGGTGCATGCGTGGTCGGACGATGTACGTGGTGCCCTTCTGCATGGGTCCGTTGGGGGATCCGAGACCCAAACTCGGCGTCGAGATCACCGATTCCGCCTACGTGGTGTGCTCGATGAAGATCATGACCAGGATGGGTGCGGCGGCGCTGGGCAAGTTCACCTCACCCGAGGGCGGCGAGGTGGACTTCGTGGCCTGCCTGCACTCGGTGGGTTACCCGCTGGAACCCGGCCAGGCTGACGTGCCCTGGCCGTGCAACGACACCAAGTACATCAGCCACTTCCCCGAGGAGCGGTTGATCTGGAGTTACGGTTCCGGTTACGGCGGCAACGCGCTGCTGGGCAAGAAGTGCTACGCGCTGCGGATCGCCTCGGTGATGGCCCGTGACGAGGGCTGGCTCGCCGAGCACATGCTGATCCTCAAACTGACCAGCCCGGAGCGGGTGACTCATTACGTCGCGGCCGCGTTCCCGTCGGCGTGCGGCAAGACCAACCTGGCGATGCTCGAGCCGACCATCCCCGGCTGGAAGGTCGAGACACTGGGTGACGACATCGCCTGGATGCGCTTCGGTACCGACGGCCGGCTCTACGCGGTGAACCCCGAGAACGGCTTCTTCGGCGTCGCCCCGGGAACCAGCTGGAAGACCAACCCCAACGCCATGCGCACCCTGCACTACGGCAACTCCATCTTCACCAATGTCGCGCTCACCGACGACGGCGACATCTGGTGGGAGGGCATGGAGGCAACGCCGGCGCACGCCACGTCGTGGACCAAACAGGACTGGACACCTGCCGACGGCGCCACCGGGCAGCGCTGCGCGCACCCGAACTCCCGGTACTGCACACCGATGGCGCAGTGCCCGGTGCTCGCCGACGAGTGGGACGACCCGGGCGGCGTGCCGATCTCGGCGATCCTGTTCGGTGGTCGTCGGGCCGGCACCATCCCGCTGGTCAACGAGGCTTTCGACTGGCAGCACGGGGTGTTCCTGGGCGCCACGCTGTCCAGCGAGAAGACCGCTGCGGCGGCCGGGCGGCTCGGCGAGGTGCGCCGCGACCCGATGGCGATGCTGCCGTTCATCGGCTACCACGCCGGCGACTACGTCGGCCACTGGCTGGGCGTCGGCAAACAGGCCGATGCCGGCAAGCTACCTAAGATCTTCTACGTGAACTGGTTCCGCCGTGGCGGCGACCAGCGATACCTGTGGCCGGGTTTCGGGGAGAACAGCCGCGTGCTCAAGTGGATCATCGAGCGTGTCGAGGGCCGGGCCGCGGCGGCCGACACCGCGATCGGCCGGGTGCCCACCCCGGATCAGCTCGACCTGTCCGGCCTGGACATCCCGCCCGAGGACATCACGGCAGCGCTAGCGGTAGACCTCGACGAGTGGCGAGCGGAGATCCCCCTCCTCGAACAGTGGTTCACCAAACTCGGCCCCACCCTCCCCGCTTCCCTCCACGACGAGCTAGACGCTCTCAAACACCGCCTCCAACTCTGACCTGCCGCATCCAGCGGACTCAGCGGGGTTATCCAGCGCGATTTACCCCGTTGGCCCGCTGGATGCGCATAATGTCGGGATGTCGGTTGAATTGGGTCGAGGGCGCCCCAGGTCTCAAATCCATCGCCGGCACACTGCGCTGACATGAGCGTCCGGGCTTTCTTCGCAATCGCCGGCATCGTCGGCGTGGGGGTGCTCACGGGGGCCTGCGCCGGGCCGAGCGAACCCAGCTCGTCGTCGAGTCACACCACCGAGCTCCCGGGGCGCACGACGTCAGCGCCTGGGGTGAACGCCTTGACGGTGTCCCCCGAACAAGGCGCTCCCGGTTCCGCGGTGTCGCTTGATGTGGCGTGCCTGGACAACCTTGGGTTGGTGCGCTCGCTGGTGCTCGACATCGGCGCGCTGAAAGGCGACCCCGAAGGCCACCAACCATGGCACCTGTTCGGCACCGCCACCGTCCGCTCGGACGCCGCTCCCGGTCGGTACCAGATCTCCGCGGCCTGCGGTGCCACCGAGCTCTCCGCAGCCTTCACCGTCGTCAGCCGATGAGGACGGCCGCGCCGTGTACTCGGCCGGCGGCGAGATCGGTCAGCGCGGCGTCGGCCCGGTCCAGCGGGTAGGGGGTGGTCACCACGTGCAGCCGGTGCTCGGCGGCGAAGCGCAGGAACTCGTGACCGTCGCGCCGGGTGTTGGCCGTGACGCTGCGGAGCTGCCGTTCGGAGAACAGGTGCCGCTGGTAGTGCAGTATCGGAATGTCGCTCAGGTGGATGCCGGCCAGCGCCAGGGTGCCGCCCCGGTCGAGCGCGGCCAGCGCGAACGGCACCAGCTCCCCGGCCGGGGCGAACAGGATCGCGGAGTCGACCGGCTCCGGCGGCGCGTCGGCGGCCCCGCCCACCGAGGTGGCGCCCAGCGCCAGGGCGAGCTCTCGGGCCAGTGAGCTGCGGGTCAGCACGTGCACGGCCGCGCCTTGGGCCAGGGCGATCTGCGCGGTGAGATGCGCGCTGGCGCCGAACCCGTAGAGGGCGAGGCGCCCGCCTGGCGGCAGGTTCGCCCGAGCCAGCGCTCGCCACCCGATGATGCCCGCGCACAGCAGCGGCGCGAGCTCGGTGTCGGAATAGCCTTCGGGCAGCGGATAGGCGTAGTCGGCGGGCACCGTGGTGTAGTCGGCGTACCCGCCGTCGGCGTCCCAACCGGTGTACTCCGAACGCGGGCACAGGTTCTCCGACCCGCGGGTGCAGTACCGGCACTGTCCACAGGTGCGGCGCAGCCAGGCGATGCCCACCCGCTGCCCTGTCTCGAACGGGCCGGCAGCGGATTCGACGACTTCGCCGACCACCTCATGGCCGGGGACAACACCCAGCCGGTGGACTGGTAGGTCACCTTCTGTGACGTGCAGGTCGGTCCGGCACACCCCGCACGCCAACACCCGCACCAGCAGCTCATCAGCGGCCGGGAGCGGCGGCGACTCCCGCACCAGCGCCAGAGGGCGAGTGCTCATCGGTCCCGGCCGCCGCACCCGCCAGGCTCTGCTCATGAAGCTGACGGAGTCAGCGGACGACTTTGATCGATGATGTCGGCGTAGCCGAAGCTGGTCAGCAACGCGATCACACCCCTGCCTGATCGACCACTCCCAGTACGCCGAGTCCCAGTACGCCGAGTTCGACACCCTGGTCGTGTCCCCATCGTCGCACGACCCTCACGTCGAACTCGGCGACAGCAGAGTCGGGAACGCCGTTCCTTCACCGCCGCCTGCGCGTCGGTGCCGAGTGCAACCTTGCGGTGAGCCTCGCCTGCCCGCCCGTGAGACGTGGCCGGTTAGGGTGGTTGCTATGGCGGTCGCCACGATCCGGCTCACGCAGTATGCGCAGGGGGGTGGCTGTGCGTGCAAGATTCCTCCCGGTGAGCTGGAGTCGGTGCTGGCCGGGCTCCTCGGCGCCGTGGTGACCGACCCGGCCGGTGAGCTGATCGTCGGCCTGGATAACGGCGACGACGCCGCGGTGGTGCGGATCCAGCATGGTCTGGCCGTGATCGCCACCGCGGACTTCTTCACTCCGGTGGTCGATGACCCCTACGACTGGGGCCGGATCGCGGCTGCCAACGCGCTGTCTGACGTGTATGCCATGGGCGGGCGCCCGGTGGTCGCGGTGAATCTGCTCGGCTGGCCGCGTGCGGTGCTGCCGCTCGAGCTGGCCGCCGAGGTGCTGCGGGGCGGCCGTGACGTGTGCGCCGTCGCCGGCTGCCACCTGGCCGGGGGGCACAGTGTGGACGACCCGGAACCCAAATACGGCATGGCCGTCACCGGCGTCGCCGACCCGCGACAGATCCTGCGCAACGACGCGGGCGTGGCGGGAATGCCGCTGTCGTTGACCAAACCGCTCGGCGTCGGGGTGCTCAACAGCAGGCACAAGGCCACCGGCGAGATGTTCCCGCATGCCGTGGAGACGATGACGACGCTCAACTCGGCCGCGGCCGCGGCCGCCGTCGCGGCCGGCGTTCGGTGCGCCACCGATGTCACCGGTTTCGGCCTGCTCGGGCACCTCATGAAGTTGGCCCGCGCCAGCGGTGTCTCGGCGGTGCTGGACGCCGCCGCGATCCCCTACCTGGACGGCGCCCGGCAGGCGCTGGCGCAGGGCTACGTCAGCGGGGGTACCCGGCGCAACCTGGACTGGGTGCGCCCGCACGTCGCGGCGTCGGCGCCGGTAGACGAGGATGAGTTGCTGCTGCTGGCCGACGCCCAGACCTCCGGCGGTCTGCTGGTGGCCGGTGAGGTGCCCGGCGCACCCGTGATCGGCGAGCTGGTGGCGCGGAATGAGCATCTGATCGAAGTTCGGTGAGTGCTGGTCGCCGAAGCACGGATTGTGATGTATCTTTCAACCCTGGGTTGGATTCCGGCTGGAGCCGGTTCGGGTGTAGGTTCGCAGTCTCCGGCGAGCGCGAGGGTGATGCGACGTACAGTTCATCTGGCGTTATGTCATCCTCGGCAGTGCCTGTGTTGCCGCGTGGAGGAATTGACTACTCGAAGGGATGGGTGAACGAGGGTGTCGCGGCCAGTCGGGACTCTGATTGAAAACGGTTCGGGACCGTGGACCACTGCGGGAATCCGTGACTGCTGGTTGGGTGGGTCGCACCACAACGCGGCCGATCGCGAGATCGCTGAGCGCATCTTGCTGGGAGCGCCGCATCTGCCGCACGTGGTACGCGTCTATCGGGCGTTTCTGGGTCGTGTGGTGCGGTATCTGGTGCGGGCGGGGGTGCGGCAGTTCCTGGATCTCGGATCAGGCCTGCCTACCGCGAGCAACGTGCACGAGGTGGCGCAGGATCTCAGTCCCGGTTGTCGTGTGATGCACGTGGATATAGACCCGTGGGTTGTAGCGGAGGGCCATAACCTGTTGGCCGGCAACCACGATGCCGCTATGGTGCGCGCCGACTTCCGCCGGCCGGAGCAGGTGCTCGATGCCACCAGGCGATGTGGGCTGCTCGACCTGGGTGCACCGGTCGCCGTGCTGGCGATCGATGTGTTGCACCATATTCCCGACACCGACGATCCAGTCGGCTTCATGGCGTCCTACCTGGACGCGTTATGTCCCGGTAGTCACCTGTCCGTCGCGCATAGTGGTCACGATGAGTCCCTCGTGACCGGCCTGAGGATATTCGAGGATTTCTACCACATTCCGGTTCCACCGCTCACCTTCCGTAACCTTACGCAGGTCGCGAGATTCTTCGACAGTCTGGATCTCGTGGATCCGGGTATCGTTCCGGTCCCGCTATGGCGCGCGAAGCTGAGCGGGGGCGCACCCGTGGATCCAGAAGGTTTCCCGGCGTATTGTGGACTCGGCCGGAAAGTGTGACTCGTCACGTTCCTCGGGCGACCAGCGGGAGCAACACCAGAAATATGTCGGCAATCATGACGGAGGAGAGTTCTCGTCGACGCATCTGTGTAGGATCCGGTACGGTAAGGTTCCGGGGGCCGCGGTTCGGAAAGCCACGGTCGGGTGAACGGCGCAGTAGCACGAGTTTGCTGAGCAGGAATGGCCCATTGACGGCTGTTCCCAGCAACGCCCACAACGGCCCGTAGCGCCACCACAGACCCCAACCGAGCAGGACGAGTCCGACCATGGTCGCATCGCAGGCGATGGTGAGCGCCTGCGATGAGCCGTATCGGACGGTCGGCGTCGTCATTCCTGTCGCCTTGTCACCGATCTGGTCCGGTACTGCCCACCATAGGGCGCGCCCCGTGATCAGTATCCCAATCCCAATGAAGATCAGCCACACCGATGCGGTGAGATCAGGTCGTACAGCGCTGTAGGCGACGAGGCTCGGCAGCGGTCCCGTGGTCAGTGCAATCGTGATGGGGTTGGCGAGTCCTCGACGCTTGAGCCGGACCGGCTCGAGATTGTAGAGCAGACAGAGTGCAATCGTCAGGCCTACACCGACCGCGATGAGCGCGCGGTCCAGCCACAGCGAGGTCGCGATAGCCGCCGCTAGTGCGAACATCATCTCTGTCGCGGTCCAACTCATGGCACGGTGACGGCCGAGCCGGAGTGCCGCGTGGGCGATGTCCCGCTTGCCCTGGGTGTACGCATCGGTCGAGATATCGACGGCGGCGTTGAGTGGGTTTCCACCCACGATGGCGAGGAGGTTCGCGATGATGGCGAGGAGGACGGGCGCGGTGAACAGCTGTCGAGCGTCGCTTGAACCATAGCAGGCGCCCAACACCGCGTGACACAGGTAGTGGACCGGGAACGGGTACTCAAGGCGGTGAACTCGGACGACGTCCCGATATCTGCTCACGCGGGAACGTTCCGGAGTGCCATACGGTGTGGGGTGATCGACATTCGTAAACCCCGCGCCAGGGTCATGGCCGGGCCGCGTAGCTCGGGAATACCGGATTCGGGGTTGACACAGTGCAGCCGGCAATGACGGAGCACTGCGGCGATGATCATACGTACTTCCATCATGGCCAGTTCGCTGCCCAGACAGCGCCGGGTTCCACCACCGAACGGGAAGTAGTGTCGGCGCGGAGCCCGGCCACCGAGAAAACGGTGCGGGTCGAATCGGGATGGATTCGGGAACTGGTCCGGTTGGCGATGCGCAAGATACATGCATGGAGTGAGAACGGTACCCGTCGGTAATGGCCTGCCGAGCAGTTCGCTGTCCTCGGTCAGTATTCGTTTCCCGGCGATGATCGCGGGCGGAGACAGCCTCAGCGCTTCTTGGGTCACGGCATGCAGTAGCGGAACCTGTGCGGGGTCCGAACCGTCATCGGAGGTCGCAGCCAGCTCGGCGATGACGTCATGACGCACGCGCTCGTCGCGGCCCAGCCAGTGAAGTATCCATGCCGTCGTCGACGCGGTGGTCTCATGCCCGGCGAACAGCAAGGACATGATCTGGTCCCGTAGCTCGTCATCGTCGAGCACCCCGAGTGGTCCGTCACCCGCCAGCAGCAGGGCCGCCAGCGCGGGCGGTCGGGTGGTTTTCGCGCTCCTCAGTAACATCTCGTCCAGTGTGCGGCGACCGCGGAAGAAGAACCGCCGGCCAGCGCTCGACCACGCCTGCACATGGAGGTGACGGTAGGCCAATGTACGGCTGCGTGAGCCCAACACGCTGTCGACACGAGCGCTGAACATTGTGAGTAACAAGTCGTCGAAGCGGCCCAGGAGAATCTGACCGGTGACGCGGAGTGTGATTTTTCTGGTCCATTCGATCAAGCTGATGACAGCTTCTGGAGCCAACGCGCCGATCGCGGCGTGGACAGTGTCGGAAACAATGTTGCGACAAATCTGCAACTGATGGCCGCGCAGCGCGGGACCGAGCACTCGCCGGTACGCGGCGTGCCGAGGCCCTTCTGCTCCCAGCAGGGACTTTCGCCCGAGCAGAGGGCGCAGGGTGCGGCTGGACGCATGGTGCAGGTGCCGGTCGGTCCGGAAGATCCAGTCAATCCCTTCCGGGTGCCATACCAGCAGCTTCGGCGTGGGCCGCGCGCGAATTTCGAGAACACCAGCGGGATCAGCCTCGTGGGAGTCTAGGAACGGTAACGTCTGGAACGCGAAGCGGAACTCGTTTCGGTTCATCGAGCCTTACCCCACAGCCTCTCGTTCGAACTCCTCCGCGACCCGGTAGGCGACGATCTCGGCGACGCGGGGATGAGCGTATGCGAGGTGTAGCGCGGCCAGCTCCTCCGCTCGCACCACCCTGAGTGGGGTGTACAGGTCTTTGTCGTGCCACAGCGGCGGGTGCTCGTGGCCTCCCGTCGATCGTTGCAGGAATACGCACCCGCGGGCGGCGGCCTGCTCGACTGTACTGTCGGCTCGAGACACACTCGTCTGCAACAAGGTTCGCACCGCGTACGCGGTTTCTTCGCGGGTGCCGCTCCATCGCCCCCATGACCCATCCTCACGTTGGCTGTCGAGCAGCCATTGCACGGCCCGAGACACTGCGGCGGCGGATGCGCTTCGGCTGTGCCGATGAAGTGCTGTAGCGCAACGCGCGGTCGCGTAATAGGGTGAGGCGTGCCATTTATCCCACCAGCTTCCATCAGCTTCCTGGTGGTCGCGTAGCCACCCCGAGAGCCTGCCCATCGTGGTTTGGTAGCGAAAACGGTGCGGCGAGTCGTGCCCCGAATACCTGCTCAATGTCTGGAGGACGTGGGCGTTGGCGCTGATCGAAGGCGTGCGTTCGTCGGGAAAACAACTGAAATGTGCGTCCACCTGATACGCCAACAGACAGTCCGGTGAGCGGGGGCTACCCAACTGTGCCAACGCGTACAAGGCGGCGGCCGTGTCGTCGGAGTCCGGAGGTAGACCGGGGCCTGCAGCGACACCACGTTCATCGAACGCCGCGTGCAAGCTGCCCACCAGCCCGGGAGGCACCGTCACGCCGATGCCCGCCGTGGTGAGCGCGGCCAACACCCAGGCCCGCTCGAAGACGGTGATAGGCGTGACCCCGGGTACCGGACCACCACCGCGCTTCTGCACGGTTTCCAGATAGCCCACCACCGCATGGCAGCCCGTGCGGTCCGGCAGCCAAGCCACGGTCGCCGCTGGTGAGCAGCCCACCGCGCCGTGCACCGGGTGGACGAAGGCCGCACCCCGCACCGCGGGACCGATCGCCTCGAGTGAATGCAGCAGCTTGGCCGGCAGCGCATGGCCTTGACGCACCAGATGGCCCAGCCGCGCCAGCAGCTCGCCGTCCACCCCAGGGGGCGTCACGAGCCGGCCACTGCCGCGCCAGCTGTCCAGCCCGGTCACCGCTTGCGGCGTGAACCCGTCCAGGTGCACGTTGACCTGCTCGATCAGGGCGGGGACCACGATCTCCGCCGCGATCGTGTCCGGGAGGGTGACCCGCCCGTCGGCCCGCAGCCACCGGAACAGCCTGTGCAACCCGCGGTCGGCCGCGCTGACCATGTCCGCATAGTCGCCAGGCGGGGAGTTCCCGCCGTGGTGCCACCGTCGCAGGCTCGTCAGCAGCGCCTCGGTGGCACTCAACGTCGGGACGAGGCCGTAGCCGTCCGGACCACCCCAGCTGCCGTCTCGGCGCTGGCTCCGCAGGAGAAACAGCACTCGTTGCGGGTGCCCGGCAAGCCACGGGGCCAGCGTGACCAGGCGAGCTGTCTCGTAGACCGACGGCGAGACCACTCCGTAGGCGTCGGACGATATCTCGGACACGAGGGTCGCGGCCGCCATGGTGGTCTGTTCCGTCCACAGGTGAGGTGAGCCCAAGTCATGTGATCCCATAGCCGCCCCCCGACGACGACGGGAAGGGCTGCCTACCTTGCTACTCGGAGCCCGCCGTGGTAGTCGTGTGTAAGGAGATATCTGACAGCATACTGTCTGGCAACCTACTATCCGACTACCTACTATCTGGTTACCTAATGTAGCAGAGGGTCGCTGCGCCACCGAGCCCTGGTCGGGTGAAAAGCACCTCGGGCTACCGACGGGGTGCCTTTCTTGACTTGTTCCAGATAACTCTGGGATAGTGGCCGTTCCATGGCCTCCTCGGACATCAGCCACCAACTGCGCCAGGCGGGGTTGCGCGTGACCGCACCCCGCCACTTCGTGCTGCACTGGTTGGCTGAGCACCCCCATGCCACCGTCGAGCAGATCCGCGCCGGTGCGGCGCGGCGGCTGGGATCGATCTCCGCCCAGACCGTCTACGACGTGCTGGCCGCCTGCACCGCTGCGGGGCTGGTGCGCCGGATCGAGCCGGCCGGGCATCCGGCCCGGTTCGAGCGCCGTGCCGGTGACAACCACCACCATGTGGTGTGTCGCTCGTGCGGGCGCACCGAGGACGTCGACTGCGCCGTTAACGTGCGGCCGTGTCTGACTCCCAGCGATGACCACGGTTACCTGCTCGACGAGGCCGAGGTGGTGTTCTGGGGAAGCTGCCCCAGTTGCCAGGACCCCAGTTGCCAGGACCCCGGACAGTAATAAGCTCGACTACCGACACCACCCACCACGCAGGAGGCACCACAGTGACCGGCATGCAGCCCAGGCCGACGACGACGGATGCCGGTATCCCGGTCGCGAGTGACGAGCACTCGCTCACCGCCGGCCCGGACGGACCGATCCTCCTTCAGGATCACTACCTCATCGAGCAGATGGCGCAGTTCAACCGCGAGCGTATTCCGGAGCGCCAGCCACACGCGAAGGGTGGCGGCGCTTTCGGTCGGTTCGAGGTGACGCACGACGTCAGCGCCTACACCAAGGCCGCGGTGTTCCAGCCGAATACCACGACCGACGTACTGATCCGGTTCTCCTCGGTGGCCGGCGAGCGCGGCAGCCCCGACACCTGGCGCGACCCTCGCGGTTTCGCGGTGAAGTTCTACACCACCGAGGGCAACTACGACATGGTCGGCAACAACACCCCGGTGTTCTTCATCCGGGACCCGATGAAGTTCCAGCACTTCATCCGGTCACAGAAGCGCCGCGCGGCCACCAACCTGCGCGACAACGACATGCAGTGGGATTTCTGGACGCTGTCGCCGGAGTCGGCCCATCAGGTCACCTGGCTGATGGGTGACCGGGGCATCCCGAAGACCTGGCGGCACATGAACGGCTACTCCAGCCACACCTACATGTGGGCCAACGCCCAGGGCGAGAAGTTCTGGGTGCAATACCACTTCAAGACCGACCAGGGCATCGAGTACCTCACCCAGGCCGAGGGTGACCAGCTGGCCGGCTCGGACGGCGACTACCACACCCGGGATCTGTACCAGGCGATCGAGCGGGGTGAGTACCCGAGCTGGACCCTCGAGATGCAGATCATGCCGTTCGAGGACGCCAAAACCTACCGGTTCAACCCGTTCGACCTGACCAAGGTGTGGCCGCACGGCGACTACCCGCTCATCGAGGTCGGCCGGATGACCCTGGACCGCAACCCGACCGACTACCACTCGGAGATCGAGCAGGCGGCATTCGAGCCCAGTAACCTCGTGCCGGGTATCGGCGTGAGCCCGGACAAGATGCTGCTGGGCCGGCTGTTCTCCTACCCGGACGCCCACCGGTACCGCATCGGCCCGAACTACAAGCAGCTGCCGGTGAACGCGCCCCAATCACCGGTGAACAGCTACAGCAAGGACGGTCCGATGCGTTTCCAGAACGCCTCGGACCCGGTGTACGCGCCGAACTCCTACGGCGGCCCGAAGGCCGACAGCGCGACCTACGGTGAGTCCACGGGGTGGTACACCGACGGGGATATGGTGCGCTGCGCCAGCACGCTACGCGCGGAGGACGACGACTGGGGCCAAGCCGGAACCCTGGTCCGCGAGGTTCTCGACGACGCGGCCCGCGAGCGGCTGGTCAGCAACATCGTCGGCCATCTGCTGGGCGGCGTGAGCGAGCCGATCCTGCGACGGGCCTTCGAGTACTGGCGCAACGTGGACAAGGACCTGGGTGACCGGGTCGAGCAGGGTGTGCGCGCCGGGCAGTCCTGACCCGCAGGGTATTGGCGAGGGCCCGGCACCCGCGCGGGTGCCGGGCCCTCGCGTCGTAGGGTCGATGCCATGGGACTCACCGTGGTCGGCATCGGTGGTTCGATGCGCGCGGACTCACAGTCCGAGCGGGCGCTGAGCGTGGTTCTCCAGGGTGCCCGCCATGCCGGCGCGGAGACCGTCGCGATCACCGGTACGGACCTGATCCTGCCGTTCTACGACCCTGCGGTGGGTGAGCGCAACACGGTGGCGCGTCGGTTGGTGCACACGTTGCGGGAGGCGGACGGCGTGGTGCTGGTCTCGCCGGGCTATCACGGCACCGTCTCCGGGTTGGTGAAGAACGCGCTGGACTACGTCGAGGACCTGCGCGCCGATCCTCGGCCCTACCTGGACGGGCGAGCGGTCGGCTGCGCGGCCATGGCGTTGGGCTGGCAAGCGGCGGTGACCACGCTGAGCGCGCTGCGCTCGATCGTGCACGCGCTGCGCGGCTGGCCCACGCCGTTGGGCGCGGCGCTGAACTCCGCCGAGGTGAGCTTCGATGACTACGGCGTCCCGTCCGACCCCGCGGTCGAGGCCGCGCTGCGCACGATCGGGGAGCAGGTGGTGCGGTTCGCGCAGGATCGCCACGCCGGCTGAGCCGGCAATCAGACCACCGCCGGCTGAGCCGGCAATCAGACCGAGGCTAGGCCAGGCTGACCTGAGTCGGTGCGTTCGGGCTGGGTTCGGCGGGGAGCAGTGCGGCCCGGACCCGCAGAGTGCCTCCCTCCAACCGGCCGCGCGGGCGCAGCCCGGCTCGGCGCAACACCCGGGTCAGCGCGCCGTTGCCCACCTGCGACACCCCGGTGAGCTCGGTGACCTGATCGGTTCGGGCCAGCTCCACCAGTTTGCGGGCCAGCGCCGTGCCTACCCCCCGGCCTTGCCAGACGTCCTCGACCAGGAGCGCGACCTCGGCTGTGCCCGTTCCGGTGTGAACCAGGTTCGCCAGCCCGATCGCGGCGCCACCATCGATGGTCACCGCGAGCACGCTGGCGGAGCCGTCGGCACCGATCAGTTGCGCCATCAGCGCTGCGGCCAGGACCGGTCTGGTGGGCAGCGAACGCAGCGCCCGGGTGTGCGGGGAGCACCGCGCGTGCAGCGCGGCGACCAGCGGCGCGTCCGCGGCCGTTGCGGCCCGCAGTACCACCTCGGCCCCGTCGGTCAGCTGCACGCTGGCTCGTGATGGTGCGGGCAGACGTCCGTCGGCGGGCCCCGCGAGCTCGAGCAGTGCCGCGGCCCGGGAGATCTCGGTGGCGGTGAACGGCCAGCCGCGCCGTAGCCGCACCCGCGTCGCTCCGGTGCCGACCTCGGCGTGATGCGCGGTGGGTGGCGCACCGTCACCGGCCAGCTCAGCACGCAGCAGGGCAGCCACCGCCCGCGCGGCGCTGCCCGGGTCGACCGCCACGCAGTGCGCCAACGCCAGTGCGGTGCTCACCGGATCGGCCAGTGCCTGTGCGTCGGCCTGCACCATCACCGTGACGGGGAACCCTGCGGCCTCGACGGTTTCCACCAGCGCCGGCACCGAGAGTTGCGGCGGCACCCGTACCAACAGCTCATCTGTCACCGCCCCGTCTTGGGCCGGTTCCCCTACCACATGCAGGGAGACGATGTTCGCCCCGCAGCCGCCGATCACCCCGGCGAGTGCGCCCAGCCGACCGGGTTGGTCGGCCACGTCGACGTGCAGTCGCCACAGGGTCACGGTGACCACCTCCTGGCCCAGCTTCCATGAGTGGCATTACCGCCACGTTGACCAAGGGTAACGTCCACCCGACCGCGATCAGACCGCTGAACGCGTACCGCCTGAACGCGTACCGCCGAGCGCTTCGCGAACGAACGCCACCTCGATGGCGGCGTGCCGCAAGGCCTCGGCCACCACCAGGGATCCGTGTCCCGCGTCGTAGCGATAGCAGCGGTGGGGTTTGCCGAGGTCGGTGAGCCGGGCGAGGTAGTTGTCGATCTGGCGGATCGGGCAGCGCGGATCGTTCTCCCCGGCGAGGAGCAGGAGCGGGGCGCGCATGTCGGCCGCGTAGGTGATCGGGGACGCCGCCCGGTAGCGCTCGGGCAGCTGCTCGGGCGAGCCGCCGAACAGCGCGCGGTCGAAGGCCCGCAGTGGTTCCATCTCATCGGCGTAGGCGGCCAGGTAGTCGGCCACCGGGACCCCGGCCACCCCGGCGGCCCAGCGCTGCGGCTGGGTCCCGAGGGCGAGCAGTGCCAGGTAGCCGCCCCATGACCAGCCCTCCACCACACACCCGGCCGGGTCGGCGAACCCGCTGGCCACCGCCCAGTCGTGCACAGCCGCGAGGTCTTCCAGCTCGGTCAGCCCGGGCCGGCCCTCGATCGCGTCCCGCCAGACACAGCCGTAGCCGGTCGAGCCGCGGTAGTTGACGTGCACGACGGCGAAGCCCGCGTCCAGCCAGAGCGCCCGGTCCGCGGCGAAGCTGTCCTCGTCGGCCGCATGCGGTCCGCCGTGCAGGAGGAACACGGTGGGTAACGGGCCCTCGGGGGCGCCGTCTGGTGTGGCGAGCAGGGCGTGCACGGCTCCGTGCGGGGTCGGTACGAACTGGTCGGCCAGTGGTTGCGAGCCGGGCGCCGGCTCGCCCTGGGGTCGCAGCAGCGCACGGTCGGTGCCATCGGGGTGCAGCGCGCGGATGCGGGGCGGCTGGGCGGCGCAGGACCAGGCGTACTCGACGGTGCCGTCCGGCCGGACCGCCGCACCACCGACCGTGCCGAGGGGGATCCCCAGCGAGGTCAGCTCGGCGGTGTCCAGCTGGTACCGGTACAGCGTGGAGCGGGCCGCGTGCTGATGTAGGACGAGCAGCGCGGCGCCGTCGGGATACCAGTCAGCGGTCAGCTCACCGGGCAGCTCGAGGGCGATCTCGGTCTCGGTGTCCGTCACGACGTCCCAGATCAGCAGCTCTTGGCGGCCGTGGCGCTCGTGGACGAGCAGCAGCCTGGGGTCGCCGTCCAGCGGGGCGAAGCCGAGCACCTCCAAACCCTTGCCGGGTCCGTCCCACTTCTCGGCGAGAGGTGAGTCCGTGTTGTTCAGACCCGCGGTGTTCAGACTCGTGTGGAGCACCCGGATCGCGGGGTGGCGGGAATCGCCGTGCTCGGAGTGCATGATCGCGAGCAGCCGCTCGTCGTGGGACATCGCACCCACCCCGGCGTCGTGCTCGCTGTGGTAGACGACCGCGGCGGTACCCTCCCTCGTGATCCACACTGTGGTGCCCTCGTCGGTGGAGGCACCGACCGCGGCGGTGCGCCGGCCCAGCGCCAGCCCGGCGGGGTAGCCGGGCGCGGTGCCCGGCACGGCCGGCGCCGGCGCCTCGTCAGCGGGCCGCCCACCGAACGGCTCGCGCACCCACCCGCCGAACTCGTCACCGTCGGTGTCGGCGAACCACCACACCTGCTCACCGTCGGGCGTGACGGTGGCGATGTGGGTGCCGTGCGGCCGGTCGGTGACCTGCCGGTGCGTCCCCGTGGCGCGGTCCCACGCATAGGCCTCCCAGGTACCCGACGCGTTGGAGAGGTACAGGCAGCGGTCTGGGGCGTCTCGAGCCCACTGCGGCAGGCTGACCCGGGGTGCGGTGAACCGAGCCCGCCAACGGGCCTCCGCACTCGGGTCGTCGAACAGGACATCGGGGGCAGTGGCCGAATGCAGAGCTGCGTTCACCCCCCGATAGTGCCGCATGGGCGGGCACTCACCCGGCAGGCTAGCGAGCCAGGCGCCGCGCGGTGTCCTTGAGGACCTCGGTGAGGACGCGCTGAGCGGCTGAGCCCATGGTGGTCAGCACCGTCTGCAGGCGTCGGGCGGTGTCGGGGTCGATCTTGCCGATCATCTGGGCCGCGGTACTGGTGACGGCCAGCAGGACCCGCCGTAGGTCGCTGGGGTCCGGGGTGCGGCGGACCAGCCCGGCCCGCGCGAGCCGATCGACCATCGCGCAGGTGGCCGGTGGTCGGGTACCCAAAGCCTCAGACAGCGCGATCAGCGTCATCGGAGCCTTCGCGCTGATGACGTGTAGCGCGATCAGCTGGGACAAGGTGATCTCACTGCCGGCCCAGACCGCGGGTCGGGTCGCCACCATCTTCCGCAGGTAGCCGGCAAGCCAGCGGGCATCCTCAGTCGTCACCATCGGCTGTACGACCGCATCTGGGCTCGCATTCGTGACCCCCGTTGCTCACGCTTGTTCATGGAACCAACGAACGCGGTCGAACACAAGAACCCGCTGGTGGTAACCAATTCGGAGTAGCATGGTGACTGGTTGACAGCGGTCTGTCACCGCAACCCATGGTCAGTCGTCGTAGGGGTCATCCACCCTGGCTGGGCCAGCCGGAGGATCGGTGGTCGGTTCGAACCGCTGGGTGGGATCGATCAGCGCGAAAGCGGCCCCGGAGGGGTCGGCGACCCGCGCGGTCCGGCCCAGCTCGCTGTCGTAGGGATCAACGTCCACCCACCCGCCCAGCTCGAGGACCCGATCAACCGCAGCATCGGTGCCGGTCTGCGGGTCCACCGCGAAATACGACAGCCAGTGCGCACCGATGTCATCAGGAGATGCCCATTCCTCCTTCAACTGGAGCCTGCCCAGCATCGTGCGCCCACCACGTGACCAGATGGTGTAGTCCACATCGGTGCCGTCAGCGATCTGTCGCCGGCTGTAGCCGAACATCTTCGCGAAGAACTCGTCGGCCGCAGGACCGTCCCAGGTGTTCAACTCCGTCCAGCACAACGACCCGGGGCCGGTGGTGTGCACCATTCGAAGCCCCGCCGGCTGCCAGAAACCGATCACCCCACCGGTCGGGTCCGCCCCGGTGAGCATCCTGCCCCGCCCGGGGACATCCACCGGCCCAGCCAGCACGCGCCCGCCCCACCGCGTGAACATCTGGGCGGTGTACTCGATGTTGGCGCTGGCCAGATACACCGTCCAGGCCGCCGACCCCGCCGGCACCGGAACACCCACCAGACCCGCCACCGGCCGGCCCTTGAGCAACGCGGTGGTGTACTGCCCACGGCGTGCGCCCAGTTCGTTCTGGTAGCTCCAGCCGAACAGCCCGGCATAAAAATTTCGACTCCCCGCCGGATCGGTGCTCGACACATCGATCCACCACACCGAACCAGGGACGAACAGCGTGTCGTGTGTCCCCGGCGAGCTGCTCACCCTCTTTTTCCGCATGTATTTAAAGAGCAGTGGGCCGCTCACGCAGATACGGCGACACGCGGGACATGGTTTTCCCGGTGTGGGCGTTCAGTCAGGGCGTGGTAGCCGGCAGCTCCTCCGACCGAGCGAGCGCGCCGGGACCGTGGACGAAGTCCGGGTCGATCTGATCGGCCAGATCGCACCCGGTGCGGTCGTTGGCCCAGGCGGTGGCGTTGCGCAGGTGGAACTCGACGGCTTGGCGCTGGTAGGTCTCCCAGTCCTTGGCGGTGCCGTCAACCACGTCACGCATCGCGTCCAGCGTGGCTACGTTGGCCGGCTCGAGCGCGCCGATCGGGCGGATCTCACCGCGCTCGGTGGCGCGGACGTGCGCGGAGCGACTCACCCATCCCACCAGGTCGGCGCCGATCTGCGCGCGCAGGAACGCGGCGTCGTCCGCATCGGAGACCTTGTTGCCCACGACCGCGATCCGCACCCCGAACTCGCGCGCGTAGCCGCGATACTGGCGGTACACCCCGACGCTGCGCAGGGTGGGCTCGCAGACCACGAACGTCACGTCGAAGCGGGTGAACAGCCCGGAGGCGACGGAGTCGGCACCGGCGGTCATGTCCACCACCACGTACTCCCGCGCGTCGTCGACGAGGTGGTTGAGCAGCAGTTCCACCGCCCCGACCTTGGAGTGGTAACAGGCCACCCCCAGGTCACCCTCGGCGAACGGGCCGGTCACCGCGAGGTGCGCCCCGTCGACCTCGCGCACGCACGCGTCGTAGATCGGGTTGCGCTCCACGACGCGGAGCAATCGGGAACCCGCACCCGGCGGGGTGGTCTTGACCATCACCTCGGCCGAGGCGATCCGCGGGTTGCCGCCCCGCAGATAGTCCTTGATCAGCGGTAGGTGTGCGGCCAGGGTCGGCAGCGCGGCCGCGTCAGCCTCAGCCGCGCCCAGCGCGACGGCCAGGTGCTGATTGATGTCGGCGTCCAGCGCCAGAACCGGGCGACCGGCGGCCACCAGACGGCGCACCAGCAATGCGGCCAGCGTGGTCTTACCGCTGCCGCCCTTGCCCACCAGTGCGATCTTCACACGTCCTCCAGAGCAATGCGGGTTGAGCCGGGAAGCCACGAGACTACTGATAACAGTTATCAGAACCATCCCGGGGTGAGCCGCCGCTGCACGCCACTCGCGGCCCCTGGTGCTGATCCGGTCGCGGCATCAGCACCAGCGCCCACTCCATCGCCATCAGCACCGAGCCGCCCCACTCCCCGCCCACACCGATGCCCTGGATCACCCGCAGCACGATCAGCAACACCGGCGCGGCGAACCCGATCGTCGCATAGTCGGGCAGGCAACCGATCAGGAACGTGCTGATCCCGCCGAGCATCAGCGTCGCGACCAGCGTGGACTTGCGCCCCAGCCGGTCCCCGAAGCGCCCGAAGATCGCCGCCCCGACCGGACGGGCGGCGAACCCGACGAAATATGTCCCGAATGCGGCCAGCACCCCGGCCGACGCCGACTGTCCAGGAAAGAACAGCTTGGGGAACACCAGCGCCGCCCCGTCCCCGCTCTCGCACTGCGCCCCCCGGCGCATCCCCGCCTCGCCCGGCATCGCGGCTTGCCTGCCTGTCATCGACTTCCCCCAGCTCTCGCACGGCTCGGCCCACCGACCGAATGATCGGCGTCGCGGCCCGAGGGCCGCCAAGACAAGAGAACCACCGAGCTGGGGTATGGCGAGAACGCGCAGGTAGGTCTGATCCGCGACTGCGCCGGGTTGTCCCCCTGTTCCGATGTGACGCGGCCGATTTTCCTGAGCAGCTCAGTGCCGGGGCTGAGCTGCTCGACGGCCGCTGGTCGGGCCAGGGTGTGTCCCGTAGATCTGTGAGTGTCTCGTAGCTCGTGATCAACCCTATTGTCGCCGAGTTCGACCTCGGAGCTGCAAGAAGCCGACCGAACAGCATTCCTGTCGAACTCGGCGCACTGAGAGCACCCAGGATCACCGACCGCCCCCTCGTTCGGCGGGCTATGGTCAGCTATCTGTCGAAACAGGACTTTGCCGGGGCCCTGGGCAGGCGGTGGCGTGCGGTCTGCGAGTGCCGCGTACGATGGGCACGAACGATCCGCAGACCGCGTGAGTGTTCGTGTCCGATGTGGGTAATGCCATTGCGGGCGCTCATGCTGACGCGCTGAAAGGACGTTCGCAACCGTGACTGATATCGACTCGCTGAAAGCCGAGTTTGTCGATACGCTCGTCGCGAGCGGCGACGTGTCGGACCCAGAATGGCTCGCGGCGTTTCGTGACATCCCCCGTGGCCCCTTCGTGCCGTACTACTTCGTGCAAACGCCCGAGCTCTCAGGCTGGGTACTACAGGAACCGGCTACAACACCGCGCTGCTGTGCCACCGTGCCGGTTCCGACCATGTGACGAGTATCGACATCGACCCGCGCGTGGTCAGCACCGCCCGGGACCGCCTCACCGAACTCGGCTACCAGCCCCATCTGGCCGCGCGGGATGGTGTTACCGGCTACGAGTCTCGCGCACCGTTCGACCGGATCATCGCCACCGTCGGCATCCCCGGCATACCACAGGAATGGATTGCGCAGACCCGTGCCGGCGGAATCATCGTGCTGCCGCTGGACCGGCGCAACTGCGGTGGCCTGCTGCTCAGACTCACCGTGGAAGCCGACGGCTGCGCACAAGGCCGCTTCCTGCCCGATTTCGGCGGGTTCATGCCCGTCCGCCACCTAGACCGCCACGACGCGGCCGATCGGGCGTTTCGCGCCATCGACGACGAAGGAGACCAGCGGCCCACGACCCTTCCCGCCGACATCATCACCGACGAGACCAACCCCTTCGAATTCTTCGCCGAACTCACCCTCCCCGGCGGGGGATGGAACCACCTCACTCTGGGACTGCATCGAAACCGCGCACCACCACTGGCGACACATCGGTCGACCCACCCGAAACCGATTCGGCCTCACCGTCCGCCACGGTCGGCACACCATCTGGCTTGATCGTCCAGACAGCCCCCACCAGTGGGAGCTTCCCATCCTCCCTGAGTATGATGGCGACTATGGAAGCGGACGAGGACCGGCTTGTCGATGAGCCCACCTTGCTGAAGGCACTGCTGCGGGTGCGCCACTGGCAGACGAGGGAGACGTTCTCCCGCCAGTGGGACAAGGTCGCGAAAACGCTCGATTCCTCGCTTGTCGGGACCTGTCCCGCGCATGCGGAATTTTATAGGTGGCTCAGAGGTAATATTCGCGGCATGCCCCATCCTGACGCGTGCAGAGTCCTGGAGGCGATGTTCCCGGGTGTCACGGTTCAGCAATTCTTCCAGCCTGTGCGGGCAAGGCGAAGCGAGCTGCTTGGGCCGCCCCGGGCCCCACTGCCCACCGTGGACAACGACTCAGCGTCCCCGGCTTTCCTGCTGGCCTTTCCCGTGACTGCATACGCTGACACGGCGTACCTCGACGCTGCGCAACAGTACATCTGGCACATCATCGCGCTGGATGGATGTCTCGGCGGCGCCGACCTTGCGCCCCTGGTGGTGCGGTTCTTCCGTTCGGTGCACCAGCAGCTCGATACCGGTGCCTATGAGCCGGCCATTGAACGTGACCTGCACGCCACCGCGGGGGAGCTGGCCGAAGTTGCCGGATGGTTGCTCTATGATGCGAATCGGCAAGACGATGTGCGGAGCATGAACCAGGAGTCACTCTACTTCTGCCGTCTGGCCGGCGACCGGAGTATGGAGCTGCTCACGCTCCAGAACGCAAGTATGCACGCTAGTTTTCTCGGGCTGCCCCGCGAAGCGCTCCACCTCGCGCGCTCGGTGCTGGAAAGCCGTGACCGGCTCACGCCACGAGTCAGGACGCTATTTGTGGTGCGCGAAGCCCGCGCTCTGGCCCAAGGTGGTGACGAGCGGGCGCTCAGGCTGTTCGACCAGGCGCGCTCACACTACGAGGACGGTGTTCGAGGCAGCGATCCGAAGTGGGCGTGGTGGGTTGACGAGCGCGAGCTGGCCTGGCACGAAGGCATGGCACTCGCCGACCTCGGGCGTCCGCGCGAGGCGTTGAGCATGTTCGAACGGTCGGTCGCGGCGACGGCACCACAATACAGGCGTAATCGCTACATGGGGCTGGGGTATTTGCTGGGTGCGCAAGTGAAGGTCGGCGCCTGGCGCGATGCCGAGGCGACCATGCGCCAGATCGCGGCCATGGTCGGCCACGTGAACTCAGCCCGAATGGTCGTCCTGCTCGCCGGGATACTGCCCGAACTCAAGCATGAGCACATACCAGGAAACACCCGCGAGACCGCCGAGCAGCTCAGCTTGCTCATGAGCCAGAAAACCCCCTGACGGTGGGGTCTGCGGCCCGACCGTCGCTGCTGGCCACCCGTGTCTGGCGGCACGGTGGCACGCAAGCGCGGCCCCGGGCAGGGGAGCCGTCCTAAGAAGGGCTGTCTGTCCGGGCGCCGGAGTCGATATGCTGCCCAGGGAGGGGGTTCGCCGATCACGAGTTCGCGAGCCTCGACGGTGGTGGGTTCTGCATCCCAGCCGGAGTCACAGCCCTACGAGCTGAGGATTCACCGATGAGTGCTCTGCCCGCTGACCTGCCCACTGACTTCTTCACCAAGCCGGTCGCCGAGGTCGACCCCGAGATCACCGAGGTGCTCGCGAACGAGCTCTCCCGCCAGGAGCACACCCTGGAGATGATCGCCTCGGAGAACTTCGTGCCGCAGGCCGTTCTGGACTGCCAGGGCTCGGTGCTCACCAACAAGTATGCGGAGGGCTACCCGGGCCGGCGGTACTACGGCGGTTGCGAGCACGTCGACGTGGCTGAGCAGCTGGCCATCGACCGGGCCAAGGAGCTGTTCGGGGCCGAGCACGCCAACGTGCAGCCGCATAGCGGCGCCTCGGCCAACGCCATCGTCTTCAGCGCGCTGCTGGAACACGGCGACACGTTCCTGGGGATGAAGCTCGACCATGGTGGGCACCTCACCCACGGCATGAAGATCAATTTCTCTGGGCTGAACTACACCGTGGTGCCCTATGGGGTGGACCGGGAGACCTCGCTCGTGGACATGGACGAGCTCGCCCGGCTGGCCAAGGAGCACCGGCCGAAGATGATCATCGCCGGCTGGTCGGCCTACCCTCGTCAGCTGGATTTCGCTCGTTTCCGTGAGATCGCCGACGAGGTGGGCGCCTACTTGTTCGTCGACATGGCGCACTTCGCCGGCCTGGTCGCGGCCGGTGAGCACCCCAACCCGGTGCCCTACGCCGACGTCGTCAGCACGACGATCCACAAGACGTTGGGCGGGCCGCGCAGCGGGATGATCCTCTGCAAGGAGGAGTTCGCGAAGAAGATCAATTCAAGGACGTTCCCGGGCTGGCAGGGCGGCCCGCTGATGCACGTGATCGCCGCCAAGGCGGTGGCGCTGAAGATCGCCGCGTCGCCGGCGTTCCGGGAGCGCCAACGGCGCACTCTGGCCGGTGCTCGCGTGCTCGCCGAGGAGATGCTCAGCGGTGGGCTCGACGTGCTCACCGGCGGCACCGACGTCCACCTGGTGCTCGCCGACCTGCGGGAATCCCCGCTGAACGGGCGCCAAGCCGAGGACCGGCTCGCCGAGATCGGGATCACCGTCAACCGCAACGCGGTGCCCTTCGACCCCCGACCGCCGGCTGTCGCGTCCGGCCTGCGGATCGGGACCGCCCCGCTGGCGACCCGCGGCCTGCAGGAAAGCGACTTCCGCGAGATCGGCAAGATTATTACAGAGGCGCTCAGAGGCGATCTGGATGACGTGAAGCGAGCGTCGCTCACTGAGCGCACCCGGGTGCTCGCCCAGCGCTACCCGCTGTACCCCCAGCTCGCACCCAGCCCCCCCCAGAACCCCAGATACCCAGCCTCGAAGAGCGGTGACGGCCATGCCTAACGGACCCATGCACCTGTTCATCCCCGGTCCGACCAATGTCCCGGACGCGGTGCGCCGCGCGATGAACGTCCCGATGCAGGACCACCGGGCACCGGATTTCCCTGAGCTGACCCTGCCGCTGTTCGCCGACCTGAAGAAGATCTTCGTCACCGAGACCGGCCGGGTCTTCCTGTACCCGTCCTCTGGCACCGGCGCGTGGGAGGCAGCGATCAGCAACACCCTCAACCGGGGCGACCGGGTGCTGATGTCGCGTTTCGGCCAGTTCTCCCACCTCTGGGCCAATATGGCGCAGCGGCTGGGCCTCGACGTGATCTGCATCGACCGGGAGTGGGGGGAGGGCGTCCCGCTGGAGGACTACGCCCGCCACCTCGCCGCGGACAAGACCATCAAGGGTGTCTTCGTCTGCCACAACGAGACCTCCACCGGGGTGACCTCAGACATCGCCGAGGTGCGCCGGGTGATGGACGCGGCCGGCTCGGAGGCGCTGCTGTTCGTCGACGCGGTGTCCTCGCTGGGCTCGATCCCGTTCGAGCAGCAGGCGTGGGGCGTCGATCTGGCGGTGAGCGGCTCGCAGAAGGGTTTGATGATGCCCGCCGGGATGTCCATGCTCGGGGTCAGCGCCAAGGCACTGGAGGCGCACCAGTCCTCGACGATGCCGCGCTGCTACTTCAGCTTCGAGGACATGATCACGAGCAACGACCTCGGTTACTTCCCCTACACCCCGTCCATCCCGATGCTGCACGGCCTGCGGTGCGCGCTGGACCTGCTGTTCGACGAAGGCCTGCCGCGGGTGTTCCAGCGCCACCACCGGCTCGCCGAGGGGATCCGTCGCGGGGTGGACGCGTTGGGCCTGTCGTTGTGTGCGCTGGAGCCGCGGTGGTACTCCGACACCGTCACGGCGATCCGCACTCCGGAGGGCGTGGACGCCGCTGAGGTCTGTCGGATCGGCTTCCACCGGTACCGCACGTCGTTCGGGGGCGGCCTGTCCAAGGTCGCGGGCATGGTGTTCCGGATCGGCCACCTCGGCGATCTCAACGAGGTGATGTGCCTTGCCGCGCTGGCCAGCGCGGAGATGTCGCTGGCCGACGCCGGGGCCAAGGTGGAGCTCGGGGCCGGCGTCGCGGCGGCGCAAGGATATTTTCGCAGCGCGACCGCCGCGTTGGAGGCCGAGGTGGGCCCCCGAGGAGGAGCCAGGTGAGCCACACCCTTTATCCGATGCGCCGGCCGCGCTTGCAGCGCAGTGAGCTCGCGGTGCCGGGATCGAACACCGGCTTCATCGACAAGGCCGCGAACAGCGCTGCCGATGTCGTGTTCCTCGATCTGGAGGACGCGGTAGCCCCCGCGGACAAGGAGCGGGCCCGCCGCAATGTCATCGATGCACTGCGCGACATCGACTGGACGGCCAAGGGCAAGACGGTGTCGGTGCGGATCAACGGGCTGGACACCCACTACATGTATCGCGACGTCATCGACGTGATGGAGCAGGCGGGGGACCGGGTGCACACCATCCTGGTGCCCAAGGTCGGGGTGCCCGCGGACCTGTACTGCGTGGAGACGCTCATCAACCAGGTGGAGCAGGCCAAGGGTTACCAGGACAAGGTCGGTATCGAGGCGCTGATCGAGACCGCGCTGGGGATGGCGAACGTGGAGGCCATCGCGAGCAGTCCCGGCCGGTTGGAGGCATTGCACTTCGGGGTGGCCGATTACGCCGCGAGCAACCGGGCCCGCACGGTGAGCATCGGTGGCCTGAACCCGGACTATCCCGGTGACCAGTGGCATTTCGCGCTGTCGCGGATGATCGTGGCCTGCCGGGCCTACGGGCTACGCCCGATCGACGGCCCGTTCGGTGACTTCTCCGACCCCGATGGCTACCGCGCCGGTGCCCGGCGGGCCGCGGCGCTGGGCGCTGAGGGTAAATGGGCGATCCATCCCAGCCAGGTCGAGCCGGCCAATGAGGTGTTCAGCCCACTGGAAACCGAGGTCAAGCAGGCGCAGCGCATCGTCGACGCGCTGGCCGAGGCTGCGGCACAAGGCAGGGGCGCCGCGGCGGTGGATGGCAGAATGATCGACGCCGCATCGGAGCGGATGGCCCAGACGGTGCTCTCCCTGGACCAGGCGATCAAGGCCGCAGCCGGCAGCCGGTCCTAGCGGGACGATCATGGACATCCACGAGTATCAGGCCAAGGAGATCCTGGCCCGCTTCGGGGTCCCCGTCCCCCGCGGTGGTCTGGCCTACAACCCCGAGCAGGCGTCCTACCGGTGCACCGAGATCGGCGGGTCGGCCTGGGTGGTCAAAGCCCAGGTACACACCGGTGGCCGCAGTGCAGCCGGCGGGGTACAGCTGTGTCACTCCGACTGCGCGGTGCACGACGCTGCGAGCGGCATGTTCGGCCGGCGACTGGTCACCACACAGTCCGGTCCGGGCGGCAAGTTGATCTACCGGGTGTACGTCGAGGAGGCCACCGACATCGCCCGCGAGCTGTACTTCAGCATCGTGCTGGACCGCCGCATCGAGCGGGTGGTGATCATTACCTCGGCCGAGGGCGGCGTGGAGATCGAGGAGCTGGCGGCCGCCAAGCCCGAGGCGCTGGTGCGCACGACGATCGACCCCGCGGCGGGGTTCCTGGAGTTCCAAGGACGGGAGATCGCGTTCGCGCTGGGCCTGCCACCGGCGCAGATCGCCGAGGCCAGCCGGATCTTCCGGCGAGCGTACCGGGCTTTCCGGGACCTGGACGCCACCCTGTTGGAGATCAACCCGCTGGCCGTGACGGGCCGGGGCGACATCGTCACGCTCGACGCCAAGATGTCCTTCGATGACAACGCGCTGTTTCGCCACCCCGAGATCTCCGAGCTGCGCGACCGCAGCCAGGAAGACGCCAGGGAGAGCCACGCGGCCGACCGCGGGCTGTCCTACGTCGGCCTCGACGGCGACATCGGCTGCATGATCAACGGGGCCGGTCTGGCGATGGCGACCATGGACATGATCAAAATCGCGGGTGGGGAGCCGGCGAACTTCCTGGACATCGGCGGTGGTGCGTCGCCCCAGCGGGTCCTCAAGGCCTTCCGCGCGGTGCTGCGGGACGGCAACGTCAAGGCGATGTTGATTAACATCTTCGCGGGCATCAACCGCTGCGACTGGGTCGCCGAGGGCATCGTGGCCGCGTTCACCGAGATCGACGTCACAATCCCGGTGGTGGTACGGCTGGCCGGCACTAACGTCGAGCAGGGCCGGCGGATCCTGCGTGACTCCGGACTGCCCATCATCACCGCGGACACCCTGGCCGAGGCGGCCCACAGGGCCGTCGCCGTCGCTGCCAGTGCCTGACGGGGAGGATCATGGCCATCCTGATCGACGAGCACACCCGCGTGGTGGTGCAGGGCATCACCGGGCGCATCGGGTGCTTCCACACCGAGGAGATGATCGACTACGGCACCACCGTGGTCGCCGGCGTCACTCCGGGCAAGGGCGGCGAGCTGGTGCTGGACCGTCCGGTGTTCAACACCGTGAAAGCGGCCGTGGCGCAGACCGGGGCGAGCGCCTCGATCGTGTTCGTGCCGCCCCCGTTCGCCGCGGACTCCATCATGGAGGCCGCCGACGCCGGGATCCGCTTCTGTGTCTGCGTCACCGACGGCATTCCGATGCAGGACATGATGCGGGTCAAGCGCTACATGCGGCGCTACAAAGCCCAGGGACGGATGACGCTCACCGGGCCCAACTGCGCGGGCACCATCTCACCCGGGCGGGCGCTGCTGGGCATCATGCCCGGCCACATCTACCTGCCGGGACGAATCGGGATAGTCGGGCGCTCGGGCACGCTGGGTTACGAGGCCGCGTCCCAGATGAAGGCGCTGGGCATCGGCGTGTCCACCTCGGTCGGTATCGGTGGCGACCCCGTCAACGGGACCTCGTTCCGCGACCACCTGGAACTGTTCGAAGCCGACCCGGGAACCGACGCGGTGGTGCTGGTGGGTGAGATCGGCGGCTCGCAGGAAGCCGAGGGTGCGGACTACGTGCGCGATCACATGACCAAACCGGTGATCGCCTACATCGCCGGGCTGTCCGCCCCCAAGGGCCGCAAGATGGGTCACGCCGGCGCGATCGTGTCCGCCGTGGGGGAATCCGCCCAGGAGAAGACGGAGCTCCTGGCCGCCGCCGGCATCACGATGGCACCCAACCCGTCGTGCATCGGCGAGACCGTGGCCCGGGTGCTCTCCGAGCACGGCCTGGTTGGTGGTTCTTCAAGGCCGGCCAACCCGGGGGTTGGCCGGCCTTGAAGAACCACCAACGTCGCACTGCGCTGTTGGAGGATCACTGACCTGTTGGAGGATCACTGACCTGTTGGAGGATCACCGTGCTGTTGGAGGATCACCGTGGATGAGCCCGTCATCGTCGTCACCCGGCGCTGGCCGGCGCCGGTTGAGCAGGAGCTGGCGCGGCGGTTCCCGCACGTTCGGCTCAACACTGACGATGTGCCGCTGGGGCCCGACGGGCTGCGGGCCGCGCTGGAGCAGGCCGATGTGGTGTTGCCCACCGTGTCCGACAAGCTGCCGGCCGAGCTGTTCGACGGCGAGCTGCGGACCAGGTTCCTGGGCAACTTCGGCGTCGGCTACAACCACATCGACATCGCCGCCGCGGCCAAGGCCGGGATCGTCGTCACCAACACCCCGCGGGTGCTCACCGACACCACCGCGGACACCACGATGACGCTGCTGCTGATGGTCGCCCGTCGGGCCGGCGAAGGGGAGCGCGAGGTCCGCGCCGGACGCTGGACCGGCTGGCGCCCCACCCACATGATGGGCGCTGATGTCACCGGCAAGACGCTGGGCATCCTGGGCATGGGCCGGATCGGGGTGGCGGTGGCCCGCCGAGGACACTTCGGCTTCGGCATGCCGGTGGTCTTCTACGACCCGGCCGACGTCGAGCCCGAACACGGGATCCCCGGCGCCCGCCGCGTGGACACCCTCGAGGAGGTACTGACCGTCGCCGACTTCGTGTCCCTGCACATGCCCGGCGGCACCGAGAACACCCACGTCATCGACGCCGCGGCGCTGGCCCGGATGAAGCCCACCGCGTTCCTGATCAACAGCGCCCGCGGCGATGTCGTAGATCAGCAGGCGCTGATCTCCGCACTGCGATCAGGGACGATCGCCGGCGCCGGCCTCGACGTCTACGAGGCCGAACCCGACCTCCCCGCCGAGCTCATCGAGCTGGACAACGCCGTGCTGCTGCCCCACCTGGGTAGCGCAACCCTGGAAACCCGCACCGCCATGGGCATGCTCGTCCTGGACAACCTCCACGATTTCCTGGCTGGCCGCGAGCCCTCCTGCCGAGTGGCGTGAGCTGAACAGACTGACCAGCGGTGAGCTTCCGGTACCGCCAGGGCCAGGTGGTTGAGTCCGGCACAGGCACGAACTCACTGTGCTAACGCCCGGTACTCGCCCGTGATCCGCTCAAACACCGCACGCGCTTCGTCACCCCACACCGCCATACGCTCAAGCTCACCCCACAGTGCGTTGTAGGTGGCGATGTCCTCCTGACTGTCGATCAGCGCGGTCGCGGTCTTGGTGCCGACCTGCACAGCGCGGTTGTCGAAGATGTGGAAGCCATGTGGTGCGAGGACGCTCGCTGGCGTGCGTCTGACGATCACCCCTATGCGCACGTTGGGTAACCGGCTCATCGCACTGATGTGGTCGACCTGCTGAGCCATCAGCGCCGCGTCACGGATACACCAGTCCAGCGCACCTTCTGTCTGAATCAGCACCCACTCCCGGCCGAGTTCAGCGAAAGCCGCTTGTCGGGCGAGGCGATGTGCCACACCGTCAGCGGCCTGCCGGGCGGTGCGGCCCCTGGAGGTGAACACCACCTCAGCGTAGGGGGAGGTCTGCAACATCCCGAGGATGATGTTCGGTTGATAGGCGCGGATCAGGGCCGATGACCGCTCGATCTTCCCCAGACGTTTCTGGAAGTGGTTGACCCCGCGCTGCATGATGATCCGCGAATCCAGGTGCTCAGGCCTGATCGCAGTTGCCAACTCCACCAGCCGAGCCTTTGTGTCGGGGTCGGCGCCGTAGAGGCGCGCGAGCGCCTCGACCGTTTCCGGTGTGGGCAGGAGTCCGCCGAGTTCAATTCGGGACAGCCCGGATTGGCTGATACCGACGGCAGCCGCCGCGGGCACCTGCTTCATGCGGGCGGCCTCCCGCAAGTCCTTCAGCGAGCGTGACAGCTCGTCGCGACCGCTGCTGCGGCCTGTGCTCACCGTCACGCCGCGCGGTGGTCACGGTGGAATTGCGGGTGCGCAGCCCACCACCGCCCGAACGGTTCAGCCTCAGACCAGAGCACATCCGCGATGCGCCGGTATGCCGCGACGACAGCGGGCGAGCTGTCGACCTCTGCGCCTAGCGGTTGCCTGTCGGCGGTGTAGTGCATGCGGATCAGGTGCTCATCGTCGACAAGGTAGAAGTCTCCGCCGGCATCGTCGACGAGGCGTTGCAGATCGGTTCGCTCGGTAGAGAGCGCCGATATTCGGATGTCCTCGTGCGGGTTCAGCGCGTAGCTCCACTCACACTCGAATCGTAAGTAGTCCGACAGCGGCAGACGCACTACATGGACTCGGCGCCGACGAAGGCCGCGGGATACCTCGTCAGCGAGCCGGTCGAGCCAGCGTTGATGTCGCTCTGGGCTCGGCGTGGGTTCTCCGGCGAGGTAGCGGGCGAAGTCCGACCCTTCGGAGGGCACCTCGTAGCTGGGCAGCGTCTCCAGCCGGAACAGTGTTCTCGTGAAGTTGGTGTTGAGGTAGGCGCGCAGCTCTGCTGGTCCCATCATCGCGATCATGCCTCCGGAAGATCGACAACAAGCTCCCCCGGCCCGACGTTGGGGATCACAGCGAGGACGTCCGGATCGGTCGTCGGCCTGGCAACCAGGTAGCGCATACCGGGCCGCTCCTTGATCTGATACTCGGCGGGACACCAGTCGTCGTCTCCGCACGAAGCGCTCCAGATGGTCGTGACCGTGAGTTTCATGAGGTTCCCCTCCCCGTCGGTGGATGGCACACCCAGTGTCCCGAGGGTGTGCCCCCTAGTCAACGGCTCTTGTCATATTACCATGATCTGTTGCATAATTGTGTATCCGCACGATCAAGGAGGGGAGGCCGTCTCGGCAGGGGTAGCTTCGCCATCGGCGGCGGGGACGCACGGTGACCGCCGCTGGTCGGACAGGCGCAGCGTGCTGTGCCGCACTGTGCGGCCCGGGTGCATAGCCGTGCGCCGACCGTGCTTAACCGGCGAGACGAGTTCGTGACTCACCAGGCATGAGGAGGATGACACGTGAGTAACAGTGTGCATGTCGAGCCATTCGGTCTGACCTTCCGGGTTCCTGTGCCTGCCTCGGCGATACCGACGGAGACAGTTCGCTCAGCGGTGTATGGCCAGGAGTGTCAAATGGCACTATTCAATGGTCGACCGTTATCGGAGTTGACCGCGCAGGAGCAGATGGCCGCATCCAGCCCTACCGAGACTGACGGGAAGGATCCGATTTCGGTCGACACCGACCCGTTCTATGACTGATGACGCGAATTCGTCATCCACGGGTGCTGGTGCTGACGGCACCCGTGGACCCTACCGCAGACATGGTGCTCACCCACTTACACGATGAACGGGTTCCGTTCCTGCGGCTGGACGCCGCACAATTCCCCATCGAAGTAACGCTCGTCGGCGAGATCGGGCCACACGACGAGTGGCGCGCTGAGCTGAACGGTGTGTCGCTCGACGAAGTAAGGGCTATCTACTATCGACGACCGGGGCGCTTCGAGTTCGACACGTGCATCCCCTTGGAGATGGTTCCTTGGTGCGAGGGGCAAGCACGGTTCGGGTTCTGGGGAGTCCTGGAATCTCTACCTGCTACCTGGATCAACCCACCCAGCCGCGTGCAGCAGGCCGAATACAAACCCCGCCAGCTCGCATACGCCACTGCGGCTGGTCTGACTGTGCCACCGACACTGGTCACCAACGACCCGCACGCCGTTGCGGACTTTGCGGCCAAGCAGCCCCACGGGATCGTCACCAAGACCCTCTACGCGCGGATGCCCCGCGCTGCGGACGGGCGACTGTCCGGAGTGGTGTACACCAGCGACGTGCCACCGGACCGATACCGCGACCCCTCCATTACCGCAACCGCGCACCTGTTCCAGGCTAAACTAGTGAAGATGGCCGATCTCCGGGTGACCGTGATTGGTGAGTCGGTTTTCGCCACCCGTATTGACAACCCCGGCGAGTTGGATTGGCGTAGTAGCTACGACAATATCACCTACCGACCCTGCGAGCTACCCGACACCGTGCTCGTGGCAGTTCACCGGCTGATGCGCTCCCTCGGTCTCGTCTTCGGCGCCCTGGATTTCGTCCTCACCGATCAGGGACATCAGTTCATCGAAATCAATCCGAATGGCCAATGGGGATGGATCGAGCATCAGACCGGGCAACCCATCTCGCGTGCCCTCGCGGCCACATTGAAGGGGAGGCCGGCGTGACCGACATACCGGCCATCGACCAAGACCCCGGCACCGCCGTCGACTCCGACAAGACCCGCGCCCTACGCCGCGAGATGGTCACCGCCTTGATGAACGACGGCACGCTCACCGACGACCGCTGGCGCCGCGCGTTCCTCGCGGTGCCCCGGCACGTGCTGGTACCGGCGTACTACCAGGCCAGTGAACACATCGACGGCGAGACCGATCGGGAGCGTTGGCTACGGCTGGTTTACTCCGATACAACACTGATCACCCAGCGCCGACCCGACGCCGTCACCTCCTCGGGCACCATGCCCAGCCTCGTGGCGATGATGGTGCAGGCGCTTCAGGTCGAGGACGGCCACCGGGTCCTCCAAGTGGCCACCGGCACCGGCTACACCGCTGCCCTGTTGTGCGAGCGCCTCGGCTCCGCACAGGTGACCAGCATCGACGTCGACCCCGACCTCACCATCGCCGCCCGGGACCGGTTGCGGCGTTGCGGCTACACCCCGAACGTGATCACTGCCGACGGTGCACAAGGATATCCGAACCGCGCTCCCTACGACCGCATCATCGTCACCTTCGGCGTGACCGGTATCCCGCCGGCTTGGACCGACCAGACCCGAACCGGGGGCGTCATCCTGGCCCCGGTCTTGTCCGGTCTGGCTAAACTCACCGTTACCGGCCAGGGCAGCGCACAGGGGCCCTTCGTCGGGCCAGGCTATTTCATGCGTCACCGCACCACCCCGAATGCCTCGTCCGGTGGACGCTCGGTTGTCTTGGCTGATGAGCCACGGTGGCCCACGCGCACCACGGAGCTGCCCAGCAGCGCGTACTACGACAACGACTTCCGATTCTTCCTCGACCTGACCATCCCCGGCCTCGCGCACGGCTATCGCGACGGCGACCTACCCAATCTCGTGATCAGTGCGCCCGACGGGTCACACGCTCATATCACATCCGAGGGCGAGCTCACCCAGTTCGGGCCACGCCGACTCTGGGACGAGATCGAGACCATCCATCAGACATGGAGGGCACTCAGCGCCCCGCCCCGCGAGCGCTTCGGCCTGACCGTCATGCCACAACGTCAAGTGATCTGGTTGGACACACCAGAGGGCAACCATCGATGGCCGGTGGGTTGACATCCGAAGACATCGAGCGCTGCCCGGATCCCTCTCAACGGGGGGATGCCACATCGTTCGCCCGGTGGACGAGCGCGACGAACTCCCGGTCCGGGTCTTTGACCAGTGCGTGGATCGTCGTCACCACCGGGCAGGGCCACGCCGACGGGCAGGTCCGGCAGTTGCCGCTGGGCGTCGTCTGGTGTTCGAGTACCAGCCCGCGGATGACGGTGATCAGGTCGGGGATCAGCTTGCGGGCCGTGGCCACATCCTCGTCGCACCACTCGGTAAACTTGCTCGCCAGGCATTCCGCCTCTTCCAGATGCTCGTAGAGATCGCGGCAGAGCAGGCGGAATGCGTCGGTAACCACCGGCGAGGTCGTGTCCATCGGTTACCTCCTGAAGAGTCTGGCGAGATCCGCTCCCGCCCACGATGACTAAACGCGTTGTCCCTGGAGCACGCAATACTCAATCGGGCGACATCGTGAGTGGTGATGCCGGAATCTGTCCGCCAGCAGGTTTACGGTCTGCGGCGGGAGGTCATCATGCAAGACCGCGAGCCGACGGTCCGCAGCCGCGAGCTCGGCGAGGGACTGCGCCGGGCGATGGACCGGGTCGGGCTCAACGGCAGGCAGGCCGCGCACCAGCTGGGCTTGTCGCCGAGCTGGATATCCCGGCTGCTGACCGGCAAGCGCGCCGCGACCCCGGTGCAGGTGGCGGGGTTCCTGGCGATGTGCCGGGTGACGGGCACCGAGCGCGACCGGTTGCTCGCGCTCTGCGACGAGCAGCACGTCCCGGGCTGGTTCCAGCAGCACGGCTCCCGGCTGCCCCCGCAACTCGTGACGTACATCGATCACGAGACCAAGGCGGTGGCGATCAGCGAGTTCCAGGAGCCGGGCGTGCCCGGCCTGTTGCAGACCGGTGACTACGCCCGCGCGCTGATCAGCCGGTTGGGAGACATGCCGGACCAAGAGGTGAACGATCGGGTGGCCGCCCGGCTGGCCCGCCAGAGCCTGTTCAGTCGGAACGACCCGCCACGCTTCGCCTTCTACCTGCACGAGTTCGCGCTGCGGCTGCCGGTGGGCGGCCCGGCGGTGATGTCCGAGCAGTTGCACCACCTGCTGCGGATGTCGATGCGCCCCTACCTCACCCTGCGGGTGGTGCCGGCCGCACTCGGCGCGCACGCCGCGGTCACGGGGGCGTTCACGTTGATGGAGTTCGCCGATTTCAAGCCGGTGGTGTATCTGGAGAACGAGACCTCCTGCCTGTTCCTGGAGACGCTCGAGGAGATCGAGTCCTACCAGCGCATCCTGGGGATGCTGGCGAAGACCGCGCTGGGCGAGGGAGAATCGAGAGAAATGATTGCCACCCTGGCAACCGAGCTCTATGCGGATCGAGAGGACGACGATGACCGCGCCTGAGCCGGACGGGATTGTCTGGCGCACCAGCAGCTACACCTACACCAACGGTGCCTGCGTCGAGGTCGGCTGGCGCACCAGCAGCTACACCTACGCCCACGGGAACTGCGTCGAGGTCGCGCCCGCGTCGGACGCCGTCCGGGTGCGCGACTCCAAGAACCGCACCGGCCCCGCCCTGACCGTCCCCACCCCCGCCTGGCACGCCTTCCTCACCACCCTCACCCACTGACCCCACCGCGCACCACGCGACGCAGACCGGCCGTGCGCCACGGATCATCCGAACCGCGAAGATCGCCGAAACTGAGGCGTAGCCGTGCAGATGTGCACAGTGACACCTCACTTCCGACGATCAAGATGCCAAGCTGGTGCCGTGAGCACGCCGGTTGGTGATCAACTTGTCGCTTCCGGCGACGGTAGTCCGCCTGCGCTGCTGCGGGCGATGTTCGACGCGGCGGTGGCGGCTGCGGACCCGCTACAGCGGGTGGCGCTCTTCCTGCCGGCGCGGCCATCAGGGCGCGCCATTGTGGTCGGCGCGGGCAAGGCGTCGGCGCGGATGGCACAGGCGGTCGAGCAAGCGTGGGACGGCCCGCTGAGCGGGCTCGTGGTGACCCGCTACGGGCACGCGGCGCCGTGCTCGCGCATCGAGATCGTGCAGGCGGCGCACCCGGTGCCCGACGCGGCAGGCGAGCGGGCCGCCCGCCGGATCCTGGAGCTGGTGTCCGGGCTCAGCGCGGACGACCTGGTGCTGGCGCTGATCTCCGGTGGTGGCTCGGCCCTGCTGGCGCTGCCCGCGCCGTGGATCACTCTGGCCGACAAGCAGGAGATCAACACCGCGCTGCTGCGATCCGGGGCGCCGATCGAGACGATGAACCTGGTGCGCAAGCACCTGTCGGCGATCAAGGGCGGCCGACTCGCCGCGGCGGCCTACCCGGCAGCCACCGTAGGTCTGTTGATCTCTGATGTGCCCGGTGACGACCCCGCCGTCATCGCCTCCGGGCCCACCGTGGCGGAGGCGTCCACCCCGGCGCAGGCACTGGCGGCGCTGGCCGCCTACCAGGTGCGGGTACCATCGGCGGTGCGGGCGCATCTGGAGACGACCTCGGGTTGCCCGGGGCCCGACGATTCGCGGCTGGCCCGCGTCACCAACCACGTGATCGCCGCCCCGCAGCAGTCCCTGGAGGCCGCCGCGGCGGTGGCCCGACGGGCCGGAGTGACACCGGTGATCTTGAGTGACTCGCTGGAGGGCGAATCCCGGGAGGTCGGGGTCGTGCTGGCCGGGATCGCCCGCCAGGTACGCCGCCACGGCCAGCCGGCGCCGGCGCCCTGCGTGCTGCTCTCCGGCGGTGAGACCACCGTGACCGTGCGCGGCACCGGCCGCGGCGGCCGCAACGTCGAGCTGCTGTTGTCGCTGGCCCTGGCCCTGCGCGGGGAACCGAACGTGCACGCCATCGCCTGCGACACCGACGGCGTCGACGGCGTCGAGGAGGTGGCCGGCGCGCTCATCGCACCCGACACCCTGCGCCGCGCCGAGCAACTCGGGGTAGACGCCGCAGCCGCACTGGCCGACAACGACGGGCACACCTTCTTCGCCACGCTGGGTGATCAGGTGGTGACCGGCCCCACCCTCACCAACGTCAACGACTTCCGCGCCGTCCTCATCATCTGATCGAGTGTGCAGCGCGATCCAGCTCCTCTTGCGGCATCTGCTGGCTGGTGAGGCCTCGGACGCGCGCCACGCCGTGGTCCGTCCCTGCCGAGGGTCCGCCGTCGCGTGCGCGGATACTGGGCGGATGACTGTGGCCACGATGAAGATCGAGCGTTCCGGGTCGGCGATTCGGGCGGCCCTGGCCGAGTACGCTCCAGCTGAGTGCGCGCGATTTGAGGCCGAGTTCCAGCAGGCCGCCGCGCGGGCCTTGGAGACGTTCGATGTCGCGCCGCTCGATGAGATGCTTGATCAGTGGTGGGGTATCGCGGCGATCCGGGCCAACCCCCTGTCCGCGCAGGAGCAGGAGCAGGTCGCCCGAGCCAAGGCTGGCGATGTCACCGGGCTGTTCGCACGTGACGAGCACGGGAACTGGGTCCGCCTGTAGATGCCCAGGTACGGGCCGGTGTGGTTGGAGATCGCGGGTGAACAGTACGTCGGCCTCCCGGCCGAGGCCCGAAAACAGGTCGACAAGCGGGTTCTCGACGGTGTGAAAAGAAAGCTCGGAACGCTGGTACCCGACGGTGCGGTTGGGGCGGCGGGCGCATCTGTAGCACCGTTACCCGCCGCGCGCCAGAGGCTCGCAACACCGACAACGGCGGTGAGCAGCGCCGCAATTGCCGTTATAATACCGGGTAACGTGACCCAAAATCTCCAGAAACCAGATCCCCTGCCTGAAGTCGACACAACGCTCATCCTAGCGGTAGTTATGGTACCGAAACCACCGTAGAGCGGTCACGGTGTCACAGAGACGGTACCGCGGTCGTCATTTAGTGGAAATCAATTCGACGGGAAGAAATGATGTTCACGTGATTGTCCTGAAGAAAACCGAGGGTTGAGAGACTAGCGGATTCTAGTCGTACCTGCAGTGACTGGGAAAAATTTGCGTCACTGTCCCACCGGCCCGGCAAAGTTTTACTTGTTGACGTCGGCTACGTGCTGCGGTGGGTTGTTGTATGGGCGGAAGCTAGCGTGGAGGAATGAACGGGACGTGACGCCGCGATGAAGGACGGATGTCTCCTTGGTTCTTGCTGCGTGGGATCTCGTGTATAGAGACGCCTCGCTCTCGGGTCGCAACATCGGCGACATAGCCCAAGCCGGCACGGCATCGACCCTGAGGGCGCCTAACACCTCGCGCAGCACTTCACCGGCGCGGAACATCCACCGTCAGGCCGTTAACCCGAACCAGAGCCGCCGACGAACCTCCACCCGATCAGGGGCCACACTGTGAAAGCCAGTTCTGCGATCCGCAGCTTGGTCGTAGGCCGGCTCAGCGTTCTGGAACTTGCTTACAGTCTTACGCTGCTTCCGGTCCCGCAGCAGGGGCGAGCACCGAGACACCGGAGTGGGCATGGCGAGATGGTGGACCGGCGCGGCGGAACGTGGTGATGCGGCGCGGCTCGAGGCGTTCAGCGACGGTGTGTTGGCATCGCCATCACCCTGCTGATCCTCGACATACGGGTCGAGCCGCAGGCCGGCCAGTCCCTGGCGGAGGCGTTGGGTCATGCGCTGCCCAACATCGCCGCCTATGCGGCCAGCTTCCTGCAGATCGGCATCATCTGGGCCAACCACTACGCCCTGTTCCGGCTCGTCGAGCGGGTGGACCAATTACTGCTACTGGCCAACCTGCTGCTGCTGGGATGCGTGTCGTTCCTGCCGCTGCCCACCCGGCTGGTCGCCGAGCACACCACCGGCGCGGATGCCGGCACCGCGATACTGCTCTATGGAGGCACCCTCACCGGCGCCGCAGTGGCGTTCAACCACATCTGGTACTACAGCCAGCGGCGGGTCTGCTCTTCGACGGGATCAGCGCGGAGTTCCAACGTGACGTGGATCTCCGCTATCTCGCCGGCCTGGTCGGCTACGTCGCAGCCACCCTGCTCGCGCTCGTCACGCCTTGGCTCACCCTGCTGCTGACCGCCGTGCTCGCGCTGGTGTTCTTGCTCGGACCCTCACCTCGGCCAGCCTTCCCCACCCGATGACCCCGCACCCCGATACCCCACGGAGCCCTGAGGCACGGCCCGGTTCATCCCAGCCATTCCGTCAGCAGGTCGCGGAGCAAACAGGCACCGTCTTCGTCCAACGTGATGACGCAGGCGCCGGTGACGTGCGGGTCGAACACGATAGTGCCGTTGTTCACGCTCACCATCAAGTTGGCGAAACCCACCGGGCCTCGGTGCAGAGCGCAGGTTGCGGGTATCGCCTTGCGGCGAGCGCGGGGTGGTTTTCCTTCACTAGGCATGGGGGAACCGACCTTCGCCAGTCTGTGTCTGGTGCTCGCTACCGTCAGATCACCTTGACTACGGGCTCGCTGCCGGGCGGGCGTTGCGCCGTTGACGCCGCTCTGCGGGTCTCGCCAAGCGGGTCACGGTGATGTGCATCAAGCGGGCGACCGGTCGGGTCTGTCGCCGGTGTTCCCGCTACCTTAAGCAGTCCTTTGTTCCGTAACGAGCGAGGTTGGCTACCGTCACGCTGCCCGCCCTCGTGTGATCAAGGAATCGGTGCACTTGTTTCACTAAGGGTCGCGCTCGGCCGGGAAAAATGCCAGTATTATCACTCATTCGTGCGTTTTGTGGCCACTCTTAGTCTGGTGAGCCGTAACACGGAGTCACCTGTGTTGATCGTCGACGGCGAGAACACCCGGATTGAGGCGTGGGATCCGTGTTGGGGCAGCACGAGCGGGCCCGCCTGCTCGGCGAGGACGCCCGCACCCACTTGCGCCGAGTCCTGGGCCGACCACTCTGACACCCTGATCTCGGCCCGCAGCCTCACTGCTGCACCGGCGAACCCGGGCCAGTCTCGGGTCATGACCAGATGAAACAGTGGGCCGCCTGGGACTCGGACCCAGAACCTACAGATTCTCGGGCCGCTGTGGTGGTTGGTCGTGGATAGGGCCGATCACCTGCGACTTTCGCGACTGCAAACGTTCGTCGTCTGTGGTCGCATCGGGCTATCTGGATGCGTTTAGTGACCGAAAAGTGTCCAAACGATCATAGTGGAGGCGACAGCGTGGATCCCGTCACGTCGGCGAGCTTGTCTTGACGCGGACGAGGGGCGGGGCCCAGGTGGAGCATCTGACGCGACCGGTCCTGATATCACGGAAGAGCTCCGCTGCCGTGCGCAGCCCACGCGCGAATGGCTTGCTAGACCGGCGCCGGGAGCAACAGGACCTCGGGTGTGGCGGCAACGTGGCCAGGCTGTGTGGCCTGCGTCGCGTAGCCGATGTGGTCGCGGTCAATGGCTCGCTCCTCAGTGAGGCCGGTCCCGTGCTGGCCGGCCAGCACGAACCAGTAGAGCCACTCGCTGTGTTCGTCCTGAAGGCGGAAGGTCGCCTCGACAGCCATGCGTTCGGGATCGAGGGTGGCGCCGCACTCCTCCGCGCGGTCGTTGAGCATCTGCATCCACTCGTCGACCGTGCGCTCTGACCGGGGCGCACATGGTGGCGAGTCGGCTCAACGCGGAGCCCGGGCGGGATGGTGGAGGGGTGATCGGTCATGCCCAGCACCGTAGTGACCGGGACCGCACCGCAGCTTGAGAAGCCTATTTACAGCCTCGAAGTCCTGGCGGTGACCTGCGACCGGCGGTGGTCGCTGTGCCGTCCCGTGTCGTGCGGCGGCGTGCCGGAGGTCCTGGATGCCACACCTGTCCACACCTGACCCGACCCCGCCCGCGCTGGTGGCGGGCCATCCCTGCGACCTGCCCGCCTGACGAGGGCATGGTTTTTTGGACCGCGCTGCGCTTGTTGATGTAGCGCCTCTGGGAGAACGCCGGCCAGGGCTTCGACGGTGCACGTGGGGTGTTGGCCCGTCGCGGGGCGGGAGGGGCGGAAGCGGGTCTCCCGTCGTGTCGGCGGGCTCGTCCCGGAGCGGGCCAACGGCAGGGGTCAAGGTGGAGCACCGTATGCGCTGAACGACCTTGACCCCTGCCCCTGGTCCGCTACGCCTTCGGCGCTGGCGTGGCCGAGCCGGGGGGCAGGTGTGTGGTTGGTCGAGGTATTGGGTCGGTGTCGGTGAGTCACGTCTCAGTAGGATCTCCCTGTGGATGCGTTGACGGCGTTATCGGCTCAGTTTGATCCGCTGCGCCCGCTGGAGGCGGATGAGACCGACCTGTACGTGGACTGGCAGGAGCAGCTTGACACCGCTGATGACGTCAAGGTGCGGTTGGCGAACTCGATCGCCCGTAGCCCTGGGCCGGTCACGCGTCTGTTCACCGGGCACCGGGGCGCTGGTAAGACGACTGAGCTGAATCGGGTGCGGCAGCGTCTTGAGAACGGTGTGGGTGGTCGCCGGGTGTTCGTGTCGATGTTGTTCGCCGAGCGTTGGGTCCATCTCGATGACGTTCAGCCCGAGGATCTGGTCTACCAGATCGTTCGGCAGCTGGTGTCCGACCTTGCGGGGGCTGGCTTCTCGTTCGCCGAGACGAAGTTCCGTAGCGCGCTGGGCGGCGTGCGCGACTTCTTCAAGGGACGGGTCACTCTCGACAAGGTGGACGTGGGTATGGACCCGGTGAAGGTGAGCCTGCGGTTCGAGGCGTTCCCGACCGCTCGCAAGGAGTTCCGCGCCCTGTTGCAGGGCCTGTTGCCGACGATCTATGACTTGACGAACAACGAGGTTCTGCGCCAGGCGCGGGTGTGGCTGGCGCAGCCGGAGCACGGTGGCTACGGTGGTATCGCGATCATTGTTGATCAGCTGGACCGTATTCCGCGTAAGCAGCTCAATGGTTACACCAACCATGAGAACCTGTTTCTGGATCACGTGGGAGCCCTGCGGGGGCTGAATTGCGACGTGCTTTACACCATCCCGATCGAGCTGGCGTACAGCCGTGCTCATGCCCGGCTGCAGGACGCGTACGGCAGCGAGATTCTGGCGCTGCCCGCGGTCCCGGTGCGTACTCGTGACGGTGGCGAGTCCCCCGCGGGGGTGGCGGTGCTGCGGGAGATCGTGCGGCGGCGGGCGGACAAGGCGGGCGTGGGTTTGGGTGAGGTGTTCGCTGATCCGGGCCTGCTGGATGAGGTCTTGTGCTGCTCGGGTGGTCACATCCGGGGGTTGTTCGTGATGCTGCAGTCGATCCTGCATCGGTCCGCGGAGCTGCCGATCACTCGGGCGATCACTCAGCGTGGGCTGCGGCGTGCCGCTGCGGATCTTGCCGTGCCGTTGCGTCCGGTGGACTGGGAGTTGCTGGCGCGCGTGCATGAGTCCCGTGACAAGGTGGGGGACGATCACGGTGTGTGGAACGAGCTGCTGCGCGACCGGTTCGTGCTGGCCTACGAGGATGAACACGGCCATTGGTATGACCGCAATCCGCTGTTGGAACTGGTCGATCCGGGCAAACGTCGATGACCACGACGGGTACCACACCAGCGGAGGAGAACCGCCAGGAGCTGGCGGCGCTGTGCCGGATGCTGACCCGCGCTAGCGGTTTCCGGTTGGGGTTCGTCGTGGCGAACCACCCGTCGGTGCGTCAGCGAATCGCCGGGGACTGTGCGCGGACCTGTGGTGTGCGCCCTCGGGAGGTCACTCTTGACGAGCATGCGCCGGACGGGATCGTCGCGCAGCTGGAGCGGGCGGTCGGCGACGATCAGCCGACCGCGCTGGTCGTCCACGGGCTGGAATCCATGCTCGATCTGCGCCTGCGCCAGTCTCCGGCGATGGATCTGCTCAACCTCAATCGGGACTATTGCTGGCAGCGTTTCCCGTGGCCGGTGGTCGTCGTCGCGCCACTGTTCGCCGTGCGTGAGTTCGCTCGTCAGGCTCCTGACTTCTGGTCGGGCCGAACGGGCGTGTATCGCTTCACCGGCGATCGTGACGACATCAAAGAAACCCTCGCTGGTCTTGGAATCGCCTACAACTGGTCGCTCGAGGCTGGATCCAAGCTTGAGCGACGGGAGATTCTCGACCACCTGCAGGCAGAACTGGACGACCGGCCCGACGAGGACCCGGCGATCACGGTGGAGTTGCTGTCTTTGCTGGCCCAAGCCGCCGCATTCGAGCACGACTGGCCGAGACAGCAGCAGCTGCTGACGCAGGCGTTGCCGGTCTACCGCGCGATCGGCGACCGGCTCGGCGAGGCTAATGCGATCCAGGCGTTGGGTGATGTGGCGCGGATGCAGGCCCGCTACGAGGAGGCCGCTGAGCGGTACGAGCAGGCGTTGCCGGTGTACCGGCAGATCGGCGACCGGCTCGGCGAGGCTAATGCGATCCAGGCGTTGGGTGATGTGGCGCGGATGCAGGCCCGCTACGAGGAGGCCGCTGAGCGGTACGAGCAGGCGTTGCCGGTGTACCGGCAGATCGGAGCCCGGCTCGGCGAGGCTTATGCGATCAAGGCGTTGGGTGATGTGGCGCTGCAGCAGGACCGCTACGAGGAGGCCGCTGAGCGGTACGAGCAGGCGTTGCCGGTGTACCGGCAGATCGGCGACCGGCTCGGCGAGGCTTATGCGATCCAGGCGTTGGGTGATGTGGCGCTGCAGCAGGACCGCTACGAGGAGGCCGCTGAGCGGTACGAGCAGGCGTTGCCGGTCTACCGGCAGATCGGAGCCCGGCTCGGCGAGGCTAATGCGATC
>JBOHFI010000023.1:0-78791 GCA_050699595.1 Pseudonocardiaceae bacterium | reverse complement strand
GCTCACCGTCACCGACGCCGACCAGATCATCTACCTCCACAACGGCCGCATCACCGAAACCGGCACCCACACCCAACTCCTCACCAGCAACAACCAGTACGCCCACCTCTACCACCTCCACCACCCCCCACCACGCGCCAGCACAGCAACCCCATCCGTAGGGAATGGAGCAGTGACATGAGAATCGTGTGCATCGGCGGCGGACCGGCCGGGTTGTATTTCGCCATCTCGGCGAAACTACGCGACGCGGGCCACGACATCACCGTCATCGAACGGGATCCCCCTGGCGCCACCTACGGCTGGGGCGTGGTGTACTGGGACGACCTACTCGATATGCTGTTCCGCAACGACCCCGTGAGCGCCCGGGCGATCCGCGCCGAATCCGTGCTGTGGCAGGAACAACGGGTGATCCTGCGCAGCGAGCAGACGGCTTACATGCCTGGGTACGGCTTCAGTGTCGGCCGCGCGGCCCTGCTCGACATCCTCGGCCGGCGAGCCACCGAACTCGGGATCGACGTCCAGCACCGCCACGAGGTCGACGATCTCGCCGAGCTGGCCGGCGCCGACCTCGTGGTGATCTGCGACGGCGCGAACAGCCGGATGCGAGCTCGCCACGGCGAGGACTTCGGCTCCCGCGTGGACGTCGGCGGGAACCCCTACCTCTGGCTGGGCACCGACAAGGTTTTCGACAGCTTCACCTTCGCCTTCGAACAAACCTCAGCCGGGTGGATCTGGTTCCACGCCTACCCTTCGGCCTCCGGGATCAGCACCTTCATCGTGGAATGCGCTCAACAGACGTGGCAGGCACTCGGATTCGACTCCCTCAGCAGTGAGGACGGCGTCCAACTATTAGAGAAGATCTTCGAGCACGCTCTCGACGGCCACTCGCTGATCAGCCAATCCCGCGGTGAGCCGGCTCGGTGGCTGCGCTTCACCCAGGTAACCAACAACGCCTGGTACCACGACAACCTGGTACTCATCGGCGACGCCGCCCACACCACCCATTTCACCCTCGGATCCGGCACCAGACTAGCGATGATCGACGCGGTCATGCTCGCTCAGAGTCTCTACGAACACGACGATCCGACCGCGGCTCTGGCGGACTTCGACCGACGAGGTCGCGCGGCGCTGCGGTCGATCCAAGCCGGAGCTCGTACCAGCATGGCATGGTTCGAACGCGCTGACCGCCACCTCAGCCGGGAGGACGCCGTGGCCTTCGCCTACTCCATGGCGGCACGCCAAGGGGCCCAGCCACCGTGGCGTTACCAGATGCACCTCGCCACCCAGATCCCCGCCGTGCGCACGGCGCTGCGGGGGTTCCACACCGCCCGGCGGCGGTACCTCGCACTGCGACGAGGAGAATCGGGCCGAGGATAATCAGGACGGGGATAATCGACGGGGATTCATGGCGGTGTCCGTGCCGATCATCTCCGAACTGCCCCACGCGCTACGCGATAGCCGGCGGTTCACGCGGTGCCTGGCCGGTCGCCGGCCGGCGGTGTTCCTCGACTACGACGGGACGCTGACGCCTATCGTGGACCGGCCCGAGGACGCCGTCATCTCGGAGCGTATGCGAGACGCGGTACGTCGGCTCGCTGAACGGGCCACGGTATGCGTAGTCAGCGGTCGGGATCGGTCCGTCGTCGCCGAGTGGATGGATGTCGCCGGCCTGGTGATAGCGGGCAGCCACGGCTTCGACATGGGGAATGACCGCGACGGTCCCTTCCACCGCGATGCGGTGGCCGACGTCGAGGGCCTGCTGTCCACGGTCACCGATCGGCTGCGCACCGAAGTCGAACCAGTCCAGGGCGCGGTCGTCGAGCCCAAACGGTTCTCGGTCGCGGTGCACTATCGGCTCGTCGCCCCGCGAGAGCGCCAGTACGTCGAGGCTGTTGTGGACACACTGCTCGCCGACTATCCCGACCAGCTCAAAGTGACTCCCGGCAAAATGGTCTACGAGATCCAGCCGAAGGTCGACTGGAACAAGGGCAAGGCCGTCCAGTACCTGTGCCGCGCCCTGCATGTCGACGGCGAGGAGTTCGTGCCGCTGTATCTCGGCGACGACATCACCGACGAGGACGCCTTCCGAGCTCTCAAAGAGCCTTCGCACGAACCGCTGCAGTGCAACGGCATCGGTGTCGTCGTCGCGGACCTCGGCGACCCGGAGCAGGCCGGCCGGACCACCGCCGCGGACTTCGTGCTGGAGTCGACCGGGGAGGTGTGGCGGTTCCTGGACACACTGGCGCTGTGACGATGAGAACCGTGACGAGGAGAACACTGACCATCGGTGTGGACATCGGTGGCACGAAGGTCGCGGCCGGCGTCGTCGACGAGCACGGGACGATCGTCGCCACCACACACCGGGACACCCCCGCCGACGATGTGTCGCGGATCGAGAACGCCATCGCCGCCGCGGTCGGCGAGCTCACCAGCGCATACGACGTCGAGGCGGTCGGCATCGGGGCGGCCGGCTTCATCGACGCACGGCGTTCGACGGTCATGTTCGCCCCGAACCTCGCCTGGCGCGACGACCCGCTGCAGGCGTCGTTGCAGCGCCGGTTGGGGCTGCCCGTGGTGGTCGAGAACGACGCCAACGCCGCCGCGTGGGCGGAGGTCCGGTTCGGCGCCGGCCGCGGTGCGGACCACGTGGTGGCCGTCACGGTGGGCACCGGCATCGGGGGCGGCATCGTGGTGAACGGGCAGTTGCTGCGCGGCCAGTTCGGCGCGGCAGCGGAGATCGGCCACGTCACCGTCGTCCCCGGCGGGCGGCGCTGCGGATGCGGTTTGCGGGGGTGCTGGGAGCAGTACGCCAGCGGTCGGGCGCTCCTGCGGGAGGCCCACGAGCTTGTCCGCGACCGTCCCGACATCACCGGAGAACTGGTGCGTCTGGCCGGCGGCCGGCCCGAGGACATCACCGGCGAGATGGTCACCCAGGCAGCCGCGGCCGGCGATGTGGCGGCGTTGCGGTGCTTCGAGGTGGTCGGGATGTGGCTGGGGCGAGGGCTGGCCGGGCTGGCCGCGATCCTGGATCCCGGCCTGTTCGTCATCGGTGGCGGCGTGTCCGCGGCCGGTGAGGTGCTGTGCGCTCCCGCGTCGGCCGCCTTCGCCGCATCCTTGACCGGCCGCGGGTACCGGCCGGTGGCCGAGCTGCGGATCGCGGAACTGGGTGCCGAGGCCGGCCTCGTCGGCGCCGCCGACCTGGCCCGCCACCGGTCGTAGTGGACGGGCCATACTAGTAGCCGCAATGATCACCTGCGGCACCCCCTACTCGGAAGAGAGACACACACCATGGCAACCATGCCAACGGTCGGCCTGCTCGTGACGATGGACGCGAAGCCGGGCAAGGAGGCCGCTGTCGAGGAGTTCCTCCACGGCGGGCTTGCCCTGGTCAACGACGAGCCGGCGACCACCGCGTGGTTCGCCGTTCGGCTGGGCGGCTCCACCTACGGGATCTTCGACGTGTTCGGCGACGACTCGGGTCGCGACGCCCATCTGTCCGGCAGGGTCGCCGAGGCTCTGATGGCCCAGGCACCCGACCTTTTCGACGGCCCACCGAAGATCGAGAAGATCGACGTCCTCGCGACCAAGCTCCCGTAACCGTCTCGCCTGCTTGCCGTCTCGCCGTGTTCGGCGGACCATACGTGGTGACCCGGAACATGTTTGGTGACACAGGCGCGCTCCCCCGCGCTCGAGTGAGATGAGTCGACCAGGGAGCAGCGTGTGACACTCGGGTGGATCGGCGCCCATGGCGGTGAGGGCATCACCGGTGGCCAGGAGGTGCGCGCCAGGGCGGTGTGGATAGACCTCGACGTGGCGTTCCCGCTGCCGCCCGATCACCGGCAGCGGGTCGTCGCCGACGGCCTCGACCTCACCGGCCGAGTTCCCGGCATGCTGAAGCGCTGGGTTCGTGGCGCACGAGGCGAGTGGTACGGCGTGGTGTGGGTCCCGCTGCGCGACGGCGCCGGAGACGTTCGGATGACGCTGGACGACCAGTTGGTCCCAGCGCTCGCACTCAGCCCACGGCCGGCTTCGTAACACCGGGGCGGCCCCCACGGAAGTTCTTGCCTGTGACACTGGACGAGAATCATGACTACAGGTAAGATCTTTTTCGTGTTGGCACTGTATATAATCGGCGCCATTGTGGCGGTGACTGGAACCGTGTTCATCATTTTAAAAAAAGCGACGGATGTTGTCAATGTCAAGTTTCTGGGTTGGGAACTCACGCTTCCCGCTGGGCTCTTTCTCGTGATTATCGGCATTGTCATATTAATTTTTCCTTCTGGCGCTCGTATCCTTGGCTTGAAAGATCTCAGCTCAAGTCAGGAATCGCCATCGTCAACTACGCGAGTAACCACAGGGAGTTCTGGCCACAAAGTGCCTGGTCTCGCGGCCCCAGGCACGACATCCCTTCCCATCAAGATTAATCCTGTCACCGTCCCGGTTCCGTGTCGTGCTACCCTCACTGGTACGGGTGATGTGCCGCCCGGCCGCACGCTCTGGTTGGTCGCTCGACGGAGCAACGCGCTACCGAAGTATTATTTCAAACGAGTGACCGTGGACGCGGCCGAGCACAAGTGGACCGCAGGGAACATCACCATCGGGGCGAAAGACACCCTCCCCGGTAGTCTTTACACGATCTACACCGCACTGGTCGACGACACGACTAACCAGCTCATCAAGCAGGGCAAATTCACGGGTGGGGTCGCGGACATCCCGGATACCGTCCTGCTGGTCGATCAGCTACAGATCTCGCGAAGCAGCGAAGGGAACGGTTGCTAAGTCTCTACATCACCTTCTCCGGCAACTGCATGAGATCAACGCCCAGGATGTGGGGCAGCGCCACGTGGTGGTCGCCAACAGCATGCCAGGATATCCGGGTGGGTAGCAGCACATTGTGTCGACTGACTGGTCAGTCAGCGATGGGGTAAATCTGAAAATCAAAGGCATCATACAGGTCGGGCAGGCCGGTCGCCACGATCAACCCCGCAGGCCACTCGGGGCCCGGGTGAGCCAGCCTGACCACGTGTGCCACATCCTGCGCCAGCCGCGGTGTGCGTTCGCGCATGTCGAGCACCTCGGCATAGGTCAGGTCAACGGGCTCGATGGCGGGAATCCGCCCGATATGCCGGGCGATCCCCGGCCTGATGCGGTCTGCCACATCCAGGCACGTGACGGGCGCGTAGAGGGGCAAGTGAGAATGGGGCGTTATTGTGATCAGGAGGGACACCTGGTGACTTGTGGGGAGCGCCGTCAACGCCGTGGTGTCCAGCAGATAGCCGCTTGCCGCTGGCGCGGTCACGCGGTGTTTCGCCGCGCCCGGCGGCGGCTGGCGAACTGGGCGTCAAGATCAGCAATGATCGCGGCGTGCTTGGCCTCCATCTCAGCTTGCTCCTGTGGTGTGGGATCGAAGCCAAAGTGCTCCCGCAGATAGTCTTGGCTCTGCTGGCCGATGGCCTTCCACTCGGCGTGGGTCCGCTGGGGGCCTAACAGCGCGCCGATGTATCCGCCGATGGTCGTGCCCTGTTCGGCCGCCAGCTCGGCCAGCCGCGCGTGTGTCCGCTCGTCCACTTTGATCATCTTTGACGTCACCTTCTGACGGTACACCACCGGTTTACCATCACCCGGGTAGGGCACGCACGGTGAGCGACCCGACGTGGCAGGCAGCCGCTGGTCGGTCCAGTCGCCTCGGTCGCGGATGGTAGATGTCGATCACAATTCGGGTGCTTTCGGCGACCTTTTCTGTCGCCACGCCAAGGCGATCAGTGATCATTACGCTCTTGCATCTGCATGGTCGGTGGATTCGCCCGTAATGCTGGTGACCGCCATACCCACCTCAGTGCGCATCCACCACAACCAACGCGAACCGGGGCGGATCGAAAGCAGGAAATACATTCTCGCCGCGCACGAACGGGTGACCGACCCACCACTTGAACAGTTCGTAAAACCGACAAATCGCGTTCGCGAATAACGCTGGTCGCCGCCGCTCTGCCTGCGGAAACGTCAGCATCCGTTGCGTTGTGTGATGGTGTTGCCACTCGTACCCCTACTCGACTGGCAACGCGGCCACCCCCCTTGCGCCACCCTTGGCGATCCGTACGGTCAACAGAGTCCCGTACGAAGGAGCCCCCTTGGTACGGGAATCCGGCCCCGGTGCGCAGAGCCCTGTCCCTCAGGGCCGGATACCGCAACCTCACCCCGAATCGGGACAGGGGCGCAGGCTGGCGATCGATCGACGCGGGACCCGAATCCCACGCGTTTTTCGAGGCCATCAGTCGCGTGCGCGTTTCACGGAGAATCGACATGACGAGGACTTCTCAGTTACTCGCGCGCATTGGTATCGTCGTAGCCGTTGTGACGGTTTCACTGGCATTCGCGGCGTCGGCTCACGCGAGCACGGCGCCTCAGGACCGGTGGGATATCATAGCACAGTGCGAAAGCGGCGGTAACTGGAACACCAGCACCGGAAATGGGTATTACGGCGGGCTGCAGTTCAGCGGCGGGACGTGGCGTTCCTACGGTGGCGGAGCGTACGCGGACACCGCCAACCACGCCACCCGGGCGCAGCAGATCGCCATCGCCGAGAAAGTGCTCCGCGCGCAGGGTTGGAAGGCCTGGCCATCCTGCTCCAGCAGGGCCGGGATGCGTTGACGACCGGCCCACGACACGCTCGGCTCCCGCCACAGCACTCGGCGGGGGCCGAGCGCATCACCCGACCCACCACCGGTGCCTACTGGCACCCGGGCGTGCCCGGAGGGCACAGTTACGCAGATGAGCGCAACCATCACCGACCCCCGTACCGACCGGGCGTTCTTCGGCCATCCCCGCGGGCTGGCCAACCTGTTCGGCGTCGAGATGTGGGAGCGCTTCTCCTACTACGGGATGCAAGCCTCGCTGACTCTGTACCTGTATTACCGAGTGGCGGGCACCAACCCCGGGCTCGGGCTGCCGAAGGCCACGGCCACCAGCCTGGTCGGCGCCTACGGCGGGTTGGTCTACGTCTCGACCATCGCCGGGTGCTGGATCGCCGACCGAGTACTCAGCGCCGAGCGGACGTTGTTCGCCAGCGCGGTTCTGGTGATGATCGGGCACATCGCGCTGGCGGTGCTGCCGGGTTTCCTGGGCGTCGGTGTGGGCCTGGCGTGTGTCGCCCTGGGCAGCGGCGGGGTGAAAGGCAACGCCAGCGCCGTCGTCGGAACCCTGTATACGGAGGGCGACGAGCGCCGGGACGCCGGTTTCTCGCTCTTCTACATGGGGATCAACATCGGTGCGCTGACCGGGCCGCTGCTCACCGGGCTCACCCGGACCACGCTCGGTTTCCACTACGCCTTCGGAGTGGCCGCCATCGGCATGGCCGCCGGCCTGATCCAGTACACGATCGGGCGCCGCAACCTGGGTGCCGAGGCCGGCGTCGTCCCCAACCCGCTACCCCGTTCCCGGTGGACCATGATCGCCGGCGCCACCGTGGCCCTCGCGGCCGCGGGGGTCTCCCTGGTGCTGACCGGAGTGATCACCGCTACCAACCTGTCCGACGTCGTGATCGTCGTGTGTGGTGTGGCCGCGGTGGGGTATTTCGCGGTCATCCTGACCAGTTCGACGATCACAGTGGTGGAGCGCAGTCGGGTGTGGTCCTTCATTCCCTTGTTCGTCGCCAACGCGGTGTTCTGGTCGCTGTATCAGCAGCAGTTCACGGTGGTGGAGATCTACGGCGACGGGCGGACGGACCGGAACCTGTTCGGCTGGGAGATGCCCACGGAATGGGTGACGGCGTTCAACCCGGTATTCGTCATCGCGCTCGCACCCGTGTTCGCGCTGCTGTGGATCAAACTCGGGCCCCGCCAGCCGTCGACGCCGATCAAGTTCGCGCTCGGCACCGTGATCATGGGTCTGGCTTTCCTGCTGTTCCTGCCGTGGGTTGGCGACGGTGGACCGCACACTCCGCTGCTCGTCCTCGCCGTCATCCTGCTCGTCTTCGCGATCGGGGAGCTCATGATCTCACCGGTCGGGCTCTCACTGGCCACCAAGATCTCACCGAGGGCGTTCCGCAGCCAGACGGTGGCGCTGTACTTCCTGTCCGTCGCCCTGGGCACGGCGATGTCAGGATCGCTCGCCGGTTACTACAGCCCACAGCACGAGGCACCCTACTTCGGCATCCTCGGCGCGGCGGCGATCATCGTCGGACTGATCGTCATCGGGCTCAGCCCGATGATCCGTCGGCTCATGTCCGGAGTCCGGTAAGGGAGAACGACGTGGATGAACACGACGACTGGGATATCGTGTCCGGGGTGGGGATCACCGCATTGTGGGTCGCCGCCGCGCGGTCGATGGAGAGCAGGCGGGACGACGCGCTGATCGACGACCCGTATGCGGAGGGCTTCGTCACGCGTTCCGGGATCACGGTACCCATGCCCACCAGGTGGGCCGACGTCGACGACTCCGAGAACCGGTCCGAGGCCGACAAGCAGTGGGCCGATTTCTGGGCGATGATGGCGGATTACCTGGGGGTGCGCTCGCGTTTCTTCGACGAGTACTTCCTCGACGCCTTCACCACCGGTGTCCGGCAGGTGGTGATCCTCGCGGCGGGCCTGGATACGCGCGCATTCCGGTTGCGCTGGCCCGCGCGTGTCGAGCTATTCGAGATCGACCAGTCGAAGGTGCTGGAGTTCAAGGACTCAGTGCTGGCCGAACAGGGCGCGATCGCCGGCTGCGCGCGTCACGTCGTGCCCATCGACCTGCGAGCGGACTGGCCCGGCGCCTTGCTCCGCGCGCACTTCGACCCGGAGCGTCCTACCGCCTGGCTGGCCGAAGGGTTGCTCGGCTACCTGCCCGGCACAGCTGTGGAAGCACTGTTCGCGCACGTGCACCGGCTCTCCGCCGCAGGCAGCTGGTTCGCCACGGAGGAGGCCGACCCGAACAGAAAGACCTACAACGCCGCCTTGCAGGATATCTACCACAGGCTCGGGCTGGACATGGCCACCCTGCGGCCCAACGACGACCGGCCGGATGTCGAGCGGTGGTTCCGCGACCACGACTGGCAGGTCACGGCGATCAGCCGGACCCAGGCGGCGGACCGGTACGGCCGTACCCTGGGCGAGTTCGCTGGCAACGCCGTCAACAAAGGCACGCTGCTCACCGCCCGATTGACCTGACAGCGACGGCCCCGCCCTGGCCGTCCCCGCCTCGACCTGGCGGGCGTTCCGCACCACCATCACCTGTTAGCAGCCCCGGCATGTCACACGTATCAGCGGCGCGGCCCCGCGCTCTTCTAGAGCACGGGGTCACCGCGCCTGCTCGGCGACGTGAGCCCGCCCCAGGGACAACCGTCAATGAGACGACCGGAGGTGCGCTGTGTCTGTGAATTGTTCGCGACTGGACCCAGCCATGACGAGCTCCGCGCCGGTCCGGTCGGTGCCTCCGTTGCTGGCCGAGCTGGTGGCGCTGGGTCGCGAGGCCTGGCGGATCAGTGAGCGGGAGCGAGCGGTACGCGCCGAGATCGAGGCCTTGCGCGAGATCGAGGAAACCCAGGTTCGCCACCGGGCTTCGGACGGCACGCGATGACCGCTCTGATAGCCCAGGAAGCCGACCGGTACGCCGCGCACCGGATGGCTGCGGTCGCCGCCGCGAAGGCCAAGCGGCTGTGGCCGGACGTGATCGGCGAGGTGCTCGCCGACGAGATCATGGCGCTGCTGGATCTGCCCTCGTGGTTGCGATCCCAGACCCGCACGCAGCAGCTGATCGACGCGATCCTCCGCATCCCGGAGGGCACAGCCGAGTCCCGCGACGGCGACCGGCCACGCGCAGCCGCAACTCCGAACGCGGGAGCCAGCCGCGCCGCCTAGCCGGTGACCGGTAAGTTCACCCCTCGTGAACCCTGCGGGATATGACCTGATTGTGGTCGGTTCGGGCTTCTTCGGCCTGACTGTGGCCGAGCGGGTCGCCACCCAGTTCGGCAAGCGGGTGCTGGTGCTGGAGCGCCGCACCCACCTCGGTGGGAACGCGTACTCCGAGGCCGAGCCGGAGACCGGCATCGAGGTCCACCGCTATGGCGCGCACCTGTTCCACACGTCGAACACGAGGGTGTGGCAGTACGCCAACCAGTTCACGGATTTCACCGGCTACCAGCACCGCGTGTTCACCATCTACCGCGCCAGGTGTATCCGATGCCCATCAACCTGGCCGCGATCTCCCAGTTCTTCGGCCGGTACCTGACCCCCGGGCAGGCCCGCGCGCTGATCGCTGAACAGGCCGGCGAGATCGCCGACCCCACGACGGCGGCCAACCACGAGGAGAAGGGCATCTCGCTGGTCGGACGGCCGCTGTACGACGCGTTCTTCCGTGGCTACACCGCCAAGCAGTGGCAGACCGACCCTCGGGAGCTGCCGGCGTCCATCGTCGCGCGGCTGCCGGTCCGGTTCGACTTCAACAACCGGTACTTCAACGATACCTACGAAGGTCTTCCGGTGCACGGGTACACCGCGTGGTTGACGAAGATGGCCGACCACCCGAACATCGACGTTCGATTGTCCACTGATTTCTTCGATGTGCGTGCGGAGATACCCGCCGGCACCCCGATCGTCTACACCGGGCCGTTGGATCGGTATTTCGACTACTCGCAAGGGTGGTTGGGCTGGCGCACGCTGGACTTCGAGTCCGAGATCCTGTCGATCGGGGATTTCCAGGGCACCTCGGTGATGAACTACGCCGAGGAGGAGGTGCCCTACACCCGCATCCACGAGTTCCGGCACTTCCACCCCGAGCGCGACTACCCCACCGACAAGACCGTGATCGTCCGGGAGTACTCGCGATTCGCCGACAAGGAGGACGAGCCTTACTACCCGATCAACACCCCGCAAGACCGCGCCACCTTGGAGCGGTACCGGGACCTGGCCCGGCGCGAAACCGCCGAGCGCAACGTCCTGTTCGGCGGCCGGCTCGGCACCTACCAGTACCTGGACATGCACATGGCGATCGGCTCCGCGCTGAGCATGGTCGACAACAAAATCACGCCATACTTCACCTGAGCCCCGTGCTCAGCATCACCGCGGACGCTGTGACGGACGTGCTCCGCAACGGTGGATGGTTGGGGCCCGACGGGCGGGTCGCGGGCCTGCGGGTCGGCCGGGTCGGAGGGGCCGGCTTGGTGGGGACAGTGGATCGGGTATGGCTCGACTATTCCGGGACCGCGGGATCGGCGCCCGAGTCGCTCATTGTCAAGTATCCGCCCGCAGGGTCCGCCGACAGCAGCACCCTTGCCCTGGCCGAGGCCCGGTTCTACCGCGAGCGGGTGCATGAGTCCGCGGGCGTGCGGGTGCCGACGGTCTACCACTGCGCGATCGACGAGGTCGCCGGGACGTGTCTGCTGCTGCTGGAGGATCTAGGGGACGGGGGATTCGTCCGGCAGCGTGACGGGTGCGACCCGGCACGCGCGACATTGGCGCTGGACGAGGTTGTTCGCCTGCACGGCCACTGGTGGAACCGCGACCTGCCCGCTGGGCTCAACTGGGTTCGCGACCCGGTTGACGCGGAGATCTCGACGTTCTGTCTGCGGTGGCTGCGGGCTTACACCGGCGACTGGCCTGCGATGTTAGGCGAGGTCCCACGGCTGCTGATCGCCCACTTCGATGCTCTCGCCGAGCGTCTCTCCCGCGCACCGCGCACCCTCGTGCACGGGGACTTCCACAGCCAGAACCTGGCGTTCGGCGGAGACGACGCCGACCCGACCGTCACCCTCATCGACTTCCAGTTCGTGCAGCGGGCCACCGGCATGGTCGACGTGGCGCGGTTCCTTGCCACCAGCCTGACGACCGAGACGCGTCGGGCGGTCGACGCCGACCTTCTGCGGCATTACCATGCCCGGCTAGCCGAGTATGGCGTGACGGGATACCTATTCGATGAGTCCCTCGACGACTTCCGCGCGGCCCTGGTGTGGAACCTGGCCACTCCACTGGCTCTGCACGTCAAGGAAATCCTGACCCAAGGCGGCCGACGGAGAGGGGAATTCCCCATCCTCCAACGGTGCCTGCAGGCGATCGAGGACTGGGACGCGCTCACCGTACTGTCCTCGCTGTCCGTGAACTCGACCCCACCGACGTTTTGTCGCTCGGTTTAGGTCGGTCTCGTCGAGTTCACGGCTGTGGGGAGTCCGGGGAAGGGGTCGGGGTGACATGCCCGGCGAGTGGGGGGCCGATCGCCACTCCTGGGCTACCTCGGGAAACCAGGATCCAGTCAGGCTGACGCAGCCAATAACCTGCCTCCCGGTGCACCTCACAGCGCCGACGACGCAGCGCGAACACCGCACCCGGACGACGACACGACCGGCAGCGCCCCCGCTCATCAACCGGGTGGTCCAGCAGCACGGCGTACAGGGCGCCGCTGACCCGACATCGCAGCGAACCGACCCCTTCCTCACCAAGCCCGGCCTTTATACCGTCCGCCAAGACCTTGCACAGCATCGTGCACATGAACTCGTAGCTGGTCTGGTACACCGAGCGGCCATGATCTGCTGTGGTTGGCATCGTCATCGACTTCCTGCATTCGCGGTTGGGTTACCGGTGGCCGTCGGGGTCACGGCGGCCACCGGGGCCAGCTGCCCGCGAGATCTCTCGTCGGCGTGATCAGCTAACCGTGCTCGGGGCATGTCCGGTACGGGGTGTGGGGGTAGTGCGGGGTCGTGCGAAATCGGTGGGTGCGGGTGAGGGAGCCTGTGGTGGTCCACATCGACGAAGGGGGGGCTGGCGGTGGCCAGGTCGCGCAGTGCGAATGGTGATTTGGAGCGGGTGTGGGGACGCCCTGGTTGGTCGCGTAAGGAGCTGGCTCGGCGGGTCAAATCGCCGGGGGCAGTCCCGGGGCTTGCGCCTGAACACCGACGCGAGTCGGGTCGGTGCCTGGTTCGCTGGTCAGCAACCGCAGTCGCCGGTGCCTGCGATCTTGTGTGAGTTGTTCAGCGAGCACTTCGGTTACCTCGTTTCGCCCGAGGCGATCGGCCTTACCGCTGACGCGGACACCGACATCGGGTTGAGGTATGAGTTGGGTCTGGGGGCTGCCGTGGCGGTGGTCGCCGACCTCGGGAGGAATGACGTGTACCGCCGTGGTTTTCTGTGCAGCGCGCCGTTTGTCGCCGCCGCCGCGGTCGCCCCCAGCCGCGACTGGCTGCTCGCCACCCTGGACGCCACCGAGCCGCGTCCCGGGGGCAGGGTCGATCACGAACAGGTCGCGTCGATCCACGAGGCGTTCGCTGTCTACCAGGAAGCCGACGTGATGCGCGGCGGTGGCCACGCCCGCCGGGCGCTGGCCCTTTACGTCACCGGCCACGTGTTACCGCTGGTGCGTGACGCCGACCCCGACACCAACGCGGGCTTGTTCGCCGCCGCAAGCGAACAGACTTATCTGCTGGGCTGGATGGCTTGTGATGACGGGCGGCAAGCTCTCGCGCAGCGCTACCTGCTGCAGTCTCTGCGGCTGGCCCAAGCCTCCGGGGACGTCGCGCTCGGTGCGCATGTGCTGGCTGGCATGTGTGACCAGGCCCGGATGCTCGGCCATCCGCGTGAGGCGCTGCAGCTGGCTACCGCCGGCCGCCACGGGCTCGCCCGTGCCGACAGCCCGGCCTGCGCCGCCGACCTGTGGGCACTGCAGGCCCGGGCCCACGCCACCCTCGGCGAACCCCGTGAAGCCGCCCACACCGTCGCCCAGTCCGAAGCCGCGTTCACCAACGTGCACCGCGACGACGAGCCGGAATGGGCCCGGTTCATCGACACGGCCTACCTCACCGGGGAGTGGGCCAACGCCTTCGGCGACATCGCCCGGCCAGTCGAGTCCACTCGCTTCGCCCGACGCTCGGCCGCCGAGGCCCGCAACCAGAACCGGGCCCGCCGCGGCGCGCTGAGCCAGGCCGCCCTGGCCCGCGCCGCTCTCACCAGCAGCAACCTTGAGGCCGCCGTCGACAACGCCAACCGGGCCCTGGACCTCGCCATCACCGTGACGTCATCCCGCTGCATCCACGCCATCACCGACCTCCGCACCCGCCTCCAACCGTTCCACACCACGACACTCGCCCGCGACTTCGACGAACGAGCCCGCCTCACCCTGGTGCGTGTCCCCTAGCTCACCGACGACCTTGGGTGCTCTCAGTGCGCCGAGTTCGACAGGGAAGCTGCTCGGGAGCCTTCGGGCAGCCCTGAAGTCGAACTCGGCGGCATTAGAGTTGATCACAAACTGCGATCTACGGGACGCACCTTCGCGCTGCAACGGCACTTGCGGGCAAAGCCGCTCGACACGCCGCAACCCAGGCGCTGAGACAGAAGTACGCTCAGCATCTCCACGTGGACGGTCAGTTCAAAAAAACGATACCGTCACTATCCCCAGAATCGCTCCCGTCTAATTCGATTATCTGGCGCATCGCCAAAGTGATCCGGTCGTGGTTGATGATTAACTGTCTCCCGTCGACTGATTAGTCAGGGACGTTACTCGCAATTTTGCGCTGGGGATCGCCCCGATCCAGACTGCGGCTGCAATTCCTTAATTCGACGAAGACCTCTTCCGGAATAATGACGGAAAATGTTCGTCGACCACGAGCGGGGGATTGCCCAGGGTAAAGAATACCTCTTCGTCGTCATCGACAACAAATCGAACAGCAAAATCCTGCCAGAGGACGTCTTGACGGTTCGCCGCTACTCGCGAATGCACAAGCTCAAGGTCAACAGTAAACCCGAGGGGGAAGACCCGCACGGTGGGAACCCACAGCACGGCATGATCGGTTCGACAGAGTACCTCCGCTGTCGCGATCAAGCCCGGCACAGTCCGCTTGGGAGGTGATAATCTTTCATTCGACGAGGAAGCAGTCAAGTTTTTCTCCATTCTTTACGCGGCTAGCACAATGTGATCGTTCTCGATTTTTCGGAATAGTCTCCCCAATTTCCATGGAACGCTGACCTGAGATCTGATAATGGTACCGCCAACCGCGTCGGCAGACACCACCGATGTCATGGTAATTCTTGATGACCCCACCTCGCCCGTCTGGTCTGGTTGGAGGGATGGAACTCACGCCTCCGCCGGTCGCCTCGTATTTCCGGCCATTGTAACCCAGATGACCGTGCGGTCATTCCAGACATCCGGTGTCGCCGTGCACTCAGCTACCCCGTTCGCCTCGACAAGATCACCAAAAGAACCAACCACAAATGGATCCTGGGGATCCAAGGTGCAAAAAATATACCCGCTCGCCGGGGTCGTGATACGCTTGTTGGTCAACGATTCGTATCGGCTAGGAGAGACCCACGCAAGCGGCTTTCCTGGCGCCGACGGTGACGAGCTACTTGAGGCGACCGCAACACTTGTCCCGGTCGTCGAGACGCAAAACAACACCGTCAAGATGACGAGCACCAAAGGATGACGCGGCCCAATTCTTGATCTTTTCGATCTCATGTAGCACACCCCTCCCCTGAAAACTTCCTGGATGCAAGCAGTCGATAGCTCACCGAAACCCGCTCGTCACCCACAGTCACAAGCATGCACCAGTGAGTAGTCGACCGTCTACAGGTTTCGGCTGGACGTGCTCGATAACCCCGTCGCGGTGGATGTCGCTGTCCCCGCTATTGGCTATGCGGCTGTGAACCTACACGGTGTGGGATCGGTCGGTTGTGGCGTTTGCTGTCGTGTTGTCGCTTATAGCTGCGGTGTGCTTCGGGACCGCCTCGGTGCTACAGCATCAGGGGGCGAACCGGGTACGCCGACGGTTCCCTCTGAATACCTATTCGATGAGTCGCTCGACGACTTCCGCGCGGCCTTGGTGTGGAACCTGGCCACCCCATTGGCTCTGTACGTCAACAAAATCCTGACCCAGGGCGGTCGGTGGAGAGGAGAATTGCCCATCCTCCAACGGTGCCTGCAGGCGATCGAGGACTGGGACGCGCTTACCGTACTGTGAACCTCCGGGTTTCTCGAAGTCCTGTGCCCGAGCTGACCGTAGATCCCGCGTGCCCATGGGTCCCTTCCCTGGCCTCAGTGGCGGCCCTGGTGGAGACAGCGCTCAGCGAAGAAGAATCGGGGGAGCTTATTGCCACCCTGGCAACCGAGCTCTACGCCGATCGAGAGGACCAGGATGACCGCGCCTGAGCCGGCACCATCGTGTGGCGCACCAGCAGCTACAACGGCAGTCGGAGCGCTTGCGTCCAGGTCCCGTCGACCTGGCGGGCGTTTCTCACCACTGTCACCCGCTGACCACGGTCTTCCCGGTACCGACTGACCGGGTCGTCTTGCCGCGCAGGAAAGATCACTGAAGTGATCGCGACGGCTATCACGGGAGGCTGTCGGGATGGCCAAGGTTTCCGCGTCGCCGCTGTCCTCCCAGCAGCGCAGCAGGGCGAGCATGTCACCGGTGTGCGGGTCCTCGGCGTGGTCGGCGAGCTGCGCAGGTCAGACCTCTTTGGGTTCGTCGTGCTCTGTGGGGATCAGGGGCCGACGTCGAACCTGTCCCCGGTCAGATCGAGTTCGCTGGCCGTGGCGGAGACAGGTCGCTGGTCGGGCGTGGGGCGATAAGCAGCTTTGGCAACCGGACGCCGGCTGGCGGTGAAGGATTCGAGGGCTTCAGGAACGTGGCAGGCACGTTCGCGGAGGTGTTTGGCCAGGATGATCGCGTCTTCGATCGCTGAGGTTGCGCCGCGGCCGGCTGCCGGGGAGAGGGCGTGGGCGGCATCACCGATCACGATCGTGTGGCCGCGGTGCCACGTGCCGTCCGGCGCGAGCTCGTACAGCGCGATCGGGCGGCTCACCCAGGAGGTGTCGAGCACGGCGTGGACGGGCGTGTCCCGGAGCGCCGCGATCGCGGTCTCCTGGTCGATCACGTCGGTCGGGGTGTCGCTGGTGTGACGACTGAACCAGAACGAGCCATCCCGGAGGTCGCCGATGTAACCGGCAACACCTGCGGAGTGGCGCCAGAAGTGCAGTACGCCGGTCGGTAAGTGTGGTGCGGGGTGTGGGTGGTGCCCGTAGCGGATGATCTGCCCGGTGTAGGTGGGTTCGGTGAGGTTGCCGATCGATCGCCGGGTCGCGGATCGGGCTCCGTCAGCTCCCACGATCAAGTCGGCGTCAAGATCCCCAACGGTTGCGGTGCCGGCGTAGTGACACCTGACACCCGCGGCATCGAGCCGATCCCGCAGGATGCGCAGCAGCTCGCGACGCCACACATGAGTGCTCGGGAAGCGATGCGTGGCTTCGTAACGAGGAAAACCGGTTACGCCGCCGGTGGCGGTGTCGACAGTGTGGACGCTCACCACGGGGAAGCCGACCGCCCAGACGTCGTCCGCGACACCGACCCGATCGAGCCCGGTCATCGCGGCGGGACCGAGAGTGACCCAGCCGCCGCGGTCCGCGGACCGTGCCGCGGCTTCGTAGACCGCGACCTTTACACCGATCTCGGCAAGTGCGAGCGCGGCGGTCGCGCCGCCGATACCGCATCCGATCACGACCGCGCGCATGTTCTCCTGGTCACTTCAGATCATCGGGTAGGCACCGACGTGGCAGTGGTCGAATCGGGTTGGCAGACCGTGCCTGACCTCGGCACCGTGCCGCGGGTCAGGTAGGCATCCACGGCGGTGTCGATGCAGCGGCTGCCCCGGCCGTAGGCGATGTGCCCGTCGCCGTTGTAGGTGAGTAATACCGCAGAGCCCAGCTGGGCGGCCATGGCCTGAGCCCCTGGATAGGGGGTGGCTGGATCATGGGTGGTGCCCACGACCAGGATCGGTGGTGACCCCGCGTAGCTGATCGTATGCGGCTGGGTCTGCGCCGGGATCGGCCAGTACGCGCACGGTAGGTCCTTCCAGGCGCGGAAGGCACCCATCAGGGGAGAGGCCCGTTCGAAGTCGGGCAGCTCCGTCCGCAGGTCGTCCACCGAATGGACATGTGGGTGGTCCAGGCAGATGATCGCGACGTAGGCTTGGGGCTGGTTAGGGTAATGCCCGGTCTGGGGATCACGTTTGTAGGACTGATCGGACAGGGCCAGCAGCTCTCGCCCGTCACCGGCCATGGCCATCGTCAGAGCGTGTCGCAGGATCGGCCACGACTGGGGACCGCGGTACATGGCGACGAGTACGCCGCCCTTGGCCAGCGTTTCATTGAGGTGACGGCCGGTGCCGGTGGGCAGCGGACGGGCCTGGGCCGAGACGAAGAAATCCGCCAGCTTCTGCCCCGCGGTTCTCGGGTCGGTGCCCAGCGGACAGTCGGGGTGGGTCACGCAGTCGAGGATGAATCGGGTGAGCGCGTCCTGGAAGCCACCGGCCTGCGCGATACCGAGTTGCTGGGAAGTCAGGGTCGGGGGCACGGGAGCGTCGAACACGGCCCGGGCGAGGTGGGTCGGGAACAACTCGGCGTAGACCGCACCCAGGTACGTGCCGTAGGAAAAGCCGAGGTAGTACATCTGCCGGTCGCCGAGCACGGCACGCAGGATGTCCATGTCGCGGGCGGTGTTCGGGGTGCCCACGTAAGGCAGCAGTGCGGCGGAGTGGGCTTGGCAGCCCGCGTCGAGGGTTCTGGCCCCGGTCACAGCCGATGCCTGCGCTGCTGGGGTGGTGGGGTCCCGGTCCAGGGCCATGAACTGGTCGAGCCGGGTGTCGGACAGGCAGGTGACCGGTGCGCTCTGGCCCACTCCGCGGGGGTCGAAGCCGACGATGTCGAAGCCGGCCCGCAGCTGTGGGCCGAAATGCGATGGCCGGCCGGGTTGGGCGGGATAGCCTTGCTTAACGAATTCCACGCCTGATGCGCCCGGACCACCGGGGTTGGTGATCAGCGAGCCGATCCGGTGCGCGGGGTCGGTGGCCTGCTTGCGGACGACCGCGAGTGTGATGGTGCCCCCGCCCGGTCTGGCGTAGTCCAGCGGCACCGTCAACGAGGCACACTGGAAAATCGTGTCGCAGCTCGACCAGGCCGGTTTCTGGTCATAAAAGCTGCGCAACGCGGCGGATGAGCCGGCGGAGGCTACCGGGTCGGGCGTGGTGGGCTGGGAGCAGCCGGAGACCAAAGCCAGTATCACCGCCAACCCGGCGGTGGCCACACTCACCACTGGACGCACAAACCGGAACGGCCCCGCAGCCGGGGCCGTAGGGGTTGGCAGGCACTGAGCTTCGATCATCCCCAAGTCCAGGCGCACCAGCGATCCCCCCACTTCCGGATCAGCAATGCCGCAGCGCCACTACGAGCTCGCCACACCCGGGCCCACCAGTGACACGCAGATCACCTCCAGCCAACAGCCTCACCGTCACACCGGCAAGTACCCGACGGTGTCTCACATCACCACGCCACTCACCCACACTGGGCGGGGGATGTATCCGGTGTAGCAGCTGGACCTCGTCCACCGGCGCTGCCCGCTGGGCCGCCGGCACTGCATGCCGAGCCTCGCGAACGTCACCGAGGGCCATGCCCGGACTACCGGCGCTGGCCGCCCGAGTCCACGCCGACACCTGACCTCGGCAAGGTGCTCGATAACCCCGTCGCGGTGGATGTCGCTGTCCCTGCTGTTGGCTACGCGGCTGTGCACCTACACGGTGTAGGCTCAGTCGGGTTGTGGTGCTTGCTGTCGTGTTGTCGCTTATAGCTGCGGTGTGCTTCGGGACCGCCTCGGTGCTACAGCATCAGGGGGCGAATCGGGTACGCCGACGGTTCCCGCTGAGCCCTGGGCTGCTGCTCGACGTCGCCCACCAACCGTTGTGGCTGCTGGGGGTCGTGGCCGAAGTGGTTGGTGTGGCGCTGCACATGGTGGCGGTCAATTTCGGGCCGCTCTCGGTCGTGCAGCCCCTGCTGACGGTGGGCCTGGTGGTCGCGTTGCCGCTGCAAGCCGTGCTCGGGAACCCGGTGGGTCGCCGGGCGCTGCTGGCCGCTACCCTGACCGTCGCCGGTTTGGCGGTCTTCCTCGCGGTGCAACCGACCGTGGCGTCCAAGGACCCGGATCGTTTCACGGACTGGCTCACGGGGCTGCTGCTGGTCGCGGTGGTGGCGCTCGCCGCGCTGGGTGTCGCGTTGGCCGGGCGGGGCCGGGCCAGGTCGTTGGGGCTGGGTGCTGCCGCCGGGACGGTGTTCGCGTTGTCCGCCGCGCTGGTCAAGACCTGGGGCGAGATTCTGGCCGACGGGGGGCTCGCCGCGCTGGCAACCAGCTGGGAGCTGTGGACGGCGCTGGGCTGCGGCCTGGTGGGTGCGCTGCTGAGCCAGGCCGCTTTCCAGGCAGGTCCGCTCGGTGGGCCACTGGCGGCGATGATGGTGATCGACCCCGTGATCGCCGTCAGCCTTGGCGCCATCGTCTTCGGTGAGTCCTTCTCCGCCGGGCTGATGGCCCTGGCCCAAGCCGCTGGGCTGGCGCTGACCCTGGCCGGGGTATGGCTGCTCGCCACCGGCGAGCGACGATCAGCCACCGCCGGTGCTGGTGGTGAGTCGGCTGACAGTCGCGAGTCACCCGAGAACTCGCCGGGGCGACAGGGTCTGCACCGCAAGCTGACCGGGTAGGGAATACTGCGGCCAGCGTGGAAGCTCACGGGGTCATCAGATCACCGCGTCGGCGCTGGGCTCGGCGCATTGGGCTCGGTGTATTGAGCTGGGCGCATTGGGCTGGGCAGGGACGTGCTGGGCAGAGATGTGGGAGGCTGGCGGTGCGGACACCCGGGGTGAGTCCTGCGGCGGCCTTGCCCCCCGGGCAACGCCGGTTGGCGTGGCGGACGCGGATGGCGGTGCGGGCCGGGCTGGCGACGGCGGGGCTGTCGCGGCGGTTGGGCCTGGGCGCTGGGTCGATCATCGGTGGTCGGGTGACGCTGGCCCTGGACGCCCACGCGCTGCGGCGCCTGGCGGCGGGGTGCTGTGTGGTGCTGGTGTCGGGAACCAACGGCAAGACCACCACCAGTCATCTGCTGGCGGCGGCGCTGCGCTCCGCCGGGCGGGTGGCGCACAACGCCGGTGGCTCGAATATGGCCGACGGAGCGATGGCGGCGCTGGCCGAGGCTCCGGACGCCGAGTACGCGGTGATCGAGGTCGACGAGCTGCACCTGGCCGCGGTCGCCCAGGCCGTCGACCCGACGGTGGTGGTCCTGCTCAACCTGACCCGCGACCAGCTGGACCGGGCGACTGAGGTGGGGGCGATCGCGTCCGCCATCGGACGGGCGCTGGCCCGGCACCCCGCCGCGGTGGTGGTGGCCAACGCGGATGATCCGATCGTGGTGTCGGCGGCGAAGCCGGCCACTCGCGGCGTCTGGGTGGCTGCGGGGTCCAGCTGGTTGGGGGATGCGAGCACCTGCCCTCGGTGCGGCCGCACGCTCACGTTCACCGAGCCCGGGTGGGAGTGCGGGTGCGGGATGGCCCGCCCCACCCCGGACTGGTGGATCGAGGACGGCAAGGCCTGCACCGCCGAGGTGGTGCTACCGCTGGACATTCGCCTGCCCGGCCAGGTGAATCAGAGCAACGCCGTCATGGCGTTGGCCGCCGCCTGCGCTGTCGGTATTCCGGCCGAGCAGGCCGCATCGGCACTGCGCGAGGTCGACGTCGTGGCCGGCCGGTACGCGGTGGTGCACCGCGGAGCACAGCGCCTGCGCATGTTGCTGGCGAAGAACCCGGCCGGCTGGGCCGGGATGTTGTCCATGCTGGATGAGCCACGGCCACTGCTGGTGATCATCAATGCTCGGGAGGCCGACGGGCGGGACACCTCGTGGTTGTGGGATGTCCCGTTCGAGCAGCTCACCTCTCCCGCGCTGGTGGCCAGCGGAGAGCGCGCCGCTGACCTGGGCGTGCGCCTGAGCTATGCCGGGCTGGAACACCAGACCGTGGCCGACCCGCTGGCCGCCCTCGCGGCGCTGCCGGCGGGGGAGATCGACGTGGTGGCCAATTACACCGCGTTTCATCACTTCCGTCGCAGGCTGAGCAGCCAGCCGAACACCGGAGTCGCCGGGTGAGTACCGAGTCCACGGTCACGATCGGCCTGCTGCTGCCCGATGTGCTGGGCACCTACTCCGATGTCGGCAACGCCACGATATTGGCGCAACGGCTGCGCTGGCGGGGCATTCCCGCCGAGATTCGCACGATCACGGCCCGCGACGCCCCCGCGACCAGTTGCGCGGTGTACCTGCTGGGTGGGGGAGAGGACACCGCGCAACAATTCGCTGCGGACTGGCTGCGGCGCCATGATCAGCTACGTCGGGCACTGGACACCAGCGCGGTGACGCTGGCCGTGTGTGCCGGGTTACAGATCCTGGGCCGGTCGATGACCGACGCCGGCGGCCGGCACTACCCGGGCCTGGACTTGCTGGACATCACGACCGCGCCCGGCCGCCGCCGCGCCGTCGGTGAGGTGATCGCCACCTGTGCCGTGCCCGGCGTCGGCTCGTTGACCGGCTTCGAGAACCACCGCGGCGTCACCACCCTGGGCCCGGGCACGTCTCCACTGGGACGAGTGATCACCGGCACCGGCAACGGTACTAGCGACGGCGCGACGAGGTATCGCACCGAAGGTGTGCTCACCGACCACATCATCGGCACGTACCTGCACGGCCCCGTGCTGGCCCGCAACCCGGCCTTGGCCGACCACATCCTGCACAAGGTCACCGGCCAGGCCCTGCCTCCCCTGGAACTACCCGACCAAGCCGCATTGCGTAATACCTACCTGCGGGGCCGCTCATCGCGGTGCGGTTAGCGCGCCACGAGCCAGATCAGGCTGGCGGTGCCGAAGAGCACGCAGTACACCGCGAACGGGGTGAGAGTGCGGGTCTCGAAGTAGCGGGTGAGGAAGCGGACCGCCAGGTACGCGCTGACGAACGACACGATACTGCCGACGATGATCGGGCCCTGGATACCCGCGCCGAGCGGGCCGAACAGGTCGGGGATCTTCAGCGCACCGGCGGCCAGGATGACCGGGGTGGCCAGCAGGAAGGAGAAGCGTGCGGCGTCGGCGTGGGACAGCCCACGCGTCAGCCCGGCGACCATCGTGACGCCGGAGCGGCTGATCCCGGGTAGCAACGCCAGGATCTGCGCGGAACCGATCAGCGTGGCGCGCCCGAGGGACATCCGGGCCAGTCGGGCATCCGCGACAGCCTCGACATCACGAGCTGAACCCGGCCCGTCCACGGGAGTTGTCGCGGGCACCGCTGAGGATACGGTGGTGTCGGCTCGCCGGCGGAGCTGTTCGCCCAGGTAGAGCACCACCCCGTTGGCGATCAGGAACGCCGCCGCCGGGATCGGCCGGCCTAGCGTGGTGCGGAAGAGATGCTCCAGCAGCAGGCCGCTGATACCGACCGGGATGGTCCCGACGATGAGCAGCCAGGCGAGCCGCTCGCCGGAGGTCTGGATTCGCCAGTGGCGCAGCGAGCTGATGAGGCCGGAGATGATGCGGATCCAGTCGTTTCGGAAGAAGATCAGCAGTGCGGCGGCGGTGGCCACATGCAGGCCGACGATGAACGCCAGGTAGGGCGATTCGGGCGCCGAGACGTCCAGATCGTGCGCCCAGCGACCGCCCACGAGCGCTGGGACCAGAACGGAGTGCCCGAGGCTGGAGACCGGGAACAGCTCGGTGACGCCCTGAAAAGCGCCCACCACGATCGCCTCGAGATAGGTCAGGGCACTCACTGGTCTCCTCTCGTCGACGGCGCGCCCGTCAGCCTGCCCGTGACACGAGCGCGGCTGTACCGTACCGGTATTCGCGAGACCGAGGACTCTCCGGTCTAGGAATGCTCGAACACCTCACGCAGCCGGCGTCACCGTGTAGTCGGACATGGGCGGATCGACGCGGATGCCCTCGCCGTTCAGCGACGTAGGGGGAGGAGGTCTTTGTCGTCGTGACGGGTCGTGCGAGGAGCGTCAGGATAATCGGATCGGGGGATCACCGTGACGGTGCCGTCTTCGCGGGAGGTCACGTATGCGGTGCCGTCGGGGGCGACCGCTACTCCGTCGGGGTCGCCCCCGACGTATGAGCTGCCGATCACCGTGCCGGTAGCGGTGTCGATCACGCTCATGGTCTCGTCACCGACATTGACCACATAGGCGCGGTGGCTGTTCCGGTTGACCGCCAACCCGCGCGGATGGATACCCACCGGAATGGTGTTATTGACTTTCAGAAGGGCTTTGTAGAAGTCCACGCCGAGCTGGGTGGGCAGGTCGATGACACTCACGTTGTTATCGTCGGAGTTGGTCACGTAGGCGTGACGGCCGTCGGGGTCGATCGCCACCTTCTGCGGAGAGCGCCCGACCATCACGGTGCGAGCCACTTTCTGCGTGTGGACGTCGATCACACTGACGGAGTTGCTGCCACTGTTGGTCACGTAGGCGAACTCACCTCGGGGGTCGATCGCGACCCCATCCGGGTGGGTCCCGACGGGCACCGTGCCGATCAGTGTGAGGTTCGCGATATTGATCACACTGACGCTGTTGCCGTAGTAATTGGTGACGAAGGCGTAATGGTCTCGGGGGAAGATCGCCATCCCGGTGGGACCCGCTCCGACGTCGACCTTGCGGATCACCGTCTCGTGGGCGGTGTCGATCACGCTCACCGAGTTCTCGGAGTAGTTGGCCACGAAGGCATGCCTGCTGTCGGGGTCGACCTCGACCTCGCACGGGTTGGCGCCGACGTGGATGCTTACCACCCGCTGGTTGGCGGTGTCGATCACCCGGAGGGCGTTGTCGGCATAGCTGGCCACGTAGGCGTGCTTGCCGTCGGGGTCGACCGCCACCCCTTGTGGATCGCCACCGACGGTGATCACGGTCTGATTCGGGTTGTCCGCCGCGACGGCGGTGCTGACCCCACCGGTCACGGTGGCGGCAGTGACCACCGCCACCGCCGGCACGAACAGCCCTGCCCGCAGTCGGGACCCGACCCGGACCCGGCTGGCGGGCCTGCGCTTCCGGTGCTTCCCTACCGACCGGACCGTCATACCGCTCCCCCTCCATCGTCGATGCACGACTCCACCAGAGGGTGTAACGACAGTGTCGCGCTCGCGTTGCGCGCAGTGGCTAAGCCAAGGGCAGTAGGACGCGGAAGGTGGTGCCGCGTCGGGGGGCGGTGAGCAACTCGATGCGGCCGTTGTGGGCCTCCAGGATGGCTGCGGTGATCGCTAAGCCGAGACCCGTTCCACCGCGACTGCTCGAGCCGAGGGGATCGGCGCTGTGGAACCGGTCGAACACCCGCGGGGCCTGGTCGGGGGGGATGCCGGGGCCCTCGTCGTGGACCTCCAGCACGCCCAGCGGCCCCTGCGGCTCGACGGTCAGCCGCACCGGGGTGCCCGCCGGGGTGTGCATCAGCGCGTTGGTGACCAGGTTGGTCACCACCTGCCGGAGTTTGTGCTCGTCGCCCAGCACGTGCACCGCGCCGTTGCCCGGGGTCAGGGTCACCGGGCGATCCGGCTCGCGGGCCTTCGCATCGTGCACCGCGTCGGCGGCCAGCACGAGCAGGTCGACGTCGGTGATGTCCAGCGCCCGCTCCTGGTCCAGCCGGGCGAGTAGCAGCAGGTCCTCCACGAGCACGCCCATCCGGATCGCCTCGGCCTCGATCCGGCCGGTGAGCAGCTCGACCTCGGCGGGCGTGCGGGCACCGCCGCGGCGGTAGAGCTCGGCGAACCCACGGATCGAGGTCAGTGGGGTGCGCAGCTCGTGTCCGGCGTCTGCGACGAACTGGCGTAGCCGGTGCTCGGAGCGCTCCCGCTCCTGGAGCGCGGCTGCCAGCCTGCCCAGCATGACGTTGAGTGCAGCGCCCAGCCGGCCGGTCTCCGTGCGCGGGTCGCTGTCGGGCACTCGACGATCCACGTCACCGCCGGCGATCGCCTCGGCGGTGTCCTCGATCCTGGTCAGTGGTCGCAGGCCGAGCCGAACCACGACGGTCACCACTATCCCGATCAGGGTCAGGACGCCGCCGCCCACGATGCCCTCAATGATCAGTAGTGACCGCAAGGTCTCGTCCACCGAACCCAGGGACAGCGCGACGGTCGCGATGCGATGGTCCGGGAGCTGCACAGCGCGAACCCGCCAGTGGCTGCCGCCGGCCTGGTCGGGCACCGTGAACGGGTTGCTCACCGCATGCTGTTGCACGGTGGCCGGGTCCAGCAGCGGGCCACCGGACTGATCTGGTGGCTGCCCGACCTTCTCGGTGTTCTCAGGTCCGAAGATGGTTATCAGGTAGTCACTGGGCAGTCGTTGCGGGTGATCGATCATCCGGAGCCCTGAGTGGCGCTGCAGCCGGTCGTCCACCTGGTTCTGTAATGAGCGCTGCAGCAGCGCCATGCTCACCACGGCGAACACGGCCAAGCCGCAGAAGGACAGCACCAGCAGTGCCGCGATCAACCGGAGGCGCAGGGTGAGCGGCCGTCGGGGGATCCTCATGACACACCGGCGTCCAGCGTCTCGCGGGGCAGCCGCAGCGTGTAGCCGACGCCGCGGATCGTGTGGATCAACGGCGGGTTCTGTTGGTCGACCTTGCGGCGCAGGTAGCTGATGTAGGACTCGACGATCCGGCTGTCCCCACCGAAGTCGTAGTTCCACACCCGATCCAAGATCTGCGTCTTGCTGACCACCTTGCCCGCATTGACCATCAGGTAGCGCAGCAGGTTGAACTCCGTCGGCGAGAGTTGCACGAGCCGGCCGCCTCGACGCACCTCGTGCGCTTCCTCGTCCAGCTCCAGGTCGGCGTAGGCCATCGTGGAGTTGTCCGCCTCGCCGTTGCGGGCCGGTCGGGCGCGCCGCAGGATCGCGCGCAGCCGCAGCACCAGTTCCTCCAGGCTGAACGGCTTGGTCACGTAATCGTCACCTCCTGCGGTGAGTCCGGCGATCCGATCGTCGACGCCGTCACGGGCGGTCAGGAACAGCACCGGTAGCTGATCGTGAGCGGCGCGCAACTGGCGGGCGAGGGTGAACCCGTCGCAGTCCGGCAACATCACGTCCAGTACCACGATGTCCGGCACGGTCCGCGCGACGGTGGTCAGGGCCTGGGCGCCACTGTCCGCCGCGTGCACCGCAAAGCCGTACAGACGCAGCGAAGAGCACAGCAACGTCAGGATGTTCGGCTCGTCGTCGACGACGAGCACACTGGGGCCACGTTGGTCGTCCACGGTGTGCAGCATTCCGCAGTGGCCTGAGAGCAACCTATGCCGATGCTGAGACTTTCGGGCTGCTGCCCAAAGCGTGGGCAGGTCGACCCCGAGAGCTTCCAGGTCGCCACGGGCCGGTAGCGGTAGGGGCGGCGGTTTCGCTATGGAGGACGGAGGCGTGTCCCGTAGATCATCGAACGAGGGACGGACCTGATCTTGGGTGCTCTCAGTGCGCCGAGTTCGACAACAAGGCTGTTCGGTTGGCCCCCAACAGCTCTCCTGCCGAACTCGGCGACAGGAGAGCTGATCACAAACCACGAGATCTACAGGACACGCCCTACCTCGCTGATGGTCAACCGAAGCGGCCGGGAGGGGCTACCGTCAAAAGCGGCCAAGTTTGCGCTAATCGAGAGGATCCGCCGGGCGCCCATTGGCAACCCGGCGGATCCTTACCGCGGAATACTGCAGCCTGCCTCAGGTGGCCTGGCAGTCGTAGAGCGTGTCGGCGCGATCGACAGGACCGGTCGCGGTGCCTTGGGTCGGCGCGGAACCACCGTAGGAGCTGGGGTTGACGACGGCACAGTGCTGTTGCACCCATTGGGTGCGCTGTGCGGACACCCCGTCCCGGCCACCTCCGCCAGGCAGGCCACGGCCGCCCAGAGCACGGCCGCCCAGAGCACGGCCGCTGAAACCCTGGCTGCCGACCAGGACGAACCGCAGCCGGCCCTGCTCGACCCACTGGGCGAGCGTCGCCACAGTCGGAGCCGGGTCCTGGCCGCTGAACCCGCCCATCCCGACGATCATGGCGTCGCTGTGGATGAGGTATGCCTCGGCGGCCATCGCCCCGCCCTCCACGGCCAGGGTGATCGGCCTACGACCAGAGTCGGCCTGGGCGTAAGCCAGGATCTTGCGCTGATCGGCGGTCAGGTCACCGGCCATGGCGCCCGAGAACCGCGTGGGCGGCTCACCCCCAGCTCGATCGAGCCCAGCCCGATTGAACCTGCCGCCACCGAATCCGGAGTTGGGCGGGCCGGCCTGGGCCATCCCGCCGCCGGACGCCAAGGCGGCGGCGCTCGACCACACCGCGGGGGCGAGCAGCAACGCGACGACACCCAGCACCCCGGCCACCCCGGCCACCCGGGCCACTCGGAGCGCCCCCGCCGAGACCAACCGCCCCGCCACGAGCAGCGTCACGGCGACGATCCCGATGGCGACGACGGCGTAGCGCAGCCAGCCGTTCCACGAGGTGTCCCGGGACACCAGCACCCAGGCCCAGAGGGCGGTCAACGCCACGGCCGCGGGGAACAGCAACCAGTGGTACCCACTCGGCCGGCGGTAGTGGCGCCACATCGCGGCCACCCCGGCGGCGGTCACCGCGGCGAGCGCCGGGGCCATCTCCGTGGTGTAGTACGAGTGGGAGATCCCCTGGGCGTAGCTCAGTAACAGCCCGACCAGCAGCAACCAGCCGCCCCAGAGGAACCAGCCGGCGCGGCGCGCCGGGTCTGCCGCAGGCGCGCCGCGCAGCCCGGACCGCATCTTGCGGACCCCCGTGATGGCGACCGCGACGAGCATCAGCAGGCACAACGGCAGCAGCCAGCTGATCTGGCCGCCCATCTGCTCCCCGAACAGGCGGGTGATGCCGGCGCCACCGCCGAACCCGCCACGGCCCCCACCGAAGGGAGTCCCGCCGGGACCACCAGGACCGCCGGAGCCGCCGACCAGCTCGCGGCCGAACGCACGGCCGAAGATGCGGCCCAGGCCGTTGTATCCGATCACCAGGTTGAGCTCGGACCCATCGGTGCTCCCGCCGATGTAGGGCTTGGGTCCGGGCCACCAACTGACCAGCGCCACCCACCACAGCGAGCTGACCAACAGCACAGCACCAGCACTCAGCAGGTCGAGCACCCGGCGGCGCGCCGGCGCTGGTGAGCCGACCAGGTAGGCCAGCGCGAACGCCGGGACCACGATCCATGCTTGTAGCATCTTGGTGACGAAGCCCAGGCCGAGGAACACCGCCGCCAGCAGCAGCCAGCGGGTCGCCCTGCCCGGTTCGAGGGGGCGTTGCACAGACCTGGTGAACGCGTAGGTCGCGGCCACCAGCAGCAGCACCATCAGGGTGTCCGGGTTGGTGTCACGGTTGATCGCCACGGTCACCGGGGTGAGCGCGAAGACCAGCGCGGCCAGCAGCGCGACGCGCTCGCCCGCCCACAGCCGCACCGTGCGGTGCAGCAGGAACACCGCCGCCACGCCCTCGAGGACCTGAGGTAACAGCAGCGACCAACCGTGATAGCCGAAGATCGCGACAGACAGGACCATCGGCCAGAACGCCATCGGCGGTTTGTCCACCGTGACCACGCCGAGCGGGTCGAACGAGCCGAACACGAAGTTGGTCAGGCTTGCCGACATTGACTTCACCGCGGCCGAGTAATAAGGATTCCCCCACCCCTCGGCGCCGATCCGCCACCCATACAACACCGCCGCCGCCACACAGATCGCACCCAGGGCCACCGGCGGACGAATCGCATTCAGCGGGCTCAGCCGGGTGAAACCGGGCTTGATATCTTTGTTGAGCCCGCCCGATGCGGGTGCGCCTGGGAGTGTGTCGACGCTCATGAGGGGAAGACCCAGGTGCGTAGGAGTGCGAAGCGGCCGGCGGTGCCTACTACTGAGGCCGTCAGGAGGACGGTGACTTCCAGCCAGCGGGAGGGGTGGACGACCATCGCTTGCAGCACCAGCAGCGCCCCCGAGGTGAGCGCGTAGTACAGCACGAAGATGACCAGGCTCTGCAGGTGGACACGCTGGCGTGACGCACCGGAGCCGGCGAAGGTCAGCCGCCGGTTCGCCTCGGTGTTCAGCAAGGTCACCGCTACCAGCGCGACCAGGTTCGCCACCAGCGGCGGTGACCACGAGCGCAACAGCGCATACAGCACGGCCGTCGCCGCGGTGGACACCAGACCGATCAGGCCGAAAGCCACCAGCTGCCGGCGCAACCCGCCCTCATGTGTGGTGAGCACCGCATCGGGATGCGCGGATCGTGGCTCCGGACGTTGGGGTAGGTCCGGCACCCGCGCCGCACCGGTGACCTTGGCTCGGGCCACCCGCGCCAGTCCGCGGACGTCCCCCATGGCGGTGGACACCAGCCGGACCCGGCTGTCGAGGTCCTCCACCCAGTCGACCGGCACCTCCTGCACCCGCAACCCGTTGTGTTCGGCGAGCAGCAGCAGCTCGGTGTCGAAGAACCACCCGTCGTCGTGCACGTGCGCCAGCAACGGGCGGACCACGTCGGTGCGGGCCGCCTTGAACCCGCACTGTGCGTCAGAGAACCGGGTGCGGTGGGTGAGCCGAATCATCGTGTTGTAGCACCGGGAGATCACCTCGCGGCGGGCGCTGCGCACGGTGCGTGCACCAGGTGCGAGCCGGGAACCGATCGCGATGTCGGAGTGACCGTTCACCAGCGGAACGACCAACGGCAGCAGCGCGTCCAAGCTGGTGGACAGGTCGACGTCCATGTAGACCACGACGTCGGCATCGCTGTATGCCCAGGCGGTGCGCAGCGCGTGGCCGCGTCCCTTGCGGTCCAGGTGCAGCACCCGCACCCGATCGTCGGACTCGGCGAATTCGTTGGCCACCCGCAGCACCCCGTCTGTGCTGGCATTGTCCACCACAGTGATCGTCCACTCGAAAGGGAATTGATCATCCAGGTAGGACCGCAACACGTGCAGGCAGCCTGGCAATGCGCGTTCCTCGTTGTACACCGGCACCACCACATCCACGGTCGCGATCCGCCCCACCGACCACCGCGTCGCGTCAGCGGTGGGAGCGTCCTCGCGTTCCCTCGTCACCGTCATCAACCTCACCTCGCCCCTCGAGAGCCGTTGTGAACCCGCGCTATCAGGTATGGCCCGGTGATGTGCAAGCGACCTGGACACAACCTCACAGTTGCCTGGGAGCACGCGCACCTGCACCTCGATGCGAGCAGCGGTGGACCGTCAGTGGTCACCCGGATGGATGGGTGACCGGGCGCTGTCGGTCCCCGTAGGGTCCCAGGCGTCCGCCTGCCCGCCGACCGTCGCCTTTCTGCTGATCACGCGGGGTGGGTGTGTCTCGACAGGCTCGGGTCGGGGCCGGTACCCACAGGAGAGTGACCATGGCTTTGACTGGCGGCGGTCCCACCGACCCCCCGGACGAGCATCACCATTCCGCCGCTGCGGCGACGCTGGATCTGACGCGTACCGAGGACATCATCGGCGCGTTGGGCCGGCTCACAGCAGCGGATACCGGCCCGCGCCGGTCGTGGCGGCGGCGGATACTCACACTGCTGATCATCATGGGTCCGGGTCTGATCGTGATGGGTGGGGGCAACGACGCGGGCGGGGTCATTCTCTACGCCCAGGCCGGGCAGGACTACGGCACCAAGCTGATCTGGGCGTTGGTGATCCTCACCCCGATTCTGTACCTCAACCAGGAGATGGTCATCCGGTTGGGCGCGGTCTCCGGTGTCGGGCACGCTCGGCTGATCTTCGAGCGGTTCGGGAGGTTCTGGGGTTGGTTCAGTGTGGGTGACCTGTTGGTCATCAACGCGATCACGATCGTGTTGGAGTTCATCGGGGTGTCCCAGGCGTTGGCCTTTTTCGGCCTGCCGCGGTACGTGAGCGTGTCGGTGGCCGCGGTGGTGCTGTTCGTGATGGTTGCGGGTGGGACGTTTCGCCGCTGGGAGCGATTGTTGTTCTTCCTGGTCGCTATCGACCTGGTGGTGTTCCCGATGGCCTGGCTGGTCCACCCCAGCCTCACCCAGCTCGCGCGGGGCGGGCTGCCATCCTTTCCGGGCGGGCTCAATGCCACGTTGTTGTTGTTCCTCATCGGGCTCATCGGTACCACCGTGGAGCCCTGGCAGCTGTTCTTCCAGCAGTCCAGCGTGGTGGATAAGCGGATCACCCCGCGCTGGATACGCTATGAGCGCGCCGATCTGGCCCTCGGTCTGGCTGTGGAGATGGTGGGCGCCGTCGCGCTGATGGCGGTGACCGCGTTCGGGTTGGCCGGCACCGGGTTGGCCGGGCATTTCAACGACGCCGCCACCGTGCTGAACGACCTGTCCCACCACGGCGGACACACCGTGGCCGTGCTGTTCGCCATCGTGCTGCTCGACGGTTCGCTGATCGGCGCCAACCTGGTCGGCCTCACCAGTGCCTACACCCTGGGCGATGTGCTTCATCATCGGAGCTCACTGCATCACAAGGCGCCCCGGGCCCCGCTGTTCTATGGTTTCTATGCTGGACTCATCGCCGTTGCGGCGGTGGTCGTGCTCCTGCCCGGGCTGCCATTGGGGCTGCTCACCGATGGTGTGGAGGCGCTGACCGGGGTGCTGCTGCCTGCCACCAGCGTCTTTTTGGTCTTGTTGTGCAACGACCGGGCAGTCCTCGGTCCGTGGGTCAATCAGACCTGGAGAAATATCGTGATCGGGGTCGTGGTGTGGATTCTGCTCCTGCTGTCTTTCGCCTCCGGAGCCGCCACACTGTTCCCGGAGCTGTCCGGCGCCACGATCGAGACCGGTCTGGCGATCGGTGCGGGAATCGGGCTGGCCGCCGCCGTGCTGGTGGGAGTGGCCCGGTGGTGGGCTTGCCCCGCCCAGGCCGTCGGCACGCGCAGCCGCGCGGAGCGCACGGCGCTGCGCGATCAGGACCTGTTGGCGTGGCGCGCCCCGGCGTTGGCCGAGTTGACGCCGCCGGAGCTGAGCCTGCCGCGCCGGGTCGGGTTGATCACTCTGCGCGCCTATCTGCTCATCGCCGCTGCGCTGGTCATCATCAAGATCGTCCAACTCGCTCTCGGCATCGACCCAGGCTGACAAGGGAGATACTCAACCGTCGAGGACGTAGCCGGCGCCGCGTACCGTGCGGATCTGGTCGGGGCCCAGCTTGCGGCGCAGGTACCCGATGTAGACCTCCACGACGTTGGAGGACTGCGGCTGGCCCCAGACCACCTGCGCGAGCCGGTCCTGCGACACCGGCTCGCCAGGGCGGCTCGCCAGGGCTACCAGCAGGGCGTATTCGGTTGGTGACAGCGTCACCAACCGGCCGGCGACGCTGACCAGCCCGAGCGCGGTGTCCACGGTGACCATTCCCGCGCGCAGCACGCTCCGGTCCACCGACAGCTGATCGCAGACCCGCAGCCGCAGCCGGCTGACCAGCTCCTCCACCGGGAACGGGGTGGTCAGGTAGTCGTCCACAGTGCTCCGCAGCAGCGACACGGTCTGCTCCCGTTGCTCGCGGGAGGTCAGCGCGATGACCGGGAGCTGCGGAGCGATCCTGCGCAGCTCGTCGAGGAAGCCCCCGGGATCCGGGCCGGCCAGCGCGACGTCGAGCACGATCGCCGCGAGGGTGCGCGCGCGGGCCGCGTCCAGCACGTCGGGGACAGCGTCCAGGGTCCGGGTCTCGAACCCGGTGGACCGTAGCGCGTGCAGCACCCGGCTCGTCGTCTGGCGCAGAGGCACCATGAGGAGAACCGGATGCCGTGGCCCGGGGGGAGGGCCGGCATGAGGCCCACCCCTGGGCCCAGGGGTGGGCTCATGAGTGGGCACTGGGGACCGCTGATCGGGCTGCATCGGCGGCAAGGTTGCCGTGTCGCGCGGCGTTGGGCAATCAATCAGCAGCAGGACCACCCGACCGGTCCAACGCGGGACCCCAACTGGTTGGAGTCTCGTTGAGTGCCCGGCTCGGCATTCGGAGCAACGGGAGCGGCTGTTCGGGCTAATCGGCGGGCGCTCGTCGCGCCGCACAGCCGGGTGGGCGACCACGGGTCGATAACGCTCTCAGATTCCGCCGGGTAGGTACCCACTTCTCCATACGGTTCGGGGCGTGCGACGCCATCTGGAACGAACGCTGTGGGCAGCGGCCTTCCTCGCTGTGCTCCTGGCGCCGGTGCTCCTGGCGCCGGTGCTGCACACACCGCGTACCGGGGTTTTATCGCCGGCTGAGCACTCGTCGTTACTGTCCCAGCTCTCCGTCGGGATGGGGCTGCTCGCCACCTCGATGCTGGTCTGTGCGGTCGTGCTGCCGTCTCGGCTGCGCTCGCTGACTCGCACCCTCGGCATCGACGGGGTGATCGGTATCCACCGATTCGTCGGGTTGGCCGTCACCCTGCTGGTGGGCTTGCACGTCGTCCTGGTGCTGGCGGCGAACCCGGCGAACGTGGTCTTGTTCGACGTGCTGCACGCGCCTAATCGTGCTCGCGCGGCGCTCGGCGCCACCGCGGCGCTGGGTGCGCTGATCGCGCTGACGGTGCTGCGCAAACGGCTGCAGCACCGCTACGAGGTGTGGCGCTGGGTGCATGTGGCGCTGGCCGGTGCGGTGCTGGTGCTCAGTGGGCTGCACATCTGGTGGCTCAACCACCTGGTTCGGGATGCCGCGATGCGGGCGTTGTTCATCGTCCTCGCGTCGGGTGTGCTGGTGGTGCTGGCGTACCGGTGGCTATGGCTGCCGGTCTTCGGTGCCCGCCGCGAGTATGTGGTCCGTGAGGTCCGGCCGGAGACCAGCACCGTGAGCACCCTGGTCCTCGAGCCCCGCCGCGACGGTCCCCGACGCCGCCGCCGGACTCTGGGGTTCGCCCCTGGCCAGTTCGCCTGGCTGCGCCTGAACCCTTCGATCGGGGCGCAGGAGCATCCCTTCACCATCGCCTCCAGCGCGCACGTCGGGCTGTGGACCGAGTTCACGATCCGGCACAGCGGTGATTTCACCCGCGAGCTTCGCCTGCTGCGACCGGGCAACCCGGTATGGGTCGACGGCCCGCACGGCGCGTTCACCATCGACGTGCGGCACACCACCGGCCTAGTCATGATCGCCGGTGGGGTCGGCATCACCCCGATGATGAGCATCCTGCGGACGCTGGCGCACCGCGGCGACGAGCGCCCCCACCGGTTGTTGGTGATCGCCCGGACCATCGACGACCTGCTGTTCCGCGGCGAGATCAGGCAACTGCAGCAACGGATGGAGAACCTCATCGTCATCGAGCTGCTCCGCCGGCCCCCACCGGGCTGGACCGGCGCGTCCGGCGCCGTCGACGAGAACGTGCTCACGGCGCTGCTGCCCGGTGAGTTCCGGCGCAACCAGCTCGACTACTACCTCTGCGGGCCGCCTGCCCTGGTCACCGACGTGCTAGCCGTGCTCGACGGGCTGGATGTGCCCCGTCCGCGGATCCACACCGAGCAGTTCGACTTCGTCTGATCCCAGCCCTACCTGAGATCCTCCGATGGAGAAAGGCTTCTTCTGTGCGCCCCCCGGTACCCCGATTCGTCCGATGGGCCGTCGCCCTAGCCGTGATCGTCCCGCTGACGGCCGCGGTGTTCCAGTACTGGGTCACCTCGCAGGACGGGACGGCGAACGTGCACAGCACCGCGCAGGACACCGGATGGACGCAAACACGGTGGGGCCCGCTGGGCCCTGCGGATCGAGACCTGCTGGTCATGGTGCGCCAGGCTGATCTGTCCGGGGGATCGAGCGGGCGAGCGGCCCAGCGGCAGGCCGGCAGCGTGCAGGTCCGCACCGCCGCCAAGCGCACCGGGGTCGTCTACGGCGACCTCGACGTCCTGGTTCGCTCGGTCGCAGGCAAGCTCGGTGTGCCGCTTCCCGACCAACCCACCGCGCAGCAGCAGAGCTGGATGAGCGAGCTGTCCGGGCGCTCCGGCCCGGACTTCGACCGCATGTTCGCGCAACGGTTGCGCGTCACCGACGGTGCGATGCTTCCGGCCATCACCAGCGTGCGAGCCGGTACTCGAAACGAGTTGATCCGGTCGTTCGCGGCCAGCGCCTCGGTACTCGTCAACCGGGATATGGAGGCTCTGGAGAGCACCGGGCTGGTCGACTACTCCAGACTGGCCGAGCCGCTGCCCCCCGCGGCTGCGGTGACCAGCCCACCCGCTCGGATCCCCCCTGCCGGCCCGGAACGGCACGGCCCGGAACAGCACATCGACCAGGTTGTCGAGGCCACGCCAAGCCCCCCGCCCGGCCCCCTATCCGGCAGTGGTGTGCACGCCATGGCCACCGCCCTGGTCTCGATCGCCGCGCTGCTAGCCGCCCTCGGCCTGCTGGGGGCCACCGGCAGGCGGGTCCGGCAGGTCGCCACTCCCCGGCACCGTGGCGACCCTCATCGTGGCTTGTCTCGTCGGCCCCCGCATAGCCGACACGCTGCCCAGCGTTGGTGACCGACGGCTAACGAACCGGCGGATCGGGCACCGGCCGGCCGAACAGGCTCAGCAGCGCGTCCCGGTCGTCGTCGGCCGCGCTGCGGTTACGCCGACTGTGCCCGCATGCCACACACCGCTGCACCACAATGATCTCACCGCCCTCGGACAGCGCTCCGAGGGGCTCCATCGCCGCGCCACACTCGGCGGCCCGGTCGCCCGGGTTGACGTCGACGTGGCGCGACCACAGGCACCGAGGGCAGTGGTTGGTGTAGCCGTTGCCGCGCACCAGGGCTGCGCAGTGCAGGCAGGTGAAGTCCTCCCGGCGACGGGTGAACGAGCGCGGTCGAGTCATCGCCCGCCAGCATTCCACCCGTGTTCTGCTTCGCCGGCTCAGCGTTACGCTGGTCGCCTCACGAGGTGGTACGGGGCTTGACGGGAGGGATCAGATCATGATGCGGATGGTGCAGGGCGATGATGGGCGCGCCTGGACGGTCCAGAGCCGGATCAGCTGGACCAAGCCGGCTCTGGCGGACCAGTTCGAACACGACATGGCCGCCGGTTATGTGTCCTGCACCGTGATATTGGGGGTCATCGTCCTGCTGACGCTCTTCGTGGTGTTCTGGACTCCGGCGGCGGTGGTCATACCGGCCTGGTTCGTGTTGTTGATCCTGCTGGTTCTGCTGCTGGTGCCGGTGTTGTGGGCGATGCAGCGGCCCTGGATCATCACGGCGCACACCGCTGAGCCGATTGGGGCCGACGGCGAGTACTGGGAAGGCATCGTGCACGGCATAGTCTCGGCCCGGGAGGAGGCTTATCGGGTCGCCGATGACCTGAGAACGCGGGGCGTCCCAGACAACGACGTCGGGCCGCTGTCCCGGTTGAGTCGCTGACTGATCGGCCCCGGGCACCGGCGGAGCGGCCGAGCGGGAGTGACCCGCTGTTGTAACCCGGGGTCGGGACCGCGACTATGGTTTCGTGACCCTGCTCAGTAACGCTGCGGTGGTGGTCCTCGCCGTGGCGCTCGGTGCCGGGCTGAGGTGTTACCTAGGGAGCCGTCGGCCATTCGGCACCGATGCCGACCGTGCCACCTACCACGCGCTGCACACCATGGCGCAGGCCTCGCCACCGCTGCGGGAGAGGCTCTCAGCCTCCTCGGCGACCGGTGCTGCGCCGCACTTGCGGGCGTTGCTGGGCTGCCTGGCCGTCGCGCTGGCCAACCAGGAGGGCTTGATGCTGGCCTGGGATGGTGACCCGAAGCATGATGTCGACGCCAGGCACCACGCGGAGTGGGCCCACGGGGCTGCCATCGAGGTGCTGGCCACCGGCCGCCAGCAGGTCCGCAGCCAGCGCGACATGGACTGCGGGCGCGCCAACTGCCCGGTTCGCGCTGTGATCGTCTCTCCGCTGGAGGTGGACGGCGGCATCGTCGGGACCTTCGGTGTGATCAGCGAGCGTGACGCTGATCTTGGTGTGATGCGGGCCACGACGGAGGTCGCCCGGTACGTCTCCAGCCAACTCGAGCTCGCCGAGCTCGACGAGTCCCGATCCCGGCTGGCCTATGCCGAGATCCGGGCGCTGCGTTCGCAGATCTCCCCGCATTTCATCTATAACGCGCTGACCACGATCTCCCACTGCATCAAGACCGACCCGGAGGAGGCTCGTGATCTGATCATGGAGTTGTCCGACTTCTTCCGGTACTCCTTCCGCGCCGACGCGGAGTTCACCACGCTCGCCGAGGAGCTCAACAACATCGACCGCTACCTGGCCGTGGAGAAGGCCCGGTTCGGGGAGCGGCTGCAGATCAAGCTGCAGATCGCACCCGAGGTGCTGCCGGTGGTGTTGCCGTTCCTGGCGCTGCAGCCGTTGGTGGAGAACGCCGTGCGGCACGGGCTGGGAGGAGGCTCGGGCACCGTGTCGGTCGTCGCCGAGAACGTCGGGTCCGAGTGCGTGATCAGCGTGGAGGACGACGGACGGGGGATGGACCCGCAGCGGCTCCACGAGGAGATGACCGACTCCCACCTCACCGGCGCGCATGTCGGGCTGGGCAACGTGCACGACCGGCTGCGCGCGGCCTTCGGTGACGCGTGTGGGCTGGTGGTCGAGACGGGGCCGGGGCTGGGCACCAAGGTCAGCATGAAGGTGCCCAAGTTCAGCCGCGGGGTGCGCGCCATCGCTCCACCGGCGCCGAGCCCGCCGCGTCCGCAACCGTCGGTCAGCGCCTAGCGGCGCCGTGTGCCGACCGGCCTCCGTAGGCTGGCCGGATGGACGTCAAGGACCTGACCGCGCGGCTGCCGTTGCCCGGCACCCAGCGCCATCGTGGCCCGGTGGTCGCCGCGGTGAAACTGCATGGTGTGATCACGTCGTCGCCGCTGGGGCGCGGGGTGATCAACCTGGCCGCCGTGGAGTCCGTGCTGACCCGCGCCTTCGGCTACGAGAAGCTGCGGGCGGTGGCGCTGTTGATCAATTCGCCGGGTGGCTCAGCTACTCAGTCGGCGCTGGTGGCGGATCGGATTCGCGGCCTCGCCGACCACAAGCGCGTGCCGGTGCTGGCGTTCTGCGAGGACGTCGCCGCATCCGGTGGGTACTGGCTCGCGTGCGCCGCCGATGAGATCGTCGCCCATCCCACCTCGCTGGTCGGATCCATCGGCGTGGTCACTCAGGGCTTCGGGTTGCACGGTTTGCTGGAGCGCTTCGGGGTCGAGCGGCGGTTGTACACCACGGGGGCGAACAAAGCCCGGCTCGATCCGTTCCTGCCCGAGCGGGAGGACGACGTGGTGTGGCTGCGTGGCATGCAGACTGAGCTGCACGGCATGTTCCGCGACTGGGTGTGCTCACGGCGTGGTGGCCAGTTGGCTACTGATCAGCAGGATCTGTTCACCGGCGAGGTGTGGACCGGCCGCCGGGCCCTGGAGTTGGGCTTGGTCGACCGGCTGGGCACAATGCGCGGGGAGATCGCCAAGCGATACCCGGACGCGGAGGTCGTCACCGTGGAGGGACGACGGCCGCTGCTGGCTCGGCTGGGGCTCGGTAACCTCGGGCCGACGGTGCTCGAGGCGCTTGAGCACCGCGCCGCCTGGTCCCGCTTCGGTTTGTAGGTTCGGTTCGTACGCCTGGCCGTACACGCTTGGTAGTGAGTCGGGACTACTGACACGCCAACCGTGGACAGCGACACCGACCATGTGCAGGATTGACGGTCGGGGGGTTGTTAGAGGAGTACTGGATTGACGGAAAGGCGGTTGATGAGCGGCAACGACGACAACCCCGGGCTTGTCGTGCTCGCTGTGGACGACGAGCCGCATTGCCTGTCCATGCTGGTTGATGTGCTCAGAGCTGAGCCGAAGATCGGCACCGTGCTGACGGCCACGAACAGCGAAGAGGCGATGGCTATGGTGCGGCCCGTCAACGGCGAGCCGCCCCCCCAGGTTGATGTCGCATTTCTGGACGTCCGGATGCCTGGGCTGGACGGCCTGGATCTCGCCGACCTGCTCGCGAAGCTGCCCTACCCTCCAGCGGTGGTGTTCGCCACCGCCTACGATGAGCGGGCCTGCGACGCGTTCGAGCTCGGCGTGGCCGACTATGTGATGAAACCGGTGACCCGGGAGCGAGTGTCCAGCACGTTGCGGCGAATTTTCGCCGTCCGCCGCGATCCCTCCGCCCCGGGCCCGGAGCAGGGTGGCGAGGACGAGGTCATCCCGGTCGAGCTCGCCGGCACCACCAAGCTGGTGCCGCGCTCGTCGGTGCGCTGGGTGGAGGCGCACGGGGACTACGCGCGGTTACACACCGGCGAGGCCACCAGCCACCTGGTCCGTATCCCGCTCTCCCAGTTAGAGGACCGTTGGTCTGACGCCGGGTTCGTGCGTATCCACCGCTCGTACCTGGTTGCCCTGCCGTTGGTCACCGAGCTGCGCATGTCGTCGTCGGGTTATGTGGTGCGAGTGGGCAGCGGAGACGACGCCACCGAGTTGCCGGTCAGCCGGCGGCACACCCGTGACCTGAAGGACCGCTTGGTGCGCGCGGCCAAACAGGGCTGGACCTCCCGATGAGCGTCGCGACATGAGCGTGGCCGACCCGGATGACGACCTGTCGGAGGACACGGAACGAGCGGTCCTGGCGGAGGTTCACACGGCGCGTCGAGAAACGGCGCTGGCGGAGAAGGCCGGTCAGGCTGACCGGCCCAAGTCCGGCAAGCGGGAACGGGTCGTGCTCGCGGAACGGCGCAACAGTCGTCGGGTGGTGCGCACACTCGCCGAGTTGGAGGATCAGACCAAGGTCGGTGAGGCACTGGTCCGTCGGCTGATGTGGGTGCAGCTGATGTTGTCGATGCGGCTGATGCTGCTCACCGTGGTGGTGCTCGCGGGCATTCCGCTGGCGTTCCTGCGGGCGCCGTCGCTGGGCGCGATCACCATCCTGGGCGTGCGGCTGCCGTGGTTGCTGCTCGGGTTCGCGGTCTATCCGTTCTTCGTCGCGGTGGCCTGGTCCTACAACCGCAGTGCCGCCCGCAACGAGCAGGCCTTCGCCGAGTGGGTCGAGAGCTGAGCATTGTCGTGCCTGAGCGGGCTGACTTCTACGTGATCGTCGCCGCGATGGTGACGGTTGCCCTGTGGGTCACGCTCACCCGGTTCGTCGGGACGAAAGCCCGGTCGACCTCGGACTTCCTGCTGGCCTCCCGGACGATGGGGCCGCGCCTGAACGCTGCGGCGATCTCCGGGGAGTACGTGTCCGCGGCGTCCTTCCTCGGCGTCGCCGGGTTGGTGCTCAAGGGCGGGGTGGACGCGCTGTGGTACCCGGTCGGGTTCGCTGCGGGGTATCTCGCCCTGCTGCTGTTCGTGGCGGCGCCGCTGCGCCGGTCTGGCGCCTACACCCTGCCCGACTTCGCCGAGGCGCGGTTGGGCTCGGTACGGCTGCGCCGGGTCTGCGCCGCCTTCGTGGTCATCATCGGCTGGCTCTACCTGGTTCCGCAGCTGCAGGGGGCCGGGCTCGCCCTGCATGTTGTCGCGGGCCAGCCGAGGTGGGTCGGCGCGGCGGTGGTGATGGTGATCGTGACGTTCAACATCTACACCGGGTGGACGTACTCGGTCACCCTCGTGCAGGCCCTCCAATACTGGATCAAGCTGACCGCGCTGGCCGTACCGGTCTTCGTACTGCTGATCCACCACGCTGGAGCAGACCAGGGGTTCCGCGACTCGCTCGGTTCCTCGGCGGCACCGCGTTTCTCCCATGCCGTCGACATCCCGCTGGATCACGATGTCGTACTCGAGGTCACCAAACCGACGCTGGTCACGGTGGCGGGGATGCAGGACGGGCGGCCTACGAACAGGCCGGTGTCCTGGTTACCGGGTCCGCACCCTTGTGCCAAGGGCACCACGCTGCACTTCGACGCGGGCAGCCCGGTTCCGGTGGTCAGCGGTTCCGCTGTGGGCAACGACAGCTGGATTCGCCCGTTGGGCCAAGGTACGCACCCGTTGCTGGCCACGTACTCGCTCATTGTGGCGCTCCTGCTGGGCTGCATGGGGCTGCCGCACGTATTGGGTCGATATTACGCCCATCCCGAAGGGAGGACGGCGCGCCGGACCACGCTGTTCGTCCTCGCGTTTCTCGGGCTTTTCTACCTGTTCCCGATGGCGTCGGGGTGGCTCGCCCGGCTTTACCTCCCGAACCTGCTGGTCTCCGGAGATACCGATGCCGCGCTGCTGTTGCTGCCCCGCGCGGTGTTGGGCGGATGGCCGGCGCTGCTGCTCGGCGGACTGATCGCGGCCGGGGCGTTCGCCGCTTTCGTGTCCGCCGCCACCGGGCTGGTGGCGAGTGTCGCGGGCGTGCTGTCCACCGACGTGCTGTCCGGTCGGCTCCGGAAGGTCCGGGCGCCCGTCGTGCTCGCCTGGTCGGCCCCGTTGGCCCTCATGCTCGCCGTGTCATCGCTGGACCTGGCCCAGGGAGTGGGGCTGGCGTTCGCGGTGGCCGCCTCGTCGTTCTGCCCGCTGCTGGTGCTGGGTATCTGGTGGCGTGGGCTGACCGATGCCGGTGCGGCGGCCGGCATGCTGGTCGGCGGCGGGTCGGCGGTCGCCGCGGTGTTGTCCGCCGCGGTCGGCGTGCTCCCACCGGGGTGGCAGGCGGTAGCGGCGCAGCCGGCCGCGTTCACCGTGCCGCTGGCCTTTCTGAGCATGGTCCTGGGGAGTCGGCGGACCAGGGATCGGGTGCCGCCCGACGTGTCACGTATCCTGCTGCGACTGCACGCACCGGACCGGTTGGGCTTATCCGGAAAACGGCAGCAGGGCCAACCAGTGCCCCGGGTCGGGCTGACTGCGGCCGCGCTGGCGCGGATGCGCATTGGCCGGCACCGTCGGTAATCACCTGAATACCCGAACGGCCCAATATTATGGTGCGCGCTGGTGATGCCCGGCGGCTAGGGTGTCCCGGTCCTCGCGACGCACGTAGCATCGGCATGATCATTATTACTGTTCTGGAGGGGTGTGCATGAGCACCACCGGGTCGGTCGGCGGTGCCGACAGCAGGCACGTCGGCGGTGTCGACGGCAGACGTCCGGTGGACCCCTGGGCCGCCGCGCATACCAGCGTGGAGTTCGCCACCCTGCGCAACCGGCTCCGCGCCTTCGTCTTCCCGATGACCGCGTTCTTCCTGACCTGGTACTTCCTGTACGTCCTCCTGGCCGCGTTCGCCCCGGGCTTCATGGCCATCACCGTGGTCGGCAACATCAACATCGGGTTGATCTTCGGCCTGCTCCAGTTCGGCTCCACCTTCGCCATCACGACGATGTACGTCCGATTCGCGAACCGCAGCCTCGACCCGGTCAGTAGCCGGATCCGCGAGCAGCTCGAAGGAGGAACCCGGTGACCGAGCAGCCAGTCCAGGGCGCTGTGGGGGACCCGCTGCTCAACGGTGGGATCTTCGTCTTCTTCGTGCTGGTCACCCTGGTCATCGTGGTCCGGGCATCGCGCCGCACCAAGACCGCCGCCGACTACTACGCGGCCGGCCGGTCGTTCACCGGCGCGCAGAACGGGGTCGCGATCTCCGGCGACTACCTGTCCGCGGCGTCGTTCCTGGGCATCGCCGGGGCCATCGCGGTCTACGGTTACGACGGTTTCCTCTACTCGGTCGGATTCCTGGTCGCGTGGCTGGTGGCTCTGCTGCTGGTCGCCGAGCTGCTGCGCAACACCGGCAAGTTCACCATGGGCGACGTGCTGAGCTTCCGGATGCGCCGCCGGCCCGTGCGCGCCGCCGCGGCCGTGTCGACCCTGGTGGTGTCCTTCTTCTACCTGCTGGCCCAGATGGCCGGCGCCGGTGGTCTGGTCGCGTTGCTGCTCAATGTCGAGGGTCGGGGGGCTCAGGCTCTGGTCGTCGCGGTCGTCGGGCTGCTGATGATCGTCTATGTGTTGGTCGGCGGGATGCGCGGCACCACGTGGGTGCAGATCGTCAAGGCGACCCTGCTGATCATCAGCGCGGGCATGATGACCGCCTGGGCGCTGGGTTCCTTCGGGCTCAACCTGTCTGCCCTGTTGGGCGAGGCGGCGGCGAAATCGTCGCACGGGCAGGCGGTGCTCGCGCCGGGCCTGCAATACGGCAAGAGCATCACCACGAAGATCGACTTTGTGTCGTTGGGGCTCGCGCTGGTACTGGGCACCGCGGGGTTGCCGCACATCCTGATGCGCTTCTACACCGTGCCGTCAGCCAAGGAGGCCCGCCGCACGGTGGTCTGGGCGATCTGGCTGATCGGCATCTTCTACCTGTTCTCGCTGGTGATCGGTTACGCCGCCGCGGCGCTGGTGGCCGGCGGTCCGCAGCGGATCGCCGGCATGCCCGGTCAGGAGAACTCGGCGGCGCCACTGCTGGCCTACCAGCTGGGCGGAGAGGTGCTGCTCGGCTTCATCTCGGCGGTGGCCTTCGCCACCATCCTCGCGGTGGTGGCGGGGCTGACGATCACCGCGTCGGCGTCGTTCGCGCACGACGTGTACGCCAATGTGATCAAGCATGGCGACCTGGACCCGGACCGTGAGGTGCTGGTCGCTCGGATCACCGCCTGCGTCATCGGCGCGCTGGCGGTCGGAGGTGGCATCGTCGCGCTCGGCCAGAACGTCGCCTTCCTGGTGGCGCTGGCCTTCGCGGTGGCGGCCTCGGCGAACCTGCCGACGATCCTGTACTCCCTGTTCTGGAAGCGATTCAACACCAGCGGCGTGCTGTGGAGCATGTACGGCGGTCTGAGCAGCTGCGTGTTGCTGATCGTTTTCTCGCCGGCGGTGTCGGGCACGCCTAAGTCGATGTTCCCCAGCCTGGACTTCGCGATCTTCCCGCTGCACAATCCCGCGCTGGTCTCGGTACCCCTGGCCTTTCTGCTCGGATACCTCGGCACGGTGCTGAGCAAGGGCGACCCGGCCGCTGAGGCGAGGTTCGCCGAGATGGAGGTGCGCGCGCTGACCGGAGCCGGCGCTGAACGATCGCAGGCGGCACCCGCGCAGGTGCGCTCGTCGCAGTCTCGGCCGCCGCTCACCACGATGCCCAACGGCTGAGCCTGTGGCACGATTGGCGCTTATGACCTCTCCGGTTCCGGCCGTGTCAGTGGCCGACCTGCCTGAGCTCGCGGTGTTGCTCGACGTCCGGGAGAACGACGAGTGGGCTGCCGGACATGCGCCGGGAGCCGTGCACGTCCCGATGGGGCAGGTGACGCGGCGGCTCGATGAGCTGGCCACCGTGTTCCCCGAGCGCCCGGTGTACGTGGTGTGCCGCTCTGGAGGGCGCTCGGCCCGGGTCACCGCTTATCTCACGCAGGCGGGCGTGGACGCGGTGAACGTCGACGGCGGGATGCGTGCCTGGGCTGCTGCGGGTCGGCCCATGGTGGTGGCCGAATCCGGTGTGGCGCCCAGGGTTTTGTAGCTCCGCATGCCCCCCACCTCAGCGGATGAGCAGATGCGCGCACTGGCCGCGGTGGCGGTCCCGTTGCTGGGGTTGACCGCCGTGTTGGTGCTGGTCACCGGGGGCGCCGAGGCATGGCGTTACGCGCTGCTGCTGGACAGCCGCACCGACGCTGTGCCCGCCGGTCCGCTGCACGCCAGCGATACGTTGGTGGTCACCGGCGGCGTGGTATCGCTGCTCTGCTCGGTGCTGGCCGGCGCGGTCACGGTGGGGTGGCTGGTGCACGCCAACGCGGCTGCGGCCCGGGCCGCTGCGGTCACCCCGGCTCGGCCGGGCTGGCGGTTGGTGGTCGGGGTCCTGGTGCCGGGGATGAACCTGGTGGTGCCGGGTGCCGCACTCGCCGAGGTGGAGCATGCGGCGCTGGGCCAGGATCCTCACCGGCGGCCGCACCCCTCTCGCCTGATCATCGTGTGGTGGGTGATCTGGGCGGCCGGGCTGGTGCTGGCCGGTGCCGCAATCCTGTGGAACCTGCGTAGCGATGTGCAGGCCCGCGCCGATGGAGTGCTGCTGCACGTGGCCACCGACCTGGTGGCCGGGGTGGTCGCGATCACCACGATCGTTGTGGTGCGGCGGTTGACTCGGTTGCTTAGTCCGGTGGGGTTGAGTAGCAGTCGGCGCATGGTGGTTGTGCGGGTGCCTGGCGGCACCCGCTTGTGAGTGGCGATACGAGCCATGGCTCGTATCGCCACTCACAAGCACGCGATAGCGTGCCCCCATGACCAACCCCCGCCAGGCGTGCCCATGCGGCTCGGGCAAGAGGTATAAGGCCTGCCACGGCGCCCCGGGTGGCGCTCCGGACGCCCACGTCAGCCGTCCCTTCGCGGGCCTGGCCGCGGAGTGCCAGCTCGTCGCGCTGCGCGAGTTCGTGCCGTCGGCAACGGCACCACTACCACTGGCGCGGCCGGTCGGCCGGGACGTCACGCTGGCTACCGTGTTGCCGACGGCGGCTGCGGCGGTGGTGCGGCCCGACGGTGCGGCGCTGGTCGGCATGCAGGTGTTGGCCCGTTCCGGGGACCTGTCCCGGGACCTCGGCCGGGCGCTGAGCTGGGCGCTGACCGCGGAACCCGGCTCGGTGCTCCCGGCGGCCGCCACCACGGCCGAGGGTGAGCAGATCCGGCTGCCGGATCTGCTGCGCGCCGACACACCGCTCGACGTCACCCTGTATCCCGACTTCACCTGGTGGGTCCCCGGCGAGGTACCCCCGTCCGGTGAGGTGGCGGCATCGTTGCAGCGAGCCAACGCCGCGATCATGCCGACCGAGGCGGTCACCGGGGTGGGCGTCGAGGCCGCCTACTGGGTCGATGCCGGCGATAAGGCCCACCTGAGGTGGGTTCGCCCGGAGCCGGAAGAACAGCTGCTCACCGCGCTGGCCCGACTGGCGGCCCGTGATGAGTTGACTCTCGGCGAGGGCTCCCGGTTCGCCGGCTCGTTTCGCGCCCACGGCGTGCTCGTTCCGGTCTGGGATCTCGACCCCGAGCGGCACGCCCGAGAGTGGATCGCCCCCGCAGAAGCCTTCGCGCTGCGCCTGACCCAAGCCCTGTCCCCCACCCCCCTCACCCCTCCCGAACGCCGCGCCCGCAACGCCCTCAACGCCCGCCAACTCACCCTCCGCTAACCCCGGGGTTAGCGGAGGAGGGGGTAGGCGGTGAAGGCGATGGTGTCGATGAGGGCGTGGGCGGTGATGAGGGGGTATAGGCGGTTTGTTTGTTGCCAGAATCTCGCGAACACCAGGCCCATCACCAGGTTTCCTAGGAAACCGCCGAATCCCTGGTAGAGGTGGTAGCTGCCGCGCAGTACCGCGCTGGTGAGCGCGGTGGCGCCCTCACCTGACCCGAGCTGGCGTAACCGGGTGATCAGGTACCCCACCACCAGCAGCTCCTCGGCCAGTGAGTTGGCCACCGCCGAGGCGACCAGTACCGGGATTCGCCACCAGGTGTCGGCCAGCGTGGAGGGCAGCACGGTGCGGTTGAGGCCGGCCGCCAGAGCCAGGAAGTACCAGCCCAGCCCCGGTACGCCGATGACCGCGGCAAGCCCGACGCCCAGGCCCGCGTCCCGGCCGGTCGGCCGGCGGTCCAGCCCGAGACTGCGCGGTGCGATACCGCTGCGCCACAGCAGGTAGCAGCCCAGCGCACCCCAGGCCAGCAACTGGATCACCCCGGTGAGCTGGTAGGCGAGGTCCAGCAGCTCGGTCCTGCGCACCGGCGCGTTGATCGCCACCGACTGATCGGCCAGGGACCCCGGAACCAGCAGCGCGTCCAGCAGCGCCAGCAGGCTGCGCAGTCCGGACAATCCCAGGGTCACCGCCCCGACCACGACGATCTCGACGACCAGCGCCCGGCGTTGCCCCGGATCGGTGACCACGGCGGGCTGCTCCGGCCGCGACGGCGCCAGCCACCGCCGTACCTCCCTGTTCACTCCCTGACGCTATCCGCCACCTCCGACCCTCCGGTACCCACCCATCGTCACCGAGACCGGGAGTGCTCGGCGTCCCCGCACCGCGCGTATCGTGAGCACGTGTGGCGGTTCGTGCTGGCCCGGCGGTGGTGGGTTGGGCACCTGCTGGTCGCGGTGTGTTGTGCGGTGTTCGTCCGGCTGGGGCGCTGGCAGTGGGACCGGGCGCGCTCGCCTGCGGGGGATTGGCAGAACCTGGGCTATGCGCTGCAGTGGCCGTTGTTCGCGGTCGTGCTCGCCGTGGCCTGGGCCCGGTTCCTGTGGCTGGAGCGGCACCGCGCCCCCGAGGGGAACTCCCCTGGTCCTGGGCCGGTGCCTACCGCGACAGCGCCCACCGAGAAGCCGGCTCGACGCCCCACTGACCCACCGATCCGGGAGGATGACCACGACGATGAGCTCGCCGCGTACAACGCCTACCTCAGCCGGCTCGCTGAGCAGGACCGGCGGTAGCACCGCAGTCTGGTTGGTGCTATACCGGATCGCCGCCTACGCCACCGGCGTGATGTTGCTCGTGCTGACGACGTCCGTGGTGCTGCACTACGGCTTCGGGGACCGGCGGCTGGCCTGGAGCGCACCTGTGCACGGATTTCTCTATATGGGCTACCTCGTCACCACGGTCATGTTAGGGACGTCGGTGCGCTGGCGGCCTGGGCGGATGGTGCTGGTGGCACTGGCCGGCACGATCCCGTTGATGTCTTTCGTGGCTGAGCGCAGCGTCACTAGTGAGGTGCGCAGAGCGTCAGCCAGCACATCAGAGTAGGGAGCTCAGGCAGGAATTAAGGTGCGCGGTGATCGGCGCCCGGCGGACCCGGGCTAAGGTGCGTCGAGTGTCGACGGTGCTGAATCTGCATCCCCCCGCCCCGCCCGGTGTTCCCCCCCTGCTGGCCCGGCTGGTCGATGACGCGACGTTGTTACCGCCGTCCGGGGTCAGCGTGGTCGACGCGGTCAAGACGCACCTCGCCGCCTGCCGCGCGCCATACGCCGGGGTGATCGGTTTCCTGTTGTGCCCGATCTCTCAGCTCGGCGCGCTGGTGAGTGCGTTGCGCAAGGCTCGTCCCGCGCGGCCGGTGGCCTTGTCGCTGGTTGCCGACACCGGCCTGGGAGGTCTGCCGAAGGCCATCTCCACCGCGCTGGACAACGCGAAGCTCCTGGATCTGCGGATGATCGAGGTGCCGGCGCCGGCTGATGTGGACGCCACGTGGTTGGTTCAGCTCACCGAGTTCGTGCCGGACGACGTGGTTCGGGTGGTCGAGCCACGCCGCGGCAGGCCAGAGTGGTTGCAGGGCGTGCGCCGGGTCGCCGAGGCCGGCTGCTGGCCCAAGTTGCGGTGTGGCGGCAAGTCCGTGGAGTCTTTTCCCAGCGTCGAGGAGGTGGCTGATTTCCTGGCCATCGCGACCTGCACCGGCCGGCCGTTCAAGGCGACCGCCGGGCTGCACTATGCGGTTCGCCATCACGACGAGAGCACCGGGCTGACCCACCACGGGCTGCTCAACATGCTGGTCGGTACCGCCCATGCGGTGTCCGGTGCCAGCGCGCGCGAGGCACTGCGGTGTACCGACGCGGCCGCCTTGGTCGCTGAGGCCGGCGCGCTGTCCGAGCACACCTCGCGAGTCGTCCGCGAGGTGTTCGCCTGCTATGCCTCGGTGTCCCTGACCGCCCCCGTCACCGACCTGATCCGCCTAGGCCTGCTCCCCAACCCCTCGTAGGCTCGCGTCATGGCTGTCACCGCGTATCTCGGACCTGAGGGAACCTTCGCCGAGCAGGCGGCGCACGTGCTGGCCCCCGGTGACGAGTTCCGTTCCGCGGTGTCGGTACACGCGGCGATCGGGGCGCTGCGGGATTGTCAGGTGGACGCGGCGTGCGTGCCGGTGGAGAACTCGGTGGAGGGTTCGGTGCCGGCCACCCTGGACGCGATGACCGAGGGTGAGCCGGTGCTGGCGGTGGCCGAGGCGGTGTTACCGATCCGGTTCAGCGTGCTGGTCCGTCCGGGTACCAGCGTGGCTGATGTGCGCACCGTGGCCACCCACCCGCACGCCGCGGCCCAGGTCCGAGGCTGGCTCGTCACGAACCTGCCCAGTGCGGCGACGGTGCTCACCACCTCCACGTCGGCCGCTGCGGTCGCGGTACTCGACGGCCAGGCCGACGCCGCGGTGTGTGCCCCGGTCGCGTTGCAGCACTACCCGCTCGCCGAGTTGGCCGGCGGGGTGCACGATCGGGACGAAGCAAAGACCCGGTTCCTGCTGTTGCGCCGCCCGGGAACGGTGCCGCTCCCCACGGGCACAGACCGCACCTCGCTGGTCGCAGTGGCCGTCGACCGGCCTGGTGCGCTGCTGGAGGTGCTCGCGGAGTTCGCCCTGCGCGGGATCAACCTCACCCGGATCGAGTCCAGACCCACGAAATGCAAGCTGGGGCAGTACCGGTTCTTCTTGGACTGCGAGGGTCACATATCCGAGGACGCGGTCGGCGACGCACTGGCCGAGCTGCATCGGCGGTGTACCTGGATGCGCTTTCTCGGCTCCTACCCCCGGTCCGGCGCGCTCCGGCCTGGTCCGGACCAGGCCGGGTTCACCGCCGCCCGGGAGTGGCTGCGCGCGGTGCGCGCCGGGCGGGGCGCATAACGCCACGGCGTGCGCCGAGACTGTCAGGGTTCGGTGCCACGATGAACCGGTCCCGTTCACGACATTGCGCACCTGGAGGTACATCACATGCCTGGACTCGTTGCACCGGTAGCCGATGAGTACCAGGCGCTGCTGGCTTACCTCGCTCAGCAGCGCCTGGTACTGCGCCTCACCGCGCACGGGCTGACAGATGATCAGGCCCGGGCGGCCCCCACCGCAAGCCCGCTCAGTATCGCGGGGCTGATCAAGCATGTCGCGCGCGCTGAGCGCGGGTGGATGCTCGCTGTCCTGCGGCGCGACCGGGAGTGGTCGACGGAGAGCCACCACGCCGGCTTCCGGCTCGAGCCGGGCGAGACCTTGGCCGGCGTGCTCGACGTGTATGACCAGGCGGCGAAGGAGACCGACGCGATCATCGCCGATATCGGCGATCTCGGGCAGGCGGTGCCGGTCCCCCAGGGCGTGGTCTGGTTGCCGAGCGATGTCACGGCGTGGTCGGTGCGGTGGGTCCTGCTGCACCTGATCGAGGAGACCGCTCGTCACGCCGGCCATGCCGACATCATCCGGGAGTCACTGGACGGCGCCACCGCCCTCCCGCTGATGGCCGCCGTGGAGGGCTGGCCCGCCAGCTCGTGGGTGCAACCCTGGCAGGCCCCAATCCAGAAAACATGAGAGTCCGGATGTCACTCGTTCGTGTAACGTGGTCCTCGTGCCCGCCCTGTCCCTCAAGCTCGTGGTTCGCCGCCACGTCGACTATGGGCGCACCCGCAGCATGATCTGTATGTCGGCCTGACCCTGCCCGACCCGCCATCCGCCGGGCGTGTGGTTGCGCTGCCTAGCCGCCCCGTGCTAATGCGACGTCACCTTGCGCCCCCGCACGCCGAGGACGCGCTCGTCATGCCGGTTTCTCCCAGAGCAGTTGTTCGTCACAGACCCGCTGTCGCACGTGTTCTGGTCATCCTGATCGCTGTCTGGGCTCTCGTGCTCGCGGTGACGGGGTGCGGCGGTGGTGACCGCGGTATCGGTGCGGCGCCGGGTCCAGCGCCTAGCTTGCGCCTGGGCTACTTCGCCAACGTCACGCACGCTGCCGCCATCATCGGCGTCAACCGGGGCTTCATCGCCAAGGAACTCGGCGTCACCACGCTGAAAACGCAGATTTTCGACGCTGGTCCCGCCGAGGTCGAGGCGTTGTTCGGCGGTAGCCTCGACGCGGCGTATGTCGGCCCGAACCCAGCGATCAACGCCTTCCAGCGCAGCGACGGCAAGGCGATCCGGATCATCGCCGGAGCCACCTCCGGCGGTGCCCAGCTGGTTGTCCGACCGGGCATCAACGCCGTGGGGGACCTGCGGGGTAAGACGCTGGCCAGCCCGGAGCTCGGTAACACCCAGGACGTGGCGCTGCGCGCGTGGCTGACCGGCCACGGTCTGCGCAACAGCATCCAGGGCGGCGGGGACGTCACCATCACGCCCACCACCAACGCGCAAACGCTCGCGTTGTTCACGGCAGGCAAGCTCGACGGCGCCTGGGTGCCCGAGCCGTGGGCGTCCCGGTTGGTGCTGGAGGCCGGCGGCACGGTGCTGGTCGACGAGCGGGACCTGTGGCCCGGCGGCCGGTTCGTCACCACGCAGCTGATCGTGCGCACCGAGTTCCTGGAGCGCTACCCGCAGACGGTCGAGGCCTTACTGCGGGGACACGTCGAGGCGGTGCAGTGGGCGACCCAGCACTCCGCCGAGGCCGAGACCGCCGTGAACAACGGCATCAACGCGCTGAACGGCAAACCCTTGGCGCCGAAGGTGCTCGACCGCGCCTGGCACGACCTGACGGTCACCGACGACCCCGTCGCGGCGTCCCTGCAACGCAGCGCCGAGAACGCGGTGACGGCGGGGGTGGCCACCAGGCGGGCCGACCTGCACGGCATCTACGACCTGTCGGTCCTCAACCGGATCCTCACCCACCAGAACCAGCCGAGCGTGTCGACCGACGGGCTCGGGAAGGAGTAGCGAACATGACACATCGGACCCTCCAGCCGACGCCCACCGGCCGCGCTCCGGACGCGGCCGAGCAGCCCGCGGCGCGCAGTGCCGGCGTCCGCGTCACCCAGCTTGTCCAGGTCTTCGAGCGTGACCGCCCACCGGTGCTCGACCGGATCAACCTGGACGTCGAGCCCGGTGAGTTCGTCTGCCTGCTCGGCGCCTCCGGATGTGGGAAATCCACCCTGCTCTCGCTCATCGCCGGCCTGGGCACACCCACCTCCGGAAGCATCGAGGTCACGGTGGGCCCTGCGGCGCTGATGTTTCAGGAGCCTGCCCTGCTGCCGTGGCTGACCGCGGCCGGCAACGTCGAGCTGGCGCTCAAGGCGCGCCGGGTGGGCCGGCGGGAGCGCCGCACGGAGGCCGAGCGGCTGCTCACTCTGGTGAACCTCGCCGGGCAGGGCCGCAAGCGGGTGCACGAGCTCTCCGGTGGGATGCGCCAGCGGGTGGCGCTGGCCCGCGCGCTGGCCCAGGACAGCCGGCTGTTGCTGATGGACGAGCCGTTCGCCGCGCTCGACGCCATCACCCGCGACGTGCTGCACGAGGAGCTCATCCGGCTGTGGTCGGCGCAAGGGCTGTCCGTCGTCTTCGTCACGCACAACGTGCGTGAGGCCGTCCGGCTGGGGCAGCGGGTCTTGCTGATGAGCTCCCGGCCCGGTCGGATCGTCCGGGAGTGGCGCCTGGAGCTGAGCCAGCCCAGGGCGATCGAGTCCCCGGGAGTGAGCGCCTTGGCCACCGAGATCACCCAGCACCTCCGAGCGGAGATCAGCCGTCATGCCCGTTGACGACACGACCCTGCCCGTTGGCGACAAGCCTCTGCCCATCCCGGACAGCCGGGCCTTCGAGGCCGGGCTGGATGCCTTGGAGACGCCCGCGTTACCACCGAAACCCGGGCCTGGGGCGGTGTTCCGGCGATCGGTGCTGCCGCCGCTCGTCGCGGTGGTGGCGTTCATCGGGCTCTGGCAGCTGGCCTACAGTGCCGGCCTCAAACCGAGCTATGCCCTGCCCAGCCCGCGTGACGTGCTGGCGACTTTCGGTCAGACGGTGCGCGACGGCCGGGCCGCCGACGCCGTCTCGATCAGCGTGTCCCGGGGGGTTGTGGGGTTTCTGGCGTCGTTGGTGGTGGGCACCGTGCTCGGGCTGGCGATGTGGCGAAGCCGGTGGTTACGGGCCGCTCTCGGTCCGTTCGTCAGCGGGCTGCAGAGCCTGCCGTCGGTCGCATGGGTCCCGGCGGCGATCATCTGGTTCGGCCTGTCCGACGCCGCGATCTACGCGGTGGTGCTGCTCGGCGCCGTCCCGTCCATCGCAAATGGGCTGCTCGCCGGGTTCGACCAGGTACCACCGTTACTCGACAAGGTTGGCAGGGTGCTGGGGTTGGGCACCGTCGGTCGGATTCGGCACGTGCTGCTGCCGGCGGCGCTGCCGGGGTACCTGGCCGGTCTCAAGCAAGGCTGGGCGTTCGCGTGGCGATCGCTGATGGCCGCCGAGCTCATCACCTACTCGCCCGCGCTGGGCATCGGTCTGGGACAGCAGCTCAACATCGGCCGGGAACTGAACGCGATGGACCTCGTGATCGCCTCGATCTTCCTGATCCTGGTGATCGGAGTAGCCATCGAGCTCCTCGTGTTCGCTCCTATAGAACGCCGAGTCCTCCGAGCAAGAGGCCTCACCGTCACCCCCACCCGCTGACTGCACGCGTCAGTCCGACAGGCAGAGGCGTCTGTTCATACTGTGGTGTATGCATGATCAGAGTGGTTCCGCCGCTGCGGACGCCGATCCCGACCCGACGGTTGATGCATCGGGTGCTGCGCCCCGGGTGTGGTTGACCCCGGGTGTGCGGGGGATCGGGACGGCGAGCTTCCTGGCCGATGTCGGGCACGAGGTGCCCACCGCGTTGCTGGCGAGCTTTGTGACCTCGACGTTGGGGGCACCGGCCGCCGCGCTGGGGTTGATCGAGGGGATCTCCGACGCCTTGGCCGGGACGGGCCGCTTCGTCGGCGGCGCCCTGGCCGATGACCCCCAGCGCCGCCGCACGGTCGCGGTCGGTGGGTACTGTGCCACTGCGGTGCTCTCCGCGTTGATCGGGGTGAGCACCTCGGTCGCGGCGGCGGGGGTGCTGCGGGGCGCGGCGTGGGCGGCTCGGGGTCTGCGGGTCCCGGCCCGCAACGCGTTGCTGGCTGACGTGGTGCCGGCTTCGGCGTACGGGCGGGCCTACGGGTTCGAGCGCACGATGGACAACCTCGGCGCGATCGTCGGCCCGCTGTTCGCGCTCGGGCTGGTGTCGCTGGTCAGCATTCGAGTCGCGATCCTGGTGTCGGTCATCCCGGGTCTGTCGGCTGCGGTGGCGATTGTCTACGCGATCCGCCAGGCCACGCTGCCGAAGGTCATCGAGCCTAAGAAACTGCGGCCCCAGGTCCGCCCGGTGCTGCGGGGCCGGCTGGGGCGGGTGATCGCCGGATTCACCGCGTTCGAGGTGGGCAACGTCGCGGCCACGCTGCTGATTCTGCGCGCGACCGACGTGCTGACGCCCGGTCGTGGGGTGCATGCGGCCACTCAGATGGCGATCGCGTTGTACGTGGCCTATAACCTTGCCGCCACGGTCACCTCATTCCCGGCCGGCGGGCTGTCGGACAAGCTCGGCCGCCGAGGTCCGCTGCTGGTCACCGCGCTCGGAGTGGGCGCGTTCCTGGTCTCCTATCTCGTCTTCGCCGTCTCCGGCCCGACGATCCTGCTGCTGGGGGTGGCTTTCGTGTTGGCCGGGATCGGCATCGGCTGTGCGGAGACCGCCGAATCAGCTGCCGTCGCCGCGTTCGCCCCCGTCGAGCTGCGTGGGTCAGCGTTCGGACTGCTGGCCACCGTCCAAGCTGCGGGGAACCTCGCCGCCAGCGCTATCGCCGGGCTGCTCTACACCATCGCATCGCCCACGGTGGCGTTCGGGTACCTGGCGGTCTGGATGCTCATCGCCCTCGGCACGCTCGGCTGGGCCGCCCGGCCTAACCCAAATAGATAGATTGTCTTCTAAGTAATGATCTGTCAATATAGAGGAATGTCGAAGCAACTCCCGTTCGTGGCGCTGGATGCGTGCCGCTCGGCGCTGAGTGCCGAACCACTGTCCGAGGTTCAGGCAGTGGAGCTGGCGCGGGTGTTCAAGGCGCTGGCCGATCCGGTGCGACTGCGACTGCTGTCGCTGATCGCCTCCCACGTCGGTGGCGAGGCGTGCGTCTGCGAGGTGACCGGTGCGTTCGAGTTGACCGGGCCGACGATCTCGCACCATCTGAAGGTGCTGCGCGAGGCGGGGATCATCAAGGGCGAGCGACGCGGCACGTGGGTCTACTACCGGGTCCTCCCGCGGACCCTGGCCGCGCTCTCGGCGGTGCTGATCGCGCCGGGCGAGGCTGTCGAGGTGACCGTGTGAGCGTCATCACCACCGCCGGCCGCGATGGCGTGGTCGCCAAGCTGTCCACTCTGGACCGGTTCCTGCCGGTCTGCATCCTCGCCGCGATGCTGCTGGGTCTGGGGGCTGGACGAGTGATCCCCGGCCTGGGCTCGGTATTGAACGCGATCACCGTCGAGGGGGTCTCGCTGCCGATCGCCGCTGGTTTGCTGATCATGATGTATCCGGTACTGGCCAAGGTCCGCTACGACCGGCTGGACATCGTCACCCGCGACCGCCGCCTACTCATCCCCTCGCTCGTGCTGAACTGGGTGTTCGGGCCGGCGTTGATGTTCGCCTTGGCCTGGCTGCTGCTGGGGGATCTGCCCGGCTACCGGACCGGGTTGATCATCGTAGGATTGGCGCGGTGCATCGCGATGGTCATCATCTGGAACGACCTCGCGTGCGGTGACCGCGAAGCCGCCGCTGTGCTGGTCGCCCTGAACTCCGTCTTCCAAGTGATCGCGTTCGGGGTGCTGGGCTGGTTCTACCTGTCAGTGCTGCCCGGCTGGCTGGGCCTGCCCCAAGCCGACCTCACCGTCTCGGGATGGGTGATCGCCCGCTCGGCTCTGATCTTCCTGGGCATTCCGCTGTTGGCCGGCTACCTGTCGCGCCGGCTCGGCGAACGCGCCAAGGGCCGGGACTGGTATGAGACCCGGTTCCTGCCGACGATCGGTCCGGCCGCGCTCTACGGCCTGCTGTTCACCATCGTGATCCTCTTTGCCCTCCAGGGTAGGCAGATCACCCACCACCCGCTGGACGTCGCCCGCATCGCGCTGCCCCTGCTGGCCTACTTCGCGATCATGTGGACCGGCTCGTTCGCCCTGGGCAAGGCCATCGGCCTGACCTACCAGCGCACCACCACGCTCGCGTTCACTGCGGCCGGCAACAACTTCGAACTCGCGATCGCCGTGGCCATCGCGACCTTCGGCGCCACCAGCGGCCAAGCCCTCGCCGGGGTCGTCGGCCCGCTGATCGAGGTCCCCGTCCTCGTCGGCTTGGTCTACGCCGCGCTGGCCACCCGCCACCGGTTCACCACCGCACCCGAGGTGCTGTTCGTCTGCGTCCACAACGCCGGCCGTTCCCCGATGGCTGCGGCCCTACTGCACCACCACGCCCAGGGCACGGTCACCGTCCGCTCCGCCGGCTCGGCCCCCGCCCAGAGCGTCAACCCCGCCGTCGTCGAGGTCATGAGGGAATGGGGCATCGACATCGCCCGGCAATTCCCCCAGCCGCTGACCGACGACAACGTCCAGGCCGCCGACGTGGTGATCACGATGGGCTGCGGAGACGCCTGCCCGGTCTATCCCGGAAAGCGCTACCTCAACTGGGAACTCGACGACCCCGCTGGCAAGCCGGTCGACGAGATCCGGCCGATCCGCGACGACATCGACCGCCGCGTCCAAAACCTGCTCACCGAGCTTGTCCCCACCGGCGCCTGAACCACGGCGTCACCTCCGCCGCGCGGCCGGATCCCGCGCCTGCCGCCAGCAGGCCAGGGCGGTCAGCGCCGCAGCCGGGGTCGATGCGGCGACATGTCTCAACACTCGCGGTCACGGGAGGGGTTCTCATCCTTTGGTGGGTGGGCCGGCACGGCGGAGCGGGGGCAGGGGCTCACACCGGCGACTGGCCGGGTACTCGTCTCGCGGAGGGAGTCCGTGAGGAAGATCAGGTGGCAGTGCTGACAGTTCAGGGGACCGCGCCCCGCGCGCCGGGTGGCCCATCGTCGGGGGCGGCTCGGTTACCTCGCCGGTGTCTTCCCGTTCGATTGAGCGCAGGCAGGGCAGGCACATCCAGCCGCCGGGCGGCGGCTCGTCGTACAGGGTGGCGCCCATGAACAGTCCCTGCCCGCAGCGGGCGATGTACACCCCCGTCAGGATGATCGGCGTCCTCGTCGATGGCGTGGGATTGCCAGTCCAGCGAGGACACGCCCCAGCTCACCGGGCACCGTGTTTGCGACGGGTGTCACACTCCGGGCAGGTCTGGTCCCGGTCTTGCGGGTACCCGGGCAGACTCACCCGCTCGTAGGGCAGCCGCAGCGGCGCGAACCGCACCCCGCACAAGGCGACTACCGCGCCATCGGGACCCAGCTCGCCGTGGTGGGTGTCGTGGTCACTCATGGACCGGAGGTACCACGTCACGAGGTGCCCCCCATCGCCTCGCCTATCCGGGCTTCGGTCAGCACTTCCACCAGGTCGTGCCGGGCGTGGCCCGTCGGCTGCGGGGCTGGGTTGGTGTTCACCGGCGCAGCCAGATACGCAGGGCCTCGAACAGGACTGTCGCGCCGTCCTCCTCAAGGATGAACACGCACGCGCCGGCGACGTGCACGTCGAACACGAATTCGCGACCCTGGCGCTCCACGACCAGGTTCGCGAAGTTTCTGGGCCCTTTGTGGAGGGCGCAGGTGACGCCGATCGCTCTGCGGTCCTCGCGGGACGCGCCCGGGGTCGCGCCATCGGCCATGGGTTGGCCTCATTTCTCTCGGACAGGGGGCGGGATCGTGTCCCGCCCCCTCATCGGTTGGTGATCCACACAGCGCCGGCCAGGATGAGTCAGCTCACGGGGCGCCCCCCACGCACGCCAGGCAGAACCCTTGCTCAGCGGTCAGGGCCGCCGGGAGAACCCGCTCGCCGCACACCGCGACGTAGCGCCCCCGCCCGTCAGCCGTCGTGTCGCCGGTCACCAGGTGCCCGACCAGCGTCCCCGCGTCAGTCACCCCAGCCAGTCGCGACGTCGACCGCGCGGGCACGGCTTCGCATCGGCGCCGTCGCCGCCAGTGAGGGAGCCTGTGCCTGCCTGCCATGGTCACCTCCGCTCGCTGTAGCGCCGCCCGGCCCGGCTGGTGGGGTGCTGCGGGGGGAGGCCGGGCCGGGCGGCTGACGCCAGCCCTGCGGGTGCCATCCTGTAGACCATAGCGCAGTATTCCTACATAATCTAGCTCGAAGGTCACCAACCGTCTACAGACCACCCGCTACGGAGTAGAGCTGCGACTATGATTTCCGACATGGCAGGACCTACAGTCAGGCGAATCCAGCTCGGCGACAAGCTTGAGCAGCTACGCGTCGCCGCAGGCGTCAGTCGGCTGGACGCAGCAGCCGCCATCGGCTGCTCAGAGCCTCGGATCGGGCACATCGAGACCGGCCGCAACGCCCCCACCAAGTCCGACTTGATCGTGCTGGTGGAGCGCCTCTATCGAGCCGACGAGGCGACGCTCGCCGCACTGGAAGAGCTCCGGGCGGAGGCCAGCAAGCGAGGCTGGTGGTCCACCTATCGGCTGCCCAAGTGGCTGGCAGGCTACGTCGGCTTGGAGGTCGACGCGGTCTCGCTGCGTTGTCTGGACATCGAGATGGTTCCCGGACTGCTGCAGACCGAGCCGTACATGCGGAGGCTCTACGCCCTCAGCGACACGCCGCCAGGGAAGGAAACCGATCGGCTCGTCCGCGCCCGTCTGCAACGCCAGGACAGGCTGACGGGACCGAACGCACTTCAGCTGAGCGCCGTCGTCTCCCAGGGTGCGCTGGAGCGATGCGTGAGAGACGAGTCGGTGGCGGGCGCGCAACTGGCGCAGCTGTGTGACCGTGCGACCTGGCCGAACGTAGATCTGAGGGTGCTCCCCTTCGACCTTGGGCTGCATATCGGCGCGGGGCCGTTCAGCCTGATCGCCTTCCCTGACCAGCTGCTGCCCGACGCGGCCTACCAGGAGTACGCCGTCGGCGGCCACATCATCGACGACCCGGCAGTGGTCGCTCGGCTGGCTACGATATTTGACGAGCTGCGCGACCAGTCCCTCGATGCAGACGAGAGCCTGGCCATGATCGCGCAGCTCGCCAGACAAACCAGACACGAGTAACTCCGCGAGGAGGGGCATCGATGAGGGATGACCTGACTCCCGCCGCGTGGCGGAAGTCTACCTTTACCAACAGCTGGGGCGCCTGCGTGGAGGTGGCCGACCTCGACGGCGGTCACCACGCCGTGCGGGACAGCAAGGATCCCAGCGGGCCGGCGTTGAGGTTCACCGCCCCCGGGTGGGCCGCATTCACGGCCGGAGTCCGTGCCGGCGAGTTCGGCTGAGGTTCACCGAAAAAACGCCCCCGCCGCGCACTTCCTTGTGGAGGCGCGGCGGGGCGTTTCGCTAGGTGGGTGGTCTGGGGGCCATGTGGGCAGGGTCGCGCCGGGTCTCGTGTGAGAGCCGCCGTGAGTTGGTGATGACTGCAGGGATGGAGTGAGACATATGAGTACAGCACCGAAGGTCAGACCCAGGTGAGCACTGTTCCACTGCTCAGCCGTGAGCAGGTTGAGCGCCTGCCAGAGCGCGCTCGTGACGTTGTCGAGTACCGCAAGAGTGGCCTGAGCCTGAACCACATTCAGGGCTGCCCGCTGGATTGTGCCTACTGCATCCGGCACACCTACGGCCTGTGGGACCAGCGCCAACCGCGTGCCCTGATGAGTGACGCTGATGCGGTTTGAGCAGCTCGTTCGTCACCGATACTTCCAGCAGCACGTGACGCCGCTGCAAGTCTTCAATCGGGCGACTGCGAGACGGCACGCCGGAAGATCGTGCCTGAGACCCTTGAGCGTCGGGTGCTCGGCGCGTTCTCAGACTCGACCTCGTTGTTCCGCAAGACCTCGTGCGCCGTGTCGTACGCTCATGGGCTGCCTGACTACAATGGACACTATGGCATCCGTGAACTCTGCGACGTCTGCCCACTGAGTCAGCTCGACTTATGTCGGCGCGCGCACCGCGTACCGACCGCCGAACAGATACATGAGGTCGCTCATGTGTTGCCTGAAGCTGCTGGCCTGAAGGTCGTAGGCGTTACCGAACGGGCAGCCATCGTGTCCGGGTTGAGCACGGAACAACCGCGCTACTACTTGCAACACGCGCTTGGTTTCCAAATGCACGACGAACGCCATCCGCACCATGCGCGGCGGCATGGTCGTGCCGACATCGAATGGAAGGACGCCCGAACAGATGAGTGACTGGACGAGCCTGCGCTACGCCGTAGTTGATGTCGAAGGCAACGGCCAGCAACCGCCTGACCTGGTAGAGGTGGCCGTCGTTCCGATCGTCGGTGGCGTGATCGGTGAGCCGAAAAGCTGGCTCGTGAAGCCTGGGCGTTCCATCAAGTATTTCGCGACGCGCATCCACGGTCTGGCGAACAACGACGTTGCTGACGCGCCCGCGTTCGCTGATATCGAGGATGAGGTACGCCGCTCCCTTGACGACTCGGTGCTTGTCGCCCACAATGCGCACGTGGATGTCGGTGTGTTGCGGGGTCATCTGGGTGAGTGGATGTGTCCCGAGGTCTTCGACACGCTCAAGCTCGCCAAGCGCCTTCTGCCGAATCAGGTGAGCTACAAGCTCGGCGCGTTGGTCACGTCTTTCTCGCTCACCGACGGCTTGCCTGACGGCCTGTCGCCCCATCGGGCGACCTAATGACGCGCTGGTTACGACACGGCTGTTCGTGCGGCTCGCCACCCGCGACGGCGGAACCCCGCGGTCGCTGAAAGAACTCCGAGATCGCAAGCCGGGAGGCGACAGTGATGAAACTCCGTCTCTTTTCCAACCATGAGCGAGGAATTTTCGTCAGTATCGACGGCCCGAGTGGTGTCGGAAAATCCACCATCGTCTGGCACCTGGCACGGATGCTCGTGACTAATGGCGAGGACGTGCATGTTACGGCTGAACCGTCGGACGGTCCTATCGACCAGATCTCACGGTCATCCTCGAAGCTGATCCCGAAATCATTTCGGAACGATTGACGGAACGTGGACCACATAACCGCTTCCAGCGCACGCTCGGTAGCAGTCACGCCGAAGTTCATTTCTACCGCCAAGCGACCGAACGCTTGGTCCAAGCTGGTTTCGATGTGCTGCGCGTGGACTGCAACCAGCGACCACCGGAGAAATCGGCGGTGTTCATCCGTGATCGACTGCTGATTTTCTTCCTACGCCGAGGCTATCGGTAAGCTGACCACGTGGTTCGGCCTCGGCGCGCATGCCCGGTGGGGGATGAGCCCCTTTGGCGGGGAGGCGACGCATCCGGTGTGGGAGCGGGTCGACGCCCGGCAGTTCCTCCAAGGAAGAACCCAGGAGTGCTCTCCCGCACAGTCCGCGTTCCGCGTCGCCTACGAGCTTCCTCACGTCAGCAGGATGGCTGTCAGCGTCGGCATCGTGGAGCACCTGGCCCAGCTGGTCGCCGCAACCGCGTTTGACGCCAACGACAACCGGATTGCTCGGTACCGGGCGCTGTTGTGCGCCAAGGCGGTCACGACTGGAGCGAGCTGATCAGCCGGTTCGCTTCGCGCCGGGAGGGCTCGGCCAGCGGCCCCGCGTAATCCGCACCGGCAGAGATCATCTCGGAGCAGAAGAACAGTTGGGACAGCAACCCGGATCTGCTGTCCAGATCGGCCCGGTACTCCCGCTGCACCCGTTCAGCCAGCTCGGGGACGGCCAGGGAGTTGCCCCACAGGGTCGCCGCGTCCCAGCCGCGTGGCGCCAAGCCCCAGTCTTCCCAGTCCAACAGCCAACACTGTGGGGCGGTGAGGTTCGCCCACGCCAGGTCGGCATGCGCCACAGCCCACTCGGTCACGGTGGTCTCCACACAGTCGGGAAACACGCCCTCAATGGTTGCCGTCACCCGCTCCTGGGAGATCGGGACTGTATGCGGGGTCGCGATCCGAGTCGTGGTGTGAGTCGCAAGCGCGCCCAGCGACGTGCCCAGTGTCGCCCACCACGCTTCCGGCAGCCCCGGGTCGGCGCTCAGCACGCCGCCCGGTTTGATCGGGGACGCGGTCACCAGCTCGGTTTCATCGGCCCGCCACAGCACGCACTGCTCCGGGACCCGCCACGACAGACTCTGGTACCACTCCGGTTTGGCGACAGCCCTGGGCAGACATGCCGCAGCTTCCACGCCGCTACCCTGCCCCGTGAGCGTGGACAACGGTCGCGCCTCAAGACGAACCCAGGTGTCGTGGTCCGTGCGCCCTCCTAGGGAACGCCGCTTCACCACGACGGTCTCCCGATCCACCCGTACACCCAGGCGGCGCTCCACCCGATCGATCACGTCCTCGCAGGGCTGCGTCCGCAGATCCACCGTCACGTCCGTACCCTGCTTGATCAGGTTTTGTCGGCTGGGGTGTCGCGGTGGCGGCGGAAGACTTCGGGTAGGCGGGTTGCACGCCCGCCTCATACGGATCGGACTCGACGATCGCCGTCGCGTCGAATTCCTGCGGCCGCTCGTCCGCATGATCTGCATTCTCGCAGAGAACGGCCGTCACCTCGACTGAAAGTACTCGGCTCAGTCCGCGCAGCTACGGGTGAGTTTCTCGATCTCGGCGTCGATGTCGACGGCCATGCCCTCACTGCCCAGCGGCACGACGTCGATAGTGGCCTCGACGAACTCCCGCAGCAGCTCGCGGTCCACCTCCAGCACGGCGTGCCCGTCGGGTGAACGGATCTCGACCAGGATCACTTCCCATTCGCCCATGGTGGCGGGGCGCACCCGCACGTCACCGATCCCGGCAGGAGCGCACAGCCCCGTCACGAGCAGGTCACGGGCCAGCACCCAGTCGACGAAGCGATTGCCGCGGGTCTGGATCTCGACGGTCACCGCGAAGGGATCGTCGGTGCAGTAGGTCCAGCGGGTCACCACGGGTGCTGCGGCCTCGTGCAGCAGCGCGAACATGTCGTGGGCAACCGCCTCACCGCTGTAGCTGGTCATCATGGGCCGCCTCTCCAGGCTGGTTCGGACCCGATGCTCGCCGAACCGGTGTCGCTCGTCAGGTGATCAGTTGGGAGTTGATGTGCTCGGTGTTGGTGTGTTCAGTAAAGACATCGCCGAAGGGGGCCCCTACGTACCACCGGGCCCCTACATTCACTCCAAGTGATGTACCTGGTTAAGGCGTACGGGTCACAGGCCCAGTGACCGGCCGATTACCTCCTTCATGATCTCGGTGGTGCCGCCGTAGATCCGGGTGACGCGAGCGTCGGCGAAGGCCCGGGCGATGGGGTGTTCCCGCATGTAGCCGTAGCCGCCGTGCAGCTGCAGGCAGGCGTCGAGCACCCGGCCCTGCAGCTCGGTGCACCACCACTTGGCCTCGGCGGCGTCGGCGGCGGTCAGCTCGCCGTCGTTGCGGGCCTCGATGCAACGGTCGGTGAAGGTCTGCGCGATGTCGATCTCGGTGGCCATCTCGGCCAGCCGGAACCGGGTGTTCTGGAACGATCCGATCGGCTGACCGAATGCCGTGCGGTCCTTGACGTAGGCCAGCGTCAGCTCCAGTGCCGCCCGCGCTCCGGCCACCGCGCCGACGGCCATCGACAGCCGCTCCTGGGGCAGTCGATCCACCAGGTGGGTGAATCCGGCGCCGTCCGTGCCGAGCAGGTTGGTGACCGGCACGCGGACGTCACGGAAGAACAGCTCGGCGGTGTCCTGGGCGTGCTGCCCCAGCTTGGCGAGCGGGCGACTGCGCTCGAAGCCGTCCATCCCGCGCTCCACCACGAGCAGGCTCATCCCCTGATGGCGCTGCCGCGGCTCGGTCTTCACCGCGGTGATGACCAGATCGGCGTTGATGCCGCTGCTGATGAACGTCTTCGAGCCGTTGAGCAGGTAATGGTCCGACCGGAGCACCGCGGTGGTGGCCATGCCCGCCAGGTCCGAGCCCATCCCCGGCTCGGTCATCGCGATGGCCGTGATCAGCTCCCCGGAGGCGATCCCCGGCAGCCACCGACGTCGCTGCTCCTCGGTGGCCAGGTCCAGGAAGTAGGGCAGGCAGATGTCGTTGTGCAGGGTCAGCCCGAGCCCGGCGCCCCCCGCCCCGGCGGCCATGATCTCCTCGCCCAGCACCGCGTTGAACCGGAAGTCCGACACCCCGCCGCCGCCGAGCTCCTCCGGGATCGCCATGCCGAGAAAACCGGCCGCCCCGGCGGTGGTGAACAGCTCCCGGGGCACGATGCCCTCGGCGTCCCAGGCGTGCAGGTGCGGGATGACCTCCTTGCTCACGAAGGCGCGAACGCTCTCCCGGAAGGCGTCATGCTCAGCTTCGAACAACCGACGGCGCATGCGTCGATAGTCCTCCTGATTCGCCCTGATTCGCCTCCCGCCGCCGCGCCTCCCGACCGGCATGCCTATCGTGATGCCCCGGCACCACCCCATATGATCACTTAGTGCGTGCACTTGACCACTCACAGGTGTCATCAGCGCGCCACCGAGCGTCACTTGTGAGTGAATGTCGGGTGCGCGCCAGGTACGAAGAGTTGTATTCTCTGCACTCCAGAGATGGACGCCAGCATAAGAGGTGATGCACGGTGGATCTACTCACCGACGCTGGACGAGTTCGGCCCGCAGGCACGGCGTTCGACGATGCCGGGCTGGTGCACGAGGCGATGTTCTACCGTGACACGCAGGACTACGCCGTTGCCGTCGCGCGGTTCCTCCAGGAGGGGTTCGAGCTGTCCGAACCGGCGCTGGTCGCGGTGCCGGGTTCGCGCCTTGACCTGCTGCGATCGGTGCTGGGTCCCGACGGCGAGGGTGTGCAGTTCGTGGACATGACCGAGGCGGGCCGTAACCCCGGCCGGATCATCCCCGCCGTGCTCTACGCGTTCGCCCAGGCGCATCCGGGGCGCCGGGTCCGCATCGTCGCCGAACCGATCTGGCCGGGGCGCTCCGCCGCGGAGTACCGCGCCGCGGTGCAGCACGAGGCTCTCATCAACATCGCCCTGGCCGACCACGAGGCGACCATCCTGTGCCCGTACGACTGCCACGGGCTGGGCGCCACCGCCCTGTCGCAGGCCCGGCAGACCCATCCGGTGCTGCTCGAGGAGCAGCGGCGGGCCCTGAGCCCTGACTACCGAGACCCGCGCGCCGTCGCCGATGAGAGCCTGCGGTTCCTGCCCGAGCCTCCCGAGTGGTGGGGCGACATGCTGGTCTTCAGCTCCTCGGCGGACCTGCCGGGCATCCGGGAGTTCGTGGAGCGCCTGGCGCTGCGGGCGGGCCTGCGGGCCGATCGAGTGACCGACCTGTGCCTGGCGGTCGCCGAGGTCGCCACCAACACGCTGGTGCACACCCACGCGATGGGTGTCCTGTCGCTGTGGCAGGACTCGCGGACCGACACCCTGATCTGCGAGATCAGCGACAGCGGCCAGCTGCGCGACCGGTTGATCGGCCGGATCCCGCCGCATTCGTCTCAGCCGCACGGACGCGGGTTGCTCCTGGTCAACGAGCTCTGCGACCTGGTGGAGATCCCCACCGGAGGGATCGGCATCGGCACCACGGTCCGCCTGCACATGCGCCTGTACTGAAGCAGGCAGACATCCGTGGGCCCGATGACGTCGACGCTTCGCTGGTCATGCCCGGCTCTCCCGGTTCATGTGCCTCGTGACAGCAGTCAACAGCCCTGGCAAGCAATGACATTGCACGCTGTGTGCACAACCGCCTCAGCGGCCATCTGCTGATGAGGAGCGGGCTCATCCTGCGTGGAAGACTCCAGGGCCATGGGTACTGCTGCCGCTGGTGGTGCGCGTGTCGTGCTGCTGCGCAAGGAGCGCGCTCTGACTCAGGTGGCGCTGGCACGTCGGGCCGGGGTGTCGTTGAGCTTGTTGTCGAAGATCGAGGTCGGGGACCGGGCGCTCACCCCGGCCATCGCGGCCTCGATCGCCCGAGCCCTACAGACCACCCTCGGCGCGCTGTACGGCGAGGCCGAGATCGCCGAGGACCAGAGCGTGCTGCTGGAGGATCTGCGCACTGCGGTGCGCCGCTACGACATCCCCGACCAGGCACTCGTGCCCGACCCCGCCCAGCTGCGCGTCGACCTCGACCGGGCCATCACCCTCAGGGCACAGACGGACCTGGCAGGGCTGCTGCGGATGCTGCCCGGCCTGCTGACCCGGGCCACCACCTACGCGCACGCTGCGGCTAGTCAACACAGATGGGCGCTGCTGGCCGACGTGTACAGCGTCGTCTACTGGTTGGCCGCGCGGAACCGGTGGATGGACCTGCTCGACATCGCTCCGACCCGTCAAGCTTGGGCCGCAGGTCAGCAGCCCAATCCGTTGGTGACCGTTGTCGGAGCCCAGGACCGGGCCGGTACCTTCCTCAACTGCGGCGACTTCGACGGCGGGCTGACCGTGGTGGACCGAGCCATCGTGGCCGCCGGTGCGGCACTCACCGGCCCGGAGTATGCCTTCGCCACAGGCCTACTACACCTACGGGGCATGACGCTGGCGGGACGGCGGGGCGACCGAGCTGAAGCCGAGCGCCACATCCACGCGGCGTGGACCGCGGCTGAGGGGTCGTCGAAGGGCCTGCGGATCCATTACCAGCTCTTCAGTCCAGCCAACATCATTACTCACGTGCTCGCCACGGAGGGAGATCTCGGCAATCCCCGCCAGGTGATCCGCCTCGCGGAGGAGCTGACCAGCAAAGCCACCGGGCTGCCGCCCGCCCGGATGGGTGCTGTCCACATCAACACTGCCCGCGCCCAGCTCGACCTCGGCGACCGGGACGGCGCGCTGACCTCGCTGCTCAAGGCATGGGATGTCGCCCCCCAGCTGGCGAAGACCGGCCCGATGAGCCGCGACGTGCTACGGGTCCTGATCTCCCTGTACCAGCGCAGCAACCCCCAACTTGTCACACTCGCCAAGCAGGCAGGACTCACCACATAGCGGCGACGAGGCGCTGAGCCCGCGCTCCGCGCGCCGCAGGGTGGCTCGCTACCACGTATAGGCCCGCAGCGGCCAGTCCGCCGCCGTTGGTCGCTTCAGCGAGTCGCGGTTATAACTGGCTAGGCCCGACGAGCTCGGTGTGATCGAGTCACATGTGGTGCTCGGGTGGGAATGGGGAGTGATCGTGGTTTGTGTGTCAGAAACGACACGGAGTGTCGTTTCTGACACACAAACCACGATCTTGAGGGTCTTCGGGGGTTGACCGGCGCACTTACGGTGAGGCCGGGCCGCCCTGTGTCGGCTTCGTCGTACACCGGAAGCCGACCGCGACATGTCTCGTCGGGCTAGGGCGAAGCCCCGTCAGATCTTGGCGGCGGTGACCGATACCTATCAACGTCAGATCGACACCAAGCACACCCGCCCATCACCGGACCGAGACATCCCTTGATGTGGACCTTGGCCAGGCGCACGGCGCCTGTGGGACTTCAGGCGGCGACTTCGACCGTTCGCCCTCGGCTGGTCGAGGGTGGCACGGGCTCACCGGCGTCGTGCAGGCCCTCGATGTGGAAGGCGATCGCGTCACGCATCTCGGCCACACCCTCGTCGATGCTGTCACCGGTCGCCACGACACCCGGGAGGTCGGGGCAGTAGGCCGAGTAGCGTTCAGATGCGGTTCGTCGCTCGGCTTTCCCGGGCCTGCCACCAGACCGGACTTCGCCGGATGCTTGTACCTCGTCTCGGGGTGGTGGCCGGCTGGCCGTCGGGAGCGGATGCGTCGGGGGATCGCGTGCTCAACCGACGGACCAGCTGGCGATGGGAGGGGGCACTGCCCCGTGAACTGGGATCTTCACTGGTGGGAGTGACCCTGGCGAGGCACGTCGCTGACACACCGCTGAGACTGGTCAGGCCCCTCAGCCGGCAGCGGGTGTCCGCAGCGTGGTCGTCCGGTCTCGCGGACTTCGCGAACAGGAAGCGACAAGGGGACGGCCGGGTTCCGTGCGAGATCAGTGTGTGATTCGTCCTCGATTCGGGACGGCACGTCGATGCCGTCAGGATGAGTGCGGGCCCGCACGGTCAGACTAGGCCAGCGAGTCGTCCCTGCTGCACCGGATGAGGGCACGCTGCCCGCCCCGAACTCGCGCGCCAGGTGTGACAACAGTGCTTCGTTGGAGTGGTGCAGCAGCCAGTCGCTCGCCCTGACGTGGATCTGGCAGGGCCGAGGTCGCAGCCCGATCAGTATGCCGGGGCAGGATCGGCAGCGGCCCCGCCAATCAATGGGGTGCTCGAGCAGCAGCAGGTACAACACCGCACTGGCCCGGTACCGAATCGAGCCGACTCTCCCGAGGGAGCCCGGCCCGGCCCGCACGGTCTCACGCAGAGCCTCACAGACAAGCCGATGACAGGTCTGATCGACAGTCCGGCCCGTGCTGGTCACGGTCATCACGATCCGCTCTCCCAATCTTCATCCTCGACGACCGCTCCAGCCGCCTCACGGTCCGTTGTCGTAACCGTTCACGATGTCGAATGCCTTGTAGGCCATCTTGGCGGAGGTCAAGGACAAAGAAAACAGCAGAACCGCCGCGAAACCGCCGCATCGAGGCCGCTGGACGGCGAGTGACCTATGGAAATGAGTACCCGCTATCGTAGGGATACCTCCGGCGTTACCGGAAGGAAGAAGAGGGGGGATGACCATGTCAGGTAAGCGGCTCGGTCTGGTTGCTGCTCGCCAGGCCGCCGGCCTCAGCCAGGAGCGCCTGGCTGAGCGGATGAAAGTCGAGCGCTCGACGGTGCAGCGCTGGGAGGCGGGCCACAGCACACCTCGGCCGGGGCACCGGCCGAAGCTGGCCTCGGTACTGGGTATCCCGCATGATAAACTGGCTGAGCTGCTGGCAGACCAACCCTGCTCGGGTGACCAGTTCCGAACCATGCCGGCCTTGTCGATGGCGCCCCGGTCCGGCGATGCTGGTGATGACTGGCAAGCAGGCGGGAATGATCTGCTGCCATTCCCGCCGGGAGGTGATAGTACGGACCGTAGGCAGGCTGTGACGCTCCTGGGCACGTCCGCTGTGGGGCTGGCAGTAGCACACGTTGACCTTGGTCCGTTTACTCAGTCGGCCGTGGAAGCCATGGAGTTCACCCGCCGTGCCGAAGCCAGTCAACTCGGCCCGAGGACGCTCGAACACCTCGACTCTGTGGTCTCTGACCTGGCGGCCACGGTTCACCACACACCACCGGGCGAGTTGTTTCCCAAGGCCCGCTGGTACCGCGGTCAGGTTGAGGATCTTATCGCTGGGCGGCACACATTACGTGAGGGTAGGGAGCTATACCGCCACGCCGGCTCGTTGAGTATCATCCTGGCCTGGCAGGCGATCGACCTCGGTGATCTGGCCGCGGCCGAGGCGCATTGTCTTGATGCGTGGGAGCACGGCTGGCAAGCGGAGGACCATGAGATCTGCGCCTGGGCCATGAATGCCAAAACCACTATCTACACGTACGGCAATCGGCCTGCTGCGGCCAGGGATGCGGCCGAGTGTGGTCTCAAACACGCCCCCCGGGGCAGTGTCGCAGCGGTGGGAGTAGGTGTTAAGCTTGCTCGTGCTTATGCCAGACTCGGCCAGGTGGACCAGTTCCAGGAAGTACTGAAAGGCGCCCAGACGAGATTCGGTCAGCTCAACCATCTGGGTTCTGGGCTGTATTCGGTCAATTCTGGAATGCTGGCTTTGTATACTGCTGATTCCTATATTTGGCTTGACCGGCCCGAGAGGGCGATTCCGTACGTCGAAGAAACAATCTCCTTCTGTCGAGGCCTTGGCCCAGCCGAGCGCGAGCCGACCAAAGAGGCCCTTGCCCACCTGGACCTCGCGCGAGCGCACGTGGGCCTTGGGCAACCCGACGATGCGGCCGAGCAAATAGAGCAAGCGCTCAGCGCGGAGTTCATTACCGGGACGGTACTCAGTCGACTGGGCGATCTGATGGTGTGCATGCGACACAAGTATCCCCAACTCGGGACGACGAAAGAATTGGCTGATCGGCACAGCGTGATGGTGGCCAACCTGAGCCGCCTTGAGTTGCCGCGCCGGTAAGTGCGACGTGCTGCGAGTCGATTGGCGCGCCGATTACGACGCGTTGCGCTACTCACCGATCACCGTGCCCGCCGAGGTCACCATGGGGATGTCGGCCTACCTCTGACTGCACCACACCGCTGGCCTGCCGATCCCCGCTGCGCTGGCCGACCTGCTCATCGGAGCTCAAGCATGACCCAGGCCATCAACGTCTCCGATTGGGGGCGATGCGCGACGGCGCTGGCCGCTGGGCTCACGGACACGGGCGTGCTTATCGACCCCTGCTGGCGCGCGGCGATCGAACAGACCCTCGGCATCTGTTCGTCCCGCTCTCCCGAGAAACGGGCCGCCCCTCACAAAGGCCCGCCGAAGATTCTCAATTTAACTCACGTGAATAACCCTCCTGGATCAGCGGTCACCAAAGGAGTCTTCGAGGACCAGGCGGGCGCGCGCTGGTACCTCTTCGTCAGCGACCGCCAACGCTGCGGTGGGCCAACCGATCGCCGAGCCGACGGAAGGTCCGATCGATGGTGGCCCGATCGAGCAGCGGATCGTCGGCGCTCACGCGACCCCCAACTCGTGGGCCGCAACGTACACTCCCCGCCGCCGGAACGCGGCAGGCGCGTGGGCCAACGCGTCTGCCCGCGCTCTCCCGGCGCTGCCCGTCCTGCGACGCCGCGCCGGGATCGCACTGCACCCGCGCCGCTCCGGACGGGAACCCACTCGCGACGCGGATCCCGCACCCGGCGATCCCCGACTCGACGACCGAGCCGAGCTGCCCGATTCGCCGCGTCAGTATGCGCCGGGTATCCTTTGGGTATGCGTACCACGGAGCGGGTGACGGTGACGCTGCCATTAGAGCAGGCCGAGCGGCTTCGGCGGCTGGCCGATGAGGGAGGCGCGGCGAGCATCTCGGCCTATGTCAGCGACGCGGTCCGGGCGCAGCTCGACAAAGACGCCGCGCTGGAGCGGCTGGCACGCCTCTACACCGAGCGGGGTGTCAGCCTGCAAGCGGAACACCACGCGTGGGCGCGCCACCTCCTCGGGTTGGAGGCGGACGACCCGCGGGCCCACGCGTCGTGAGCGCTATCGGTGGGGTGGTTCTGGATTCCAGCGCGATCCTCGCGTTCGTCTCCGGCCGTCCCTACGTCGCGGCGGTGGTGTGGCACGCGGTGGAGCAGGGTGTCGTGTTGGTGGTGCCGGCGGCATCACTGGCTGACGCCCAGGCGCGGCTGGTCCCGGCGGACCTCGAGGTGACCGAGGCGCTCGCCGACCTGCCGGTCACGGTCATCGTTGACCTCACGCGGGGTGAGGCCCGCCAGGTGGCGGCGGTTCTGGCCAAGGCCGGCAAGCCTGACTCCCTGGCTGCGGGCCACGCGGCGTGGACCGCTCGAAACCGGGGGATGCCTGTGGTGACCAGGAACCCCGTGCTGCTGCGCGAGCTGGCGGCCGACATCGAGATCGACGAGATCCCCTAGCCCCTGATATAGGGGGTTCTCGCGTGTTAGCCAGCCCCGCCAAAGTGTGGAGTGAGCGACAACTCATCGTAGCCGAGCGTCGTGCGGTCAGCGGTCGCGACGACCCGGACCAGTTCTCTTGGTCGGTGATCGCCGTCATAGGTGACGCGCTCGACAACGAGCGCGACCACGAGCGTGCCGCCTACGACGTGGCTGGCGTCGCGACCGGGATGCTGGCTCGCTGCTGAGCAGCGGCAACGCGACGTCCAAGGATCGGCCACTGCCGGGCATGCAGCGCCCGGCGCCGATCTTCCGAAGATCACGTCGAGCGTGATTGCATTCACCGGGTCACTCACCGGTTTCCGGGTGGTTGGCGGTGACCGGTGGGGGTCCTCGGTGACCGGGGATCAGGAGGGAGACATCCCCTGATGTGGACCTTGGTCAGGCGCGCCGCGCCTGCGGGACTTCAGGCGGCGACGTCGACCGTTCGCCCTCGGCTGGTCGGGGGTGGCACGGGCTCACCGGCGTCGTGCAGGCCCTCGATGTGGAAGGCGATCGCGTCACGCATCTCGGCCACACACTCGTCGATGCTGTCACCGGTCGCCACGACGCCCGGGAGGTCGGGGCAGTAGGCCGAGTAGTTGGTCGAACCGTCGCCTTCGATGATGATCAGATAGCTGATCATGTTTCCGTCCTCTCCCCGGCCACACCGGTGCTGCCAGTGTCGCCCCTGAGCCCGGCCTGCTTCAAGATGCTGCTCAAGGTCTTCGGATGCAGTTCGTCGCTCGGCTTTCCCGGGGCTGTCACCAGACCGGACTTCGCCGGATGCTTGTACTGTCGGTGCGACCCACGGGTTCGAGCCAACTGCCAGCCGTCGGACTCGATCAGTTTGAGCACCGCTGAGACCTTCATCGGTCGGGAAGGTTAACAGGAGGTGAGAGTGAGTAGCCCCAGGATTACCAGCAGGGCATCGGCAGTGGTGATCTGCAACGTTTCCGAGTGGGGGCGACGCGCGACGGCGCTGGCCGCTGGGCTCACGGACACGGGCGTGCTTATCGACCCCTGCTGGCGCGCGGCGATCGAACAGACTCCTCGGCATCTGTTCGTCCCGCGCTTCTACCGCGACGACGACACGGTAGTCGATGGCACCGATCCGGCTACCGTCGGCGAATGGCTCGACGCGGTCTATCGCGACACCAGCCTCGTTACCCAGTACGCCACCGCGCCCGGGACGGACCTCCCATTCCCCACGAGCTCCTCCACCATGCCCAGCCTGATGGTCCGCATGCTGGCGCTGCTCGATGTCATCGACGGTTCGCGCGTGCTGGAAATCGGCACCGGCTACAACGCCGCGCTGCTCTGCCACCGCCTCGGCGCCGACCACGTAGCGAGCATCGAGCTGCACCCCGACCTCGCCGCCGACGCCGCCGACCAGCTGCACAGTCTGGGCTATGCACCCGCCCTGGCGGTCGGGGACGGCGCCGGCGGCATCCCCAACCACGCACCATACGACAGGATCCTCGCCACCTGCGCGGTGCCGGCGATCCCTCCCGGGTGGATCGATCAACTCGCGCCCGGCGGGCGGATCGTCACCGACCTCCGGGGAGAACTGGCCAGCAGCCTCACCGTACTCGACAAGATCGCACCCGACACCGTGCAAGGCCGACTGCTCGACCTGCCCGGTCACTTCATGTGGCTCCGCTGCACTCCGGAGCACCCACTGCCCAACGCCGACCGCTTCAACCTCGTGATCAACCTCGACGACGCCGAGACCACCGGCACCGATCTGGACCCACGCATCCTCAACGAGCCCGGCTTGCGCGTCCTACTCAATATCGCCGAACCCCACCTGGAACCCATCACGCATACTCAGCGCGAGACCCACGACATCTGGTGGCTGCGCGCTGACCACTGCTGGGCCGAGATCACCACCGGCGCTCACACCACCGTCACCCACGGCGGACCCCACAACATCTGGCGAACCGTCGAACGCGTCGCCGCCGAATGGCACCGCAGTGGTCGCCCCGGACGTGGACGCTACGGCCTCACCGCCACAGCCGACGGCACCCATCACTACTGGCTCGACCACCCTGACCGACTCCTCCTCACCGACATCGCCAGCCTCAGGTCGGTGGGGTGTCCATAGCTATGGGGGATCAAACCTTGCTTGCGGGCAAGGTGGACGTTCCTAGAAGGGAGTGACACGAGGCGCCCGGTGGGCGGTGAGGAGTGAACGACGATGGCCGCGAGCCGTTCCTCGGTGATCATGCAGCCGACGACGTTGTGTAATCTCGATTGTGCGTACTGCTACCTGCCCTCCCGTCGTCACGTCCGCCGGATGCTGCTGGCGGTAGCCCGAGCGGTCGCAGCATCCATCGCGCCGTGGACCGAGCGTAGGGCGGTGGAGGTGTGTTGGCACGGAGGCGAACCGTTGACGGCAGGCCGCGCCTACTTGGGACAGCTGATGGACCACTTCGCGGGTGTGGACGTCGTCCACGGCGTACAGACGAACGCCATGCTCGTTGATGAGGCGTGGGCGGACTTCTTCGCGGAACGCGGCGTCCACGTCGGGGTGAGCATCGACGGAGCGCCTGAGGACAACCAGCAGCGTGTGGACTGGGCCGGGCGGTCCGCCTTCGATCGCATCGTGCGTGGCATACGGTTGCTGGTGGCCCGCAGAATGATCGTGTCGGTGATCGCCGTGGTGTCCGACCCCACACCCGAGCGGGCACGGCGGCTCTACACGTTCGTAGCCGAACTGGGCGCGACATGGCTGGGTGTCAACATCGAGGAGCGCGAGGGTAGCAACCACCGGCGCACAGCACCGCCTGAGAGTCAGGTCACGGATTTCTGGGCGGCACTGATCGAGGTATGGCAAGCCGATCTCACCGTCCAGCTCCGGGAAGCCGACCGCGTGCTGGGCTACGCCAGGAGTGTCCTCAATGGCGAGAGCGAGCACAGGTTCACCCTGGTGGATCCGCTACCCACCGTCTCCTGGAATGGTGAGGTCACGCTGATCTCACCGGAGCTGGCCGGGTTCCGCTCGAACCGCCACGGCGATTTCTCCTGCGGCAACGTGCTCCGCACTCCGCTGGACCAACTCATTCGAACGGGGATGCGGGCGACGTGGGTCCGTGAGTACCAGCGCGGCATTGCCGAGTGTCGCGTAAGCTGCCCCTATTTCGCGTTCTGCGGCGGAGGTCATCCCTCGAACCGTTATTTCGAGCGCGGCCGGATGGACGGCACCGAAACCGACTACTGCCGCAACAGCAAGATCACGCTCATCGAAGGAGTGATACGCCTTGCTGCGCGACAGGGGGCGGGAAAATTGCTCGAATCCTACGAGCGTCGCGCCGCCGACAAGTGGGACAACCGGCCAGTATGGGATGACTGGAACAAAAATCCCGAAAAGCCCTTCGATAATCGGCCCACCTGGGATAATTGGGACAAAAGATGAGCCAGTGTTAATCTTGGATTATCAAACCAGTCTCGGTCGCCAATTGATGGGCGACCGAGACCGCTTGCTCAACGGTGATCAACGCGCCCCGCAGATTGAGCAGGCCTCGCGCACCGGCCAGCCGGGACATCCGCAGATCGCACCCTTTTGCGCTAGCAGCCTCGAACTCCGTGTCGGTGAAGTCGCAATCCAGAAACACCACGCCCGACAGGCATCCACTGATCACCGTCTCCCGAAACGAGCACCCGACGAATGCCGCGATCCCTTTGATCTTCTCGATGTGGATCACGGCGAAGTCCAAACGGCAACCCTCCACGTACAGGTCAGCCGCCTGCTCGATCGAGAGCCGAAGGCCGATCGCCCGGCACCGCAGCATCTCGACTCGACGGGCGGTCGCCCGCTGTATCGACGCATTCGACAGATCCACGTCTTCAAGTGCCGTGTCGGCCAGCGTCACCGGGCCGAGACGGGACCCGGACAGATCGACGCGACGCAGCACGGAATGCGTCACGGACCCCTCACCCGTCACCCCCGCTTGCTCGCCTGAGTCAACGAGCGAGTACTCGAAGTCGAATTCTCCCTTGAAGCCGACAGGCTCCGCGCTCAAGTCGGCACGGTCTATCGAAGGACGCTGGATCGACCGACCCTCCGTCAGCTCACGAAACTCCACCCCCCGACACTAACGACCAGACGTGTCCCCAGACCCGTCGGTCGCCCTCAACACAGACAGGTCCGCACATCCTCACTCAGCGGGTTGGTCCAGGGGCCAGTGATGCGGTCCTTCGGGCTGGTCGTACCAGACGTGCTGGCTTTGTGGTGTGGCGGTGAGGCCGAAGCGTCCGTAGGAGGGCCGGCCCTCGTTGTTCCAGAAGGTCGCGGCCTCTTCGACGCGGTCCCAGAGTCGTTGGGGGCCGTACTGGCGTACGGGGTATCCACGCGCGGTCGCGGTGGTGGCGACTTCCGCGCGGGAGCCGTCGCGGGCGAGGAGGAAGACGGCGGGTTGGCCGTCGTCGGCGGTCATGCGGCCGTGGGTGACCTCGGGCAGTTGCCATTGGACGATGAACCCGAACAGGCCGTGCGTGTTGAGGGTGAGGGGGTCGATGGTGGTCCAGGACTGGGTGGCGGACAAGGCGAGCAGGGGCCATCGGGGGTGCGAGGGCTCGACGTTGTGGCGCATGGTCATGAATCCGGCCCAGTGCGGGACGAACCGGCCGGTGGCGGTGCGCTTTTCGTCGACGGTGAGCCGCGCCAGGGTGCCACCGAGTGGCCCGTGGACGTCGGTGAGGATCACCGCGCCGGGTGCGGCCTGGTCGAGCCAGGCGGGCGGGATGGCGGGTACGGCGCAGGTCGCGATGATCCGGTCATACGGGGCGCCGGGTGGGTAGCCGGTGTGGCCGTCGACGGCGGCCAGGGTGGGGGTGTGGCCGTTGGCGGCGAGTCGTTCGCGGGCGAGGTCGATGAGTTCGGGGTCGATGTCCACGCTGGTGACCTGGGCGCTGCCCAGGCGCTCGCACAGCAGGGCGGCGTTGTAGCCGGTACCGGTGCCGATCTCCAGCACTCGGTGCCCGTCGGCGACGTCGAGCGCCTCCAGCATGTCGAGCACCAGTGACGGCAGCGTGGAGGAGCTGGTGTAGGTCATCTCGATGGCGGGACGCAACGCCCGAGACAGCGGGACCGGCATGAGCTTGGTGATCAGCGTGGTGTCGCTGTAGACGGCATCGAGCCACTCGTCCCGGCGGGGTCCGTCGATACACAGCACGGGCGGGGTGTCCTTGTCGGGGTAGTAGGCTGGCACGTAGGGGTGGCGCCAGGTCCGCTCGAAGGCCTCCCGCCAGGCCGGTGTCCGCAGGATCTGCTTGGCGGTGAACTGTTCGGCGAGGTCAGCGAGCCGGGCGCGGGCCCGCAGCTGTTCGGCCGGGCTCAGGTCGGTGGGGTAGTTCACGGACGGGCTCCCGACTCGAGGAGGTCGGCCAGTGCCGAGGTGATGGGCAGGTCGAGGGCGTCTTCGAGCCAGCCGTACTGCCCGAACGGGTTGCACTCGAACATGATCCACTCTCCGTCGGTGGTGACGGCGAAGTCGAAGGCACCGAAAGATAGATCGAACGTGCGCATGAACGCCAGCATCCCGTTGCGGATCGATGCGGGTGGCTCAATGACCGAGTAGTCCAGGCTGGAGTAGTCGGAGCGGAAATCGATCCGCGCGGCGTCGGAACCGGCGTGGATCGCGGCCGCGAACACCCGCTCGCCGACTACAGTCGCCCGGACCTCGAACGCCTTGTCGTCGATGAACTCCTGGAACAGGTGCGCGGTGGTCTCCACACCGGACAGGTCAGCCAGCTCGGCGGGCCTGAGTCTGCGGGTGTACGCCGTCTGCAGGTGACCGGACTCGACCAGAGACGCTGCGGATAGGTTCTTGCCCGCAAGCGGTCCACCGACCGCGGCGGCGAAGACCCGTACCCCGACCGGTGTGTTCGTCACCAGCGACCGGGGAACCTGGAGACCGCATCGGCGGGCCACATCGAGCTGGCGGGGCTTGAGTGCGTCGGCTTCCCGCGACGGGTAGTTCACCCACAGCGCATCCAGGCTGCACAGCACCCCGGCCACCCCGACGCGAGCCTCGGCGGCCGCATGTCGGCGTTCCGGGCGGGACATGCCCTCAGGCAACACGAAGTGCGAGGGGTGCCGGTACCAGACCGAGCGGATCTCGCGCAGCCGCACGCAGCGGCGTTCAGTGGCGAGCGTGCCGGTCCAGCCGTCCGGTTCCAGCCGCGCGTCCAGCGTCAGCGTCTGCGGGAACGCTGCCAGGTCGGTGCGGAACACCGACACATCCCGCGCACCAAGTTCCTCGACCACGCGGTCGACCTGTGGCTCGATCTCGCGAGCCAAGATGAGCACGGTCATCGGCGGGCGGTCAGTCGGACTGGTAGTCGGGGCTGGCCATCTCCTCAGGAGGTGCTTTGCCCGGTTGTCCATCGGTGGTACCCGACGTGACCGGTGTCGGTCCGGGCCTGGTGTGCTTGAGCAGCGGCACCACCGAGCCATCGTCGCTGTGCACCATCGCGACTTGGCGGTCCTCGCAGTATCGGTAAGACCAGTCCAGCTCAGCGTCCATCCGCGGCCCAGCCACCACACCCTGCAGCGAGAACGGGCGCGTCGTCGGTCCGCTCGGCTCGTCGTCACACCCTTCCCAGTGCCAGTGCGGCGGCCCGAGCGGGAACCGGTCGCCTGGGCTGAACAACGGATCCCGCCACAGCGGCATCGGCTTCGGAGTCGACTGCTCAGCCATAGCAACCACCCCTCCCCGCAGACCTTCCCTGCTGGGTCATCCTGCCGCATGTGAAGGGTTCCGGTAAGAGTCCAGACCACAATCGGGCAGCACGCGGCGCTGAGCCCGCCGCCTAGCACTGCAACGGCACTTCGGCCAGTTATCCGGTTTGCCCTATTGGTGCCTACTGGTGATCGTCGAAAGTGAGGTGTGGCCGTGCACAACTGCACGGCCACACC
>JBOHFI010000022.1:0-78894 GCA_050699595.1 Pseudonocardiaceae bacterium | reverse complement strand
CACCACTGATCCACCCACCCTCAGCCACCAGGGCGCTCGCCCTACGCGCCAGACGTACCTCATGTCCCTCATCTCGGCACACCCACCTGAGCAGCAAACACCAAGATCGACTGCAGATAATCTTCCATCCGATCATGTCGTGGGTGTTGCGCAGCGCCGTCCCGGCCGGGGCGGTGTAGTACAGGTGCCAGCCCCCCGACGGGGTGGACGCTGCGTAGGTCGGGGTGACCGTGGTGCCGTGCTGGCGGGCCAGTGCCCGCAGTACCCCGGCACCGGAGCTGATCCCGAGGGCGGCCCACCGACTCGGCACGGTCTCGCGGGGTTTGGGGGTGTCGAGGTCGATGACCACCAGTCCCGACGGGCCGGCGGCGATGCCGATGGAATACGGGGTGTGGCGCCACCAGTGAGTGATCTGATCGGTGTCGGTGCTGGCCCGGGTCTCCCACCGATCGATCACCGGCGGCCTCTTCGCACCGGGCGTGATCGGGAAGACGTGCCAGCCCCGGGCGGCGAAGTGCAGCGCCCACGCCCGCAGGCTGCGTCGGGTGGCGTCCACGGTCGGGGCCGTGGTCGGGTCGTCAAACGTGATCATGCTCCGAGTGCCTCTCTGATTACTGTGAGTAGTCGGGTGTGGGCGTGCGGGATCGGTCCCGGGCACCGGGGGTGACGCCGGGAGGATGGCGGGGAACGGGTGGGAAACGGGGTGTGGGTGGGCCGGGCCGTGGGGGGTCTACCCCCCGTTACCCTGCTGGTCGGGGGCCGCTACCCGGGGGGTCTACCGGGGTAGAGGCCCCCCACTACCCGCGAGTGTTCGGGCGGGTGCGGGTAGCGGGGGGCCGGGTAGCGCTAGCGGTAGACCCCTGCCCCTCTACCCGTCACTGACTGTGATTGGTTGGGGGTGGTGGGGAGGGCGGCCCCGGCGGGTACGGCGGCTTCGAGGTCGGCGCGGCGGTAGCCGGCGAGGTTGATCCCGTCGACCTTGACCTGCCGCCCGGAGCGTTGGACTCCGGCGCGTTCGAGTTCCTCCGCCAACCGCTCGGGGGTGTAGTCGCCGTAGCCGTCCTCGTCCATGTTGACCAGCCGGGACAGCAGAGTGCTGGTATGCATGCGCTCCACCCCGTGCATGGCGTACAGCACATCAGCCAGCACCGTCGGGATCTGCACCCCGGCGGCTTCGGCGGCGGCCACGGTGTCACTGGCCGCGTCCCCGCTCAGCGTGCCCGCCGCGACCCGCAAAGCCCGCCCGTGGGCGCACACTGTGGCGAAGGTGGGCAGGTCCATGTAGTCGCAGCGGACAATCTCAAACGACCCCGGGCCAGTGACCAACACCCCCACGCCCTTGTGGTCCTCGGACAGGATCGAGGCGTCCGCACCCTGGGCGGCTTTGCCTTTGCCCAGCACCATGTCGGAGGAGGTGCGGTCCACGACCTGGGTGCAGTATCGGTAGGTGATGATCTCCCGGAGTTTCGCGGGCACGCTGTCGGCGTCGGGGCGCTGTGAGGCGGCGTTGAGGATGAACCCCGCCGCCGGAGCCCGCCGCGCCAACCGGGCCAATTTCTCCACGGTCTCCTCCTTGACCGGTCCGGACATGGCCGAGAGGTACTCCTGCAACTCGTCGATGGTGATGAAGATGACCGGCATGTCGTAGCGGCGGCTGATCTCCGGGGTCAGCTTGCCCTCCGGACACACCGACGTCGGCAGAGTGCCCAGCACCGCGAACCTCCTTCCCATCTCGGTGATGAGTTCATCGAGCATGGCGAGGAACTGGTCGATAGCTTCGTCCTCGGCGCCGATGACCAGGCGGTGGGCCACACCGCGCATGGGTCGCCAGTCCGCGCCGCCTTTGCCATCAGCGACGTAATGCCGCACGTAGGCGTCCAGTACTCCGGCGGCGGAGGGGAGCCGTTGGGCGAAGGTCTTTCCCCGCCGAGGCAGCCCACCGAAGAACATGGACTGCCACATCAGGGCCAGGAGGATGCGGCGTCCTCGGGCGTCGCGGCCGAAGGGGATCGGGTCCCACACCGAGAACTGCTCCGCCCTGCTCAACGGGGAGGGATTCGGGGTCCCCAGGTAAGGGTCGTCATCAGCGACCCAGACCGACAGGCGCCCGGCGTGGCCCCCGGCGGCGGCCCGGACCCGGGTCATGATGACCTGGATCTCATCCACCCCCAGCTCAGCGGCCACCGTGTCGCGTTTGGCGATCACATCAGCGGCCGTCTTCCCACCACCCCTGGGCAAATCCAACGTGACTGCCCATCCGTTGCCGTCGCGCAGGGGTGGAGTGACCAGCTGAGGTGTGGCGTCGGTCTTGACCAGCCCGGCGGCGCGCAACGCGTCGGTGAGCATGTCCGCCGACAGTTCCAGCGCCACCGGCAAAACTGGACCCACCGGCAACACCGAGGCGATGCGCGGGCGACCGAGCCAGAGCGCGCCGAGCCCGGCCCCGGCCAGCGCCCCCCACCCGAACACCTTCCCGACCAGCACGAACCCGGCGACCCCGGCCGATCCCCCGGACAGGGTAAGCCACGCGGTGGTTTTGATCCGAACCCTGGCCAGCGCCCGCCGCTCCCCGATCAAATCCCGGACCAGGTCCCACCGTTTGGCCTCCCGGGCGGCGGTGATCAACGGCCGGTACTCGCCCCGCACACTCACCCACCCCACCCCGGCCGTGATGGCCCGTGCGGCGCCGCGCACGGTCCACCACGACAGCGCCAACCCGTAGGCGGGGGCACGCCACGCGTGAAAGGCCACGTGCCGCCCGGCATACTCCACAGCCCACCGCGCCGTGCCCAGCGCGGTCTCCCGCGAGCGCAACCACAGGGGCAGCACCACCGGCATCGGCCGCCGGGCGTACTCCTGCTCGGTGACTAGTTCCCCTTCCAACACCTCCGGCGCCAGCTCCACTCCGCCACCTACCGTGACGGGGAACGGAATCACCTTGCCCTCCCGCCCCGATCCCACCACGGCCTCGGGCTGCGGCTGATCGGCGCCGAGCGGAGTGTGGGTGTTCTGGTCGGACTGGTCGGTGCTCATCGCCGGGCCCCCTTGCCGCCGTGCACGATCTCGGTCACCGAGAACAAACGGGCGATCACACTGCCCGCGAACAGCGCTGGCACGCCCAGGGCCACGCCCCAGGCGCGGTGGTCGGTGGTGTAGACCACGACCGCCCACTGCACCCCGACGATCACCACGGTGGTGCCCAGTGCTCGGGCCAGGTTCCCGCCCATCCGGGTGACCTCCTGGGTGTGGCGGGCGACTTTGTACGCGCCCCGGGCGCCACTGCGAAACGCCGCTATCGCACCCAGCCCGGCCAGCACCACCAACCCCACCACCACCGGCGTGTGGTTCATCGGGACTCACCCCCACCCCGGCGCGCCCGCTGAGCGGCGGCCTCGCGGGCCTGCCACAGCAGTGACACGATCGCCGCGACGACGGGCACATCCCACCCGACAAGCCAGGACACGATGCGCTCGTCATAGACGCCCAGCTGCACGCCATCCAGCGCCGCCAGCAGCGCCGCTCGGCGCTCCTCGACGGGCTCGTGGCGGTACTGCCCCCCGGGGTAGGAGACGAACGGGGCGTGCACACTGACCGGCTCCCGATCCAATGGCCCCAAGTGCTCGCCCATCACGCCACCTCCCCCGCCTCGGTGGCAGCGGCGAGCAGCTGCTTCCGTATCTCGTGGTTCTTGCCCGGCCTGCTCAGGGCACCGATCAGCCACCTGGCCGAGCGGGACTCGTGCAAGCAGCACCGACGGCAGTGCCGGTACTCGTGGTCGAGGTGGTGCCCTGGGGCAGACGCGGCGGTGTGCTCGGTCCCGGTGAGCACCTCGGGGAACTCCTCAACGCAGAGGAGCACGGCTCGCCACTCGGTGAACTCGTGGCCCTCAGCTTCGCAGGTCAGCACCGGCCCGCACGCCGAGCACCACAACCGCCCACCCGGCCCGACCCGCCACCCCTGTGCCGCTGCGGCGTCGAGTGCGGCGTCCTCGGTCGGGTGGTGCGCCTCGAACCCGGGGTCGCCCAGGGCGTCCCCGCACTGGTCACAGTGGATACTCACACAGGTATGCACCTGTAGCATTCCGGACTCCTCGATCGCTTCGGTGAGTGATTCAGGAACCCCGACCCGGTGGGCGCGTTCTTGGCGGTTCGGGCCGCCGGGTCGGGTGCCGTGCACATCGATCAGGGTCATTCCGCCACCACCAGCCCGGCGGTGACGTCGCGCGGCCCGGCGGCGGCCATCACGCGGCCTCCCCACCGTTGGCCGTGACCGGCATGAGCGGCGGCGATGACCGCGCCGCGCGCGCCGAAGCGCGGTTCGCGCGGCGACGCTCACGGCGCAACGCCGCATCCCGGTCAGCGAACAACGGCGGCACTCGGCGATCCGGCCGCACTACCGCGCCAACCTCCGTGACCAGGGCATCGATGACGGCCCGGGTCAGGCCGTCTGGGTGATTCGGTGGACTGTCCATCCGTCACTCCCTCCGTGTGCGAGTGACGGAAACCTAACAGTTGATATGAAACAGTGTCAACTGTTAGGTAATGTGGCGGCTTGAAATCGCCTTCTAGCTGGGAAGATGCTCTGTTAGGTTGCTGGTATGCTCACTGGCTAGACCAGTCCCCCGGCTCACCAGGAGGCACCATGCCCGTCCAGCGCTCCCGGCTCACCCGGTCTGAGTCGCTCCACCACCAGGTGGCCCGCAACATCCGGAACGACATCGCGGCAGGCGTGCTGCGCGACGGTCAGCCGCTCCCCACGACACGCGAACTCGCCGAGCAGTGGGGCGTCAGCGTGTTCACGATCACCGAGGCGATGAAGTTCCTCGCGAACGAGGGACTGGTCGTCAGCAAGCCGAGAGCCGGCCGGGTCGTGAACGCGCCCGACCAGGCGCTCCGGAACGAGATTCGACCCAGCACGCCTCACGTCGTCCTGATCGGAGGGTACGCCGGAAGCGGGAAGACCGAGCTCGGGCGCATTCTCGCCCGCGAGACAGGCTGGCCCCTGCTCGACAAAGACACGCTGACACGGCCCGTCGTGGAGGCCGCTCTCGAAGTACTCGGCTGCTCGCCGCATGACCGCGAATCGGTGACCTACCTCGACGTTATTCGCCCACGCGAGTACGAGGCGCTGATGAGCGCGATGACGGAGAACGTGGGATGTGGGACCAGCGCGATCGTCACAGCACCGTTCATCCGCGAACTGCGCGATACAGCCTGGATCGATAGAATCACGGCTACCTGCCAGGACATGGACGCGGAGCTCTCCGTAGTCTGGGTTTACTGTGACCCCACGACCATGCACACCTATATTCGACACCGCGGGGCGGCGCGCGACGCCACCAAGCTCGAAAACTGGAACGCGTACCTGGACACGATCGACCTCGAATTCCGCCCGCCAGTTCCGCACACCGTGGTTAACAACTCGGCATCAGTCATTCCCTTGCAGACACAGGCCAGGAAGCTGCTAGCCTCGATTGTCGGCGCAGACGCAAGCTAATGCCAGCGGTGATACTCTACGGCCCGCCGGCGGCGGGGAAGAACACGGTCACCGAGGCCCTGACCCGACTGGACGACAGCTACCGGCTTTATCAGCCTCTGAAAGTGGGAGGTGGCCGCACGGTCGGTTACCGGATGACCACGTTGTCGCACGTCGATGAGCTACGGAACGCGGGTTCCGTAGTCTGGGAAACTCACCGGTATGGCGCACTGTACGTAGTGGACCGGGCGTCGCTGGCCGACATGCTGGAGGTGTGCATTCCGGTCTTGCACTTGGGGCAAATCGGGGCCGTGAAAGCCGTGACCGCCGCTCTGCCCCCGGCGACGCAGTACGTCACCGTATGGCTGTGGTGCCCCCGCGACGTCGCGCTCAGACGGATCACCGAACGCGACACAGGAGACACGACAGCACGGCTGCTGGCCTGGGACGAGACCGCACCCCTACCGGAAGCTGACATCTCGATCACCACGACCGAAGTGCACCCTGCCGACGCCGCTGCGATGGTTCACAGTCGAGTCCAAGATCGGCGCAACAGAGCCTTGGATCCGTCCCGGCTTCCCCGCTGACGCCGCGTTTGTGGGATACAACCACCAGGTGGGACGCCAGGGCGATTGCCAGTATGAGAAGTTGCGGCCGTTCAGTTGCTCGGACCGGAACTCCCGGGCCGCCAGAGCGGCGCGGCGGTGGGCATGAGTCCATACGCTTCTAGCTGGGCGTCGAGTGTTGTGACAGCTTGGGTGCCCTCCCAGGGTCGCATCAGAGCCCGGATGGCCTGGAGTTCTGCCGTGAACCGTGGGGAGAGGCTCGGGAATCTGGCCACATCACCGAGCACCCGCGCGGCTTCGGTGATTTCCTCGGAAAGCACGAGCGCGTTGCCCAGTCTCACCTCACAGACCGCGCGGCCGTGCACGTAAGGGGTGCGATCGTACCGCGCTAAAGCATGGGTTGCGGCTTCGACGGCCTGTCGTGGCTTGCCCAGAAATGAGAGAAATTTGCTGCGGTCCCTGTCTAGCGTGCCCTCGTGCACCCAGTACGCCAGTGACTCGGGAGCACCCGCAGTTGCACTGGCGAGGAACTCCTGAGCTCGTGCGCACGCGGCCAGACACGGCCCGAATTGGCCGTCCAGCGCATAGGCCTCGGCGGCTCGCAGTTCGGCGAAGGCTTTAAGCCGGACGTCATCAGTGCGCGCGGCCAGGCTGCGCGCGGCGGCGGCGGCGTCCAGCGCGGCGGGCGTGTCCCCGCGCTGGATTGCCGCATTGCTTGTCCAGCCTGCCGCGTAGGCGGCTGACGCCGGGTTGCGGGCGTCGTGACCAGCTCGGCGGGCGCGCTCGAAGTACCGTCTGGCCCCGTCAGGGTTGCCCATATCCAGGAGGTAGCCACCGATTGTGGTCGCCATATTGCTGTCCACCGTCTTCAGCGACCTGCGTAGTCCCTCCGAGCAGCCACCCTTCAGCAGACGACGCACGATCCCATGCTGCGCAACGACCGTATCCAGCACCTCACACGGCCCGAGCGTGTCTTCTTGACGCTTGCAATGGGCCAGCGTGGTCGCCAGGTTATTCACAACATGCGGATCTACCCGGTGCGGCGAGTCCACAGCCTCCGCCACCCGGGCGCACTCGTCGGTGTCCAGGCCAGACAGGCCCAGGGCTCCCAGCGCCCACTTGGCGACCCGGAGCGCCTCGCGACGACCCAGGGACCGTGCCAATGTCGCGACCACCTCCCGCATTAACTCCTCGGCCAGCTCACTGCCCGCACCCGTCGTCTCCGGCCACGCGTCGCGCCCACCCCCCTGGCCACGCTCCCGCACAGCATGCGACAGCGCGGGCGAGGCCCTGAGGGCGTCCGCGCCGGCCTGCGCCGCCGCTTGCCGCGTTTGGCGCTGGTGGGTCCGCCACCGACCACGGTAGTCCTGTTCGGCCTGTGCCAGCACGCTGTGCTCGGTCACCAGGGCACCGTCAGCGCGGCACACGTCGTCGGTGATCTTCCACTGCTTCTCGGGCATCCCGCGCGTGCCGTGCTCGACCTTCGAGATCGTGGTCCGGGTCCGACCGAGGGCCTGAGCCAGTTCGGGTTGCGAGACACCAGCCGCGTTGCGGTACGTGGCCAACTGCAAACCGAGGCTCCGCCGCAAGGTCTTCAACCGCACCCGGTCAGCCGCCAACTCCCCCGTATCGACTGTCACAACCGCCAACCCTAGGGGGTGGCAACGAGGGTGGCAGCCCGATGCGCGGCACCCCTACCGCCACTTCGGCCACAGCTGTCACAGTGCGTCCTGCATCTGGTGCCGGGCCGCCGCGACAAACCCGTGTGACGCGGCGGGCGCGGGCGACAGCAACGACTGCTGGCCCGCGTGCAGCTCCCCGAATCCCCGGCACCAGGTGCCTCCACACAGAGAGGAGGTGATCATCGGTGAGTCCGATCGAGCCCGAGTTCTTCGAGGGCGAGGAGATGCGCGCCGCCCTGGCCGCTCGGGATATCGCCGCCGTCTACCGGCTCCTCGGACGCTTGGGTGTGAGTCAGCGGCGGATCGCGCAACTGACTGGGCAGTCTCAGTCGGAGGTGTGTGAGATTCTCAAGGGCCGTCGGGTGCGGGATGTGTGGGTGCTGGAGCGCATCGCTGACGGGCTCGGCATACCCCGAGAGTGGCTGGGTCTGAGTTACGGTGAACAGGCACCTTCAGCTGGAGAGGAGGTGACCGAGGACGTGAAACGCCGGGTCCTGGTTACCACCACCATGGCTGCTGGCCTGGGTCAGGCGTGTGTGGGTCTGCCCGAGCTGGTCCTGCCGGCCGGGCAGGCGCTGCCCTCCCAACTAGGCATGGTCCATGTGCACACTGTGCGGGCGGTCACCGAGGGGCTGCGCGGTATCGCGCGGTACTACGGCGGGCAAGCAGACCTGCTCAGCACCGCCGCGACCCTTTACACCCGGTGGATGCACGTCCCCGCGACCGATGCCGTCACAGCAGCGCTGGCTGCCGCGCTGGCGGAGCTGCACACCGAGGCGGGCTGGGCCTGTTATGACTCTGGGCTGGACGGGACTGGCCACTTCACCCGCGCCATGAATCTGGCTGGTCAGGCCCGGGATACCTACGGGATCGCCAACGCCGCTTGGCACGCCGGAATGACACTGGTCCGCACCGGGCACCCCAACGACGGGCTCAAGCTCCTCCAGCTCGGGCGGGGTCAGCAGCTCCGCACCGAGGACCTCCGGGTACCGACCCTCATCGCGCGACTGGCCCGGACCTCCGCCACCGCCTACGCCCGCATGAGCGGCACCGAGGAAGCCACCCGCTACCTCGCTGAAGCGAACGACGGATGGGCACCCCGCGACGCCTTCGAACGCGGCGGCGCTGATCTGGGGACCGCCGGGATCCAGCGCGACCTGGGCCGGCTTGACGCCGCTGAGCGGTTCGCCGCCAACGCGGTACGCGCCTACAGCGAGGGCCACTACCGCCGGGGCCACACCGTGGCCGAGCTCATTCTCGCCGAGATCCACGTACGGGCCGGAGACCCCCGGGGACTCACGCTCGCCCACCAAGCCATCGAGAAGGTAAGCACTCTGCAATCCATCGCCGCCCGCCGCGAATGGCTCACACCCCTAGCCAGCGCACTGGAAGCCCGACCCGGCACCGACACCCAAGACCTCGCCCGAACAGCCCGACAGATCGCCACAACCCAGGCCTAACGGCTGTCGCGCCATCACGAAGATCGCCCCCTGATGGCGTCAGCAGACCAGGGGCAGGGAATCGGGTCGTGCGCTTGGGGTCTCATTCGGGGTCTCAGTCGCTGAGGATCGTGGACGCTCGCCGAAGACCACACCGCGTCGGTGACCTGCTGAAACACCCCGGACGATCAGTGCTGAACCGCCGATCGCAGACCTCGAAAGCGCGTGAGGGTTCACGCCCTCCGTGGGTTCAAATCCCACCGCTACCGCCATTTACCAGGGCAAACGCTGGTCGTCTGACTTCTGGGTGATCGGCGTTTTCGGTGTCTGGTTGCATTTGCGTGTCGTCGTGGTGGTGGCGTGTGGTCGTTCGTCTGAACCGCCGCTGCCGGCCAGCGCGCCCACGGTGAACAGTCGGCCGCATTGGTCGAGCGGGGTGGGGGCGGGAGCGCCGACGGCGCCGGCATCACCCAGTTCGTAGTGTCCACGGCGGATGTTCTGGATGAACGCGTGCCCGGTGGTGATCACTCGTGCGCAGCGGAGCTGTTTGAGCCCGCGCATCGGCCGCAGCCGGGACTTCAATCGGCCGTGGTCGGCTTCGATCCGATTGTTGGCGTAGGGCTCAATGTGGTGCCACGCGCCTGGAGCCAACTCCTTGAGGACACGCGGGTAGGGCGCCGCCTTGTCGGTGATGACCTCGACCGGAGCGACCGTGGTGGTGGTCAGCGCCCGGGTGAAGAACCGGCGGGTGGCCTCCAGATCCCACTTCTCGGAGACCATAACGTCAATGACCTGCTCGAACTGGTCGATCGCCCGATACACGTAGCGTCATCGACCGGCGACCTTGACGTAGGTTTCATCGACGAACCAGCGATCTCCCGGAGCGTGCCAGCAGGGCTGGGCGGCGTCGATGAGCAGTGGCGTGAACCGCTGCACCCACCGGAACACGGTCACGTGGTCGACGGTGATGCCGCGCTCGGGGAGCAGTTCTTCCACGTCACGGTAGGACAGCCCGTAGCACAGGTACCAGCGCACCGCCAGCACGATGACCTCAGGGGGAAGCGGAACCCAGCGAAACCAGACTCCGGCGGAGGTACTCGACGGTAGCGACGACACATCAGCACAGCCTGCCCCCAACCGGTCATCCACCAACGCAACAGTGCCCACTATTCACCAATATCGATCATGATCCAGGCCAACCACCGACGCCCAAATCCACGAACAACCGCCGTCAAAGTTCACCACCAGAGCCAGTGGCAGGCTGCCGCACGTGCCGCCGCCGCATAGCGTGGTCTCCGGCTAGCAGGCCAGCCAGCGCGAGGACGCTGGAAGCGGACCAGTGCCCGGCCACCAGTGCGAGCGAAATCAGTGCCGCCAGGATGAGGACCAGCAGGACGAGGAGCCGGTGGAACGCCCGTGAGTCGCCGGTGAAGACCAGCCCGATGAACCAAAACCAGAACCGCCAGTACGGCGGGTCGACCGGCCAAGCCGCAACCATGTCGGCGGCCGAACCGGCTTCGCTGGTCCTGGTTCCGTTCGGCCTGCGCGTGGTCATGTCCCCAGCCCTTCTCGCCGCTGTCACGTGAGTGCACCAAGGCTGGGCTGGTGGGGCGGCTGGTGTGTGGTTATTCGCACGGGTTCGAAGCCCCGAGGGGTTCTGCCTGGTAGGGGCTCTATGCTGCGTTGCGGTATGCGAACGACTTCGAATGTCGAAGGGAGTCCCTCACCGTGACGTGGCCCGACGACGGCGGTGCTGAGGAAGTGCAGCGTTTCTGTGCGCGGCTGCGTTTCCTCGTCAACAAGGTCGGGTCGCCGTCGTACAGCGAGTTGCGCGCCTTGATGCCTTCGGATGGCGCGCCCGCGGACTCCACACTGAGCTACCTGTTCAACGCTAAGAACAGGCGAGCGCCCGACTGGGAGCTAGTCGCCAAGGTGGTCAAAGCTTGCGCGATACACGCCAGTAAGAAGGAACGTCAAGTGCCGCGGGACTTGGTCGATCTTGCGGTGTGGCGGGCCGAGCATGACAAGTTGACCACCGTGCTTGAGACGCTCGAAAGGATCAAGCGCCAGAGACGGCGGGAGCAGGTAGAGGACGTAGCGAACTCTCCGTTGATACCCGAACAGGTGGAACAGCTCGCACCTCTCACGCGGTCTGAGACCAGCTCTGATGCTCAAGCCGCCCCGGCGAGTGCGCCAGTAGGTGACTCTGCAACGCCTGGCGCGCTCGGACATCCCCCCAGGCGGACCGCCTCTCCGTCTGAGCCTGAGCCTGGGCATGGGACTCGTGTCGCACCGGCGGCGATCTCTCTAAGTCGACGGGGGAGGCAACGGGCTCTTGCGTTGGGCGGAACCGCGATTGCCCTGGTTGGGGTCGTTCTCGCCGTAGTCATCATCTTCGTTGGCCACGAACCGGGCCCGGCGTCCGTGAACCCGGTGCTCGTGGAAGCCAACATTCAGGGCCCATGGTCGCTGGCACTTGACGAGCAGCACAATGCACTGTTCGTTTCCGATTCCCTCAACCACCGGGTGATCCGCCGCGATCTTGGAAGCCAGACGGTGACGGTTGTCGCCGGGGGGGATCCGGCCGGGCCGCCCAGCCGCGCGACCAGCCTCCAGCTTCAATATCCGACCGGAATCGCGCTGGTGTCCGACGGCAGCTTTTATCTGGCCGACTCGGTCGCCTATCGGGTTTACAGGATCCATCCCGATGGCACGGCCACCGTGGTCGCAGGAACCGGACAGGCCGGCTTCAGCGGCGACGGGGGCCCGGGTACCACAGCCGAGCTTCGGGGCCCGCACGGGCTAGTCGTGGAGCCCAACGGGGACCTGTTGATCGCCGACACCGACAACAACCGTGTGCGGCGGCTCGATACGGATGGCAGGATTACGACCATTTACGGCAACGGGCTAGAGGACAGCGCTCTCGGTGACGGCGGCAGCGCGGCTCACGCGACTATCCGCCGGCCGGAGGGGCTCTCCCGGGGTGCCGATGGATCGCTGTTCGTCACCCAATGGCGGTCTTGCTTAATTCGTCGGATCGACGACTCCGGCGTCATCTCAACTTTCGCTGGAATCGAGCAGCCCGGCTTCGGCGGCGACGGTGGACCGGCAACCTCCGCCCCCCTCAATGGGCCTTCGGGCATCGCCGTCGGGAGAACTGGAGATGTCGTGTTCAGCGACTTTAACAACAACCGGGTACGGCGGATCGGTGTCGATGGCGAGATAGAAACTGTAGTCGGGTCCGGGCGGCGGGGCCTGTCCGTCGACGGCGTGGCAGCACGCGACGCGCTGCTGGCCAATCCGAGCGGGGTCGCAGTAGCGGCCGACGGCAGCGTCTACATCGCGGACCTTGCAAACAATCGAATCGTCCTCGTCAATTCCACCGGACACCTCGCCACCGTGCTCCGATAATCATCGTCGAGGAGCGAGAGCGGAAAATTCCGTGGGTGCTGTCAAGTGTTGGGTGTCGAGCGTGAAGTGGGTGTCCGAGAGCGGGAAAAATGGGGTTGCGACCTCAGGAGGCTTATGCAAAACTCGGGGTCGGCTCCCGCGATCACCTCGCTGACCTGTGAGGACGTCAGTTTTCGATCATGTTTTCAAGGAGTTATGCATAAGCCTTCATGTCGCAATGAACCACCCCGGGTTTGGTAGAGACTCATTGTTGGGGTCAGGCGACCAGGCTGATCAGGTCGCCCAACTCGTAGGCCACCGGCAGCGTCGACCAGACGGTGCGGCTATGGGCGATGGACGTGGACCAAGCGATCCAGCGGATCTGCGCCACCACCACGAACACCCTCATTCCCGCCAAGTGTGACCAGGACATGCCACCGGACCTGCCCTATCGCCCGCCCTGCCCATGATTTGCCACGATCAGCCACAACAGCTCGTCCTGCTCAGCGGCAACTCGGGCCATATGGGGACGTCTTCAGGACCACCCGTCTCCTCGAATGGGTGCCGAAGCGGCTCCCGTTTCTACAGTGCGGAGCCTGATTTTAGGCCTCGCCGTTAGCATGTCGAGTTTACGAGACGTACTGTGCCAACAGACGCGGCGACGGGTCGGCCAACACTCCGATAAGTACCTCGCCATGGGTTGCGCCGGCTGCATCCCCCGACCGACGCGAGGACACTGCTGGTCCTCCGTCGCGGTGTAGTTCGGCGAACGAGGACACTCTCACCCGCATGCGTCGGGTCCTGGGCGACGATCACCCTGACACTCTGCGCTCAGCCAACAGCCTCGCCGCCATTCTTCGTGAGGATGTGTTCGACTCCGGCTGACACGCGCGCCAAACGCAGCCCGTCTAGCTTGCCTAGGGGCTCCGGGGGCGATTCTGGTGGCATTCGCCCACGGTCGCTGGTGGTCGCTGGGGACCGTTCCGGCTGGTTGACCTGCCGGAACACCCTGGATGATCGGTGCTGAACTGCCGCTCGCTGACTCGAAAGCGCGTCAGGGTTCACGCCCTCCGTGGGTTCAAATCCCACCGCTACCACCATGTACCAGCGCAAACGCTGGCCACCTCAGTTACGGGTGATCGACTTTTGTGCGCCCGGTTGCATTTGGCATTTGTCTGGCACGCCAGTGAGAAGTCCCCCGCTCTCAGCGGAGCATGCGCGGACGTCGCCTGACAAACTACGTGGCTCGGCGATTGCTGAGCGCAACCTGCTCAGCAATCGCACCCGCGACGGCGGCTGGCGGTCATGAACCCGGCGGAACTCGCTACCGTCAGAAGCTCTACGACGGCGGGGAGCAGACTGTGCGGATCGCCGGGATTATCGGCGTGAGTCGGGTGACCGTGCACTGGGTGCTGGCCGAGGAGACCCGAAGGATGTCCACGTGACGCTGTCGGCGCCTCACGTGCGGTGGCTGAGCTTGATCCGCTATCAGGTGATGGCGGCGGTGGAGCAGAGCCGACAGCCGATGCCGCTGGCGATGCTGGCGATCAATGGTCTGCATGATGCGGTGGAGGCCATGCTTGGTCTGGTCGCCGAGCATCGGTCGGTGGCGGTGAAGGGCCGGGACTTCGTGCAGTTGCTTGACACTGTTCTCGGTGACGTCTCGGCTGTGGGCCACCACCGCACGAGCCTGATCGCTCTCAACAACGCCCGGGTCGGATTCAAGCACCACGGCAACGTGCTCGACGAGATGTCGGTTGAGCGGCACCGGGTGGGCGCGGAGAACTTCCTCACCGATATCACGACGGAGGCGTTGGGCGAGAACTTCGACGCGATCAGCATAACCGGGTTCATCATCGACAAGGAGGCCCGCCGTCGCGTGGAGGCGGCCGAGACGGTGTGGGCGGGTGGTGATGGCCCGCTGGCGATGGCGCGGCTGCGCCTGGCGTTCGAGCGGCTGATCGAGGACTACGAGAAGCGGAAGACGTGGATGCCGGGCAGGACCCTGTTCACGACCCGTCCCCTGCACCCGCCAACCGGGCACGGTGTGCACGATGACAGACGGATGAACTACGTGGAGGCGTGGCTGGATGCCATCGACAAGCGGATGAAGTTATTGACCTTCGGGGTGGACGTCCGCCGGTACGTCTACCTCGACGCGCACGCCCCGCGTGCCTCGGTGCTAAGGGGGATGGGCGCCTTATCGCTAGGGATGGTGTGCCGCCCACGACTGACGAGGTATTCCGTCGATGCCACCGGTTCGTCATCGACACGGCGTTGCATCTGGCGGCGGAGGACTACGAGTTCGACGCCTGGTCGGTGAGGGGGACTGCCGACTACCTGGTGAATGAGGGATGGCGCGCTCCCCGGCAGGGGTACGGCAACTACACGCGGATTATGCCCTTGGATGGCTGATTGCTTCCAGCGCGGAGCGCAGTGAGCACTTCCTCAGCGCTCCGTACTCGGCCACAGCGACCATAAACGCGGTGCACACCGCCCGAGCGGTGGCTCGGGACATCACCTTAGCGATCACCAAGTAGCGGGCGTGGGCATCGATCCCGGAGATCAGTTTGGCCTCGATGACCCCGCCGGGGCCGCCGGGTTGATATCTCATTGTGAACTTCTCTGGCGCTGGCTGGCCCGGTTCCGAACCCGAGCAATGGCTGCCGTCAGCTGCGCAGCCGGATCCGGGCAGGCAGACGTACTTGCTGGGTGAGGAGCTGGTGCAGGTCAGCCTCCTGCAGGTACCGGTCCTCAAGAGTGACAGTTAAGGCGTAGGTCTGGGATTCATAGGTCGGGTCGTTCCTGAACCAGGTGGCCGCTCGGTGGGTGACGGCGACGTAGAAGATCTCGTCGTCGTTAGCGAAGGAGTTTCGGGCAGTCCAACTGCGGACCTGCAATGTACTGCTGATCGTGGCGTCGCTGCCCGGGAGCAGCTTCGGATGGCGCCGGTCCTTGATCAGGTCCTGGGACTCGTCTCGGTCTTGGCGGCTCAAGATCGCCTGCAGTTCGTCGGGGTCGATGTCGCGGTATAGGTCGACCTGCATAGCGGCGGCGAGGTATTCACGGCGCTGGTGCCGTACCGGTGGATCGAACACAAGCGCGAGGATGATGCTACGGCGACCACCGCTGCCACGGCGGAACACCTCAGGCACGGGCACGGGGTGGAGGTGCACGGTGTCAACCGGCATGGACCCGTCGTATGTCATCGTGGCCCGACACCGGCCGCTGGTGATCGCACGGTCGGTGTCGGGCCGACCATGGCCGAACAGGGCGGCTCGACGGTGCTCTTCGGAAGTGTCTTCGACCGGCGCAGGGAGCCTCGCGCTGAGGGTGAGGAGCGCGCGGATCAGATTGGCGGAGGCGTCGGGGTAGGCGTGGGCGATGTCGGCGGCGACCCGAGCCACTGCGGGGACGGCGTAGCTGGTGCCGTTGCAGGCTGCGAACAGCCGGCCGGTGGTGGGGTTCAGGGCGGTGCTCACGATGCTGGCGCCGGGATCGTTGTGCACCACGTGACCGGAATCGTTCAGGGTGACGTTGCCGCCGTAGTGCACGACCTCGGGCTTGTTCCATCGCTTCTCGTTGGTGCCCGTCCCCGGCCCGGTGCGGCTGAATGGGGAGATGTGGTCGACGCTGGCGACGGCCTGCCAGCCCAGACGTCCTGGAAGCTCGGCTACGGCGTCGCTGAGCGCGATGGAGCCGACGGTGACCGCGAGCGCGGCAGGGGCAGGTTCGGCGAGACGATGTTCGGGACTGTGCAGGTAGGCGGGATAGTCGTCAGCGACGTGGTGACCGCTGGCGGTGCACGCGGTGAACGGGTGGGCACCAGCGTTGCCGGTGGGGACAACGACGACGATGCCCAGTTCGCGGACGAGTTCGTCGATTACTTCGGTGAGCGGCCCGAGGTGGACATCGCTGTAAGGCTCGGGGTAGCCGACTGACAGGTTGAAGATCTTCACGCCGTAGGTGTCATGGAGTCGGCGGATGCTTTGCTCCACGAGTTCGTGGGGGAAGCCGACGGTGACGAACCGGGGTGGGTTGCCGGGACGGTTGGGGTCGGGCTCCAAGATGCGTGCGACGCGGACGGTCCCGTGCGCAGTGATGGGGGTGAGGTCTCGTAGCTGTTCGTGCAGGTGTGGCAGCAGGACCCGGCCCACGACTTCGGTGCCGTGATCACCGGGCCGCTGCCAGGGATACCCAGGTGGTGCGATCAGGTCGATGGACTCCACCAGACCATCGAGCAACGGGTGCCCCGCCGCCGGCGCGTCGTCCAGGACGCCGACGACTGCGCTCGCCACCTCCGTGCGCCGCAGATCATCGGCAGCAAGCGTGCGCCAGTCGCGGAAGTCCAAGAACGGCACCGGCGGGGTGCGTATCTGTTCGATGACGCTGGTGGTGAGGAGGTCCTCAAGCCCAGTTGGGGTGACCCGGGCGCGGATGAGGTTACGGCGTGTGCCGAGGGAACGCAGTTCTACCTCGCCACCCGCGTCGGCGAGCACTTCGTTGACGATCGTGGCGCGGCGCTGGGCCTCGGCATAGTCGGGAGAGGCCCAGATGCTGATATCGACCCGGATCAAGTCCTCGGGCGGGAGTGGGTCAAGCCCAGGTCCGCGCCGGTCTTCCGGCCCGTAAGGCTCGATGTCGTTCACAAGGTCCAGGAGCGATCGCAGGGCGCCTGTAGCGGTGTAGCCAGCGAGCGCGGCGGCCAGCGCGGCCCCGTCGTCCTCAGTGAGAACGAAGTAGGTGAAGTCGCGGGTTTCGCCGAGCATCTGCAGGCCACGGCCCTCCAGAGCGCCGTCCTGGGGTCTGCTGGTGGCGCGGATCTTGAAGACCAGATCGGGGTCAATACCGGTGTCAAGGCGGCGGGGTGCCCTGACCACCTGCTGCAGCTGGGTCTGGAGGTGGGCACCGTGCCGCGGGCGGTCACGGCTCGGTCCGTCTCCTCCTCCACCACCGGCACGTCGCGACCCGACGGGCCGTGGGTCGGGAAGGAGGAGGTGGTCGGGCATCGGGCGCGGCTCTTACCAGGGTCGGGCGGTAACGGAGGCGACCGCGTCCTGGATATCCGTGGGGAGAATCTCGGAGTGCCCGCGCAGAAGCGCGGCACGCCGAGCGTCTGCGGCGAGTTTCTCGACGGCGGCGTGAGGGAGGCCTCTCAACGCAGTGGCTGTCTTGTCGATGTCGACCCCGCGGTGAGGTACCGGCCGTAGACGTAGCCGCAGAAGCCGGCGCAGCTCGTGGACGGTGGGAAGCCGGAAAGTGAGGACCTCGTCGAACCGGCGCCACAGAGCGGCGTCGAGGAGCCCTGGGTGATTAGTAGCGGCCAGCAGCAGGCTGGACCCCCGGTAGGTGTCGATCATCTGCAGGAACGCGGTGACGACACGCTTCATCTCCCCGTGCTCGGCGGTGTCGTCGCGGGAGCGGCCGAGCGCGTCGAACTCGTCGAAGAGGACGACGAACGGGGCCTGGTTGGCGTAGTCCAGGATGCGACGCAGGTTGCTCGCCGTCTCACCCAAGTAGGAGGAGACCACAGCGTCGAGCCGGACAAGCAAGAACGGGCGACCCAGTTCGGCTGCCAGAGCCTCAGCCGCAGTCGTCTTGCCGCAGCCGGGGGGCCCCTGGAGCAGGAGCCGCTGACGTCGGGGCACCCCAGCTGCATCGAGATCAGGCCACCGATTGATCTCCTGCGCCAGCCCGCTGAGGATCTGAGCGAGACCGGGAGCCAGGACCAGGTCCTCCAACAGCCGGTCCGGTGCGCGCACCTCTCCCAGAGCCCACTCGCCCTCACGGTCCTTGGGCGGTTCAGGAAGGATCACCGTCACGCCGGTGTCTACGGACCCGCCGCCAGCGGCAAGGAGCTTGTGCAAGTCCCGGGCCAACGCGTGATGCTGCTTGGCCTGCTCCTCTTCGATGATCTCCAGGGCGATACGGCGGAACGCGAGCTCGTCGCGGGTGCGGAAGGCCCGGAACAGCTCCTTCAGGTGTCGACCGGCCATGGACGGATGGTAAGCGCTCGCGCCGCGACAAGACACGGTCCGACACGGGCAGTGCCAACGTGTCTAGAAGCCGCAGTCGAATGCTGGCGCCTCGTGTGATCGTCCCGCCTGGCAGCACGGTCCTGCTCTACGTGTCCGTACCTTCCGCACCTTCCGGCGCTCGCCTAGGTCACTGGCTGCGTGAGGGCGATGGGCTGCTCCCTGGGGGCAATTCTGGTGGCATTCGCCCACGATCGCCAGCGATCGCTGGGGACCGCTCCGACCGGTCGACCTGCCCAAACACCCCTGGCGATCGGTGCTGAACCGCCGCTCGCAGACCTCGAAAGCGCGTGAGGGTTCACGCCCTCCGTGGGTTCAAATCCCACCGCTACCGCCATCTAGCAGGACAAACGCCCGTCCTTCTCTGCGAAGCGGTTGGTGTTCTGCTGTCAGGGTCTCGGTTTGCCTCCTGCGCGGGCACGTGAGACGCCTGCCTTGCCGTTGTCCTCGTCCGTTCCTCATAGGCAGGCCCCGGAATCAGTGCTCGGAGATCGGCTCCGAAGGGTCGACCTAGCCGTCGGGGCTGGTTCGCACGTCTGGTTGAAGGGGGTTGCGACAGGCCGGTGCTTGCGGGGGCCGGTTAGTGCGCGATGAACAAAGGCGAGCAGCGCAGGTCCGCTGAGTGCGCTTGGCAGGCGTTGTCGGGAGTCAACCGGAAGGGTTGCGCCCCCGCCATACCGCCCCCGCCGCCCCCGCCGCCACCCCCGTCGTCACCACCAGCACGGTCGGCACCGCCCCCGTCGCCACCCCCGCCGTCACCACCAGCACGGTCGGCACCACCCCCGCCACCCACATCGCTGTCCTGTCCGAGAACAACCCCTCCGGGGGGTCTCGAGGGATGAGGGTGACTTGCGCGAGGACAGGTTGTGTGCAGACGAGGCGTGGGCGGGCGCCGTCGACTAGGACGGAGATGATGGTGGTCTGGCGGCGGCCGACGAGCTCCGGACCGACCCTCAGAGTGCTGTCCTCGTGGGTGACCGGTGGGGCGAGCGAGGAGGCGGGGCTGCACCGGACCTGCAGCACCTTGATGATCCCTGCGCCGAGGTCGAAGACCAGGGGTCGTCCCTGGTCGAAGGCGCTGCTGGGGATGTCCCGACGACCCCGGGCGGTGAGCGTGACCTCCAGCAGGTAGGGGTCGCTCAGCCGTCGCCCCCCGTGGCGGATCTCCAGGTCGGTGATGCCCCTCATGCCAGGCGCGAGCAGTGGAGTGGCCGGTGGTGCTCGGTAGTACAGGCGTTGGCGGGGCGCCCAGGTGACCAGGAACGTTGGGACTCCCACTAGCAGTGCCACGCCGACGCCTAGCGCCGCCCAGAACGTCCCAGACGAGTACCAATGCTCTGCACCGATCACCACGGCAGGAATCCAAGCAGACCTCGGGAGAGCTAACCGGGGGGAGTCGGCGCGCGGGCCGCCAGGGGGCCCGCGCCGGTCGCTGGGCCCGACGAACGGGTGACGACGTGATCCCCTGATCTTGTGCGGCGGTCGGCCAGTGCGGCGACGCCGTGCTCGGGCTGTGCCCAGTGGTGGTGTGCCGTGGCGCCGGTTCGAGTCGAACAGGTCGTCCAGCAGGAACGAATCGATCACCGATGCGACAGATCTTTCTACACGGCTGCGGGCATGGGACGAGACCGCACCCCTGCCAGAAGCTGACATCTCGATCAACACGACCGAAGTGCACCCTGCTGACGCCGCTGCGATGATTCACAGTCGAATCCAAGTTTCGGCGCGGTGACTAATTGACGCTGCACGGGGCCGACCAGACGCGACGCCTCACCACCAGCCACCCCTACCCCCCGGTACCCTCACCAGGCAAGGCGCCCAATCTCCCTGTAGGAGGTGTCAACCGTGCCTGACATGCCGACCGGTGCGCTCGTCCGGCTGTATCGCATCCAGCGGCGGATGAGCACGGTCTCGCTGGCCACGCATGCCGGTATCACGGTGCGCTACCTGGAGATGATCGAGGTCGACAGCAAGACACCGTCGGTGCCGGTGTTGCGCAAGCTGGCCAAGGTGCTGGGTGTGCGTACCTCGGCCCTGGTGGGTGAAGCACCGAGCGAGGACCACGAGGGACCGGTGAACCCCCGGCTGGCTGAGGTGGAACGGGCGCTGTTCACCTACCGTTCCCTGGCGCTCGCCGATCCCGGACAACTCCCCACTCTGGAGGAGTTAGGCGAGCAGATCCGCGCCGCGCAGTCGGCGTGGTTCACCTCGCCGACTAAGTACAGCGACGCGTTGCGGGTGCTGCCGGACCTGATCGCCAACAGTGAGCGGGCCGTGCACGAGTCGGAGCGCTCTGTTGGGGCGTGTCGGCAAGCGTCCGAGGTCTACCAGTTGGCGCGGGCGGTGTTGAAGTACCTCGGGCGAGTTGACCTCTGTGGGCTGGTGTCGGACCGGGCTATGCGCTACGCGGAGGAGACCGGAGACCCGCTTTTGATCGCGGCTGCCACGTGGAGCCTTGGGCATGCCATGCTCACGGACGATATGCCCGGCGGGGCCTTGGATCTCGCCATGAAGGGGAGTGAAGCGTTGGAGCCGTTGTTGTCGGACGGGGCTCCCGAGCACTTCTCGCTCTATGGTGGGCTGCTGTTGGTGGCGACGCTGGGATCGTTGCGGACCGGCGATCCGTGGCGGGCGCGTGAGTTGTTGCGGGGACCGGCCCACCAGGCTGCGCTGCGTGTCGATGAGAGACACAACCACCACAATACGTTGTTCTTCGGGCCGACGAACGTGGGCATCCACATGGTCAGGGTCGAGTATGAATGCGGTGAGATATCCGAGGCCCTGCGGCTGGCGGACGACGTGGATATCACGCGGACGCCATCACTGGAGCGTAAGACCAGCCTCCTCTACAAGGTTGCCCAATGTTATGACTGTCGCAGCAATGACCCGGCGGTTTTCGTGCATTTGAAGATGGCTGAACGGCTGTGCCCGGAGGACTTCCAGCACCGGCAGGATGTCCGTGGCATGGTGCGTACGCTCGTCAAGCGGGCCAAGCCGTCGTATGCCGGTGAAGTACAGGAGTTCGCCGGGCGGATCGGACTGCTGGACTGACAGTCCGATCCCATCGATGTGATCAGGGAGGCGCAGCGTGATGCGTCCCCTCATTCGCCTGTCCGGATAGCGTGAGCAGGTGAACTGAACGTTCGGAGAAGTCACGTTTCGTTCCTGCCTGCTCACTTGGTGTTAGCGTCTCCCCATGGCTCCAGGGTCGGGGTGTACGGGCTACCCCAGCGCACGGTTGGTGCTCTTGCCGGTTGGTCGCGCTTTCTTCCTTCCAGCGCGGACGGAAGTAACTGGCGGGCACCGACCCCCCGAACCGCGCGCTGTTCCGGGAAGGACCTCCTCGGCCCTGGCGCCATCCACGTGAGAAAAGGGGCACCGTCAACAGCGCTACCGCCAGGAAGCCAGGAGTGCGGCGCTATGGCAGGCAATCACCGTTACCGGCTCGTTGCCGCACTCCGAGCGATGCTGGGCCGTTGCGCCCGGCCGCCCGTCGCCCCCGTGTCGGGGTGCACTATCGGGTTCGCCGACGGGCCGACCGGCATCACGCATTCTGTCATCGCTGACGCCTTCGCCGTAGGCCACCGCACCGGGGGCCACTACGTCGCCCTCTGCGGCGCACAAGTGCGCCCCACAAGCCTCACGACCCCGCGCTACCACTGCCCGGTCTGCGAGCGGGCTACCTGATGACCTGGTACCCGCTGCCGTGCGGATACCACCGTCTCTCGACAGAAAGATGATCACCTGTGGGCCCCATTGATCCTGAGTTCTTCGACAGCGACGAGATGCGCACCGCCCTGACCGCCCGCGACATCGCCACCGTCTACCGGCTCCTCGGACGCCTGGGCGTGAGTCAACGCCGGATCGCGCACCTGACCGGACAGTCTCAATCGGAGGTATGCGAGATTCTCAAAGGCCGTCGGGTGCGGGATGTGGGGGTGCTGGAGCGCATCGCCGACGGGCTCGGCATACCCCGAGCCTGGCTGGGCCTGAGTTACGGTGAACAGGCACCGGACCCCCCTTCCGCCGGACAGGAGGTGACCGAGGCCATGAAACGCCGCGTCCTGGTCACCACCACCATGACCGCCGGTCTGGGTCAAGCGTTGGTGGGTCTACCCGAGCTCGCCCTCCCAGCCGAGCAGCCGCTGCCCGCCCGGCTGGGCATGGTCCATGTGCACACCGTACGGACAGTCACCGAGGGGCTGCGCGGTCTCGCGCGGTACTACGGCGGTCAAGCAGACCTGCTCAGCACCGCCGCGACGCTGTACACCCGGTGGATGCCCGTCCCCGCAACCGATGCCGTCAAGGAGCAGCTGGCCGCCGCGCTGGCGGAGCTGCATACTGAGGCGGGCTGGGCGTGCTACGACTCCGGGCTGGACGGGACCGGCCACTTCACCCGCGCCCTGGGACTGGCCGGTCAGGCTCGGGATACCTACGGGATCGCCAACGCCGCGTGGCACGCCGGAATGACCCTGGCCCGCACGGGGCATCCCAACGATGCGCTCAAGCTCCTTCAGCTCGGGCGGTGTCAGCAGCTCCGTGCCGAGGACCCGCGGGTGCCGACCCTCACCGCGCGGCTGGCCCGGACCTCCGCCACCGCCTACGCCCTCATGAGCGGCACCGAGGAGGCCACCCGCTACCTCGCCGAGGCGAACGACGGGTGGGCACCCCGCGACTCCTTCGAGCGCGGGAGCGCCGATTTCGGGACCGCCGGGATCCAACGCGACCTCGGCCGGCTTGATGCCGCCGAGCGGTTCGCCGCTAGCGCGGTAGGCGCCTACGGTGAGGGCCACTACCGTCGGGGCCACACCGTGGCGGAGCTTCTCCTCGCCGAGATCCACATACGAGCTGGAGACCCCCGGGGGCTCACGCTGGCCCACCAAGCCATCGAGAAGGTGAACACCCTGCAATCCATCGCCGCCCGCCGGGAATGGCTGACACCACTGGCCACCGCACTGGAAACCCGACCCGGCACCGACACCCAAGAACTCGCCCGAACAGCCCGACAGATCGCCACAACCCAGGCCTAACGGTTGTCGCGTTACCGCCACTGAGCAGCAGAAATGCCGGGCAAGTCACCTGCGGGCTCACCCGGCATTTCTCTATTGGGTCTCAGTTGCCCCGGTCACGCCGCCGGGACCGACGCTGTGGTCCCAAGGCGCACGGTGGGAGGTCACCTCCATGGGGAGTGGCACTCGGGTGAAGAACCGCCGTGGCCGCCAGATCTCGCTTCCGCGCGGCGAGAACGTCGTAGGCGTATCACGCGTTGGGCTGACCAGCTGTAACGCAGTGCCGGGCGCTTGCCGTCCTGTCTCGTCAGCCGGTGGTTGCCTGCTCTGACGGGAGCATCAGCCGCGACTGGGGGAGGTTGCCCCACACGAACTCGGTCCACTGATCGCGAGCGGTCCAGGTGCTCACGTAGGCCACGCCGGCCAGCAGATTGATCATCTCAGAGCGCCACTGGAGTGTCGTCTCGTCATCGAGCACCACAAGCTTCCGCTCAGTGGGTAGGCGCCCATTGACGTCGGAGAACATCGTGAAGCAGCGCTCCACCGCCGACCTCTGCGCGGCGGTGTTCTGACCGGCCGCCGTCTGGACGTAGACCGGCGGCTTCTCGCTGCTGTCGACCGCCGCGGTGACCTGGTAGAGCGAGCCGCTGGCACCTGTCAGCTTGGCTCGCGGTTCCACGACGGGGAACTCGGCCTCCAGGTAGGTCGTCAACCGCTCCGGAAACGCCGGGCGGCGTGGAACTGGTGCCAGCAACCTCAGGCCATCGAGGTTGGTCACCGCATCAGCCATCTCCCGCACCAGGTCGGCGGTGTGCTCGACGCTCGCCCGACGCACGAGCCGGCCACGGTGGTCTTCAAGGGCGTGGGCCGCGACCAGCCGCTTCCATGACGTGCCCACCCGACTGCGCGAGTCCACGTTCACGCCCACGCTGTCGAGCCGCGCCAAGACCTCGCCGCCGTCGGACACGATCACTTCGTCGCCGACGGTCTGGGCGATCAGCTCGACGGTGTCCCCGTCCACGTAGTGGTGCGACGTCACGAGCAGGACGGTGTCAGATGACAACTCGCGGCACGTCCACCGACTGCTCTCACCTGCGAGGACGGAGGAGAGCAGAGTGCTGCACTCGGTCATCCAGTCCCCTCCTAGCGGGTCGGCAGCACCGGGTCGATCCAGCGGTACTCGCCTGTCAGCTTGATGGCCTACTCTGCGCAGAACGCCTCGAACGCTCCACGGTAATGCTCCCTCATCACATTCGCCGTGGGAACAGCGGGAATGTCACCAGGGTTGTACGCGACCGTGTCCTGATGCTGCTCGGAGAAGGTGTGCTTGTGCGTGCGTTCCACACCTCACGGTCTCCGGTCCGGTTGCCATGTGAGCCGTTGACGTCAAGGCGACGGAGGTGCTGGCCGTAGATCATCAGATAGGCGGTCAGCTTCCACGGCTTGAGTATGAGCACCTGAACGCCGAGGAGCAGCGGCAGGTCGTAGGCGTTGTGCACGTCCATCTGAGCGCGGAGGGCAGTGGGGCGGGTCTCCCACCTCATCGGCACGCGCAGCTCCAGGCGGGCGGTCTCGCCGAGGACCAGCGCTGCGAGGGTGTTGTCCACTTGCACCCCGGGCATCCCACCCTTCGCCGCTGACCGAGCCCTCCTGGGTCGATCAGGTTACGGCGCCATCACGACAGCATCCGCGCCAGCGCACCGGACGCGAGATGGCGGGCATGAACGCGCCCCTCTCGCAGGGCGTCTGCGGGGATGCGGCGCAACTGTCCGATGGCGGTCGCTTGAGTGGATCTTTACACTTAAAGGGTCTCATTCGGGGTCTCAGTCGCTGGGGATCGTGGACGCTCGCCGAAGACCAGACCACGTCGGTGACCTGCTGAAACACCCCAGACGATCGGTGCTGAAGTGTCGAGCGCAGACCTCGAAGCGCGTGAGGGTTCACGCGCTGGCGTGGGTTCAAATCCCACCGCTACCGCCACTGAGCAGCACAAACGCCCGCCCTTCTCTGCGAAGCGGCTGGCGTTCTGCTGTCAGCGTCTCAGTTCGGGTTCGCACGTCTGGTTGGACGAATCGGCCCCTGATCTCACTTGCTCGTTCAGCACGACACCAGGTCCCGCAGCTGGTCCGTGCGCTTGCGCCGCCGCCAGTCTCGGCCAAGGGGTAGCCCGTCGCTGTCCAGCAGCCCGTGACCAGCACACCGGGCATCTCGCCCCGCAGTTGGCACACTCGGTCCGGTCCGGGCGGCGAGACAGCCCGGGGGTTCGGTACCGTGCGCCCACATGCCCCGAGCGCCCCGGATCACCAGCGCTGATCTGCTCCGCGCGCTGCACCGCGCGGGGTGGACCACGAGCCGTCAATCCGGTTCCCATGTGATCCTGGTTCACCCCGAGCGGGCCGGAGCACGAGTCGTGGTCCCGGTCCACGCCGGCCGGATTCTCAAGCCGAAGACGCTCGCGGCGATCCTCAAGTCCGCAGAGATCGCTGGCGATGAGCTTCCGGGTCTGTTGTAATGAGCGGGATGGCGACCTACACGATCCTGCTCGACCCGGACCCCGACGAGGGCGGCTACACCGTCACGGTGCCCGCCCTGCCTGGGTGCGTTACCGAAGGGGAGACCGTGGTCGAGTGCATCCAGAACGCCGAGGAGGCGATCCGCCTCTACCTTGACGACCTGCGCGGTTCGGGCGAGCCCGTCCCCGAGGAGAAGGTCGTCCCCCAAGCGATCACCGTCACCGTCGCCGCGTAGAGACCGCGACTGACGACGGGCCACCGCGGCAAGCTCCCACCAGCGGCTGCGTGTCCGATCCTTCGGCGCTTGCCCAGGCCACCGCCTGCGTGAGGGCGGCGGGCTGCTCCCGGGGGGCAATTCTGGTGGTATTCGCCCACGATCGCCAGGGATCGCCGGTGACCGCTTCAGCCGGTTGACCTGCCAAAACGTCTCAGCGATCAGTACTGAAGTGCCGAGCGCAGACCTCGCCGGCGCGTCAGGGTTCACGCGCCGGCGTGGGTTCACATCCCACCGCTACCGCCACTGAGCACGGAGAACGCCGGTCATCTCTCCCAAGGGTGACCGGTGTTTGTGCGGCTGGTTGCATTTGTGGTGGCACCCGGCCGGGCTGGCTTCCGGAAGTGACTCTTGACCAGCGCATTAGCCCCATCCGGCCCTCGGCCTCGATCCGGTGGGCCGGTTCGGCGTCCAACGCGTCGCCGCTGTCTGTCGACCCGTCATCCGGCTCGCTCGTCACGGTTGCGAGTGGCACGCGGTAGTTTCACTCGAAAAGGTGAAAATTCCAGCGAATGCTTGCCTTGGGTGATCGAATCCACCCTCGTAGGGTGGCCTTCGTCCGTCGTGCACCGTGAATTCACCCTGCACATGCTCATCCGGGATGAGTAGCGATCGGCGGTGGGATTACGTAGCTGATGTCTGCGTATAGCTCCTGGTTACCCTATGTGCACATCAGAGGCGGACCACCAAGGTGTCGAGCGGTGTGGGCACGTTCACTCTGACTCGCGTCACCAGTGGTGTCGATCTGAGCCGCTCACCCGCTTGACAAGCGCTTTCGAACAGGCGGTACCACGGCGAGTCCGGCGCGTGACTATGTAGTTCGAACCACCTTGACGGTCCTCGGTAGTGGTGTGCGCGGTTCTCGGTAGCGGTGTCTATGGAATTCTCCGGGAAATTCACGCAACAGGCCGCGTCCCGCCGTGCGGGCAATCCCCTCTGGCGGGCGGCTGCACAGATGACGCCAAGACTGCTCGCCATAACCGTCGATGACGTGTTACATTGTTGCCGTATTGGAAACGGGGCGATCTCCTGTGGTGCCGCATGCTCAGTATAAGGTGCCGGCGTGGCCGTCGACGAAGGAGGGTAGCTGTACACGAATACCGACACATCGATCATCGCAACCGGGGGGCGGAGAGCGGTATGGCAATCTTGTGTAGACCGGCTGTCGCCGTTCCCGAGTATGTGATCACCGCTGCGCAGACCTTGGACCTGGCGCGCAGGCTGTACGCCGATCACCCGCAACTGGCCCTCGTTCTGCGGTTGATAGAGAACACCGGAGTGCGCAAGCGGCATCTCATTCAACCGATCGAACAGACGCTGCGGCATCCCGGTTTCCATGCCCGCAACGTGCTGTACGAGCGTGAGGCCAAGGCGCGTGTGCCAGAGGTCGTCCGCCGCGCGTTAGCCAACGGCCGCGTGAAGTCCGAGGACGTCGACCTGATCATCTACGTGTCCTGCACCGGGTTCATGATGCCCTCGCTCACGGCCTGGCTGATCAACAGCATGGGTTTTCGCCGAGACACCCGGCAGCTGCCCATCGCCCAGCTCGGCTGCGCCGCGGGCGGGTCGGCCATCAACCGTGCCCACGACTTCTGCACCGCCTACCCGCACGCCAACGCGCTGATTGTGGCGTGCGAGTTCTGCTCGTTGTGCTATCAGCCCACCGATATCGGTGTCGGTTCGTTGCTGTCCAACGGTCTGTTCGGGGACGCGGTGGCCGCGGCGGTGGTACGCGGTCAGGGCGGTACGGGCATTCGCCTGATCCGCAACGGCTCTCACCTGGTGCCTGACACTGAGGACTGGATCTCCTACAGCGTGCGTGAAACCGGCTTCCACTTCCTGCTGGACAAACGGGTGCCCACCACGATGGAGCCCCTCGCACCCGCCCTGCAGTCCCTCGCCGAGCGGCACGGTTGGGACGCCTCTGCGCTGGACTTCTACATCGTGCACGCCGGCGGGCCGCGGATCCTGAACGACCTGTGCCGCTTCCTCCACGTGGAGCCCGACGCTTTCCGTTTCAGCAGGGACACCCTCACCGAGTACGGAAACATCGCCAGCGCCGTCGTTCTCGACGCCACCCGGCGGCTGTTCGAGCACGGCGGTGCGCAGGACAACGCCCAGGGTCTGATCGCGGGCTTCGGACCCGGCATCACCGCCGAGATCACACTCGGCACATGGACGGAAGCCCAGAAGGTCTCGGTCCCTCACACCGTGCCATCCCAGGACCAGCGGCTGCCGATTGAGCCCGGCCCGGTGACCTGTGCGGCACGAGAAATGACCCGACGATGACGACGAGCGAGAGGGGTTCACATGACGACCTCTGAAGCTGTATGGGAATGCCCTTTCAGTAAGCCCGACGCCCTGGAGTTCGACTCCGCACTCAAGCAGGTGGCGGAGCAGGCCCCGGTCGCCCGAATCCGCCTGCCCTACGGCGAGGGTGCGGCGTGGCTGGTGACTCGTCATGAGGACGTGCGCACGGTCGTGACCGACCGGAGGTTCAGTCGTGCGGCGATCATCGGACGGGACTTTCCCCGGATGACGCCGGAACCGATCGTCCAAGCCGAGGCGATCAACGTCATGGATCCCCCTGCCTACAGCAGGCTGCGCACGCTTGTCGCGAAGGGCTTCACCAACCGGCACGTCGAACAGATGCGTCCCACCACCCAGCGGATCGTGGACACGCTGCTCGATACGATGACCGAACACGGCTGCCCCGCTGATCTGGTGGCGCACCTGTCCGCGCAGCTGCCGTTGACGACCATCAGCGAAATGCTGGACATTCCCGCGGCCGACCGGCCGCGACTGCGGAGCCGCGCGGTGGCCTTGATGTCCACCGGGGTGCCCGAGGGCCAACGGGCCGCCAAGGCCGAACTGCGCGCCTACTTCGCCGACCTGACCGCTCGACGCCGCCGGGAGCCGGCGGACGATCTGCTCAGTGCCCTTGCCACGGCACAAGACGACGGCGAATTCCTCGATGAGCAGGAACTGACGGTCCTGGGCATGTTGTTGCTGGTGTCCGGGCACGACACCACGACCTACCAGATCAGCAACATCACGTACACATTGTTGACCAATCCCCGGCAGTTGGCCTGGCTGCGTCAACACCCCGAACAGCTGCCGCAAGCCATCGAGGAACTGCTGAGGTTCATTCCGTTCCGACACGGGGTCGGCATTCCCAGGGTGGCCACCGAGGACGTCCAGCTCGGCGGAGTGACGATCCGCAAGGGCGAGATGGTGCACGTGTCCTACCTCACGGCCAACCGTGACCCCCTGGTCTTCGAACGGCCGGACGAGCTGGAGCTGGACCGCTTCAGCGGCCCGCACATGACGTTCGGGTGGGGAACCCACCACTGCATCGGCGCCCCGCTGGCCCGCATGGAGCTGCAAGTCGCCATCGGCACGCTGCTGCGCCGCTTCCCGCAGCTGCGCCTGGCGGTCGCTCCCGATCAGATGCGGTGGCAGACGGGCTCGATCTGGCGCTCCCCGCACACCCTGCCCGTGGCCTGGTGACCGCTCTCAGCTGATGGGGCTCGGTGCGGAGCCGCGGTGGCTGGGTAAGCTCAACCGGACCGCCAGGCGGCAGATCACCAGGCTGAACGCGGCCACCAAGCCCAGGTCGACCCATTCCGGGATGAGGTTCGTCCCACCGTATCGCCCGAGGTAGGAGATCACCGTCAGCCCGGCGAACCACGGCAGGATCCAGACCAGCGACCGCGGGTTCAGCGGCGGGCTCTCCAGCGGGCGGCCGAGCGCGTAGGAGAGCCCGAACAGTACATACCCGGCGACGACGATCAGCATCAGCTTCTCCACTGTAGCCCAGGGCGTCCAGTAGATGACCTCGTTCGCGGCGACGAACGCCAGCGGCGCCAGGATTGAGGCGGCCGGCAGCCGGTACGGGCGATCGCGGTCGGGTTCGGTCTTGCGCAGCGCCAGCAGGGTGATCGGCGCGAACGCATACATGATCACGGTAACTGAGGTGACCAGTCCGACCAGGCTCTGCCAGCTAGGGAAGGGCAGGAAGCAGATCAGGCCCACGACGAACGACAGGATGATCGAGAAGTACGGGACACCGCGAACGCTGATCCGGCTGACCACCCGGGGAACGTCACCAGCGTGGGCCAGCGCGTAGGACAGCCGCGCGGAGGTGCCCAGATAGACCAGACCGGAGCCGGCCGGTGAGATGAACGCATCCACATACAGGATGGCGGTCAGCCAGCCCAGGCCCAGGCCGGTGGCCAGGGTCGCATACGGCCCGAAGTCGCCGCTGCCTAATTCGGTCCACCCGCGCACGAGGTCGCCGGAGTTCAGCGCACCGACGAAAGCGATCTCCAGCCCCAGATACAGCACGGTGCCCACGATCACCGCGCCGATCATCGCCCGAGGCACGGTGCGCTGCGGATCCCGTGCCTCGCCGGCCAGCTGTGCGGCTTGCTCGAAGCCCTGCAGCGCGAAGAAGACGCCCAATGGCAGCGCCGCGAACACCCCGTGGGCACCGTAGGGGGCGAAACCGCCGCCGGCGGTGAAGTTCGAGACGTGGAACGACACCCACATCAGGACACCGACCGTCAGCACCGGCACCGCGATCTTCCACACCACGATCACCAGTCGGCGCCGACGCAACCGCCGGAACTGATCTGTCAACGCCGATATCCGGTCACTGCGTCCGGAGAACAGCAGGGGGACCGGCGCGATGTGTTCGTCGTGGTCCATCACGGCCGGGTCCGACAACCGCCACCGCACCGGCATCGGATCCGGATCACCCAGCGACCGCGCCTGCGCTTCTTTGCGCCACTGTTCCCGCACCACCGCCTGAAGCTCCTGCGCGGCCCGCGCCACCTGCTCCGATCCGGCCCGCTGCCCAGCCGCGGCGCGCTTCGTCAACCACCGCGTGACCAGCGTAGTAAGCGCAACTGCGATGGCCAGACCCGTGCTGAGCACCGACGACCAAGCGGCGGCTTGCGGCAAATCTTTGGTGCATAGCACCACAGCCAGCAACACCAGCCCGACCAGCAACGCCAGCAGCCCAGCCCCGAACGCCAGGCTCAGCACACGATTCCCACGCAGACCGGGGCGCATGTGACATATTCTGCCGTCACCGCCTGCCTGGCGAAGCCGCGCGAGTCCCGGCGTCCTGCCCCCACCGACCTTTCACGGGTGCCCTACAAGCCAGGTAAGCCACTCCGCATGCTACCCACCGACAGGCCGTAGCGACCACGCAGAATCCGGCCGGGGAGTGCAACGCGCCGTGGGCGTGATTGCCACTCGGTACACGCCATAACCTCTGCCGACAGACCCGTTGGGGCAAGGTGTCAGGCGTCGAGGACGGGGTGCGGGTCCACCGTGGGGAGGGTGTCATGCGAGATCGTGAGCCGACGATACGCAGCCGGGAGCTGTGCGAGGGGTTGCGCCGGGCGATGGAGGGTGCCGAGTTGAACGGCAAGCAGGCCGCACGGGTGCTCGGCTGGTCGGAGAGCCGGGTGTCCCGGTCGGCGGGGCTGCGGTGATGTCCGACCAGCTGCACCACCTGCTGCGGATGTCGGTGCGCTCCCACGTCACGTTGCGCGTGGTACCGGCTGCGCTCGGCGCATACACGGCCATGACCGGGGCGTTCAAGCTGATGGAGTTCGCCGAGTTCACGCCGGTGGCCTACCATGAGGGCGAGATTTTCACCCTGTTCCTGGAGAAACGGGAGGAGATCGCTGCCTATCGGCGCATCCTGGCAGCCCTGGCGGGCGTCGCGCTGGACGAGGCAGAATCGAGGGAGCTGATTGCCGCTGTGGCAACCGAGCTCGATGCGGATGGAGAAGACCAGGATGACCGCGCCGCCCTGGCCGTCCCCATACTCGGCCTGGCGGACGTTCCTCACCACCGTCACCGACTGAAGCATCGATCACAGGGGGCGAGACTGATGGGCGATGATGTTCGTGAGCGGCAGGAGATGGTGGGCAGGATCCAAGCTCGCCGAGCGAGTATCAACGCGTACCTGCGGAAAAATCGGCCGCGCAGTCACCGCTTGGCCAACATCAGTCTTGTGAGTAGTTCTGTCACGATAGTCCTGACCGCCGGCCCTGCGGCGGGTGGCCTCACGTTCGTGCAGGCTGTGCAGAAGGCGCTGTCCCTGTCGGAATCCTCGATCGTCTGGCGAGTGCTCTGTCTCGGGGCCGTGCTCGTGTCCCTCGCGGCGGCGATTTCCGTGAACCTGTACAAGTCCAGTGACCTGACCGCTCGTATCGGCGCGGCGGAGTCGTGCAATGCGGGCCTGGAAGGACTGCAGGAACTCCTCGAGTTCGGCCAGCTGGCGGTCAGGGATGTGCTCACCATCTATTCGCAACTGGTCACGAAGATCCCCTTCATCGAGGACGACCTAGCCGCTGACGCCCGCACCCGATAACTAGAACGAGAACAGATATCTTCGTCACGAATCCGGATGCGGACAAGCGAGACCCAGAGCCGTGAACTCGACAAGACCGACCTCAAACAGGCCCACCAACGTCGGTGACGTCGAGTTCACGGACAGCACCAGACGGTCGCCGGCCAACACACCCCGAAGCGCACAGCGCACCGAACGGCCGTAGTACTGGGGTGGGTCCCGGAGATCTCGTGGTCTGCGATCGACTCTACTGTCGTCGAGTTCGACAGCAGGGCTGTTGGGAAGAGCTGGCGAGCAGCTCTGCTGTCGAACTCGGCGCACTGAGAAGCGCCCGAGCCCGTCATCCGTCAACGTGACAGTGCCGACGCAGGGGATTCGCGCAGCAAGACACGCGCGGGCTACCGATCAAGAATAGATCAAAGTTACCGGTGTTGCCAGTTCTGGAAGTTCCCGCCGTTACACTCCAGGGTGTAGACGTTGCCGTTGGTGTTGCTGTCGAGGCAGAACCCGGTCGACACGTCACGAATGGTGCTGGTGGTACCCGAGCCAGCGTAGACCCAGTTTTGGAAGTTCCCGTTGTTACAGTCCAGCGTGTAGACTTTCTTGTTGGTGTTGCTGTCCAGGCAGAACAGGGTCGACACGTCGCGGAACGTCGAGGTCACGCTCGCGACGGTCGTTGCGCCGGCCGCGGCCGGCACAGCGATTGCCCACGTGAGCGAGCCGAGCGCCGCGAGGGCCGCGAGCGTTCCCCTGGTCATCTTTGCCGTTCTGGTCATGATCGGGAAATCCGTTTCACCGAGGGCGTGAGCCGCCCCGTGCAGCTTCTACAACGGCCCGCCACAGCCGCCGGTCACGCTGCCTCCAGGAATCGGGCTCCGGTGAGGCGGGGGACCCCGCCTCACCAGGGTTGCATGGGCGGTGGGGTTCACTGCTGGCATGGCGTTAGGGGCTGGCATGGCGTTGGGCGGATTCTCCACACCCGGCTGGTTCGGGTTGCTCGGGTTGGTGGCCGCGGTGGTGGTCGGCTACGTGTGGGTTCAGCGGCGGGCTCGCCGCCACCTGCTGCGCTTCGCCAACTTCGAGTTGCTGGAGCGCGTCGCCCCCCGCCGGCCGGGCTGGACCCGGCACATCCCCGCCGGGTTGCTGGTCCTGGCCCTGTTGTTGCTGACCCTGGGATTGGCCGGGCCCACCGCGGATGCCCAAGTCCCCCGAAATCGGGCCACCGTGATGCTGGTCATCGACGTGTCACTGTCGATGAACTCCACCGACGTCACACCCACCCGCCTCCTCGCGGCCCAAGACGCCGCGACCTCCTTCGTCCGGAGCCTGCCCGCCGGGATCAACCTGGGGGTGGAGTCCTTCGCCGGCTCAGCGGCCGTACTGGTCAGCCCCACCACCGACCGGGCCCAGGCCGTGCGGGCCATCCAGTCCCTGAGACTGGCCGAGTCCACCGCCACCGGGGACGCCCTCGCGGCCGCGCTGGGCGCCATCGACACGGTCAACCAACTCATCCCAGGTCAAGGCCAAGGACCACCACCGGCACGAATCGTCCTGATGAGCGATGGCAAGCAGAACACCGGCCGTGACGAGTTCACCGTGGCCACCCAAGCCAGCACGGCACACATTCCGATCAGCACCATCTCCTTCGGTACCTCTTATGGCACCGTCACCATCCAAGGCGAGCAGGTCCCGGTGCCCGTCGACGACGATTCACTGGCCAGAGTCGCCCAGCTCTCCGGCGGGCAGTTCTACCCGGCCCAGAGCAACCAGCAGATCCACCAGGTCTACGACACCCTGGCCCAGCAGATCGGCTACCAGACCATCCACCGCGACGCCAGCAAACCCTGGCTCATCCTGGGCACTCTGACCTGCCTGGCCACCGCCGGATCCGCCCTGCTCATCTCCCAACGCCTCCCCGCCTGAACACCCCGGCCACTACGCTCACGAGAGGGCCCCTCACGGCCCGTCGTCACGGCTGTTACCGTCGCTGCGGTGGATACCCCTTGCCGTGGGCCGGGGCGCACCCTCAGGGGTGCGCCGGTGATGGTGTCAAGGGCGATCCGGGTGGTGTCGGTGTCGTTGGTGATGCTGGTAGGCCTCGTAGGGCTCACCACCGGGTGCAGCTCGGCCCGCCATAGCCCCTCGACCGGCCAAGGCGCCTCGGATGGCCAGGATAACTCCCCTGAGCAGCCGAAACAGGGCCTGCCGTCCACCTGCACCCACACGATAACCCGGGGCGGGGATGCGCCGACGGCGCTGGAGGCCGCCTCACCGGGGGACACGCTGTGCTTCTCCGGCGGTGACCTCACCGACACCAGCCTGTCGATGATCCGCTCGGGCACCGCAGCGGCGCCGATCAGACTGGTTTCCGATGGGGGCACCGTGCACGAGGTGCAGATCAAGGGCGATCACGTCATCGTGGAGGGTTTCACGGTCGCCGGCGGCGGTGGGATACTGCTGGAGGGGGCGGGTATCACCGCGAGGAACAACACCGTCCACGACACTCAACAGGGCGGGATCACCTGCCATCCCTGCACCGACTCGACCATCGAGTCGAACACCATGCGCCATGCCGCCACCAACGGCATCGACATCACCGGGCAGCGGATCACCGTACACGCCAACACCATCAGCGACACGGTGCCCGTCCAGGGTGGCGACGCCGATGGTGTGCGGTTCTACGGAAACGGTCACCGGATCACCGACAACACCATCTTCGACATCTCCGCCGAGGGTTATTCCAGCCCACCGCACCCGGACTGCTTCCAGACTTTCGACCAGCACAGACCACCCACCTTCGATGTGATCATCTCGGGTAACACCTGCCGCAACGTGGATGCGCAATGTCTGATCGCCACCGGTGACCAGGGCAGCAACCGCGGCGCGCCCGCCGACGTTCCGTCGATCACTTTCGAGGGGAACAAGTGCGCGAACAACGGGGCCCAGGCCGTCAACCTACGGCGCTGGGCGCGCGTGCAGGTACTCAACAACACCTTCTCCGGCCCGAACCTCACGCGGGCGGTATTGATCATCGACGGGTCCACCGACGCCGCGGTGGTCGGTAACGACACCAGCCAGGGCCGCCCCACCGTGGACATCGACCGCTCCTCCCGGCCGGGGTCCCGCGTGGAGGGTAACAGTCCCGCCTGAGGCGCAGCCGCCGTCGGCCGGGGGAATTCAACCGCCGACCAAGGATCGCTAGCGTGGCGAGCATGCCACTATCGCATCCGGCTTACCAGCGCAGTTCAGGCCACCACGAAGTGGCGATCAACCCGGTGTTCACCCGCGAACCGGTGCGGATCCCGCGCAACCAGTTACCGCCGACGGAACTTGACCCGGACGTCGCCTACCAAGTGGTCCACGACGAGCTGATGCTCGACGGCAACGCCCGGCTGAACCTGGCGACTTTCGTCACCACCTGGATGGAGCCCCAAGCCACCCGGTTGATGACGGAGTGCTTCGACAAGAACATGATCGACAAAGATGAGTATCCGCGGACCGCGGACCTGGAGCTGCGGTGCGTGCGGATGCTCGCGCAGCTGTGGCACGCCCCGCCCGCACCGGATGCCACCGGCTGCTCGACCACCGGCTCCAGCGAGGCCTGCATGCTGGGTGGTCTCGCGTTCAAACGCCGCTGGCGACACGCCCGCCAGGCCGCCGGCAAGCCTTGTGACCGACCGAACATCGTCATGGGCGTCAATGTGCAGGTCTGCTGGGAGAAGTTCGCCAACTACTGGGATGTCGAGGCCCGCCTGGTCCCGATGGAGGGCGAGCGTTTCCACCTCACCGCCGAGCAGGTGGCGGCGCACTGCGATGAGAACACCATCGGCGTCGTCGCGGTCCTGGGCTCGACCTTCGACGGCAGCTATGAGCCGGTCGCCGAGATCTGCGCCGCCCTGGACTGCTTGCAGGCCAGTACTGGGCTGGATATTCCGGTGCACGTCGACGGCGCGTCCGGCGCGATGATCGCCCCGTTCTGTGACCCGGAGCTGGTATGGGACTTCCGGCTGCCGCGGGTCGCCTCGATCAACACCTCCGGCCACAAGTACGGCCTGGTTTACCCCGGTGTCGGCTGGGTAGTGTGGCGCGACGCCGCCGCGCTTCCCGAGGACCTGGTATTCCGCGTCAACTATCTGGGCGGGAACATGCCCACCTTCGCGTTGAACTTCTCCCGCCCCGGCGCGCAGGTCATCGCCCAGTACTACAACTTCCTGCGGCTGGGCTTCGAGGGCTACCGGCGCGTCCAGCACACCTGCCGGCAGGTGGCCACCGCGCTGGCTAAGGAGATCGGCGAGCTCGGACCGTTCCGGCTGCTCAGCCGCGGCGATGAGCTCCCCGTCTTCGCCTTCACCCTGCACGAGCACATCAGCGGATATTCCGTATTCGATGTCTCCGCCGCGCTACGCGAGCACGGCTGGCTGGTCCCCGCCTACACCTTCCCGGAAAACCGCACCGACCTGGCGGCGCTGCGCATCGTGGTCCGCAACGGATTCACCCGCGACCTCGCCGAGCTCCTGCTGGCCGACCTGCGCAGCGAACTACCCCGGCTGAGCCGCCAACCCACCGCACAACGAGGCACCGACTCCGCCTCCTTCTCCCACGGCGCCAGCCCAACCAAACACCACTCCACCGAACACCACAGCGCCCTGCCACACTGATCAACCGGAGACTAGACTTTCCCCCCAACTTTCCCTTGCCGCCCCGCGATCACGGCTCCCACCCGCATGTCCTGAGCCGGCAGAGTTGTCTGCGCACCGCTTCTCGGCCAACAATGGCACCTCATTAACCCACTTCAGAGGGAGTGCCGGTGGCTGCTCCACCGACGGTTCTGGTGATCGCTCCACATCCGGACGATGAAGTGCTGGGCTGCGGGGGCTCAATCCTGCTCCACACCGCCGCTGGTCGTGTCGTGCACGTGTTGTACCTGACCTCCGGGGAGCGGGGTAATCCGCACCACACAGCCGAGGAGCTGCGAAGAGTGCGTGAGGCCGAAGCCACTGCCGCCGCCCGAGTCCTGGGGATTCCAGTGTCGCGGTTGCACTTCGCCCGGTTTCCCGACGGCGGTATTCTGCCGACCGCTCTTGACCAGGTCGCGGTAGTGATGCGGTTGCTGCGTAAGGTGCGTCCGGGTCTGGTCTACCTACCGCACGCTGAGGACGCCTCATTCGATCACCGCGCAGGCTTTGAACTCGCATGGCGTGCTTTCGGGATGGCGGGGAGCCGGAACTTTCCCGAGTGGGGAACCGAGCCGCACTGGGTGCCCACCGTGCTGGGTTACGAGGTATGGGCCGCGATCGGCCAGCCGGTGTATTTCGAGGACATCACCGCAGTACTGGATCGCAAGCTGACGGCTTTGGCTTGTTACGGTTCCCAAACCGCTGGCGCGAAGGGCGTCGGCCAGGCCGGCCACGTTGGACCGGCAGCAGCTCACCTGACCGGGTGGCGCGGGGCGTCCACTACCGGTGGGCACCGGGAAGCATTCACCGTGCCGCGACTAGGTCAGGTGATCTTGTGAACCCCGTGGGCTGGCGTACCCGAATGACCCGACTGGCATGGATGGCGACGGCAACCGTTGTCGTGCGGGGCGTAAGCGGCACCGTCAACACGCTCTCCTCGCTCGCCTGGCTCCGTGCGGCCAAGACTGGGCACGGGATCGCCGAAAGCAGCGAGCCGCCGTGCATCGTGCTCATCCTGCCCTTGTTGCGAGAACAGCAGATCTTTGCCGACACCGTCAATTATTTCACCGACCTGGCCAAACACCACGGCCAGACTGCCGTGGTGTTGGTGACCGCCGAGCGTGAACACCACGAACCCAATCCAGTCCGCGCGGTCGACCCATCGTGGCCGAGCACCATCGACATGGCATGCGCGCTCGCTGTTGGCGCCCCTGCTGGGGTGGTGCGACACCTGCACTATCCTGATAAGGATGGAGTGATGGTCCACCAAGTCAACTTCGCCGCACACGCCGAACTCGCCCGACTCGCTGAGGACGGCATTGACCCGCAGCAGGTCTGGTTGGCGGTCTACAACGCTGACTCCCGACCTCATCCAGCAACGCTCGATGTTCTCGCCCACGTAACTCGCGGCTCTCCGCAACAGGGGCCACGGATTGTGCAGCAGTCCGCGCTGTTCACCACCAACCTGCGCGCCTTTCCACCCGGAGCCCGGGGAGCGGTGCTGGCCGGGGTAGCACTGCTGCAGTCCCGTTGGACGCTCGCGCGCGAGGTCCCCCGGCTGCGCCGCCAGGCAGGGCAGGCCCGCCGAAGTGGTGTGCGGTGGCCGCGACTAGCGCACTGCGTGGGGCACGGCCTATTCATTCGGGGCGATGAGTTTCTTGTCTCGGGCGGGTTGCCGACGGAGCCGATGAATGAAGATCTGGCTTTCGGCTACTTTGCCTGCGTCAACGGTACTTCGATCGAACCATTACCGCTGCTGGAGCACGGCGACAGTCCCGCCGCGCCGGCCGGCGTGGTGCGCCAAGCACGACAGTGGTTCTGGTCCTACACCGAATATCCGCTTTTTGTCCGTCTCGCCGAAAGCCGCGGACTCGGTGACCGCCGCACCCGGGCCTGGTTGGCCGCTCAGGGCCTGGCGCGCGGTGCGTTGTGGCTGGGCCAGTCGCCTGCCATCGCCTTCACTCTCGCATTGCCGATGATCACCCACCGGCGGTTGGTCGCCACCGTCGCCAGCATCGGCGCGGTGGCAACCTATTACGTCCTGCCCGCTGCCCTGCTAGCCGCGAACGAGCGGCATGAAGGGCGAGATGTGCGGTTCGGGACGCGTGAACTGCTTGGCGGGATCGCCGCTGCGTTGCTCAGCAGCGCAGGTCCGTGGTGGTGCCTGGCCAATGCGGTACACCGCTGGTGCACCGGGACCACGTACACCCACGACAAGACGGAGCGTTGACCTGTGGCCAGCGCCGACTTGATCGTTCTCGATGAGGTCGTGAGCGGCCTGCAGGACGGACCCGAGTTCACCGTGGCCCTGTCGATACCCGAGACCTCCGGCCAGGTGTCGGCGGTGATCGCCACCTACAACCGCTGCCCCTTCGACCCGAACAGTAACCCGATCAGTGACAACCCACTCACCTGGGCGCTGGACAGCCTGCTCGCCCAGGCTGGTGACGCACTGGCCGAGATCATCGTCGTGGATGACGGCAGCACCGACCACACCGCGACCGTACTCGGGCGCTACACCCGCCACCCGATTCCCGGCGAGGTGCGGGTGACGGGCATCCGGCTCGGACGGCACGCCGGTACCGCCGCCGCTCGCAACACCGGCATCGCCGCTGTGCTCAGTCGATGGGTGCTCTTCGGCGACGATGACTGCGTGTTCAGCCCGCATTACGCGGTCGGTGCCGCTTACCTCATGCATGCTCTCTCCGAGCGTGAGCCCGCAACTGCGGGGGCGATGCTGCCCTTCTACTACCGCGGGCTGCGGCCCCGCGAGATCCGGCCCGCGGCCCGGATCGGAGTGCTCGCCCCGGCGATGGCGGAGTTCGCCACCGGCTTTCACACCTGGCCCGCTGAGTACCTCCCGCACCCGCCTCGGCTCGATGAGCGCAGCGGGCTGCTTGCCCCGCTGCCGGTACGACTGATCGGCGGCACGGCGATTCTGGATCGCCGTTGGCTGCGAAAGGCATGCGGTTTCCGGGACTTGTCAAGAGCGTGGACCAGCTCCTACTCCGACCACCTGCACCTGTCCGCCGACCTCACCGACATCGGCGCCACGCTGTACCACTGCCCTGATCCGAGGGTGTCGGCCGCGCACCTGAAGTTCGGCGCGGCAGGGCGTTTCCCGGTCCACGACACCGACCTGACTACCGTGATCCCTGCGCTGCGGCGCCCGCTCGCCGAGCTGGTCGACTTGGCGCGTGAGCCGCGGATCGATACCGGTTGCCGGGTGCCCGACGCGGTGTTCCATGTCGAGATGATCGGTGCGTTCTTCGCCTTCTTTGCCGGCCGGAGCCTGCAAGGTGGGCTGGCGTGGGCGGTGCGGATGTGGCGGGAGTTCGTGGAGGACGGGCAGGTTTACTCGCTGACCGTGACCGAGCGGCCCGCTCGGGATGACCGCGAGGCGGCGTGGCGTGCGGGACTGCGGCGGGGTGCCCAGTTCCTCACTGAAGGTATCCGGCCGGGTCGCTCGCGCGATGAGGTGCTCACCCTGGCCGGCCAGATCGGCGAGGCCGTGGGTCAGCCGCCGGTCAGGCCGTGGTGAAGGCCGCGGAGACAGCGTCGAGATGCTCACTCCACCAGGCCAGCAGCGCCGAGGCTGTGACGAACAGGTGGTCACAGGAGGAGTCGGCCTTGTCGTAGTGCCATTTCAGTTGCCAGAAGTCGCAGACCCGTTCCCACCACAGCCGCTGGACGGCGTCGGCGAGCGAAAAGTCGGCCAGCGGAGTGACCTCGCGGTACCCAGCGGTGAATGCCGATGCTCGCGCCAAGTCCAACGCCCGCAGGTCGGGGGTGAGGTCGTAGCCGAAGACGAGGGTGGCGGTCCGGACGACCTCAGCGGCCAGCGGCCCGAAGCGCAGCCGATCCCAGTCCAGTATCGCGGTGACCCTGCTGGGCTGCTCTGCCGACCAGAGCAGGTTGAGGTTATGGAAGTCGCCGTGCACCCACCCCACGGGTGCTACCGGCCGAGTGTCGTCCGGACGGAGGTAGGCCAGCCGCTCCAACAGATCTTGCCGTTCGGTCAGCCGCCGGCGCACCAGGTGATCAAATTTGTCACGTTCGGCGCGATCGTCGACGAGCCCGAGGTAGTAATCGATCTTCGCTTTGGCCTTCGCGCCCTCGGTCACGGCGATGACCTGGGACTCAGGAGATGGGGTCAGCACGCTCGCCAACTCGTCGCGTGCCAAGCCGGTGTGGACGCGGGCCAGCGACTCGCCCAGGTGCCGGCACTCACTCAACGTGAGCTCACGGCCGTCACGGTGCGTGCCCTCGACCCAGGGCGCCACTGCGAACACCCCGGTGCCCGCCACATCGACCAGGGTATCTCCGTCCGGGGTCGTTTGTGGTGGGGGGATCGGGAGACTCAGCCTGGCCAGCGTGCGGGTGACCCGGTGTTGCCAGCGAGCCTGACCGGCGTCGACGTCCAGCACCTGCTTGAGCGCCCACACACCCTCCCGCGTGCGCACCCGCCAGTTACGGTTCATCAACCCATCGGCCACCCACTGGGCTTTGATCGGCTCGGCCAGACCGAAACCCCGCAGCGCGGCGACAATCACCTCATGGTCGGCTGTGGGAAGACCGTCGGTGCTCATGGCCCGGCGACGCTAGCAGCCCGACGGACCCGACTGGCGGAGGCTCACCGTGCGCTCACAACCCTTGCGACCCAGACCTGGCGATCCCATGAGCGCACTGACTGTGCTCGCGGTCGAGGGACTGTGCTTCGCCGGCAAGACCACCCTGGTCCATGCCCTGGCCGCGCGGCTGGGAGCGGTGGCGGTGCCGGAGTACACCGACCTTGCGGTGTTGCCACCGTGGCCGCCGCACAGCCGTGCGGAGGTGACTGCCGCGCTGCGACACTTCCTGCGTGTGGAACAGCAGCGAGCGACTCTCGCCCGCCGGACACCGGCTCGGCTGGTGGTGCTGGACCGCAGCCCGCTCACATGGGACGTTCTCGGCCTCACACACAGTGACGCTGTCCCGCAGCCACGACACCCCGGCCTGATTGTCCAGCACGAGGTGGAGAACAGCACGTCATGGCCGAAGCCGCCCGCGGATTGGGCATGAATCCCTACGCCGGCTCGGCGGCGGTGCACATGTGGTGGTCGTTGACGGTGAGCCACGCCAGGGTGCCGCCGAGTGAGGTCATTGGGGTAGGCTCGGCGGACCACGCGCTGAGGACGAGGTACCGGTCGCCTGGTGCCGCCATGTTCGACAGGATCTGGGCCCGCAAGTGCCAGTTCTCGGCTTCCTCTGCGCAGCCCAGCGCGAAGCCGAACACCTGACGGGCCACGTTATGGGCGTCGGCGTCGTAGGCCATATACCCAGCAACATCGGCGAGATCGGCGACCGCGGAGAACAGTTCGGGGGCGTAGCCGGTCCGGGCAGGTGGCGTACAGCAGGCCCTCCGACCAGCGTAATTGAGCCGACACGGCATCCCGGGCCAACCCCCCACCGTAAGTCCAACTCCACGACTCGAACACCTGCCATCATCGCCTGACACAGCGGGTCCCGCCAACCCGGTGAACTGGAAGGATGATCCGGACTTTCCCGCCAACTTTCCCTTGGCACCCCGTGATCGCCACTCCCAGCCGCGTGTTCTGAGCTGGCAGAGTTACCGGTGCACCGCCGCTCTTCACCTCGTAGTTCGCAGTGGCGGTGAGTGGTGGCGGCCCCGCTTCTCGGGCGACGAACCTCGCGGGGCCGCCGCCTTCCACACGACAGATCAGCCGGGGGAGTGCCGCTATGGACCGAGACGATGCCTCGGGCGGTAGGTCGGGGGGCGCCGCCCCGCAATCACTGGCCGCCAATCCACCGCGCGACGTCGACGGCACCGTCATTCCTCTGCAGAGCCGGGTCGAACAGGTCGCGGTGGACAAGGCCTGCGGGGTGTTACCGTCCCGGCTGAACCAGCAAGGCCAGGTCATCGGCCATAGCCTCAACCTGATATACGTAGAAGCGTCGCCACGAGATCGAGGTGGTGACTAACCGCGATGGCTTGCCCGCTCAGCTGTTCCATCAGCTTACGGGCTCGGCAACTCACGGCGGCTCAGGCTGGCCACCATCACGCTGTGCCGATCAGCGAATTCCTTCGTCGTCTCGAGTCGGGGATACTTGCGTCGCATGCACACTATCAGATCGCCCAGTCGACCGAGCACAGGCCCAACAATGAACTCCGAGCTGAGCGCTTGCTCTATTTGTTCGGCCGCATCGTCGGGTCGCCCAAGGTCCACGTGCACTCGTGCAAGGCCCAGTCGAGCAAGGGCCTCCATCGTCGGCTCACGCTCGGACGGGCCAAGGTCCCGACAGAAGGAAATTGTTTCTTCGGCGTACGGAATCGCACTCTCGGACTGGCCGAGCCAAATATGAGAATCGGCAGTATAAAAAGCCAACATCCCAGAATTGACCGCATTCAGCCCAGAACCCAGGTGATTGAGCCGGCCGAATCTCGCCTGAGCATCTCTCAGTACTTCCTGGAACTGGTCCACCCGGCCGAGTCTGGCATAAGCCCGAGCAAGCTTAACACCTACTCCCACCGCTGCGGCACTGCCCTGGGGGGCATGTTTGAGACCGCGCTCGCCCGCATCTCTAGCCACGGCAGGCTGATTGCTGTACATGGAAACAGTGATTTTGGCATCCATGGCACAGGCGCAGATCTCATGGTCCTCCGCTTGCCAGCCATGCTCCCACGCATCAAGACAATGCGCCTCGGCCGCGGCTAGATCACCAAGGTCGATCGACAACCAGGCCAGGATAGTACTCAACGAGCCGGCGTGGCGATACAGCTCCCTGCCCTCACGTAACGTGTGCTGCCCAGCAATAAGATCCTCAGTCTGACCGCGGTACCAGCGGGCCTTGGGAAACAGTTCGCCCGGTGGTGTGTGGTGGAGGACGGCTGCCAGGTCGGAGACCACGAAGTCGAGGTGTTCGAGTGTCCTCGGGCCGAGCCGGCTGGCTTCGGCGCGGCGGGTGAACTCCATGGCTTCCACGGCTGACTGAATAAACGGATCAAGACCAGCGTGCGCTGCTCCCAGCCCTAGAGTGGACGCTCCCAGAAGCTCAATAGCCTGCCTGCGGTCCGTACTATCACCTCCCGGCGGGAACGGCAGCAGATCATCCCCGCCTGCTTGCCGGTCGTCACCAGCATCGCCGGACCGGGGCGCCGTCGACAAAGTCGGCGTGGTTCGGAACCGATCATCCGCGCAGGGTTGGTCTTCCAGCAGCTCAGCCAGTTTATCATGCGAGATGCCCAGCTCCGAGGCCAGCTTCGGCCGGTGCTGCGGCTGAGGCGTGCTGTGGCCCGCCTCCCAGCGCTGCACCGTCGAGCGCTCGACTTTCATCTGCTCAGCCAGGCGCTCCTGGCTGAGGCCGGCGGCCTGGCGAGCAGCAACCAGACCGAGCCGCTTACCCCACATGGTCATCCCCCTATCTTCTCCCTTCCGGTAACACCGGAGGTACCCATACGATAGCGGGTACCCATTGCCATTGGCCCATCGCCGCCTCGCGGCCTCAATGCGACGGTTCTGCGGCGGTTCCGCTGTTTTCTTTGTCCTTGGTCTCCGTCAGGATGACCTACAAGGAGTTCGACATCGCGAACGGTGACGACAACGGACCATGAGACGGCTGGAGCGGTCGTTGAGGAGACCCGATATGTTGACCGAACTACGGGGCGACACGCCCTCGCGTAGTGGCGACATCGTCGTCATCCCTTGCGCCCGGAACTCGGCGGTGACGAGGTGATGACCGTGACCGGTACGGGCCGGACTGTCGATCAGACCAGTCATCGGCTCGTCTGTGAGGCTCTGCGTGAGACCGTGCGGGCCGGGCCCGGCGCCCTCGGGAGGGTCGGCTCGATTCGGTACCGGGCCAGTGCTGTGTTGTACCTGCTGCTGCTCGAGCACCCCATTGATCGGCGGGGCCGCTGCCGATCCTGTTTCAGCGTGCTGATCGGGCTGCGACCTCGGCCCTGCCGGATCCACGTCAGGGCGAGCGACTGGCTGCTGCACCACTCCGATGAGGCGCTGCTGCCGCACTTGGCGCGCGAGTTCGGGGCGGGCAACGTACCTTCACTCGGTGCAGCTGGGACGTCTCATTGGCCTTGCCTGACCGTGCGGGCCCGCACTGATCCCTCGCGGACCCCGGCCGTCTCCGTCCCGCTTCCGGTTCGCGAAGTCCGCGAGGCGGGACGGCCGGACCCCTACCGCCAGGAAGGTCTCTGGTGATCACCGGAGGCACACCACGGCCACGGTGACACACAGTCCACGGGGCAGTGCCCCCTTCCATCGCCGGCTGGTCCGTCGGTTGAGCACGCGGTCCCCCCGACACGCCAGCTCCCGACGGCCAGCCGGCCACCACCACCGCACCCCACACCATCACCAACCCCACGACGCGCGCCCTAGCGGGCGAGGCTCACCGCCGTGAACTCGACGAGACCGACCTAAAACCGGCCCGAAAACGTCCGTGGGGTCGAGTTCACGGACAGCGCCGACCACACACTGGGTCAGGGCTGGTAGCGGTAGCCCAGGCCGGTTTCGGTGAGTAGGTGGCGGGGGTGGGCCGGGTCGGGTTCGAGCTTGCGGCGCAGCTGGGCGATGTGGAAGCGCAGGTGGTCGGTCTCGGTGTGGTAACGGGGTCCCCAGACCTCGGTGAGCAGCCGCTGGGATTCGACCAGTGCACCGGGGTGGCGGGCCGGCACGGTGAGGATTTTCCATTCGGTGGGTGTCAGGTGCACCGCCGGCTCGACGCCGGCATCGGGCTGCGCCGGGGTGGGGGTGCGGCGGGTGATGCGGTGAGCGGACAGGTCGACGGTGTGGTCACCAAAAGTGATCCGCGCTGGGGCGTCAGCAGTGTGGTGGCGCAGTGCGGCCCGGATGCGGGCCAGCAGTTCGTCCATGTTGAAGGGTTTGGTGACGTAGTCATCCGCGCCCGCGTCCAGGGCTTCGACTTTGTCCGCGGCATCGGCCCGGCCGGAGAGCACGATGATCGGCACCTGAGTCCAGCCGCGCAGGCCGGTGATCACCTCGATGCCGTCGATGTCGGGCAGGCCCAGGTCCAGCACGACCACATCGGGGGGGCGGCGGGCCACCGCGGCCAGCGCCGTCGCGCCGTCGGGGGCGGTCTCGACGTCGTAGGCCCGGGCCCGCAGGGTGATCCGCAGCGCGCGCAGCAGCTGGGATTCGTCGTCGACGACGAGGATCCGGCTCATGTCGGGATCTCCGCGCCGGCGCCGTCCAGTGGCCCGGAGCTGGGGTGGGCGGGCAGGGTGACGACCATGGTCAGCCCGCCGCCGGGGGTGTCTTCCGGGGCCAGTGAGCCATCCATGGCTTCGATCAGTCCGCGCGAGAGTGCCAGTCCGAGCCCGAGGCCGGTGGTGTTGTCGCGGTCGCCGAGGCGCTGGAACGGCGCGAAGACGCGGTCCCAGTCGGCTTCGGGGATGCCCGGCCCTCGGTCGATCACCCGCAGCTCCACCCGGTCGGCGAGGGTGCTGGCGGTCAGCACCGGGGGGTAGTGGGGCGGGCTGTAGCGCAGGGCGTTGGCGACCAGGTTGGCGACCACCCGTTCCAGCAGCACCGGGTCGGCCCGCACGGCGGGCAGCTCCGGCGCCGGCTGCCAGCGCACGGCACCGGCCTCAGGGCCCAGACCGTCCAGGGCGATCGGGATGATCTCATCGAGAGCGACCGGTTGCAGCTGTAGCGACAGCGCGCCGCTGTGCAGGCGGCTCATGTCGAGGAGGTTCTCCACCAGCCGGATCAGCCGGTCCAGGGACTCCTCCGCGGTGGCCAGCAACTCGGCGGTGTCCTGCGGACTCCAGGTGACGTCCGGGCTGCGGAGGCTGCTCACCGCAGCTTTGGCGGCGGCCAGCGGGGTGCGCAGGTCGTGGCTGACCGCGGCGAGCAGCGCGGTGCGCAATCGGTCGGCCGCCATCGCGGGTTTGGCCTGGGCGGCCTCGCGGACGAGCCGGTCACGGTCCAGCGCGACCGCGACGTGCGCGCCGAACGCGGTGAGCACCCGCTGGTCCGCGGCGGGCAGCACCCGGCCGCGCAGCGCGAGCACGGCATTGCTTCCGACTGCGACCGTCACGTCAGCCTGCGCCGGGCAGCGCGACGGCGGTTGCCCGGCGACACCGAGGATGACCCACCGCTGCGGGTCATCGGATGCCGCGCTGTCCGCCACGGTGTGCGCCGAGGTCGCGGTGGCGGTGGCGAGCAGCGTGGCCGAGGCCATGGCGAAGGTCTCCCGGGAGCGTTCCAGCAGCGCGGGAATCGCCTGCTGGCCACGCAGCACGCTACCGGCCAGCACCGACAGGGTCAGGGCTTCGGCGCGGGCGCGGGCGGCCTGCTGGATGTGGCGGACCGCGACGTCGACGACGGAGGCGACGGTCAGCGCCACCAGCACGAACACGACCAGCGCGATGACGTTGTCGGGCCCGGCGATGGTCAGTGTGTGGATCGGCGCGATGAAGTAGAAGTTGAGCAGCAGCGAGCTGGACACCGCGGCGAGCAGCGCCGGGACCAGCCCGCCGATGCGGGCGATGCCCACGACCACCAGCAGGAACAGCAGGACCTGGCTGGTCAGGTTCAGCTCGCCGCGCAGCTGGGTGAGGATCGCGGTGACCGCCGGGGGCACGATCCAGGCCGTGGCCAGGGCGGCGAGCGCTCGTCTGGGGGGCTGGTCGGTGCGCGGCGGCGGCAGCGGTGGGCCTTGGCCGGTGTAGGGGTGGGTGACCAGGTGCACGTCGATGTCCCCGGAGGCCTCGGTCACTCGCTCCCCGATGCCGCGCCCACCCAGCAGCCGTGCTGACCAGCCACGGCGGCTGGTGCCCAACACCAGCTGGGTGGCGTTCTGTGCCTGGGCGAAGTCCAGCAACGCGGTCGGGATGTCGTCGCCGACCACGCTGTGGTAGCTGCCGCCCAGGGACTCCACCAGCTGGCGTCGGGTCGCCAGCTCCGCTGGGTCAGCGCTGGTCAGGCCGTCACTGCGGGCCACGTGCACGGCCAGCAGATCCTCGCCGGACCCGCCCGCGCGAGCGGCGATGCGGGCGGCGCGGCGGATGAGGGTCTCGCCCTCCGGGCCGCCGGTGAGGGCGACCACGACCCGTTCCCGGGTCTCCCACACGCCGCCGACGCCGTGGTCGGCCCGGTAGCGCCGCAGCCCCTCCTCGACCCGGTCGGCCAGCCAGAGCAGCGCCAGCTCGCGCAGCGCGGTCAGGTTGCCGATGCGGAAGTAGTTCGCCAGCGCGGCGTCGATCTTCTCCGGGGCGTAGACGTTGCCGTGCGCCATCCGCCGTCGCAGCGCCTCTGCGGTCATGTCGACCAGCTCGATCTGGTCGGCCCGGCGGACCACCTCATCCGGCACGGTCTCCCGCTGCGCCACCCCGGTGATCTTCGCCACGACGTCGTTGAGGGACTCCAGGTGTTGGATGTTCACCGTGCTGATCACGTTGATCCCGGCGGCGAGCAGCTCCTGGACGTCCTGCCAGCGCTTGGCGTGGCGCCCGCCGGGGACGTTGGTGTGGGCCAGCTCGTCGACCAGCGCCCACGCCGGACGGCGGGCGAGAACGGCGTCGAGGTCCATCTCGGTGAACTCGGCCTCCCGATAACCGCGCCGGGTCCGCGCGATGAGCTCCAGGTCGCCGATCAGCGCTTCGGTCTCGGGCCGGCCGTGGGTCTCGACGAAGGCGACGACCACGTCGGTGCCGCGGTCGCGGCGCCGGTGGCCTTCCACCAACATGCGGAAGGTCTTGCCGACCCCGGGCGCGGCGCCCAGGTAGACCCGCAGGACTCCGGTTGTGCCCATCACCGCTCCCCCGCCCGCCGGCTAACGCAGCTGGGTCAGCGCGGCGTTGAGCTCCACGACGTTGACCCGCGGCTCGCCGAGGATGCCCAGCGTCCGACCCTGGACGTGGGCGGCCACCAGGGCGCGCACCGTGGCCGGGTCCAGGCCCCGGGCCTTGGCCACCCGGGTGACCTGCTCGTCAGCGTAGGCCGGGGAGATGTCCGGATCCAGGCCCGAGGCGCTGGCGGTGACCGCGTCCGGCGGCACGCTAGCCGCCGGCACCCCGTCGAAAGCCGCCACGGCTTGGCGTCGCGCCTGGCTGGACTTGATTAAGTCCGGGTTGGTGGGACCCAGGTTGGAGCCGCCGGAGAACAGCGGGTTGTACCCCGGGTCGTTCTTGTCGCTCGGGTCCGCGGCCGCCGACGGGCGGGGCTGGAACCACTGTGGTGCCGGGTTGCCGTGCGCGTCGAGAAACGCCTGGCCCAGCAGGCTGGACCCGACCACGCGGCCATCCGCGGTCAGCAGCGATCCGTTGGCCTGGGCGGGGAAGACGAGCTGCCCGATCGCCAGCACCACCAGCGGATACAGGATGCCGAGCAGCACGGTCAGCACCAGCAGCGCGCGCAGCGCGGCCAGGTACTGGCGTATCGGACCTGGCAGACGGGTCATGGCGCTCACCGCAATCCGGGAATGAACTGGACGATCAGGTCGATGAGTTTGATCCCGATGAACGGCAGCGCCAGCCCACCCAGACCGTAGATCCCCAGGTTGCGGCGCAGCAACGCCGAGGCCGAGGACAGGGTGTAGCGCACACCACGCAGCGCAAGCGGGATCAGCGCAACGATGATCAGCGCGTTGAAGATGATCGCGGAGGTGATCGCCGAGGTCGGCGAGTGCAGCCGCATGACATTGAGGGTGTCCAACCCTGGATAGACCGCGGCGAACATGGCCGGGATGATCGCGAAGTACTTCGCCACGTCGTTGGCGAGGGAGAACGTGGTCAACGCCCCTCGGGTGATCAGTAGCTGCTTGCCGATCTGGACGATCTCGATCAGCTTGGTCGGGTCGGAGTCCAGATCGACCATGTTGCCGGCCTCCTTGGCGGCGGAGGTGCCGGTGTTCATGGCGACCCCGACGTCGGCCTGGGCGAGCGCGGGAGCGTCGTTGGTGCCGTCCCCGGTCATCGCGACCAGCCGGCCACCGGTCTGCTCGCGGCGGATCAGCGCCATCTTGTCCTCGGGGGTGGCCTCGGCGAGGAATTCGTCCACCCCGGCCTCGGCGGCGATGGCCGCAGCGGTGAGCCGGTTATCACCAGTGATCATCACTGTCCGGATGCCCATCGCGCGAAGCTCGGCGAACCGCTCCCGGATGCCCTCTTTGACCACGTCCTTGAGGTGGATCACGCCCAGCGCCCGGGCGGTGTCGTTCACGTGCTCGGCCACGACCAGCGGGGTGCCACCGGCGGCGGAGATCGCATCCACCATCGGTCCGAGCCCCTCGGGTGGCGCCCCGCCGCCGGCTCGGATCCAGTCCCGGACCGCGCTGGTCGCACCCTTGCGGACCTGCCGGCCGTCAGGCAGGTCCACGCCGCTCATCCGGGTCTGCGCGGTGAACGCCACGAACGTCGCTCCCACCAGCTCGCCTCCCTGGCGCGCCCGCAGGCCCAGCTCGCGTGTGGCCAGCACCACGATCGACCGGCCCTCGGGAGTCTCATCGGCCAAGCTGGCCAGCTGTGCCGCCTCAGCCAGCCGCTCGAGTGCCGCGCCGTGCACCGGGAGGAACTCGGTGGCCTGCCGGTTACCCAGGGTGATCGTGCCGGTCTTGTCCAGCAGCAGCGTGTCCACATCCCCGGCGGCCTCCACCGCCCGGCCGGACATCGCCAGCACGTTGCGCTGCACCAGCCGGTCCATGCCCGCGATGCCGATCGCGGACAGCAACGCCCCGATCGTGGTCGCCAATTAGTGTCACCAGCAGCGCCACCAGCACCACCAGGGACTGCCGGGCATGAGAGTAGATCGCCATCGGCTGCAGCGTGACCACCGCGAGCAGGAAGACGACGGTCAGTGCGGCGAGCAGGATGTTCAGCGCGATCTCGTTCGGGGTTTTCTGCCGCGAGGCCCCCTCGACCAGGGCGATCATCCGGTCGATGAACGTCTGCCCGGGTGGGGAGGTGATCCGGACCACGATCCGGTCCGAGAGCACCGTGGTGCCGCCGGTCACCGAGCAGCGGTCCCCGCCGGACTCGCGGATCACCGGAGCGGACTCGCCGGTGATCGCGGACTCGTCCACACTGGCGATCCCCTCGACCACGTCGCCGTCGCCGGGAATGACCTGCCCGGCCTCGACGAGCACATGGTCACCCACCCGCAGCTCGACTCCCGGTACCTGCTCCTCGGCTGCGGTCGCGCCGGGCCGCCAGTCGGCGAGCCGCCGGGCGGTGGTCTCCCGCTTGGTCCGGCGCAGCGTCTCCGCCTGCGCTTTGCCCCGGCCCTCGGCGACCGCCTCGGCGAGGTTGGCGAACACCACGGTCAGCCACAACCAGACCGTGATCACCCAGGCGAACACCGTCGGTGCCGCGATCGCTTCGATCGTGGTCAATGCTGCGCCGACCTGCACGACGAACATCACCGAATTGCGCAGCTGCGCCCGAGGATCGAGCTTGCGCAGCGCGTCCGGCGTCGACCGGAGCAGCTGGGTGGTGGTGAATGTCATCAGCGCAACCCCTCCGCGAGCGGGCCCAGCGCCTGGGCTGGGAAGTAGGTCAACGCCACTACGAGGATGATCACACCGAGCAGCATGCCGATGAACAGTGGCTGGTGGGTCGGCAGTGTGCCCGCGCCGGCCGGGACCGTGCGCTGGGTGGCCAGCGACCCGGCCAACGCCAATACCCAGACAATGGGCAGGAACCGGCCGAGTAGCATCACCACGCCGGTCACGCTGTTGTACCACACGGTGTTCACCGACAACCCGGCGAATGCGCTGCCGTTATTGTTCGCCGTGGAGGTGAACGCATACAGCACCTCGGACAGGCCGTGCGCCCCCGGATTGAGGATCGCCGCCCGCTCACCTGTGAGCGCGATCGCCAGCCCGGTGCCGATCAGCACCAGCGTCGGGGTGGTCAGGATGTACAGGGACGCCAGCTTCATCTCCCGAGGCCGGATCTTTTTGTTCAGATATTCTGGGGTGCGCCCGACCATCAGCCCGGCCACGAACACCGTGACAATGGCCAGCACCAGAATCCCGTACAGGCCCGATCCGGTCCCACCCGGGGCGATCTCGCCCAGCATCATGTTCAGGATCGCGACGGCGCCGCCCAGCGGGGACAGCGAGTCGTGCGCGGTGTTGACCGCGCCGGTGGAGGTCACCGTGGTCGAGGCCGCGAACAGCGAGCTGCCCGGGATGCCGAACCGGACCTCCTTGCCCTCCCACGCCCCGCCCGCGGCCACCGGCGCCGCGCTGTGGTGCCCGGACTCGAAGAAACTGATCCCCGCCACCGAGGCGACCCCGATGATCGCCATCACCGCGAGGATCGCGTAGCCCTGGCGCAAGTCAGCGACCATTGTGCCGAACGTGCGGGTCAAGGCGACCCCGATGACCAGGATCAGGAAGATCTCGACCAGGTTGGTGACCGGATTCGGGTTCTCGAACGGGTGCGCGGAGTTGGCGTTGAAGAACCCGCCCCCGTTCGTACCCAGCTCCTTGATCGCCTCCTGGGAGGCCACCGGCCCGCCGGTGATTGCCTGATGCCGGCCGGCCAGCGTGGTCACCGTGTGCGCCGAGGAGAAGTTGTCCACCACCCCGCCCGCCAGCAGCACCAGCGCGAACACGAACGCGATCGGCAGCAGCAACCGCAGGCACGCCCGGGTCACATCCACCCAGAAGTTGCCCACCCGGTCGGTGCACGACCGGGTGAACCCGCGGATCAGCGCGATCACCACCACGATGCCCACCGCCGCGGACACGAAGTTCTGCACCGCCAGCCCGGCCATCTGCACCAGGTGACCCATCGTGGACTCACCCGAATACGACTGCCAGTTCGTGTTGGTCACGAACGACGCGGCGGTGTTGAACGCCTGATCCGCGCGCACCGCCGGAAGACCCAGCGACAGCAGCAGATGTTCTTGGAGCCGCTGGAAACCATACAGGAACAGCACCGATACCGCGGAGAAAGCTAAGACTCCCCGCAGATAGGTCGACCATTTCTGGTCGGCGTCGCCATCGACTCCGATCAGCCGGTAGATACCCCGCTCGGCCCGCCAGTGTTTTTTTCGGGTCTGTTAGTGGTGAAGATATGCGCCATGTAGTCACCCAGCGGCCGGTAACACACCGCCAGCGCCACCACCAGCAGGCCGGCCTGCAACCACCCCGCCGTCGCAGTACTCATGTGAACCGCTCCGGAGCTACCAGAGCCACCACCAGGTAGACGACCAGCAATACCGACACCACCAACCCGGCAAGATCTGCGATGCTCACCGCGCCACCCCGTTCTCGGCGTCCGTGCTGTCCGTACCGACCAGGCGCTCCACCCCCCGCACCGCCAGAGCCAACACCGCGAAAACCGCAACCGTCAACACGATGAAAACCGCATCCGGCATTCAAGGATCCTCACCATCGAAAGGGCACGGGAAATCCCTTTCTCACGCAACGGGGCAACATCTCATCGCGTCACCAGTACACCTCGATAGTGGCGGGGTGGTGCAGCTCCCTCACGGCTTCCTCATGCTAAGAGGGAAAATCCTCACGACTTCCTCACGCCACCCGCGCGAAACATCACCGCGCATAATCACCCGGTAACGAAAGGTAGCTGGACCAGACCGCGGGGCCACGCCACGGTCGTTTCAAGATCGCATAAGCAGGCCGGAAATCCGCAACCGGCCACTACTCGAAGGTGATCCCGCCAACGTCTCATGCCCGCCCGCTCCAGGGCTCCCGAACTTGGGCCTGCTCATCGCCGGACGATTCATCGGCGCCAACCAGATCATCCGGACTGCGAGTCTCCCCGGGTCCGTCGCCCTCCTGCCTCATCGTGACGAAGCGCCCCGAAAGCGCTGTGATCACCGGGGTCCGGCCGTCCGGGCCCCGGGGGCGCTGGCTGGTTAGGTGAGTGGGTCGCGTAGTGCGGTGAGCAGAGCGGTGAACACCTCGAATTCCCGGCAGAGGCGAAGTGCGTCTCCCTGGGGTGGGTGGGCCCAGGTGACCAGTCCTCGGGGGACCGTGATAAGGGGCAGCGGCAGGGTGTCGGTGGGGGCTGACGCCGAGGTGGTTGATCATGCACGGGATGCAGGGCATGCCCTGACCGGGGTGTCCGTTGGCGGTGCTCGTCACCGGTTCCCGTGTGGCATCGGGCCCGGGTGGTATCTGGTCAGGCCGCCCGTTGGGGGAGTCGGTGTGGTCATGTCATGCCTCTGGACTGATACCCGAACGCAGTACCGGGGTTGATCGGTCACGCAGGGCGTCCTTTCCGTCGGGGGGTGGGGCCGACCGGCCGCCGGGAGCTCGGGCATGGGAGGCAAGACCGGGCCGTGAGCACACCGCTGGGGTGCTCACTCTTGGACAGCAGTAGGTGCGCGTGGTATTCCAGCGGGGACCGCGCCCAGCGCCCCGGGCCGCCCAGCGCCACCCCGTCGTCCTCACGCTCCGGTGGTGGCTCGGCCACCTCGCCGGTGTCCCCCCGCTCGGTCCAGCGCAGGCAGGACACGCATATCCAGCCGGGTGGCTCGTCATACAGGTGTTCCTGACCAGCCGTTGCCCGCAGCGGGCGACGTACACCACGTCGGGATGCTCGGCGTCCACATCGATAGCGTGGGATTGCCAGTCCCGCGCGGTTCATCGGCTATGAGAAGGCTGATCTGTGGATCGGCATCGGCATCGTGGTCATCGGCGGGGGCGCGATGATGGCCTTCGTGCTGCGCGGTCGGACCGGTCGATCTCCGGTGGGGTCTTGCGTTCCTGGGCAGCGCATAGTATCGGTTAGATAATCACTGGGTGAGGAGGCTCATATGCTGCTCTGGATGTGGACCGTTATCTGGATGACTCTGGGGGCCGTCGCGCTAGGGCTGATTGTGCTGCTGGTCGCGCTGGCGGCCGGCCGACGCGGCGGGGCCGACCGGTAGCGTTGATCGACTCTACTGTCGCCGAGTTCGACACGAGCGTTGCCGGGGGTCGCCCGAGCAGCTCCCTTGTCGAACTCGGCGCACTGAGAGCACCCAGGCTCAAGGCTGGGCGGGGTTGGTGGGCGGAGGCATCTCCCGGTTACTGTCAGCCCAGTGCCGACCACAGTGGGTGATCGAGATGGGTCATGACACCATGGGCCCGTGACAGGCACGAAGCCCCGCAATGGCCGGCACGCCAAACCGGAAGCACCGCCTGCGGTGCTCGCCGTCCCGCTGTCGCCCGAAGAGCTCCCGAAACTTGCGGATGCCTCCCTGGGCGATCTGGTCCGGGAAGCCGCCACACACTTCTCCACCTTGTTCCGCTCGGAGGTGGAGCTGGCCAAGTCGGAGGTGACCGCCGAGGTCCGCAAGGGCGTCAAGGGCAGCATCTTCTTCGTCCTCGCGCTGACGATACTGCTGTTCAGCCTGTTCTTCCTGTTCATCACGGTGGCTGAGGTGCTGGCCATCTGGCTGCCGCAGTGGGCCGGGTTCGCCATCGTGTTCGGACTGATGCTGACCGCCGCGGCGGGGTGTGCGCTGTTGGGCTGGCGCCGGATGCGCAGCATCCGCAAACCTGAACGCACGATCAGCACCGTCCGTGGCACCGGGGCGGCGCTGACCCGCCTGCGTCCCGCCGCTGGCCAGCCCAGGGAGTGAGCCGCCCGCCGGACCCCAGCTCGGTGCGGATTCCTGGACCGTGGACGCACCGCGACATCTCGGCCAACGGGATCCGGCTGCATGTGGCGGAGCTCGGAACCGGCCCGCTGGTGCTGCTGCTGCACGGCTTCCCGGAGTTCTGGTGGTCCTGGCGCCACCAGCTCCCCGCACTCGCCGCGGCGGGCATGCGCGCTGTCGCGGTGGACCTGCGCGGCTACGGCGACTCGGACAAGCCCCCCCGGGGATACGACCCGTGGACGCTGTCCGGTGATGTGGCGGGCCTGGTCCGGGCGCTCGGGGAACGCCAGGCCGACCTGGTCGGGCACGATTGGGGCGGGGTCCTCAGCTGGTGCACGGCCGCGCTGCACCCCCGGGTGGTGCGCTCGGTGGCGGTGCTGGCCGCCGCACACCCCCGTGCGATGGGCCGAGCGCTGCTGCGTGACCCGGCGCAGCGCTCGGCGGCCCGATACCTGGCCAGTGTCCAAACCCCCTGGTTGCCCGAGTACCGCCTCACCCGCGACGGCGCGGCGCTGGTGGAGAGAATTTTGCGCCATGGTGCGGGCCCTCGGTGGCGCGCATCGAGCGAGTTCACCGCGGCGGCCCGGCGTTACCGTGCGGCCATGCTGATCCCGAACGCGGCGCACTGCACGCTGGAGTACTACCGATGGGTCGGCCGCTCGCGGTTCCGCTTCGATGGGCGCCGGCTGTCCCGCGCGGTGGACCGGACGGTGCGGGTGCCGGTGCTCCAGCTGCACGGCGCCGATGACCCGTACGTGCTGGAGCGAACCGCGCGCCGCTCGGTCCGCTGGGCCGGCGAGCGCTACCGCTACGAGATATTGCCCGGCGTCGGGCATTTCGTGCAACAAGAAGCGCCAGAGCACACCACGGCGTTGCTCATCGAGTTCCTGCGCGCTCCGTGATGATGATCAGCCGCTGGCGACGGGCTCGAGCTGCGGGGAGCCTTCGGCGGCACGGTAGTCCTGTGCCTCGGTCTCGTCGGTGCCGTTGACGACCCGCATCCGGCGCAGCACGATCGTGACCACCGCCGCGACCACGAGATTGCCGATGAGGGCGATGAGTCCGACGTAGATCTGCGTCGGTGCGCTGGCGAAGGGATGCCAGCCGAGGATCGACAACTCCCTCAGCGCGAGCGCCGAACCGCCGAAGTGCCGCTGATCGCTGGCCGGGTTGGGAATGCTGTAGACCAGTGTGAGACCCCATCCCATCCCGACTACCCAGCCTGCGGCCAGGCCCCAGATATGGAGCCAGCGGGTGTAGAGCGCGATCGCCACCATCGGCAGTGTCTGCAGAATGATTACTCCAGCGATCAGCTGCAGGTCGATGGAGTATTGCGGGTCGATCAGCACGATCAGGACAACCGCGCCGAACTTCACCACCAGCGAGGCGAGCTTGGCCTGGTTAGTCTCCTGCTCAGGGGTGGCGCCGCGATGCAGATAAGCCTTGTAGATGTTCCGGGTCCACAGGTTCGCCGCCGCGATGGACATGATCGCGGCGGGTACCAGCGTGCCGATCCCGATGGCCGCGAACGCGACCCCGGCGAACCAGTGGGGGAACTGCCCCTCGAAGAGCATCGGGATCACGGTGTTGGAGTCCGGCTGGCCGTTGGCCTCATTGGGGATGGGCTGGGTGTGCGCCGCGATCGCCGCGTAGCCCAACAACGCGAATGACCCTAACACCAGGCCATACGCGGGCAGCGCCACCATGTTGCGCTGGATCACATTGCGGCTGCGGGCGGCCAGTGCCCCGGTCAGCGCATGCGGATAGAGGAACACAGCCAGGCCCGAGCCCAGCACTAACGTGACGTACTGCACCTGGTTGTTGGCACTGAGTAGGATGCCGCCGCCCTGTGGGGGCAGGATGCCACCGCCCCGCGAGGGCGCGGCGGCGAACTTCGCGTTCGCGGCATCGAAGATCGAGCCCCACCCGCCGAGCTTCATCGGTAGGATGATCACAGCGGCGATAACCACCGGGTAAATCAATAAGCCTTTCGCGAAGGCGATCAATGCGGGGGCCCGCAAGCCGGACCGGTAGGTGTAGACCGCGAGGATCACGAATGCGACGAACACCGGGATATGCCCGGCCAACCCGGATCCGTTGAGGCCCATCGTGCGCAGCACCGCCTCCAGGCCGGCCAACTGCACGGCGATGTAGAGCATCATCGCGGCGATTCCGGTGACCGCCACCAGCAGGGCCAGAGTGGGCGACCCATAGCGACCTTGGACGAAATCCGCCGAGGTCGCATACTTGTGGGCCCGCGACACCGACCACAATCGGATTAACGGCAGGAACGCCAGCGAATAGGCCATCACGGTGAAGGGAAGCGCGAAGAACCCCACTGCCCCGGCACCCCACATCAGCGCGGGCGCCGCGACGAAGGTGTAGGCGGTGAAAATGTCACCACTGATGAGGAACCAGGTGACCCACGAGCCGAACTTGCGACCGCCCAGTCCCCACTCATCAAGGCGATCGAGTGGGAAACCCACCTTCCAGCGGGCGGCGTAGAAACCGAGCCCGGTGACGACGGCGAACAGCAGTGTGAAGACGCCCAGCTCGGTCCAGTGCACGGTCACCGCCGGTCGTTCGTCTTCAGGTACACCACCGCCACGCAGATCACGCCGAGCGGGGTGAAGAGGAATTGGCACCAGTAGAAGAACGGGAAACCGAACAGGCGCGGAGTGACGCTGTTGTACAGCGGCGTGAACAGCACGAGCAGCGGAACCAGGAGCAGGAGGTTCCAGCGACTCCAGCGCGGCGCCGGGTGGTGCGGCGAACCGGATGGCATCTTTGCGACCCCATTCAGACGTCAGAAGAGTCCAACGAACCTTTCAAGATCCTGCGCAGGTGGCTCATCAGGACCCTCTCTGGGCTCACCTCCACCACGGCGATCACGTCGACGCTGTCCGAGGCCCTCGAACAGCGCGACTTCCAGCTGCTCAGCGGCCCAGAAGGGTCGCTCCCACCGGGGCACGGCGTACAGCTCCGCGATCAGCTCGGCCCGGCGCGGGTCGCTTCGGGGATAGGCGAGAACGATCAGTCGCAGGCAGAGTCCCGGGGCGGTACCGAACATGGCGAGCGCCAGCAGCAGACTCTGCCAGGACTCGATAGCGTTCAGCAGCTCGGCCATCAGGCGGACCCCCAGGCCAGGCCCGCGCCGCGGGCCGCCGCGAGAACCTCGGTGAACCGTGTGTCGTGGCTGGCTTTCCGGAGAACCGCGCCGAGTCCCAGCCTGCCTTCGTTGGTGAGCTCGTAGTAACGCCGGGGTGGGCGCTTGTCGCGGATGGTGGTCGGGTCCTCCCACCCGTCCTCGACCCAGCCCTCGTCGAGCATCCGCGTCAGCATCGGGTAGAGCACGCCGGACCTGACGCCGCTCTGCTTCGACAGCTCGTACCCCCAGTGCCGCCCCCCAGGATCGCTCACGAGGACGATCGCCACCTGGACCAACGCATGCGTTTGCCTCACGACCCCACTCTACATAGGTATTCTAAGACGCACCACCCCTCGCGTTCAGCGGGCTCAGCGGGGCTATGGGCGCGCTGGTTACCCCGCTGAGCCCGCTGAACGCGAGGGGTGGTGGGGGTAGCGTGGGGTGCCGAGCGCTCGCTGCGGTGTGGGATGAGGTGGCGGCGATGGAGGGGCTGGTCAGCGCGGTGAACGACTCGGCTGGCACTGCGCAGGACAACCCAGACGATGCGCGGGCGCACGCGGCGCTGGTGGCGCAGCTGCGCGAGCGGCTCGCGAGCGCCCGGCTGGGCGGGCCGCCGCGGGCCCGACAACGCCATGTCGAGCGGGGCAAGCTGTTGCCGCGCGATCGGGTCGAGCAGCTGGTGGACCCGTCGAGCCCGTTCTTGGAGCTGTCCCCGCTCGCGGCCACCGGCATGTACGGCGACGAGGCCCCGGCCGCCGGGATCATCACCGGGGTCGGGCGGGTCGCCGGGCGAGAGTGCGTGATCGTCGCCAACGACGCCACCGTCAAGGGCGGCACCTACTACCCGATGACGGTCAAGAAGCATCTGCGCGCCCAGGAGGTGGCGCTGGACAACCGCCTGCCGTGCCTGTATCTCGTCGACTCCGGCGGGGCCTACCTGCCCGAGCAGGATCAGGTGTTCCCCGACCGGGAGCACTTCGGCCGGATCTTCTACAACCAGGCGACGATGTCCGCCCGCGGCATCCCGCAGATCGCGGCGGTGCTCGGCTCCTGCACCGCGGGTGGGGCCTACCTGCCCGCGATGAGCGATGAGGCGGTGATCGTCCGGAATCAGGGCACGATCTTCCTCGGCGGCCCGCCGCTGGTGGCCGCCGCCACCGGAGAGGTGGTGAGCGCTGAGGAGCTCGGCGGCGCCGTCCTGCACTCCCGCGTCTCCGGAGTCACCGACCACCTCGCCGACGACGACGCCCACGCGCTGCGGATCGTCCGCGCCATCGTGGGCACCCTCGGGCCCCGCCCGCCCCGGCCGTGGGAGGTGATCGCCACCGAAGAGCCCGGGGTCGACGGCATTTACGGTGTGGTGCCGGTGGATTCCCGCACTCCCTACGACGTCCGCGAGGTGATCACCCGGATCGTCGACGGTTCCCGTTTCCAGGAGTTCAAGGCTGAGTACGGCACCACGCTGGTCACCGGCTTCGCCCGGCTGCACGGCCACCCGGTGGGAATAGTGGCCAACAACGGGATCCTGTTCAGTGAATCGGCGCTCAAGGGCGCGCATTTCATCGAGCTGTGCGACCAGCGGGGCATTCCGCTGGTGTTCCTGCAGAACATCTCCGGTTTCATGGTGGGCCGGGAGTATGAGGCCGGCGGGATCGCCAAGCACGGTGCCAAAATGGTCACCGCGGTCGCGACCACCCGGGTGCCCAAGCTGACCGTCATCATCGGGGGCTCATTCGGCGCAGGGAACTACTCGATGTGCGGCCGGGCGTACTCGCCCCGGTTCCTGTTCATGTGGCCCACCGCGCGGATCTCGGTGATGGGCGGGGAGCAGGCCGCCATGGTGCTCGCCGCTGTTCGCGGTGCCGGCGACGATGAGGTGGCCTTCAAGGACCGCATACGTGCCCAGTACGAGCATCAAAGTCACCCCTACTACTCGACGGCCCGGTTGTGGGACGACGGGGTGATCGACCCGGCGGACACCCGGATGGTGCTCGGGCTGGCGTTGTCCACCTGCGCCAATGCGCCGCTTTCACCCCCCGGCTTCGGCATCTTCCGGATGTGAGGCGCATGTTTCACGCCGTCCTGGTAGCCAACCGCGGCGAGATCGCGGTGCGGGTGATCCGCACGTTGCGCGCGATGGGCGTGCGCTCAGTGGCCGTGTACAGCGACGTCGACGCAGACGCTCGGCACGTCCGCGACGCTGACGTCGCCGTCCGGCTCGGCCCCGCTCCGGTGGCCCAGAGCTATCTGTCCATCCAGCGGATACTGGACGCCGCCGTGCGCACCGGTGTGCGGGCCGTGCACCCCGGCTACGGTTTCCTCTCCGAGAACGCCGCCTTCGCCCAGGCCTGTGCGGGCGCCGGTCTGGTCTTCATCGGCCCGCCCGTCGGCGCGATCGAGGCGATGGGTGACAAGATCCGGGCGAAGGCGGTCGCGGTGGCTGCGGGCGTCCCGGTGGTTCCTGGCAGCAGCGGCCCAGGCGGCCGCGACCTAGCAGGTAGCGACGGTGCTGGCCGCGACGATGCCGCGCTGGCTGCGGCGGCCGCCGCGATCGGCTACCCGGTGCTCCTCAAGCCCTCCGCTGGCGGCGGCGGCAAGGGCATGCGAGTGGTGCACCGCGCGCGGGATCTGCCCGAGGCCATCGCCGGCGCCCGCCGGGAGACTCGGGGTGCCTTCGGCGACGACACGCTGCTCGTCGAGCGGCTGATCACCGAGCCGAGGCATATCGAGATCCAGGTGCTGGCCGATGCGCACGGCGCGGCGGTGTACCTCGGCGAGCGCGAGTGCAGCCTGCAGCGGCGGCACCAGAAGATCATCGAGGAGGCGCCCTCGGTGCTGCTGGACGCCGCGACCCGGGCCCGGATGGGGGCGTGCGCGGTGGCGCTCGCGCGGGCCGTCGGATACACCGGCGCGGGGACGGTCGAGTTCCTCGTGCCGGCGCGGTCGCCCGATCAGTTCTTCTTCCTGGAGATGAACACCCGGCTGCAGGTCGAGCACCCGGTCACCGAGCTGGTCACCGGCCTGGACCTGGTCGAATGGCAGCTGCGGGTGGCCGCTGGGGAGCCGCTGGGTTTCGCTCAGGACGATGTCGGTGTCGACGGGCACGCCGTCGAGGCGCGGATCTACGCTGAGGACCCTTTCGGCGGTTTCCTGCCCACCGGTGGGCGGGTGCTGCGGGTGCGCGAGCCCGCCGGGCCGGGCGTTCGGGTTGACTCCGGGCTGGTCGCGGGCGACACCGTGGGCAGCGACTACGACCCACTGCTGGCCAAGATCATCGCGCATGGCCCCGACCGGGACACCGCGTTGCGCCGGCTGGACGCGGCGTTGGCCCAGACCACCATCCTGGGCCTGGGCACCAACGTGGCGTTCCTGCGCGCGTTGCTCGCCGATGCCGGCGTGCGGGCCGGAAAGTTGGACACCGGGCTGGTGGCGCGTCTGGTCTCGCAGGGGGTTCCGGCCGAGCTGCCGCAGGACGTGCTCGCCGCAGCCGGGTTGCGCGCCCTGCTGGCACTGGAACCCACCGGGCCGGTGGTGGATCCGTTCGCGCTGCCCGGCGGCTGGCGGATCGGCGAGCCCGCCTGGACTCGCTGGCGGGTGCAGGCAGGCGGGCACCACCCGGTCGAGGTCCGGACCCGGGGCCGGGCCGCCGCCGCCGAGCTCATCGTCGGCGAGGATGCCCCGCTCCACGCGTCGGCCCGCTGGGATGGCGACGACCTGGTCGTCACCCTTGATGGGATCACCCACCGCTACACCTGCGCGGTCGACGGCGCCGCGGTGTGGCTGGGCCGCGACGGGCACAGCTGGGAGCTGCGCGAGCCCCACGACGCTGTGCGGCACACCGAGCACAGCGCGGACGCGACGGTGCGCGCTCCCATGCCCGGCACCGTCACCGTCGTCGACGTCGCCGAGGGCCAGCAGGTCACCGCGGGCGCCCGGTTGCTCGTGCTCGAGGCGATGAAGATGGAGCATGTGCTCACCGCGCCGGTCACCGGGGTGGTCCGCGAGCTGTGCGCCCGCCCCGGCGGCACCGTCAAGCGCGGCAGCGTGCTACTGGTCGTCGACCCGTGAGTGGCGATGCGAGTTATAGGTCGCATCGCCACTCACGGGTTATCCACAGGGAGGCGATGTGTTCGGGGATCTGAGCGAGGAGCATGCGGCGCTGCGTGCGACCGTCGAGGAGTTCGCCCGTAAGGAGGTCTCCCCGGTCATCGCCGAGCTTTACGAGAGCGGGATGTTCCCTTACGCGTTGGTCGCGAAGATGGGCGCGATGGGGTTGTTCGGGTTGCCCTTCCCCGAGGAGTACGGCGGGATGGGCGGCGATTACTTCGCGCTGTGCCTGGCGCTGGAGGAGCTGGCGCGGGTGGACTCGTCGGTGGCCATCACGCTGGAGGACAGCGTGTCGCTAGGCGCGATGCCGATCTTCCGGTTCGGCACCGAGGAGCAGAAGCGGCGCTGGCTCCCGGAGCTGTGCGCGGGGCACAAGCTCGGGGCCTTCGGTCTCACCGAGCCCGGCGGTGGGTCCGACGCGGGCGCCACCCGCACCACCGCGCGCTGTGAGGGCGACGAGTGGGTGATCAATGGGTCCAAGGCGTTCATCACGAATTCGGGCACCGACATCACGTCTGTGGTCACCGTCACCGCGATCACCGGTGTCAGCGGGGGCCGCAAGGAGATCTCCACGATCATCGTACCGGCCCAGCACCCGGGTTTCACGGTCTCGGCGAGCTATTCCAAGGTCGGCTGGCGCTGTTCAGACACCCGCGGGCTGTTCTTCGACGACTGCCGGGTGCCGCTGGGCAATCTGCTCGGTGAGCGTGGCCGGGGCTACGCGCAGTTCCTCGCCATTCTCGACGAGGGTCGCATCGCGATCGCCGCGCTGGGCGTCGGGCTGGCCCAGGGCTGTATCGACGAATGTGTGACCTACGCCCGGCGGCGGCACGCTTTCGGCCACGCCATCGGCAGTTATCAGGCGATCCAGTTCAAGATTGCGGATATGGAGGCACGGGCGCACGCCGCCCGACTGACCTACTATCATGCCGCGGCGAGGATGCTGCGCGGCGAACCGTTCAAGAAAGAGGCCGCGATCGCGAAGCTGGTCTCCTCGAACGCGGCGATGGACAACGCCCGCGACGCGACCCAGGTCTTCGGCGGCTACGGCTTCATGAACGAGTACCCCGTAGCCCGCTTCTACCGCGACGCCAAAGTCCTGGAAATCGGCGAAGGCACCAGCGAAGTCCAGCGCATGCTCATCGCCCGCCACCTCGGCGTCGGCTAGCAACTGATGATCAGCCCGGTGAGTCGGCGGGGTCGAAGGTGTGGACGCCGGGGAAACGGGCGAAGCCGCGATCGGCGGTCGCGATCTGGCAGCCGTGCGTGCGGGCCAGCGCGGCCAGGAGCGTGTCGGGAACCAGGTTCGCCCGCAGCCCGCGATCGTGGTGCACCAGCCGCTCCAGCTCGGTCCACGTCGCATCGCCTGAGGGCAGCCAGCGGGCCCGTTGTGCTCCCCGTATTCGTGCGAGGAACTCGAGTGTCACCGGCATCGGGGCCGGGTCGGCGAAGATCCTCGGGTTGGTGACGAGTCGGACCACCCCGGCGAGCACGGTATCGTGCAGCGCCAGCTCGTCGGCACCCGCGATCATGCAGGCCAGCCAGGCCGCGTACCGCTCATGATGTTCGGCCTCCCGGCGGAACGCGTACACCAGGATGTTCACGTCCGGCAAGATCATTCCTGTCGGCTTTCGTCGAGGGTCGCCCACACGGCGTCGCGATCGGCGAGGTCGACCAGGATGCGTCCCGCCGGGTGCCCATAGGCGGGCAGCTGTTCCAGCACGGCGGAGTGCCGGGTGTCGTGCTGTTGCAGCACCAGCCGCAGGCCCTCTTCCACCAAGCTGGTCACAGTCTGTCCGCTTGCCACCGCATGGGCCTTGACTTGCGCCACCAATCCGTCCGGTAGGTTGAGCGTTGTCCGCATGCAGATAAGCATACCATCACATGCAGATGTCTGCTCACCCGTGAGGTGGGGCGCGTCACGGTACGCTTGGGTGTCCTAGCCGGATGGCGGGAGGCGGCCGTGAGCGTGAACTATGTGGCCAGACCGTGGGAGAGCAGGCTGTTCCGGCGGTGCCGGCGGGCCTGGGACCTCGGCGCCCGGGAGCGGCAGGACTACGAGCCGATCGAGCCGGCGCGGGTCTTCGACGTCGGCGAGGCGATCCACGACGCGCTCGACGTCTACTACTTCCCCGGCATGTGGGACTGGAACCGGGCGATCGTGCGGCCGCTGGCGCTCGCCGGCTTCGAGAAGTCGATGCACCGGCAGCGCGACGCCTACACCCAGACCCGTGACCTGGCGCAGGAGCAGGTCCAGGACTGGGAACGGCACCTGGAGCTGGGCACGGGAGCCCTGGAGCGCTATTTCGACTGGGCGCGCGAGGTCGACCGCTTCACCCCGATCCAGGTGGCCTCGCAGTTCGACATCTGCCTGCCCGACCCGGCCGACCCGGACCGCGGGCTCACCACCCCGGAGGGCCGGCCGCTGCAGTACCGGGTCCAGATCGACCTGGTGGTGATCGACGATCACGAACTGTACTGGCTCGTCGAGCACCGGATCATCAACGACGCGCGGTGGCCGGACCTCGACCAGATGCGGCTCGACGAGCAGGCGCTGACCCGGAGCTGGGCGTGGCAGCTGGGTTTCCTCGCCAAACTCGAGGGCACCATCCACAACGAGCTGCGCGTCGCCGCGCCCGCCGCGGGCAAGTCTGAGGTGCAGGTCCGGGCAGTGCCGGGGGCGGGTGGGATCACGACGCAGCGCGGCACCGAATCCTTCCGCCGCACCCACATCCCCCGGGCCGAGCTCGAGATCGACCGGCATGGCATCGCCGTGGCGCTGGAGATGCAGGACATGACCGATCCGGCGCTGCGGATCTACCCGAATCCCTCCTGGGAGCACTGCTCGGGCTGCGCCTACCGGCCGCCGTGCCTGGCGATGACCCAGGGCCTCGACGAGCGCCCGACCCTTGAGGCGTCCTACCGCAAGCGGGTCGGCGGGGACTTCGAGCTCGGGCGGCTGGGGTCGGTGTGGGGTTTCGTCCCCGAGATCCACCGGGTGGCGGAGTACCGGGCTCCTGGCGCGGAGCAGTAGGCGCCGGTGCGCATCCGGGTGGTGAGCTGGAACGTCGATTCTCGGCCGACCGGGCTGCTGGACGCCAAGGTCGAGCTGCTCCGCCGGCTACAGCCTGATCTCGCGCTGCTCCAGGAGATCGGCCGGCCGGTGTACCGCGCGTTGCTGCCACACCCGTCAGCCCATGAGCGGATGCACCGGCGCTCCAGGCTGTTCTCCTGGGGTGCCCTGTCCACCGACCTGTGCAACCCCAGGGCGAGTGAGTTCCGGCTGGGATGCGCGGTGCTGGGCGTCCCCAGCACCGCGCTGCTGGATGCCCAGGTGCTGGACCAGGCGCCCTTCGACGTCCGTGATCCCGTGCTGCCCGGGTTTCTCTGGCGGACGGTGGCGGTTCGGGCGGCATTGTCGAACGGTGATCTGCTGACCGTGTGCAGCTTCCACGGCCGGCAGCCCTCCGGCCAGCCTGCCGCTGCGCTACAGCAGGCGTTTCACGCCGGGATCGCCGGTTGGCTCACGAGCGCGTCCGGCCCGGTCGTCTTCGGCATCGACGCTGGCCCGCCGGCACCCGAGGGCGCCGACCCACTGCTCGGGCCGGGCCCGGTCCACCACCTGAACCACGTGCTCAGCGCGGGCCACGACCACCTGTGGGCCACCCCCGAGCTTGAGGTACTCGCCGTCGAGCGCCTGTCCGTCGAGGCCGCGGCGGCAGGCAGTGACCACGCCCTGCTGCTCGTGGATCTGTCACTCTGACCGGCACAACCTCAGGTGGCTCGCTGCTGGACCCCGAGTTCGTTGATCCTGGACTGGTGGTGGTCCTTTCCACCGCTCAGTTGAGTGATCCACACCAGCAGGTATCGCGTGGGCTGCCCTGGTCGCAGCGGGATCTGGGTGCTGCCTGCGGTGAGTGTGGCGGTGCCGACCAGGGTGGTGTCGTTCAGCCGCGGATTCGCCGACGTCGCGGTGCGTATCTCGAGCACGGTGCCCGGACTCGGTGATACCACGGTCACCGAGGCCGCCGTGATGGGCGCCTCGAAGCTCAGGATCACGCCGAGCCCCTTTTTGTAGAGGGGGAACTGCTGGAAATAGGAGTCGGTGGACCACCCCGTGCCCGGATTGCTGTCGAGCAGCTTGCCGACGTCCTTCTGGTGGTCCGGGCTGCCCAACCCGGACGGGTCATAGACCGCCACGTTCTTGGCGCGGACCGGCGCGGACAGCACCGGTGACGGCGCTGGTGCCCTCCTGGTGGGGCCGGCGGCGATGACCAGCGGCTTGCCTCCCGTGTCGGTGAACACCGACACCACCTGGACACCGAAGTAGCCGAAGATCAATAGAGTGGCGGTACCCAGCACCGTCATCGACACGCCGAACTTGATCCGGCGTCTGCGCTGCGCCCGTCGCGGGTCGATCGGGCGGGCCCGATCGCCTCGGTTGTCCGCCGAGAACAGGTCGTCGTCCCCGGCCGAGGCGTTGAGTTCCAGCACCTGCCGCACAGCAGCCCCGGTGTGCACGCCCCCGCCGGTGCCTGGATCGGCGATGCTGCGCAGCGCCAGGGTGGACAGCTCCACCGGCACCTCGGGCCGCAGCGTCGTGGGGCTGATCGGCACGCCGTTACGCCCGATCGGCGCGGGCGGCAGGCCGGGCGGCCCGTCGGGCAGTGGCCAGCACCCGGTGAGCAGCAGATACAGCATCGCGCCCAGTCCGAGGATGTCATCCCGAGACCCGGTCGTGGGGGACGGGCCGGGGAAGGCGAGTCGGGCTTGACGATCAGGGGTCACCCGGATCCGATCCGGATGGTCGCAGCCGAGGATCAGACCCGCGCTGTGGGCGGCGTCGACCGCACCAGCCAGTGGCGCGAGCACGCGGGCCGCCACCGCCGGCGCCAGCGGCCCGCTATCGAGCAGGTCGACCAGGGCGCAACCCGGCGTCCACTCGGCGACGATGACCGCGGCGTTCGGGCCGTCTGGGTCGTCCTTGCGCTCCGTTTCCAGCACATCCAGCATCCGCACGGCGCCCTCGGTCTCCAGGCGAGCAGAGCGCAACGCGCGCGCGACGGCGGCACGGATCAGCGCGACCGCCGGGGGATCGTGCGGTGCGGCGATGAACAGCGTGAGCGCAACGTCACGGTCCAGCACGAGGTCACGGCCACGCCACAGGCGCACGGCGCGGCGGTCGTCCCGGCCGACTTCGGACAGCAGGCGGTAACGGCCCCGCCCGAGAACACACCCGGGAGTCGGCCACGGGGGGCGGGACTGGTGTGCCTGCGCTCCCCCCGACTCGCTCACCGTGGTGTCACCCTTCCTGGGTTTTCGCCGGACACCTGGGCTCGTCAGCACACCCTGGGCGCTTCGGACCTATTCTCAAGCCTACGGCTCCCGGAGACCAGCCGATTGATTGCCGGCGGTGGCCCGGCTTCTGCGTATTCGGAGCACGATGGCGCGGGCCACCAGCAGAATCAGCGCAGCACCGGCGCCTGCGGTGAGTGCGACGGTAACCCTGCCGAACGCCGTAGAGCGCAGCTGCAGGGTGCTCGGCTCGCCCAGCGGGGTGCCGCCCGGGGTGCTCAGCCGGGCATCGACGCTGAACTGACCGGCCCGGCTCACCTTCGCCGGGATGACCAGCTGCCGGGTGCTGCGGGCCGGCACCAGCTGTAGCCCGACGCCCCCGGTGCGCAGCCCGGCGGTCTCCGACAGACTCAGCACCACCTGCATCCCGACCGGCAGCCCGTTACTCACGGTGATCAGCAGTGGGGAGTCCGAGGCCGCCAGGGTGTAGGAGCCGGGTGGCTGCACGATCCGCACCGACCGGAGTAGCTCGTCCAGCCGGCTGCACTCCTGCGAGGTCACCAGTACGGCCCGGTTGGGCGCCCCGCGCCAGGCCGTGGACACGCCACGGAGCAGCCCGAGCCGCAACGGGTCGAGCAGGGCGGCCGGTCCGAGGTTCGCGGCGGGATCCAGGACGGTGGCCACTTGCAGGTCGCGCAGGACGTCTCGATCCCGCTGGAGCACCGCGGTGACCTGTGGCGGGATCTCCTCCGCGCCGGCTTGTGGCGGGTATCTCACCGCCACGCCCGGGCCGGTGGGACGGGTGGTGGCCAGCGCCGGCAGCTCGCGAGAGGTGACGAAACCGGCATCCAGCAGTTGGCGGGCAGTGGTCAACAGCGCGCCGGCCTCCGTACCGGGAGCCTGCCAGCGGCGCGGTGGCACCAGCAGGATGGGCCGGCCGAGAGCGGCGCGATACACCAGCGCGCCGAGCCCGTCCTGCTCGGACAGTGGGCTCGCGGGGCTTGCGCCGCTGTCCAGTGCGCTGGTCAGCAGCGGGTCCACGAGGAGACCGACGGGGGCGGCGGCATGGCCACCCGGCATGGCGCCGGGGTTGGCGGCTGTACCGGGGGTGGCTGTACCGGGGTTGGCGGTACTTGAAGAGCTACCGACCAGGTTCACGACATCTGCGTCGGCGGCTGGTGGGGGGGTGATGCCACGGGGGTCGAGCAGCACGGCGTGGGTCTGGAGTGCGGTGAGATCGGCCAGCGTGCGCTCGTCGAGCAGCTGGCCGGCCGGCCAGCTCACCCCGGTCAGCGGCTGCACCCCGAGTAAGTCGCTCACCAGGCGCACGCCGGTGCCGGCGGCCAGGGCCTCCAGGTCTGTGAGCCCGGCTCGGGACAGTGCTACCAGGTCAGCATCGGCATAGGGCAGCGCCAGCACACAGCGACCTTGGACAGCACCGCGGAGCCGATCAAGCCAGCTCCGCGCGTTCCGCGCGCCGGTACCCTCGCTGATCCCGCCGGGGTGGGCCACTCGGTAGCCATGGCTCATCCCGTCGAGGGTCTCCAGCAGCAGCGGGTCCACCGCCACGCACACGGCCGCGCCCAGCGGTGACCCTGGCGGTACCGCCTGCTCGAGCGCACCGAGCACGCCGTCCAGCCGCCCACCGGGAGCGATGTCGGCGGCCAGCGGGTCGGTTCCGCCGCTGTCACTGTGCACGAGAATCGGCTCGCCGGGGCCGGTCGGTAGCCGATCGGGTGCTGCGGCCAGCGGCCACAGCACGGTCAGCGGTGCCGGACGGAGGGGCCGGCGCAGCACCGGCCCGATCGGGCCGCCCGAGGTAGCGGGGGGGATCCCGAGCACCGGCAACAACAGCGGGGCCGACGCCAGCCGCGCGACGCCGCCGGTGTCCGGGTTGCCGTCGAGGGTGACCAACACCGGGTACACGCCCGGTTGGTTGATCTGCAATGACGTCGTCTCCGCTCCTCGTAGCGGCACTTCCAGCTGAAATGGTCTGCTCTGGCCGGCAGTGAGATCGCCCGGCAGCGGCTGGGATCGGGTGACGTGGGGCGCTTGCGCGAGTCCTTGGAGGGCCCGGGCAGCCGCCTCGTCCGAGCTGATCGGCTCGTCGCGCTGCAACCGGACCCTGAGTGCGGTGATCGACCGGTCCCCGACGTTGACGACCCGGCCGTTCACCCGGAGCACCGGCGCGCTGTCGACGGAGACCACCCGAGGTGAGAGATCCGACAGCTCAAGCCGAACCAGTACGTTCGGCCGCGGTGGTTGCGCGGAGTGCCCTGCGGCGACGCCAGGCATCAGCAATCCCAGCACCGCTACCAGGGCGGCCGCGGCGCTGCGGCGGAGGTCGAATCTCATGCGGGGGGCTTCACGCCGAGTCCGCGAGCATCGTGGCGGCGCGCTCAACCAGGCGGCGCTCGTCGGCGTAGGCCAACCGCTCCGGCAGATCAGCCAGCGCCACCCAGGCCACCTCGGTGACCTCGACGTCGGCATCAGACAGTTCCCCACCCACCGCGCGCAGCAGGAAGTGGTGCACCGTCTTGTGCACTCGGCGATCCTCGGCGACGAACCAATAGTCGATGCTGCCCAGCGCGGCCACCACCGTGCTGTCGATCCCCGTCTCCTCGGCCACCTCACGCACGGCCGCCTGCTCCACGGTCTCGCCCTGCTCGACGTGCCCCTTGGGTAGCGACCACAACAGCCGGCCGCGCCGATCCAGCCGACCGATCACGGCGGCCCTCCCGGTCTCGGTGTCCACCACCAGTCCGCCCGCTGAGGTCTCCACCACCGTGCGCATCCGACCGGCCTGGCCCTTGTCGTTGCCCTGGCCGGGTGCCTTGCGCGCTCTTTTATCACGGCCGGATCTGCTGGAGCGCGGAGGCATGGTGTCGATGGTATCGGCGAGCACCGACAGCGGAGGCGTTACGCTCGCTTGCTGTGTCGTCTTCGCCTTCCGCGCTGGGCAGTCGGGTACCGGCCGCGAGCCCCGTGCAGCGCACTGCCCCCGCGCAGCAGAATGCGGTGGTGGAGCTACTCCGGGTCGCGCCGCTGGCCGACGAGCTGGCCGCCCGGTTCACCGCGGCCGGTTATTCGCTGTACCTGGTGGGCGGCAGCGTGCGCGACGCGCTACTCGGCAGGCTGGGCAGCGACCTGGACTTCACCACCGACGCGCGCCCGGACGCCATCGCGGCGATCCTGGCGGGTTGGGCGGACGCGGTGTGGGACACCGGGATCGCCTTCGGCACCATCGGCGCGACCCGAAACGGCGTTCAGTGCGAGATCACCACCTACCGGGCTGACCGTTATGACGGAGTGTCCCGCAACCCCGACGTTCTCTTCGGCGACACCGTGCAGGGTGACCTGGCTCGGCGTGACTTCACCGTGAACGCGATGGCCGTCCGGTTGCCGCTGCACGATGCGGGCGCCGGCCGGTTCGTCGACCCGCACGAGGGGATGGCCGCGCTGGCTCGCCGCGAGCTGGACACCCCCGCGACACCGGAGGAGTCCTTCGCCGACGACCCGCTGCGGATGCTGCGCGCGGCCCGGTTCGTCTCCCAGCTCGGCTTCACCCTCGTCCCCCGGGTCCGGGTGGCGCTGGGCGCGATGGCGGGCGAGATCACCCGGATCACCGTCGAGCGGGTGTCCGCTGAGCTGTCCAAGCTGCTGCTCGGAGCGGACCCTCGGGCCGGTGTGGAGCTGATGGTGGACACCGGGTTGGCCGAGTACGTGCTGCCCGAGGTGCCCGCGATGCGCCTGGAGATCGACGAGCACCACCAGCACAAGGATGTCTACACGCATTCGCTGACGGTGCTCGAGCAGGCGATCGCGTTGGAGGACGGCGAGCCCGACCTGGTGCTTCGGCTGGCGGCGTTGCTGCACGACATCGGCAAGCCGGCCACCCGCAGGCACGAGCCCGCCGGCGGGGTGAGCTTCCACCATCACGAGGTCGTCGGCGCCAAGTTGGTCCGCAAGCGGTTGCGTGCCCTGCGGTATCCCAAACACGTCGTCGAGGACGTCGCTGCGCTGGTGTTCCTGCACCTGCGGTTCCACGGTTACGGCGGTGGCGAGTGGACCGACTCGGCGGTGCGCCGTTACGTCACCGACGCCGGAGACCTGTTGCCGCGGCTGCACAAGCTCGTCCGGGCCGACTGCACGACCCGCAACCGCCGCAAGGCGCTGGCGCTGCAGCGCACCTACGATGATCTGGAACGACGCATCGAGCGGATCCGCGCCGAGGAGGACCTGGCGGCGGTGCGCCCGGACCTGGACGGTAACGCGATCATGGAGCTGCTCGGGTTGCCGCCGGGTCCGCTGGTCGGCCGAGCGTGGCGGCACCTCAAGGAGGTGCGCTTGGACCGGGGTCCACTGTCCCGCGACGAGGCCGAGGCCGAGTTGCTCCGGTGGGCGCGGGACAATGTTCGTGAGCCCTGACGACGCCCCCGTCGTGCTGCTCGACGAGGATCACCGGCCGATCGGGGAGCTGCCGAAGTCCCAGGTCCATCATGCGCGCACACCCCTGCACCTGGGGTTCTCCTGTTATGTCTTCGACGGGGCCGGCCGGGTGCTGATGACCCGCCGCGCCACCGGTAAACAGACCTGGCCGGGGGTGTGGACCAACACCTGTTGCGGGCACCCGTTGCCCGGTGAGGGATACGCGCAGGCGGCGGCCCGGCGGCTGGCCGACGAGCTCGGGTTGCGCCTGACCCGCTCGGCGGTGGCGCTGCCCGACTTCCGCTACCGGGCGGTGGCTCCCGACGGTGTGGTGGAGAACGAGTTCTGCCCGGTGCTGGTGGGCGCCGTCGATGGGGAGCCGCACCCCGACCCCACCGAGGTCTTGGAATACCACTGGGCACCATGGCAACAGGTGGTGGCTCTGGTGGCGACCGCCCCCTGGGCGATCAGCCCCTGGGCAGCCCGCCAAATCCCGCTCCTCGCCCCCTCCCCACACTCCCTCATCCCGCATTCAGCGGGTTCAGCGGGGTAAAGGACCCCTCATTACCCCGCTGAACCCGCTGAATGCGGAGGTGTAGGGGAGTGGTCGATGAGGGTGTAGAGGGGGGCGGCTAGGAGGTAGGTGGCGGCGGCTAAGAGGAGCAGGGTGGGGGAGTGACCGGTGGGGGGGATTGTGGTGGCGGCTAGGGTTACGGCTAGGACGTAGGCGATGTTGAAGATCGTGTCGTAGAGCGCGAAGACCCGGCCGCGGGTGTCGTCCGCGATGTCGGCCTGCACCGTGGTGTCCAGGCTCAGTTTCACCACCTGACCGGCCGTGGCCAGCACGAACGCGGCGGCCGGCATTGTCGACATGATCATTGGTAGGCCGAGCGTGATGATCGCTGAGCCGGCGGTGAGCAGGGCCCCGCGGACGGTGCGTCGCCGTCCGAATCGGGCCATCAGCAGCGGGGTGAGCACCGCCGCGAGCAGTAATCCGGCTCCCCCGACGGCGAGTAGTTCGCAGACTCCGCCCAGCCCGGCCCGAAGCAGCCCGTGGGAGGTGAAGGAGTTGCGGTAGAGCAGCAGGGCCACCAGGGTCACGATGCCGAACGACAGCCGGTGCGCGACGAGTGCCATCAGTCCTGCGGCGACGCTGGGCACCCGGCCCACCGCAGCCAGACCATCGCGTAGCCCACTCGCCATCGCGCGGGTCGCCCGTTCGGTGGTGTAGTCCGGCTCGGTGGTGCAGTCCGGCTCGTCACGGGAACTCGACCCCGGGGAACTCGGGCCCAGCTGGCCGCGATGAAAGCCGGCCGCGATCGCCGCCGCGACCAGCGAGCCCAGCAGGGCGGTGCTCGTCACCCAGGCCGACCCGGCGTTGCCTGGCCCGACCAGACCACGCAGCCCGATCGCGCACATCCCGCCCAGGACGGTCATCGCCGAGCCTACGGTGGCGGCCAGCGCGTTGGCCTGCACCAGGTGGCGTGGTGGTGCGACGTGCGGCAACCCAGCGGACATCCCGGCCAGCACGAACCGGCTCAACCCGGTCACCAGCAGTGCTCCGAGATACAACGGCGCCCCCGCCACTCCGACCCCGACCGCCAGCGCCACCAGCACGATCGGGACGACCCGCAGCACGTTCGCCATGACCAGGATCCGACGGCGGTCCCAGCGGTCCAGCAGCGCCCCGGCGAATGGCCCCACCAGCGAGTACGGCAGCAGGAGCACAGCGAGCCCGGCCGCGACGGCCAGCGGAGCGGCTTGGCGCTCCGGGTTGAACAGCACGGCGCCGCCCAACCCGGCCTGGAACACCCCGTCGCCCCATTGCGTGGCGAAGCGGGAGGCCAGTAACCGACCGAACCCGCGGGTGCCCAGCAGCCGCCGTACTCCGAGTCGGTCGGTCGAGCCGGTGGGGGTAACGGTCGGGGACAGGGTCACGACCATGGAGGGTAGCGGTGTCGGGCGGCTTATGGTGGTTTTTGCGGCATGCGAGACGATGTCACAGTGGATGAGAAGGTGGACGAGGAAAAGACGGTGCACGTGGTGGAACCGGGGTCCGCGCTGGTCGCCGCCCCGGGGCTGCGGGATCCCCACTTTCGTCGCACCGTCGTGCTGATCATCGATCACGGGACCCTGGGCTCGCTCGGTGTCGTGCTCAACCGGCCCAGCGATGTGGCGGTGCGTGACGTGCTGCCATTGTGGGGGCCGCACGCCACGGTGCCACGCTCCCTCTACGTCGGCGGGCCGGTGCACCGACGCGCGGCGCTGTGTGTGGCCGCGCTGCCCGCCGGGGTGGACGCCGAGCGCACCGAGGGTCTGAGCAAGGTACGCGGCCCGCTGGCCCTGGTCGATCTGGATGCCGATCCGGATCGGATGGCGCTACAGCTGCGCGGGCTGCGGGTGTTCGCCGGATGCGCCGGTTGGCGTCAAGGCCAGCTGGTCGGTGAGATCAACCGAGGAGACTGGCTGGTGGTGCCCGCATTGCCCGACGATGTGCTGGCTCCGCCCGACATCGACCTGTGGGGTCGGATCCTGCGCCGCCAGGGCATGCCGCTGGCGTTGCTGGCCACCTACCCCCTCGACCCTGTGTTGAACTGATGGCAGGGTGGAACTGATGGCGCGCTCGGGCTGGCTCTCGCGGTCGACGCGGCCACGCCGCCCTGGTGGTGTGGCGCTGGAGGAACCCGGCCCAGGCCAGGAATCGGTGTGGGACTATCCGCGCCCGCCCAGGGCCGAGCGGGTGTCGCGCCGCGTTCGGATCGTGCACGGCGGGACACTCGTGCTCGACACCGATGACGTGGTGCGCGTGCTGGAGACGTCCCACCCGCCGACCTACTACCTGCCGCGCTCGGAGTGTCGGGTGCCGCTGCTGCCCGCGTCGAGGCTCACGATGTGCGAGTGGAAGGGCGAGGCGTGCTACGTCGACCTGGAGGTGCCCGGTGTCGCGCCGCTGCGCGAGGTCGGGTGGTGGTACCCGCAGCCCGGCCTGCGCTACCCGCAACTCACCGACCGGGTCGCCCTCTACGCGGGCGGGTTCGATGAGGTGACCCTGGACGGGGAGCCGGTGACACCGCAGCCGGGCGAGCTCTACGGCGGCTGGATCACCACCGACGTCGTCGGCCCCTTCAAAGGCGGCCCCGGCACCTGGGGCTGGTGAAGGGTCACGTTGTGGTGCAGCTCTCGCCGTTGCGGCTGCATCCGGCACATCCACCCCTAGGTGCTGCCATGGCGGCGGCTACCTGGTCACCCCGTAATCCGCCGGTGAGTAGCTCGCCGCCAGCGACCAGTAGCATCACCTCGAACAGCACGGACGCGGACACGGCGGCTAGAATACCAACGCCGGAAGGGCTATCGGTCAGCCTGCCGGCGATGAGCAGCGTGAGGCCACGTATCTCGCACGGATGTGGAGCCGCTCTCCCTGTGCACACCGGCCGTTACCTGGCTCCGTAGCCACTGACTTATTGGCCTGGTGACTTACTGAGAACTACTTTCCGTCAGCCCTGGGATCGAGAGGTCAGCTGGCGCAGGTGACCTCTCTCCGGGACGACCGTCCCGGAGAGCGCGTTGATGGCCAACCTGACGATCACGAACGCCAGCCAGATGACGAGCGGCGCGATGCTCAGGCTTGTGATGGTTTGGCGCCGATCTTGCTCAGTCCGGTCCTCCGACTCCGGCTTCGGCAGCGGTGTCGGGTGCCCCTTCCGTATCCCTCTTTTTATCTCCCGCGCTGGTCTGGCTCGGGGGGTCCTCTGCCGTGGCCGGATCCGGCTCTTCGTCACCCGCGCCTAGATTCGTTTCTTCATGAGTCTGCTTCACGTGCTCTTTCACCGCATCTGCGGGAGGCGCACCTTCTGGCGGAGTGTGAGGTTCGGACATCGTCGACTCCCCGTCATGTGAGTGAAACATCTGTGTATTGCCGTGCCGGGCTGACTGTACTCTTCCGTCCCTGCACAGGCCACCGCTCGCACAGCTCGGTGAGTGCATGGGCTGCTACTCCGGGCCGTGCGGGCGGATCACCCGGTAACCCCGGGTTCGCCTCTGCCCAAGGTGCCCACCCGCCACCGTCACCGCGCAGACGAGCAAGGCTGATCGCAACGAGAGAGCGCTGGGCATCGAACGGAGTCAAGCTGAGCGTTTTGGCGCGCCGACGCTGGCGGGCCACCGCAAGGCCTACGACCAGTGGGTGACCGTGACCCGGTGACGACGTGATCCGTCGCGACTACCTCGTCGCGGACGCCTGCTGGGCCAGCCCGAACAGGATACCGGTGCCGGCAGGGCCATCGGTCAGCCTGCCTAGCCCCCGGCCCGCGGCGTGACCTGGACACTGGATCCGCGCCGCGACGTTCTCCAGGATGGCCGCCCGAACCCGGCTAACCAGGTGAGGAATGACCGCTCGGGGTCCGACACCGGGACATCACCCAGCCGGTCGAGCAGTAGCGCCAGCCGGTCACGTTGCCAGGCGGGGATGGGATCGTTGCTCATGGGTCGGACCTCCGGGTCCGTTCAAGGGCCTGGAGCTGGCGTGTGGCTGCACCGCGCACAGGGCAGCCAACTGGGGCCATCTGCTGCCGGGCCGGTAGGCGGTGCGCGAGTTAGATGATCTCTGCTGAGCACAGCGGGGGCACGGGACGTCGCCAAACAGTGCGAGAGGTTGGCAAGCGATGAGATGGAAACGCGCAGCTCAGCGGCAGCATCGTCCCCCCGACGTGCACCCGGTCGGCCTGGGTCAGGAGTCGGTGTGGGACTACCCGCGCCCGCCCCGGGCCGAGCGGGTGTCGCGCCGCGCTCGAAGTTCCGGGTGCCGCTCCTGCCGTCGCCGCGGTTCACGATGTGCGAGTGGAAGGGTGAGGCGTGCTACGTCAACTTGGAGGTGCCCGGTGTCGCGCCGCTGCGCGAGGTCGGGTGGTGGTACCCGCAGCCTGGCCTGCGCTACCCGCAACTCACCGACCGGGTCGCCCTCTACGCGGGCGGGTTGGATGAGGTGACCCTGGACGGGGAGCCGGTGACACCGCAGCCGGGCGAGCTCTACGGCGGCTGGATCACCACCGACATCGTTGGCCCCTTCAAGGGCGGCCCCGGCACCTGGTGCTGGTGAGGGGTCAGCGGCTTCGGCAGCAGACTTCCCCGTGTGTCGGCCTCGAGCAGTCGCAGGACAACGTGTCCAACCCGGCTGTCCTCATCACTCACGGGCGTTCCCGGCCTCTTACCGGACGACGAAATTCACGATCTTTTCTGGTGCGACCACTACTCGGACGATTCCCTTGCCTTGGACCAGCTTCGCCACCGCCTGCAGGGCCGCTGCAGCATCGGTCACCTCGACTTGGCTCCAACCAGCCCGGCTGGTGGAGGGATCGCCGTGCTTGCCTGGCTGCGCGGGCTGATCGCTGAGCAGACGGTAAGATGAACCATGGCGTTGCCACTAACGAAATCAGCAATGGAAGCTCTTGGTAAGCGACTAGTGAAGTGCTCGCCTCCTGCTTCCGGTGACATCAAAAGCTTGCAGGGGTTACTGTTCGCCTATGATGAGGCTCTTGCTATTGCGGTTGACTTGGTACGCGACAGCCTGGGACACGAGCCAACTTCCCGGATCAAGACGACCGGCACGATTCTCGACAAGTTGTGCCGTCATGGCGGGTCAAGTTTGAAGGGCATGCAGGATCTCGTGGGCATGCGTATTGTCAGAGATTGTGACCGTACAGAGTAAGACGGACTTGCCGAAGACCTCATGCTTCTCTTCGCGAAATATGGGAATCCTCTCCCCAAGTTAGTGCCTGTATTTAAATTAAATACTTTATATGACGACTGGCAAACGCGCGCCCGGCCGACCGGTTCACGAGTCACAGCTGTGTAACTTTTGGCGATCTTCGCGTGTCGCCACCGTTGCTTGCGGT
>JBOHFI010000021.1:0-79379 GCA_050699595.1 Pseudonocardiaceae bacterium | reverse complement strand
ATCGCCAACTTCAAGACCTGGAGAATCATGCACACCGACTACCGTCGCCCCATTGCAACATTCGCGACAACCATCTCAACCGTAATCGGCCTACACTTCTACACGGCCGGCTGAATAACCCTCCATGCGTGCGCCCGTCGAGCGGGCTGTCGCCACACTAAAGATATGACGGATTCTCTTCACCGATTACAGAAGGCCGTTGAAGACCTTCTTGTCCTCGTTTCGGGCTGCTATCGGCCCTATATTTCTTCAAGGAGGTTTTTGCGTAAGCCTCCGAGATGCCGCGCGAAAGCAAAGCCTGGAGGCAGCAGGCCCGGCTGCGGGGCGCTGGCCGACCCCACAGCACTCACTATACGCCACCCCGTCACAGATCGCAGCGGAAACCGACCACAGCTCCGGACGGGACACTTCATCGCACCCACAACAGACAGAAACAACGGGCGCGCCGCACGCACAGGGACACCTGCTCTGACGGAACACGAAACGATCACAATCGGTGCTGCTTCTTGCTCCTCGACCTCTTCTCTCCGACTGCTTGCACCACCTCAGTGAGCTGTTCCAGCAGGTCAGAGCGGTTCGAGTAAGCGCGCACCAGGTGCACGGTTTTAAACCGCCTGTCCTGTAATGAGCTGTTTCCGCATGCTAGGGTTGGTTCGAGTAAGCGAGTCCGGCCCCGTCATCCTGAGTGGCCCCCTCTGACAAGATCACGCTACCGAGCCGCCGCGCGGCCAAAACATGGTGCACGCTTACTCGAACCCACCCTGACCTGCTGGACAGGTCTTGGCGCCGGACGTAGGACGTCGGGCCATGATCACATTTTTTCCGCACCGTTTTCCCACTGCAGTGCTGTGACCAGGAGAAACATCCAGCCGTTCAGGCGTAGCGACGCGCGCATCAATCGTGGGGCGCGGCTGGACAGAGATGGTGTGGAGCCTGCACGCTACCGGATGGCGACGGCCTGATCCGCAGACCGGATGGCACAGACGGAGGACATGATGGGACGGCAGCGCAGGCTAATCGCACCGTGCGACGACGCCCTCCGGGCGCTCATCGTATGGATGCATGCCGTACTGGACGAGCAGATGCTGTCCCAGGCGCAGCTGGCTCGGGACCTCTCGTACCACCCGTCATCGATATCGCGCGCGCTCTCCGGGCAGTGCCTGCCCCCATGGCGAATGATCGAGCAGATGTCGGCTAAGTATGGCGCATCCGACGAGACAGCCCGGACGCTGTGGGAAGCAGCAAAAGCCATCCGACAGAGCCACCGCGCTCGAGTAAGCGACGGATACCCCCCACCGACCTCGACAGTCGCGAGGAGTTCATCCTCGCGCTGCGTGCCCTGGTGGACCGGCGAGGGATCTCGCAGCGGGAGCTGGTCCAGCGAGACGAGACCGGGCTGCTGCGCCCCGCAACCCTCAGTGCCGTCCTGCGCATGCAGCGGTCCGCGCGGCGTGACGTCACGATCGCGATCGTGCGTGCCTGTGGTGTGCCTGACCCGGCAGTCGACCACTGGGCCGCTGCCTGGGACCACCTGGTCCGGCCGAACTGGCTGGCAGCGAAACAGCAGCAACGGCTGATCGCCCACAGCTGGGGCAAGGCACAGTCGCACCGGTGGGGTGGAGCATCATGGTGAGCGCGGCCCACAGGGGTCCCGGTGATCCGTCATATGCGCTCGAGCTGCACATACGCGGCCTGCTCCACCTCCAGATCGAGCGCCTGCCGCGCTGGCTGCTTCCCACCGTGAACACGGTGCTATCCGCGCTCAGTACCTGGCTCCTCACCCGATGAAACGCATGGTGGTCTCTAGTGGTGAGCGCGACACCGGCCTTGACCTGGGACCCTCACGAGGGCTCACATCGAGCTACTAGCGGGCAGGCTAGAGGCTGCCCGATGCGCGGGCCAGTTTACGAGCCCTCGCCCCAGGTCAAGGCCGGTGTCGCGCTCACCGTTTGAACTCAAGCCTCTTTTCTATCAGTCGGAGAAGTCGTTGCCTATTATTTGATGCTGCGTGTCGCCAGCTTTCGAAAAAACGACCGCTGGCTAGCCTAAAACGGGTTTTTTTTTGCATAAGCCTCTGAGTAAGATATTTCACTATATCTGCTGGCGAGTCGAGTCGAAGCGTCATATTCATTTTTCATAGGGACGACAGATGCCACCGCAAGGCGAAAGGCACATATCGCAAGTAACTGGGACCCCGTGGTGGAATTCTTTCCCGAACTTCCGCTTTAACTTGTTGGTATCAACACTGATGGATGTTATTCGTGCATCGGGTTGCGCAGGCCTACCAACTACCGAGACCTCCAGTATATCTCCTTCGGTAATCATGTGCACGCATTTTTGACCGCCGTAATCTCTACCGCGCATGTGCTCGCAGTCGTCAGGATCACTTCTGCATATGGAGCACTCCACTGCTCTAATTTTTATGCCTGGACTAAGACCTATACGGTTGTGAGCAAGCGCTACGGGACACTCTTGATGATATACTCCGTCGTGATATGCCAGCTGACAACCATCAGGGAATTCTTCACGGGCAAGCTTTCCGGCGGCGTCCAGTCGCGCATGAGCTGTCTCAAATCCAACCGTATCGTGGTAGTCAAGGTGGTTCATTGCTCCACGCAAGGCATGCAAAGACTGCCGTAGCTCGTCATGCAAATCGTCTGTGGCGCCCTCCAGGGGGAGCAACCGTGCCACACGGCCGTATTGCCTGCTCCCAGATAGGAGCCGCTTATGCCCCTCGACCGCAAAGTAATTATCACTCACGGACATCGGAGTCAAACTTTTCTATTGCTTTTAGTACGTCAGCACCGCGACCGTTTGCCTCGAACTCAACGATCTTACCCTTCTTGTTCCGCATCGAGTATTTGACGTGCAACGTTGAATCTTCTGGACTTTCTTTCATGTTCTGAAAGTAGTTCAGTATCAAGGTAGCAACAATATTGGCAGGAATATTGGTGGCTACACTTGCCGTAAAGTCTAATATTGGCATCCAAACGTCGAACGATTTGTAGCTTACAAGAGTTCGCTCCGTCTTGTCGTGCTCGTACGAAACTGTAAAACCTTGCTCGCGGAGCAGCTTGACGAAGTCGCTCGTTCCGCCCAGATAACGATGTTCACCGTTATCTTCAGGATCTTGCATGCCAGGGATGCCGGCACGTACCATAACCTCATTTCTTACCACCTAAATCAGCCTTCCCACTTGGTTAATGTCAACGCTAGTTGCGGCTCTGCGCAACCTTGATCCGGTACTGCTTGACACAAGTTCTATATGCTATAAATGATCATCATTCGGTGTGTGACTTCATCGCGCATCCTTCGGCGGGTTCGGATCGTTGCCGTAGCTATCCTTCTGACGGATCTGACCATCCTTACTATGAAAGTAGAACTCCGTCTGCTCGGTAAGTGCCACAGCTGGCCAGCGCCCTCCGCCTCTCTCTGCGTGTTATGCAGCGACGAAGCTCTCTGATTGCCCTCCCGCTTGACCGCTCCAACGACCGTCCTGCTGGACGACGTGCACGGGCTTCTCTCTAGCCGCGATTCCTCCCTCGTCGAACTGGTGTTCGGCGCAAGATACCTCCACCTCGCAAGGCGATCGATGGCACGCCCCTGAGGCTCCGATGATAGCACCTGTGAGCGGTGGTTTGGCTGGCTACTCTGCTCGTGCGGACGTAAGGACAGGAGATCGGTCCAGCATGCGCTCCAGCAAGCGGGACAAGGACGAGATCCGTGCCTACGTGGAGCACCAGGCCCACGAGCAGATCGTCCACTTGGAGAAGGTCGTTTCCGAGCTGGTCGGCCCGGTGTGGCACAACATCTGGGATGCGCACTGTGCCGAGAGTCGCTGGTGGGTCGTCACCAACCCGACCAAACCTCTACAGCCAGGCGGACTTCAAGAGCCGCGATGTAGTGATGTAGTACTGACCTTCCGTATAGGGCTGATGCTGCGCGTCGAGTACGCCCAGGAGCATGAGGTACCGGTCGTGCCCACGTCGGCAGACTTTGCTGCCCGGCTCGTCGCGGCGCTGGCAACAGGCGTTCGAAGCGTACGACAGCGGTGACGAAGCGGAGGCCTTCCAGGCGGTCGGGATGCGGCTTCGCGAGTGCCTGGTCTCGTTCATCGGAGAAGCTACCAACAACGAGCTGGTACCTGCTGGCACGGAACCACCGAAGAACGCCGACTTCCGAGGCTGGAGTGAACTGCTGGCGGACGCACTCGCGGGCGGCGGGTCCAGCGCAAAACTGCGTTCGCACCTGAAGAAGCTGGCAGCCGAAACCTGGGAGTACGTCAACTGACTGACGCACGCCAAGAACGCGGTCCGCGTGGACGCCGAGATCGGGCTCAAGGCGTTCGAGCATTTGCTTGGAATGTTCACCGCCGCGCGATTGCGCATGGGCCGGACGAGCCAGCGGTGTCAGGAGTGTGGTTCGTACGAGTTGGCGGGAGGGATGTGCCGACACTGCGAGTGCGCTGACCCGTCCTACAAGGCGCCCAAGATGCGAGATCGGTCCGACGAGGATCGGGAGCGACAGCTCGCTGAACCGTGCACGCCCAGTTCGGATATTTCGACGTTCATGAGGCCGGGTGAGTTCAGGAACGAATTACATCACTACGAACCTTGAGTGACTCTTGACCTGCCTACGAAGCGGGTACCCGGCGCATGCCTGGCAACACCACCCTTCATGAGCCAGGTCGGCGATACTGGAATACGTGCCCAACCGGGCACTGTTGCATCGGCGGATCACAGCTCGGGCAGGCTGGGCTGATGCGTCGTCGTCCTGCCCGAGTGCCAGCACCGAAGTCCGGATTCACGGGGTTCCGGTTCCGTGTGTCACGAACGCTGAAGGGGGTTTGATGTAGGTAGAGCGTCTGGAGGTGGAGCTGCGTGAGAGATGAAGGTAGGCTCTTCGGAGCCGCCCTGTGGGGGGAGGCTTGAAACCGCCCACTGCTGCGTTAGCTGAAGACTTTGTGAACATGAACGCGGATCGAGCTTGGTGAGCTCGGTGTCTGCGGTGCTGTACGAGTAGATGGAGGAATCTCTGGACCTCTGGAGTCGCCTTGCGGAAGGAGGCTTCAAACCACCTGCCGGGGCCTTGGCTGAAGACCGTGGTCTTGAACGGTGTAGGAAAAGACGCGGCGGGATCGCGTCAGGTGTGGGCTGGAAAGATGAGCGATAGGCCGAAGGCCTTCTGTCGGCTGAAGCGTCGAAAGCTGATGAGATGACATCAAAACAAGGTCTGGTCTTGGCTCTGGGATGAGTCTGGGTCAAGTAGCCGGTGGTCACCGCGTCAGAGGCACGTTGGCGGCTGATTCGCCGCCAACGTGACGAGTGACCAGTGCCGTCGTTGTTGCTCGTCAGATACACGTTGTCGTTGGCCACGAATGCCCGGCTGAGGCCTTCGGCAAGCAGGTATAACAGTGTGGTGGTCTTCCCGGCCCTGCTGGGGCCAGTCAACACGATCAGTCCGGCGGAGGTAAGAGCTGCGGCGGCGTGCAGGGGAACCCACCCGATGCTGCGCACCCCCTCCCGCGCTGGCCCGGGTGCGCAAGCGGCCCACCGGCATTGGCTCCCCCACGATCCCCTGAAACCAGCGCCGAGCAAAGACGTGCGCCACATCATCCGGCGTGGATCGTGCCAGCCTTGCCGGTGGGCCGCTATCGTGCTTTCCGGGTGTGGAGCGAGGGGAAGCGGTGATCGCGATGGGTTCTGGAGATGACGACCTGCTCGTCCGGCTGGCGGGCAACTCTGTGCCGGTGCATCCGGTGTTGCTGGCTCGCCCGGAGGTGCGGGTGGCGCTGGCCGGTCATGACATCGGGACGGTGTTCCGGGTGCTGAATGAGAACGGGTGGAGCCAGCGGGGGATCGCCAGTGCGGTGGGGATGCGTCAGTCTGAGGTCTCGGAGATCCTCAGGGGCCGGCGGGTGAGCGACTTTCGGGTGTTGGTGAGGGTCGCTGACGGGTTGGTGATCCCGCGTGAGTGGATGAACCTCGGCCCCGCCGACGGTGGTGGTGCCTACCCTGACCGGGGCAGGGGTAGAGAGCTCACCGAGGAGGAGGTTGAGGAGATGCGCCGTCGGGCGATGATGGCTTTCGCCGGGATGGCTTTCGCGGGTCGGCCCTTGCGGGAGCTCGGGCAGCGGCCCCAGCTGCCTGCCCCGGCACCGATCCCGCTGCCGTCCCGGATCCTGGGGGTCCACGTGGCGAAGGTCCGTGACCTCACCCGGAAGCTCCGAGAAACTGGCCGCACCTATGGCTCCGACCCGCAAGTGAGCAGCGCGACCAGCGCGACCAGCGCCTGGGCCACTCGGCTGCTGGACATTCCGGGCGACGAGCCAATCAAGCGGGCTCTGATGACGGCGGTAGCCGAGCTGCACATCCACGCCGGCTGGGCCGCGTTCGACGCGGACCTCTATGACCGCACGTTGCATCATTGCACCTGCGGGCTGGAGCTGGCCACCGTGGCCGGGGACGCCTACCTGCAGGCCACCGCCCTGAACTATGCCGGGCTGGCCACCGTGGAGCACGGTCGCCCCAATAACGGGCTCGCGATGCTGCAGTTCGGCCAGCTCATCGCGATGGGCATCCCCTCGGCTGACGAACTTAGTGGGGTCGGCTGGCGAGGTTCCCAGGCAGCCGTGCAGTCCTGCGCGAAGGCGTACTCCGCGACGGCCCTGTCCCTCATGGGGGACCCAGATGGCGCTGACGCCAAGTTGGCGATGGCAAGGGAACTGCTGCCCTCCGCCCCCGCCGACCTGAACGGCGATCCGGACTACGTGGCCGCGAGACTGGAGCTCGAACGTGGGCGGCTGGATGCGGCGCAACCGCTCGCTACGGCGTCGGCGCGGCGCTGGGAGAGCGGCAGCCAGCGGGCTCGTACCCACACCGGCATCTTGCTGGCCACCATCCACGTCCGGGCTGGCGAGCCCGACGGGTTGCGGCTGGCCCACGGCGCGATCGCCGGTGTGACGAAGTTGAGCTCCCACCGTGCTCGCCGACGCCTCGACCCGCTGGCGAGCGCCCTGGAAGCCCGCTCCAGCACCGGCCACCGCGAGCTCGCCCGGATGGCCCGCCAGGTCGCCATCGCTGGGGCCTGACTGGCTAGTGCCCGAGTGCTTGGCGCCCGCTGAAGGCCGCCCGGACTCACACCGCGACTCCGGCGAAGTCACGGAATGTCGCAAATCCCAGCCTTCTCGTACTCGGTCCCCGTGAGTTCGGCTCGCTGGCCGTCTGGTGTGATGGTGATGCGCCAGGTGTGTGCTGGGGGTTTTCCGGCGGCTTTCCAACCTCGATAGGCGGCGCTGACCTCATCGAACAGTCGCCGGGGCCCGTATTGGCGTACCCGGTAGGGTCCGGGTTGATCAGGCTGGTGGTGTATCGCCGCCCAGGAGTGTGACCAGTGGTCGAGCAGCCACAGGATCCCGTCCGGGTCCTCAGCATCGGGTGGGGTGTAGCGGGGGATGCAGCGCGGCACCTGGACTCCGATCGCGGTCCTTGCGTCGTAGTCGGCGACGTAGTAGCGGGGGTGGCGCTTGCTGAGCTTCTCTCCGGCGCGCGCTTCGCTGTCCTCGGTGACGATGTCGGAGATCGGAATCCAGGGGATGCGCTGGTCGCGGACGGTCATGAACGCGGTCGTGCCGACGATCCCGCCGGTGGCGGTGCCATCACCGGCCACGGTCACCGCGAGGAGGTGCCCGTTGTGGTACTCGGTGCCCCACGGGGTGAGAACCAGTCCGCCGGCCCGGGTCTGGGCGATCCAAGGGTAGGGCACCTGGTAGACGCAGGCGGTGGACAGCACCCGGTCATAGGGTGCCCGCCGAGGGTGGCCGAGGGCGCCATCGCCGGTCAGGACCGTGACCGCGCCGTACCCGGCATCAGCGAGTGCTCTCTGGGCATGTGCGCTGATCTGCGGGTCGATCTCTATCGAGGTGACGTGCTCGCCGCCGAGCCGGTGGGCGAGCAGCGCGGTGTTCCACCCGGTACCAGTGCCGATTTCCAGCACGCTCATCCCGGGTTCGGCCCGCAACGCGGTGAGCATCTCCGCGACGACGGTCGGCATGCTCGTCGAACTGCTGTAAACGGTGTGACTCGACACCGCCGAGTCCGGTGCCACAGTCGGGGATGTTCCGTCGTTGATCTGGGTGATGATCGGCTCATCCCGATACACCAGCTGTAGCCACGTGTCTGGTTGTTCAGCCCGCCGGACCGGTCGCGGCCCGGAGCCGTCCTCGCGGTCGCACCACACCAGATCGGGAACGAAGAGATGGCGAGGCACAGCAAGGAACGCCGCACGCCAGTCAGGCGACAGTGCTCCGCTGCTCGACAGGCCATCGACCAACCCGACCAGCAGCTTCGACGGCCCAGGTGCGGTGAGAGGTGCCGCCGACGCCGCCGTCTCGGTCACTCCTCGGCCTCGTCGGGGTCGGCCTCATCCTCAGCCGCCGAGTGCCGGCCGCCTCCGGGTTCCTTCGCCAGCTTGGCCGGGCCCGCCGCATCAAGCTCTGTCTTACCGTCCTGCTCGGAGCCCTGCGGCGGCGTCTCATGTTTCGCCATGACCAGTTCCCCTCTGTCGGTGCACCCTGGAAGCCTCTCGCGCGCTGGCGAGCCACCACAACTGCGGGTATGAAACTGGTGGCCTCAGGTCACGGTCGGCCCGGGTGTGGTGGGCATGAGCCTGCACGCGTGCAGCTGGGCGTCGAGGGTGGTGACGGCCTGGGTGCCGGCCCAGGGTTGCATCAGAGCTCGGGTGGCGTGGAGTTTCGCTGTGAGCAGTGGGGAGAGGGTGGCGAGGCCGGCCACGTCGCCGAGGACCCGGGCGGCCTCGGCGACGTCGTGGGACAGGACGAGCGCGTGGCCCAGTCGCATTTCACAGAGCGCGTAGCCATGCACGTAGGGGGTGCGGTCATATCGCGCGCGGGCGTTGATCGCGGCGTCGACGGCGTCCTGTGGTCTGCCTAGCAGTACGAGATATTCGCTGCGAGAACTGTCTAGCGTGCCCTCGTGGACCCAGTAGGCCAGTGAGTCCGGGGTGCCCGCGGTCGCCGCGCTGGTGAGGAATTGGTGAGATCGCTCGCACGCGGCCATATACGGCCCGCGTTGGCCGTCTAGCGCGTAGGCGCCAGCGGCCCGCGCCTCAGCGAGGGCTTTGAGTTGAGCGTCATCGGTGCGCGCCGCCAGGCTGCGACCGGCGGTGGCGGCGTCCAACGCGGTGGGCGTGTCCCCGCGCAGGCGGGCCACACCGCTCGTCGCGACTGCCGCGTAGGCGGCGCACGCCGGGTTACCGGCGTCGTGACCGGCTCGGCGACCACGCTCGCAGTAGCGCCTCGCGGCGTCAAAATGACCCATGTCCTCGAAGTAGCCACCGATGGTGGTTGCCATGTTGCTGTCCAGGGTGGTCAGCGCCTTGCGTAGCCCGTCAGGGCAGCCGCCCGTGAGCAGATGGCGCACGATCTGGTGTTGCGCGAGGACGGTATCAAGTACCTCACCCGGTCCGAGGGTGTCTTCTTGACGCTTACACTGAGCGAGGGTGGTGGTCAAGTTGTTAACGACGCGGGCGTCCACCCGACGGGGATCCTCCACAGCCTGCGCGGTCCGGGTGCATTCGTCGGGGTCCAGGCTAGACAGGCTCAGGGCCGCCAGTGCCCACCGGGCGGCCAGCAGCGCCTCGCGGCGGCCCAGGGCCGCGCCAGGATCGTGATCACCTCTCGCATCAGTTCCTCGGCCAACTCCCTGTCCGCGCCTGCTGTCCCCGGCCCCGCGTCACGCCCGCCGCCCTGGTTACGGTCCCGCGCGGCGGACACGAGTGCGGGTGCGGCCCGGAGGGCGTCCACGCCGGCCCGCGCCGCCGCCTGCCGCGCCCGGCGCTGGTAGGCGCGGCAAAGGCCACGATAGTCCTGTTCGGCTTGGGCCAGCACGCTGTGCTCAGCGATCAGGGCGCCCTGCGCCCGGCACACGTCGTCGGTGATCTTCCACTGCTCCTCGGGCATCCCCCGGGTACCGTGCTCGACCTTCGAGACCGTGGTCCGGGTCCGCCCGAGGGCCTGGGCCAGCTCGGGTTGCGAGACCCCAGCCGCGTTGCGATAGGTGGCCAGGAGCAGACCGAGGCTCCGCCGCAAGGTCCGCACCCGCACCCGGTCCGCCGCTAGCTCCCCCGTATCGACCGTCATGGCCGCTGACCCTAAAGGGTGGCAGCAGGGGTGGCAGCTCGACAAGCCGGCCGCGAGCCACTTCCTGCCGTCGCTGCGGTCACCTCCGCCGCAGTGCGTCACACACCTGGTGCCGGGCTGTCGCGACAAGCCCGTGTGACGCGGCGGGCGCGGGCGACAGCAACGACTGCTGGCCCGCGCATGACCCCCCGAACCTCCCGGCACCAGGTGCGTCATGTGGACCATCTGGGGCCGGCAGCCCTACGGGGTGCTGCTGGTCTGCGGACCTGACCGGGCGACAACGGGTCACGACCACTGATACTGGGCACGCTCGATACACGCAGCTCCGCGATGGCGCGTAATGGTGCGTCAACCGGGCAGTAACAGCGCTCAGCGATGCTGATCGGGTGACCGGCATGCACAGCACCACCCGCTTCCTGCAGGGGGTATACCCGTTCGAGGGCCAGGGCATGGACAAGGCCGTGCTCGTACACCCCGACCTCAGCTACCGGGTACCGCCGGGCGTGACCACCCAGCCGCTGTACTTCCGCGGCGGCAACAGCACCGACGAGCTGATCACCGTGGTGCTGGTGAAAGACGGGGCGCCCATGCGCTACTTCCCGATCGGCGCCCGGGCGGGCACGCACGTCGTGCTGCGCGTGGTCGAGAACCTGGAGGACGAGACGACACTCGAGCTGCACCTGGCCGCGCCGGAGGGGCTCACCGGGACCGTCGTGGTCGATCTCGGTCTGGTGGAGGTCTGAGATGCCGGCGTCCCCCTCGGTGCCTGAGTCGGCGCCGCGCCGTGAGCTGGTGGTGATCGGCAACGGGATGGCGGGCGCCCGGGTTGTGGAGGAGATCCTGGCCCGCAAGGGCGGCGACCAGTTCCGGATCACGGTGTTCGGTGAGGAGCCGTACGGGAACTACAACCGGATCATGCTCTCCAGTGTGCTGGCCGACGGCGGGTCCGACCCCGAGGAGATCTTCCTCAACCCGTTGAGCTGGTACGACGAGAACGGGATCACCCTGCGCGCCGGGGTGCGGGTGGTGCGGATCGACCGGTTCGCCCGGGTCGTGTTCGCCGACGACGGCTCGATCGTGCGGTACGACAAACTGATCATCGCCACCGGTAGCCGGACGTTCTTCCCGCCGATGGAGGGCATGTGGGTGGACGACCGCACCCTCACTCCGGGTGTGTTCGGCTTCCGCACCCTGGACGACACCACCGCGATGATCGGTTACGCCGTGGGGCGGCGCTGCGCTGTGGTGATCGGCGGTGGGCTGCTGGGGTTGGAGGCCGCCTACGGTCTGCAACAGCACGGCCTGGAGGTGCACGTCGTGCAGTCCGGGCCGGTGCTGATGAACCAGCAGCTCGACGACGAGGCCGGCGCCATCCTGCGCCGCATCGTCGAGCTGCTGGGCATCACCGTGCACACCGGGGCGCGCACCACCGCGATCCGCGGCGACGGCTCCGTGACCGGGGTGGTGTTCGCTGATGGCCGCGCGATCGACTGCGACATGGTCGTGGTCGCCGCCGGCATCCGGCCCAATGTCGGGCTCGGCGTGATCTGCGGCCTGACCGTCGAGCGGGCGATCGTCACCGACGACCAGATGCGCACCCTGGACGACCCGGACGTCTACGCCGTCGGCGAGTGCGTCCAGCACCGCGGTGAGGTGTACGGGCTGGTCGCGCCGCTGTGGGAGCAGGCCAGGGTGCTGGCCGACCACATCACCGGTGCCGACCCGCACGCCGCCTACCACGGCTCGCGCAACGCCACCAAGCTCAAGGTGGCCGGCGTGGACGTGGCGTCGATGGGCATCAGGCGCCCGGAACGCGCCGACGACGAGTTCGTGCGGTTCTCCGAGCCACGGCGCGGGGTCTACAAGAGCGTCGTCGTGCGCGACGGCAAGCTGGTCGGGGCCACCCTGCTCGGTGACACCGGCAAGGTCGCGTTCCTCACCCAGGCGTTCGACCGGGCGCTGCCCCTGCCCGAGGAACGGGTCGAGCTGCTCTTCGAGCTGGCCGCGCCGGATGGCAAGCAGGGCGCGGCCGAGATGGACGACAGCGTCCAGGTCTGCAACTGCAACGGCGTGAGCAAGGGCGACCTGGTCGGTTGCGTCCAGGCTGGCACCACCAGCGTCGTCGGTGTGATGGCCGCGACCCGCGCCGGCAAGGGCTGCGGTGCCTGCAAGGGACTGGTCTGCGACATCGTGGCGTGGGCCGCCGGCGGTGATGTGGCTGACGACGCGAGCGCGCGGTGGTACGTCCCGGCGATCCCGCTGGAGAAACCGGAGCTGATCGCCGAGATCCGGCGCCGCGGGCTGCGCTCGGTCTCCGCGGTGTTCGCCGAGCTGGCCCCCGACGGCGAGGACGCCGCCGCGAAGATGCCACTCGCCTCGCTGCTCCGGATGCTCTGGGGCCGGCGGTACGTCGACGAGCGGGACGCCCGGTACATCAACGACCGGGTCCACGCCAACATCCAGCGCGACGGCACGTTCTCGGTGGTCCCGCGGATCTCCGGTGGAGTCACCAACGCCGACCAGCTGCGCCGCATCGCCGACGTCGCGGACCGCTACGCCATCCCGATGATCAAAATCACCGGTGGACAGCGGATCGACCTGCTCGGCGTGCGCAAGGAGGACCTGCCCGCTGTGTGGGCCGACCTCGACATGCCCTCGGGATACGCCTACGGCAAGAGCTTCCGCACCGTGAAGACCTGCGTCGGCACCGACTACTGCCGCTTCGGCCTCGGCGACTCCACCCGGTTGGGCATCGACCTGGAGGAACGTTACAAGGGCCTGGAGAGTCCGGCGAAGCTGAAGCTGGCCGTCGCCGGGTGCCCGCGTAACTGCTCCGAGGCGCTGGTCAAAGACCTCGGTCTGGTGGCGGTCGGCGAGGGTCAGTGGGACCTCTACGTGGGGGGTGCCGCCGGGGCGACGGTGCGTAAGGGCGACGTGCTGGCCCGGGTGACCGGCCATGATGAGGCGACGGGGCTGGCCGGGGTGTTCATGCAGTTCTACCGGGAGAACGCGGGGTGGCTGGAGCGCACCTACGACTTCGTGCCGCGCCTGGGCATCGATGAGTTGCGGGCGATCCTGGTGGATGACCGGGACGGTGTGGTGGCCGGGCTGACGGCCCGGATGCAGGAGTCGCTGGAAGCCTACCGCGATCCCTGGCTGGAGGGCCGCGACCCGGTCACCAGCGGCCAGTTCGTCGACGCGCTGCCACTGATTCCACTGCCACTGGTCCCGGTGTCTCAGGTGCTCCTCCGGTGACCGCCCGGGCCGGCAGTGGGTATCGGCTCGGCCCGATCGAGCAGATCCCGCTCGGCGAGGGCCGCGCCTTCGCCGTCGACGGCGAACAGGTCGCGGTGTTCCGGACCCGTGCCCGCGAGCTGTGGGCGACCGACGCGGTGTGCCCGCACGCGGGCGGCCCGCTCGCCGACGGGCAGATCGACCAGCGCCGGGTGCTCTGCCCGCTGCACGGCCACGCCTTCACCCTGGCCGACGGATCGTGCTCCACAGGGGACTACGCCGTCCGGACCTACCCGGTGTGGGAGGAGGACGGCCAGATCGTGCTCAAGCTGGGTTAGGTCCGCACCCGCCTCAGCTGCGGGAACAACGAGCTGCTTACAACGTTGCAGCGTAGGCGACACACAGTTCGCCCTCGTGTAACGCCGCCGGTACTCGATAACCGCAATCCTTTGTGGGGTTTGTCGCAGTCCCCTGTTCGAATGCTGGACTCGCCGCATTCACCGCCGGAGCGCAGTGTTCCGGCGATGATCCCGATGCGGCGATTGGCCGCTGTCGCCGTGTTGTGCCCCGCCGTCGCGCTGGTGAGTTGTTCCTCCACGAAGGACCCCGGCCCCTCCGCACGTGGCGTCACCTCGGTCGCCACTGCGTCATCATCTCCTGCTCCGACCGATGCCGCAGGCCTTGCGGCATTGCTTCGGCGGGGCGTCTCGTCAGTGACCTCGGCACACCTCACACTCTCCGTGTCGGCCGCGGGTCAGACGATCAAGGGTGAGGGTGACGAGAAGCTCTCCGGCGCAACGCTGCAGGCCGGAGACATCAGCGAGGAGATCGGACCTGATCTCACGCTGCGGTTGCGGCTCATCATCATCGACCGGACGACCTACGCCCAGCTGCCGGCAGAGCTGAACCCGGCCGGCAAACCCTGGGTGCGGCTCACCCCGGACAGCAGCAATCCGACGATACGCACCATGGCGACGTTGATCGAGTCTGTGCGGAACTCGGCCTCGCTCGACCAGTCCACCACGTTCACCTCCGCCGCGCGGCGCGTCACGCTCGTCGGCAAGGAGTCGCTCGACGCCGTGCCGGTCACTCATTACTCGATCGAGGTGGACGTCGCGAAGCTCCCGAGCACCACGCCGGGCCGGCAGACGCTGCTCGGCGCCGGGGTCACGACCCTGCCCGTCGAGTTGTCCGTCGATGACGAGGGCCGGCCGGTCAAGCTCACGCAGGACGTGACCGTGCAAGGGCAGTCCGCCTCCACGGTCATCACGCTGAGCAGATTCAACGCCCCCGTCTCGATCAGCGCACCCCCACCTGATCAGGTAGCCACGTCCTGACTCGGACGATGACGCCGGCTGCGCGATAGCTGCTGTCACGCTCTCGCGGTGTGGAGGGATTCTATCCGGGCTGATGATCAACAGGGCGAGCAGTCGCTCTGCGATGCGAACGCACAGCGGCGATATTGGCAGCGGTGATCAAACCGATGGCGAGGAGTTGGTTGGTGGTCAAGGACTCGTCAAGCACGGCGTAACCGACCATCGCGGCGACCGCCGGGCTCGCGCTGAGTAGAATGCCGAACAGACGGGGGGTAATCCGCCGCAGTGTAAGCATATCCAGCGAATAGGGCACCAGGGACGACAGAATCGCCACGCCGAGGCCGCGTATGAGGACGTCGATGTGTGTCAGCTGCTCACCGCTGGTGATAGCCGCTAGCGGGACGAGGACGACAGCACCGGCGGTCATGGCTAGCGCCAGACCGCTCCAATCGATGAATAGCACGCCGACGCGTTGGTTGAGAAGCACGTAACCCGCACGCAAGAGGCCCGCGATGGCTCCGAACACGAGTCCGACGACGTCCAGTTCGCTGCGGGGTACCGCGAGCAAAGCCAGACCGATCGCGGACAGACCGGCCCACAGCAGGTCGGTGGGGCGGCGGGACACCACCAGCGACAGACCCAACGGGCCGAGCAGCTCCAGGCTCGAGGCGACGCCGATGGGGATCCGTGCGATCGCGTGGAAGTAGGTGAGGTTCATCGCGGCCACGACGAGTCCGAGACCCAGCGCAGTGGTCAGCTGGCGGGTGGTGAGCCCGCGCAGGCGTGGACGGACCAGGGCACACAGCACCAGGGCGGCCCACGTGATCCGCAGGGCCGCCAGACCGGTGGGGCCGGCGCGGCCGAACAGGTCCTTCGCGACCGCCGAGCCCAGCTGCAGGCTGGTGATCTGGATGAGGACCAGCCCGGCCGCGCTGGTCGCGCTGGGCGCGGGCGTGCCGGTGGCGCCGTGTGGGGGTGCCGATCTCGAGCAGGGTGTCACGCCACCCGACGCATCTCGTCAGCGACGCCGGCCCAGTACTGTTCGGTCAGACCCAGGAAGTTCTGGAAGGCGCCGCGGACCATATCGAGGTCGGTTTCGTCGGTGCAGATCTGTGCCGCTGAACGGACTGCCTGGATCTTGTGCTCTTTCTCGGCCTCGCCGATGTGGACGTAGAAGTATTCGCAGGCCTCGTGGAATTCCTCTTCGCTGAGGTAGAACGACTTGTAGTGACGCACACCCTCGTAGAGTCGGACGAGCATCGAATAGGCCAGCCACTCCTGGGCCAGGAGCGCGCCCTGCACCACCCGCTGGTCTCGGGAAGTGAACAGCTCGCGCTGCCCGGTGCTGAACGTGATCGTCGACGCGATCGGCTGGTGGCGTCGCAGATCCTCGACGGCGACCGGGCCGCCGTTCAGCCGGCTCAGTAGATCGGCAAGAAATGCCTCCAACAGCACCAGATGTGCCTTGGAGACGTCCCCGCAGCCGTACTCCGAATACAGATTCTTCACACACTCAACGCGTGCTTCCAGGTTATCGGTGTTGAGCACCGACAACGCTACCATCACACTCGTGTTGATCGTCCTCGCCAGGTATTGCTCGGCGAAGACCCGGACCTGTGGGTAGCTCAGCGGGCCGGAGGCCCAGCGGTCGTAGAACTCGTTGCGCAGGGCAGGTGAGTCGAACACCGACTCGGCCAGCCGTAAGACGGCCCCCTCCTGCGCCGAACCGCCGAGCGCAGCCGATGCGGTGCGGAGGGCGGGTTCGCTCTGCAGGCTTGCTCCTGACATATAAGTCATTCAGACATCTCCCGAAATCAAGTTCCATGGCGGGCACACCGACGGAACATTTTCTTGGTGTGCTTGACGGCTCACACGGGCCAATCTGGTGTCGCTCGGTGTCCATTCGCGGTTCTGGTTGAGATGGCGTTTGTGGCCCATCGTAGGCCCGATCTCCCTCTGCTCCGCCATGACCAATGCCTCGTCCCGCCCGCGACTTCAGCATCTCGACGTCCTTCCCTGTCTGTCAAGCGGGGCTCCGCCATTTTTTGAGGTATGACCGTATTGTGCGGTTGAAGCGGTTTGGGTAGACACGCCTCGTTCGCTCTCTGCTGGCGGCGCACCACTGGCGCGGTGCGCTTCGGGGTGGGGTCGGCTCTGTGCGTGAACTCGATGCCACGGACGTTTTCGGGCGCGTCGTGGGGTTGGTGATGAGAGTGGGGTGCGGTGGTCGCGACATGCGCTGGAGGATCACGCACTGCGGCTGTCGTGTTAGGTGAGCTGAGCGCCGAAGCAACAAAAAAGCGGCGGACCTGTGAGTCCGCCGCTGTAAGCAGCTGTCACGATATATTTAGGACCCGCAAAGGACGTGGAAATTTTATCATCACCACCCGGGTCGTGTCGATGTCGGGCTACGGTTTGAGCCCAAGCGTTCTCGTCGACTTCATGCTCGGATCAACGGTGATAAAGGTGAAACCCCTGTCATTGATCTTATTCAAGACCGAACCGGTTGGCACCGTCATCCTCCGTTGCCCGTGGCGGCGGCCTTGGGGCCGAGCTGGAGGTGTCCGGCGCCTTCCAGGCTCTTGCTGCGCACGAGTTCCTTCGCGTGCTCGACGAACTCGTCCAGCGGCATGGGGGTTTCTTGGCCGGAGCGGTAGCGGACCGTGACGGTGCGATGGTCGGCCTCGCGCCGGCCGAGCACGACGATCAGCGGGATCTTCCTGGTGATGGCCGCGCGTACCTTCGCCGGCAGCCGCCCGTCGCTGGTGTCGACGTCGGCGCGCAGGTCGGCGTCGACGAGCGCGCCGCGGACCTCGTTCGCGTAGTCCAGCAAATCATCGACGATCGGGATGATCCGTACCTGCTCCGGGGCGAGCCAGACCGGGAACGCACCGGCGAAGTGCTCGGTGAGGTAGGCGACGAACCGCTCGTGTGAGCCCAGCGGCGCGCGGTGGATCACGACGACGGGTTTCTCGGTGCCGTCCGAGTCGTGGTAGGTCAGCCCGAACCGGTGCGGGGTGTAGAGGTCGACCTGGTTGGTGGAGGCGGCGAACTCCTTGCCGGTCACCGCCCGGATCACGAAGTCGACCTTCGGTCCGTAGTGGGCGGCGCCGCCGATCTCCTCGACGTAGGGGATCCGGGACTCCTCCATGGCCTCGCGGGTGATCCGCTCGGCGGTGGCCCACATCTGTTCGTCGCCGTGGTACTTGTCGGTGTTGGCCGGGTCCCGCAGGGCCAACACCATGAAGAAGTCGGTGATGCCCAGCGCGCGGTAGTAGTCGTCGTGCATCCGCATGGCTTCCAGGAACTGGTCCTTGGCCTGGTCATAGGTGCAGTAGATGTGCGCGTCGTTCTGGGTGAACCCCCGTACTCGCATCATGCCGTGCAGCTGCCCGCTGCGCTCGAACCGGTAGACGGTCCCGTACTCGGCGATCTTGTAGGGCAGCTCGCGATAGCTGTGCGGCCGTGCCTTGTACACCATGTGGTGATGCGGGCAGTTCATCGGCCGCAGGTAGTACTTCTCACCCTCGATGTCGATGGGGGAATACATATCCTCGTCGTAATAGGGCAGGTGCCCCGACAGGTAGTACAGATCCTTCTGGGCGATGTGCGGGGTCACCACCCGCTGATAGCCCAGCTTGCGCTCGGTCCGCCGGGCCCAGCCCTCCAGCTCGTCACGGATGATCGTGCCACCCGGCAGCCACAGCGGCAGCCCCCGGCCGACCTCCTTGCTGAAGGCGAACAGGTCCAGGTCCTCACCGATGCGGCGGTGGTCGCGCTTGGCGGCCTCCGCCAGCAGCCGCAGGTGCTCCTTGAGCGCGTCCCGGGTCGGCCACGCGGTGCCGTAGATCCGCTGCAGCTGTGGATTCTTCTCACTACCCCGCCAGTACGCCGCGGCGCTGCGGGTGAGCGTGAAGGCGGGGATCAGCCGGGTCGAGGGCAGATGCGGGCCCCGGCACAGGTCCGACCAGCAGGTACGGCCGGTCTTGGGGTCGACGTTGTCGTAGATCGTCAACTCGCCGCCGCCGACCTCCATGACGTCGGCGGCAACGTCGCCCTTGATGTCGACGAGCTCGAGCTTGTACGGCTCGCCGACCAGCTCGGCCCTGGCGGCGTCCAGCGAAGGGAACGCCCGGCGGCGGAACCGCTGCCCCGAGGAGACGATCTCCCGCATCCGGGCCTCGATGCGTTCGAGATCCTCGGGCTGGAAGGGGTGCGCGACGTCGAAGTCGTAGTAGAAACCGTTCTCGATCGGCGGCCCGATGCCGAGCTTGGCCTCCGGATACACGTCCTGCACGGCCTGGGCGAGCACGTGGGCGGTGGAGTGGCGCAGCACGGTGAGGCCATCCGGGCTGGACATCGCGACCGGCTGGACCTCGACGTCGACCTCGGGCACCCAGCCGAGGTCCCGCAGGGCGCCGTCCAAGCCTCGGACGACGACGATCGCGTTCGGGCCGGCCGTGGGCAGCTTCGCTGCGGCCACCGCTTCCGCGCACGCCGTGCCCGCCGGGACCACGACGACGCGGTCGGCCCCAGCGGCGGGACGAGACGTAGACGTGAGAGTCTCCTTAAGCTTCGGTACCGGTCGTGACCGGCACACAGTGGCCGGTGCGATGGTAGTCGGTCGGTGGTTCCGGCACGGAACTCCGTCACCGTCGGCGTGACCTCAGGTCTCCGGTGGTGAGGCGCAGCTGCAGCGCGGTGCACCGCCACCGGTTGCCATGTTTCTCGAAGCGGGCGGCCAGCGCCCGAACTCCGGTGCTCAGCGTCACCAGCGCGACCGCCTCCAGTGCGTCGGCGGTGTGCTGTTGGGCGAGCACTCTGTGCACCCTCGGCTCTAGATGTCCCGCCGCCACCTGCAGCGACACCAGGTAGGTCAGCAGGTCTGGGCCCAGCACCGCGGACAGCTGCTGGGCCGGCCGCCGGCCGCTGAGGATCTCCACTGCGGCCCGCAGCACCCGCTCAGCGAGGACGGACGCCGCGGGGTCGGGGACCGGTAGCGTCGTGGGTGGCGGCTCGGGTGTCGCTGCCGGCGCGGCCGGCAGGATGTCCGCCAACCGGCGCAGTATCGGCCGTTGAGCTGTCTGTTGAGCTTTCTGGGGCGGCAGCTCGGGACACGGTTCGGCGATGCTCGCGGTCAACGAGCCCTCCTCGTCTTCGGGCCACGCGCCGATGAGCGCGAGGTGATGAACGGCGGGGCCGAAGACGCCGTGTGTGTGGGCGGTCCATGGCGGCGCCAGGGACCGTGTGTAGGCGGATCGGAGGAGGGGCAACGATCCGGTACCGGGAGAGTATGGGTGATACGCAGGGGTGTCGCCACCGATTTTCGCCGGATTGTGCACAATCGGCTTACTTCGGTATCTGGTGCCGCCTGGGCGCGCTCCAGGGGTACCGCGTCCCCCACGGTGGGAGATGGCGACCTAGTCTAGGCCGAGCCGTGGTGTCTGATGTTCTCGCAGGTAAGGGGCCGTGTCGCCGATGAGGGTCTACATCCCCGCCACGCTCGCGATGTTGCGGGTGCTCGTCGAGTCGGGAGAACTGCTCCCCGTCTGCGGCACCGCCTTCGCGCTCACCCCGATGTTTCGCGAGTCCTACGCCGCCGGGGACACCGAGGAGCTGGAGTACGCGGCGATGAATCAGGCGGCCCGGGCCTCGCTGCGGCTGCTGGCCGCCGAGCTGGACGGCGACCCGGCGGCGATTCCCCGCCGAGTCGTGGTGGCCGCCGACGTCGAGCCGGTGCGGTTGCGCCCCGATCTCGACGATGCCGCCGTCACGGTCACCGGCGCGGTACCGGCGTCGGCGATCGCCGCGGTGCACGTCGACGTGCCTGACGCCCACGACGCGGTGCGCACCGCGGTGGCGGTGGTGGACGCCGCCGACCTCGGTGATCCGGACGCCGAGTTCGCGCTCGGCGACGCGGAGGACCATGACATGGCCTGGTACGCCACCCAGGAGATCCCCTTCCTGCTCGAACTCATGTGAGACCCGTGAGTGGCGATACGAGTCCGGACTCGTATCGCCACTCACGGGTCCGGAGGACCCGATGGACGCGATCACCTCCACGCCGGTCCCGCGTAATGAACCGGTGCGCAGCTACCCGCCGGGAAGTCCGGAACGCGCTTCGCTGACCCGCGCGCTCGCCGCGATGGCCGCCCAGCGGGCCGAGCTGACCATGACCATCGGCGGCGTGGCGCGGATGGCCGGCGGGGAGCCGTTCGACGTGCTCGCCCCGCACCGGCACGCCCACGTGTTGGGCACCAGCGCGCAGGCCGACGCCCACGACGTCGCCGATGCCGTGCGTTCCGCGATGCGGGCCGCCCCGGCCTGGCGCGAGCTGCCCTTCGACGAGCGCGCCGCGATCCTGCTGCGGGCGGCGGAGCTGCTCGGCGGCCCGTGGCGGGACACGCTCAACGCCGCCACCATGCTCGGCCAGTCCAAGTCGATCCAGCAGGCCGAGATCGACGCGGCCTGCGAGCTGATCGACTTCTGGCGTTTCACCGTGCACTACGCCCGCGAGATCCTGGCGTGGCAGCCGAACTCAGCACCTGGTGAGTGGAACCGGATGGACTACCGCCCGCTGGAGGGGTTCGTCACCGCGATCGCCCCGTTCAACTTCACCGCGATCGCCGCCAACCTACCCACCGCACCGGCACTGATGGGCAACACGGTGGTGTGGAAACCGACTCCCACCCAGCAGCTCGCCGCGCACCACACCATGCGGCTGCTGGAAGCCGCCGGGCTGCCGCCAGGGGTGATCAACCTGGTGACCGGCGACGGAGCGGCGGTCAGTGAGGTGGCCCTGGCCGACCCGGACTTCGCCGGGCTGCACTTCACCGGGTCCGCCACGACCTTCAGGACGTTGTGGCGCACCATCGCTTCGCATCTGGACAGTTACCGTTGCTACCCGCGCATCGTGGGGGAGACCGGCGGCAAAGACTTCCTGGTGGCGCACTCCTCGGCGGACCCGGTGGCGGTGCGCACCGCGCTGGTGCGGGGGGCGTTCGAGTACCAGGGCCAGAAGTGCTCCGCGGTCTCCCGGGCCTACCTCCCCCGGTCACTCTGGGACGGCGGCCTGCGTGACCAGCTCGTCGACACCACGCGGGCGCTGCGCTACGGCGACGTCGCCGACCTGTCGGTCTTCGGCGGCGCGGTGATCGACGCGCGGGCCTTCGCCAAGCACCGCGACCTGCTGGCGCGCCTGGCCACCGACCCGTCGATCGAGGTCCTGGCTGGCGGCGGCTGCGACGACTCGGTCGGCTGGTTCGTGCAGCCCACGGTGCTGCTCGGTACTGACCCCACCCACGAGGTGTTCGCGACGGAGTACTTCGGGCCCATCCTCGCGGTGCACGTCTACCCCGACTCCGAGTACGCGGCCATCCTCAATGTGGTCGACGCCACCAGCCCGTACGCCCTGACCGGCGCCGTGTTCGCCACCGACCGGGCAGCGGTGGCGCAGGCCCACGCGGCGTTGCGCTTCGCCGCGGGCAATTTCTACGTCAACGACAAACCCACCGGGGCGGTCGTGGGCCGCCAGCCCTTCGGCGGCTCCCGCGCCTCGGGCACCAACGACAAAGCCGGCTCCCTGCTCAACCTGCTCCGCTGGACCACCCCCCGCACAATCAAGGAAACCTTCACCCCGCCCACCTCGTGAGTGCGGAACAGCGCCCGGCTGGCCAGGGGGTGGATGCGGACAGGACGGTTGTCCGCATCCGATATTCCGGGCGTGTTGTGGCGCCAGGCCGTTCAGGGGGCAGGGTGGGGCGAGTCACTGATCGTGGGGAGGCGAGGCGTTGTGGGGCAGGTGCCGAGGGAGTTGACTCCGTTGGAGTCGGCGCTGCATTTCTTTGGTGCGCAGCTGCGGCATTGGCGGACGGTGCGCGATCTGTCGCAAGTCGCGCTCGGGCGGCGGACTCATGACAGTGGGGCCTTGATCGGCAAGATCGAGAAAGGTGAGCGGTGTCCCAGTCTCGCGCTGACCCGGCGGTTGGATGTCGCTCTGGACACTGGCGGGGCGCTGGAGCGGCTCTGGCCGCAGGTCGAGCGCGAGCGAGCGACCCGTGACGCACCCGGTGACGCACCGGCCAGCGGTGGTGGGTCCTTCCCGGGTGACCTGGGGCTTGCCTGGTCGGCCACGCCGCAGGCTACGGTGGAGGTGGTCGCCAAACTGTGGAGGTCGGAGTTGGACCGGCGGTCGGTTCTCACCTCGGCGCCGTGGGTCGCCTCGGCGTTTGCTGGGCCGACGCGCGAGTGGCTGCTTAACCGCGAGGATGAGGTTGCCCAGGGCTGGGCTGCTCGACGCGTCGGCCAGAGCGACATCGACGCGTTGTGGGTGATGTGTGCGGCGTTCACCGACGTCGACCTGCGGTTCGGCGGTGGGTATGCCCGGTCCACGCTCCTGCACTACAACAACCAGGTTGTGCTCCCGCTGCTCCACGGCAGCTACAACGACACTATTGGCCGGGAGTTGATGGCCGCGACGGCGCGGCTGTGCGATCTGTGCGGGTGGATGAGCTGCGATTCCGGTAAGCAGGGACTTGCCCAGCGCTACTACATCCAGGCCCTGCGGCTAGCCCAGGCCAGCGGGAACCGCGCACTCGGCGCGCACATCCTGGCCGACATGGCTGGGCAGGCGCACGCCCTTGGCGACGCCGCCCAGACACTGGACCTGGCCAGTGCCGGACTCGACTGCGGCTCGCCAGTAACGGCGGCCCGCTGCGCCGCCTGGCAGGGTCGCGCGCATGCCTTGCGCGGTGACCAGCGGGCCTGCGCGCAGGCGTGCTCGGTCGCGCAGCGGGCGCTTGACCGAGCGGCCCCGGCCGACGAGCGGATGTGGTTCACGCTCTTCACGCCCGGACACCTGACTGCCGAAACGATGTGGATGGCCAGCGACCTCGGCAGGCACGATGATGTCCAGCGGCTGGCCCCCGGGCTGCTGGCCTCGGCATCGGCGGGTGGCAGGCTGCGCCGCCTCGTCCTGGGCACGACTGCCCTGGCCAGCTCCTACCTGCCCTCGCGGAGCAACCCGCACAGCGACATCGACCGGGCATGCGAGCTGCTCAGCCAGGTGATCCCGTCCCTCGGCTCGCTCAGCAGCACCCGCGCCCTGGAAGGGGTTAACTCAGTACGCCGCGTGCTGGCCGCACACGCTGGGCGCCCGAGTGTCCAGGAGGTCGAGGACCGCTTCCGATCCACGATCCCGGCGGTGTGCACGCGTCGGTGAGCGCCAACGCCGCGCGCGTTAATGGATCAACGGCCGGCGCAGGCGTCCTGGTAGCTCATACCGGGGGCGTACTGGTCCCAGGTTGATTTGTCGAGTGGTCCACCGGCGCGGAGGCAGGCTTCTCGCACCTCATCGCCGCGGAACCCCTCAAGGCGGGGCAGGTCCCACAACCGGACGGTCTGGTCGGTGCTGGTGGTGGCTAAGGTGCGTCCGTCGGGGGCGAACGCCACCCCGTACACCGGGCCGGTGTGGCCGGTCAGGGGTGCGCCCAGTGGGTGGGGTCGGTCTCGGTCGTTGAGGTCCCACAACCGGATGGTCCGGTCGGTGCTGGTGGTGGCCAGGGTGCGTCCGTCGGGGGCGAACGCCACCCCGTACACCGGGCCGGTGTGGCCGGTCAGGGGCGTGCCCAGTGGGTGGGGTCGGTCTCGGTCGTTGAGGTCCCACAACCGCACGGTCTGGTCGAAACTGGTGGTGGCCAGGGTGCGCCCGTCAGGGGCAAACGCTACCCCCAGAACCACGCCGGTGTGGCCGGTCAGGGATGCGCCGAGTTGGTGGGGTCGGTCCTGGTCTCTGAGGTCCCACAATCGGACGGTCTGATCGTCGCTGGTGGTGGCCAGGGTGCGCCCGTCGGGGGCGAACGCCACCTCCCAAACCGTACTGATGTGGCCGGTCAGGGGTTGGCCGAGTGGGTAGGGTCGGCCCCGGTCGCTGAGGTCCCACAACCGGACGGTTCGGTCGTCGCTGGTGGTGGCCAGGGTGCGCCCGTCGGGGGCGAACGCCACCCCCCAAACCGTACTGATGTGGCCGGTCAGGGGTGCGCCCAGTGGGTGGGGTTGGTCTCGGTCGTTGAGGTCCCACAATCGGATGGTCTGGTCGGTGCTGGTGGTGGCTAGGGTGCGTCCGTCGGGGGCGAACGCCACCCCGTACACCGCGCCGGTGCGGTCGCTCAGGGTCCTGACGTGGGGGGTTGATTCGAGGGTCTGCTGGAGGCTGGCGCGGGTTTGCGGGCTGGCATCGAACTGCTCAGCGGCGACACCGAGTTGCAGGGCACTCCGGGGATCCTGGTCGCGGATCCGCTCGGCCTGAGCCACCATGCCCCGGGCGATAGCAAGGCGTTGAGCCCCGCTGGCCCGGTGCTGTTGCCAGACCGCGACACCGGCGGCGATCAGCGCGAGTACCAGCAGGGTCGAGAGTACGGTGGTGGTGCGGGTGCGGCGACGCCGTTCACGCTCCTTCATGGCGTGGACCCGTTGGGTAGTGGCGTCGAGGAACGCCAGTGCCTCGTCATCGAGCTCGACGCGGGGCGGCCCAGCGGGGTCGCGACCGCCGTCGGCGCGGGTCATCCCCACGGTGCTCAGGGTGCTGGTGAGCCGCTCGTTGTCCCAGAGGTAGTGCTCGGGCCGGCCCGCACTGGTCCACTCTGCGGCCGCTTGCTCGACTGTTCGGGCGGTGCGCAGAGCGAGGGTGATGTCGGCGGTGGCGGTGTCCAGGGGTCGCCATCCGGTGAGCAGGGCTTCGTGGGCCACGGTGAGCCACACCTGGCCGTCGTCGTCGGTGTCGCTGAGCAGCAGGCTGCGGTCGACGAAGACATGCAGTGCGACGCGCAGCGGCTGGGCGAGGCCGGTGAGTTTGATCCGTCGTCGGGCGCGTCGGCCGGTGTCGTCGACGGTGACCAGGCGAGTGAGCCCGGTCAGGACCTCGCGTTCGGTCAGGCCGCTGGCCCGGACGGCCTCGGTGAGCGCGGTGTCGGCATGCTGGGTCAGCGCGCCGCGGACGCCGCCGAGGTCGTAGTAGCGGGTTAGGCTCAACGTGCTTCCAGCGGGCAGGCTGTTTGCCAGCCGCCGCAGGATGAAGGCGAGCAGCGGCAGAGCCTCCCCGGTGTCGGTGTCGGCGACCAGCGCAGCCGCCAGTCCCTCCTCCAGCCGCAGCCTGGCCACTTTCGCCGGTTGTTCGATGACCTCGCGCAGCATCTCCCGGTTCAGCGGGGCCAACACATGGGCCTCGATCGGCACGCCGATCAGCTCGGGGAGATCACGCAGATCGTCGAGGAACTCCGAGCGCAGCACCGCGACCACGTGCACCGGGCCGGTCATGGACTCACGCAGCAGCTGGGCGAATTGAGCTCGTGCGTCCGGGGTGGTTCGGGTGAACAGCTCCTCGGCCTGGTCGATCGACACCAGCACACGTTGCTGGTGGGTGCCCGGGCCGATGGCTAGCAGGTCGTCGGCCACGCGGCGGAGGCCATCGGTGCCGGCTTCGAGTCTGCCGCGGACGTCGCTGGCCGACCAGCTCAACTCCAGACGGTGGGCGGTGGTCGCCAGCGCCCGGGCCAGTTCGGGCAGCGGATCGGTTCCCGGCACCAGCCTCGGCACCGTTAACCAGGCCGGGTCGCTATCGAGCAGCGGCACTACCCCGGCGTTGAGCAGCGAGGACTTCCCACAGCCAGACGGCCCGACGATGGCCAGCATCCCCCCGACGCCAGCCATCGCGCGCAACCGGTTGCCCACCTCGCGAGCCTCCGCCGCGCGCCCGAAGAACACCCGGCTGCGCTCCGCGGTGAACGGCTCCAGCCCGGGGAAGGGATTCGTACCCTCTCGCCACGTCCCTGCACTGTCATCCAGCAGCCGTACCGCCTGGAGCATTCGGTTGCGGGCTTGCCCGGGGTCGGCCACGTAGTCCACGGACTGCAGACGCCGCATCAGCGGGTGTACCACGCCGGCTTCGGCGGACAACGGCATCAGCCGGCACCTCAGAGCGCGCGCGGTCGCCAACTCAGCTGAACACCAGGTCGATGCCAGAAAGGACGACGTGACCACGCCGATCACCGCGTCGACCCGCCGCAGCTCGTCGTACAGGCGCTGTTCCCAGTCCTCGCCGACACTGATGCCGTCGCGAAGGTCGTGGTCGAGGAACGGCTCGTGACCGGCCGCCTGCAGCCACTCTGACACCTCGTCGGCGATCGCCCGGTCCGGGGTGGCATAGCTGATGAAGACGTGGGTCACGATCACCCCCAGTCATTGGGTCGTCACGGTGGACGATAAGGCAACTCCTCAGCCGACCCCGATCAGGCATGCGAACGGCATGATCTTGATCTCCAGCCGGGCCGGACCGTGGACTTGCCGGCGTTGTGGACCAACCTGATTCGGCGAGTGCGGCGAGGAGGGTTCTGACGGACATGGCTCGGCGGTGGGGGGCGTTGGTGAGGTCGTCTAGGGCGCATTCGGGGTCGGCGGGGGGCCGAGGTGGGTGCAGCCTCGGGGGCAGTTCGTGATCGATTGCGCCAGGTCGCCGAAGGCGCGGACGATGTCGTCGGGCGTCACACGTGCGCCAGTCCGAAGGAGCGGATGCCGGGGTTGTCCACCACCCACCCGCCGCCCGGGAGCGGCAGCGCCACCGCGGAGCTGGAGGTGTGCCGGCCCTTGCCTACTTCGCTGACCACCCCGGTCGCCCGGAAAGCGTCCGGCACCAGCCGGTTCACCAGCTCTTCAGCAGCCGCGCCCTGGCCGCTTTCAGTCTCCCGAGCTCAACAGCAGCGCTGTTTCGATCGCCTCGACCAGCCCTGCTGTTGAGCTCGGGAGCTGGAGGGCTGGCCACGAATCCGAAGACCTGCGGGACCCTAGGCCCGGCGTGTCGTGGGCCGGGTCTCAGGGTAGCGATCAGGTCAGCACGCCGAGTTCGGCGAGTGTCGCCAGGCAGGCGTTGGCGTTAGCAACCCTCATTCGTTTGCGGGCGGCTTCGTCGGGTGGTTCGGTGGCGGCGCCGTGTTGCCACCATGCTTGTCCGGTGGTGCGGTCGGTGATGAGGAACCGGTCTGTGACGGCGGGGCCGCGTGGACCGGTAGCGCATGCGTGCTCTTCCTCGTGATGATCCGGCTAGTGACGGCGTGGCGCGCTGGTGTGACGGATGAGGGTGGCTACGGTCTGTGGTCGTACGCAGATAGTCGACGTGGATTTCATGTGGTGTCCGAGGCCGGTGCCGGAGGGGCTGCCGGTGATTCAGGTATACGGCTGGCTGGTGGATGACGCGGGTCGGGTGTTAGTACAGGACACCGGGGATCGGTTCAATCTGCCGGGTGGTTCACCGGAGCCGATTGACGTTGATCTGGCGGCTACGGTCGTTCGGGAGGCTATGGAGGAATCCCAGGTTACGGTCACCGACGTGGTCTATCTCGGGTATGAGCAGGTGCAGCGTGCGGGCCGCCCGCAGGCGTTGGTGCGGACCGTCGGCAGGATCGGCGAGTTTCGTCCGCGCTGGGCCGGACCCTGATGGTGGTCGGTTGTTTCGGCGGTTGATGACGTCGCTTGCTGAGGCACCGGGTCTGCTGGAGTGGGGGCCGTCCGGCGTGGCGCAGGCGCAGGCGGCCGCATAGATCGCGCAGGACTGGTGGGGTGTGTCGGCCGAGTCTCCGACGCTGGTTTCCTCCTACGTGGACTGATGACAACCCAGGCCTCCGACAAACCAAGGAGCGACCTGCTTCAGGAAGGACTTAACGGCACGGGGGTGGTCGTAGCGACTAGCTGCGAACCGCCCAGCATTATCCCGGAGCTGGCGCCGTTCAGCGGGGGAGAGCGCCAGTGCGCGCTGCAAGGCGGCCGACAGGCTGGCAGGGTCCTCGGGTGCTGCCGTGAATCCGGTCTGGCCATCTACCACTTGCTCAGCCAGGCCACCTGCGGTGGTGGAGATGACCGGGGTGGCTCCGGCGGCGTAGGCCTCGATCGGGACGCGGCCGAACGGCTCGGCCCGGGAAGGTACCACGACGCCGCGCAGTGCGGGGTGCGCGAGCAAGCGGCGGATGTCGGGGTGGAACTGGGTCAGCAGCGTGGCACTTAGTCCGAGTCTGGTGATCTTCTTGGTGAGGTGCTGCTGATAGTCGCACGGTTTTGGTTTGTCAATGACGGCGGCCAGCACCAGATGCGGTACCGCTACATCCTGCTGGTGCAGGAGGGCGAGAGCGTCGAGGAGGTCGTCGAAGCCTTTGTATGGCTGGGCGCGGCCCATGGCCAGCAGGAATCCGTCCCGCGCCGGGGCTGGCAGTATCGCGTCGTCGGGTGCGGTGAGCTGCCAGTCGGCCGGGCTCAGGCCGTTGGGCAGGTCGACCAGGGCGTGGCTGGGCACCTGGTAGGTCAGGTTCAGGTGAGCACGCATGTAGTCGGAGATCGCGGCGATCCGCCCGCCGTGCTCGGCGGCGGTGTGCAGGCCTTGGGACTCCCAGACGATCCGTTCCCGGTCGGTCGGGAAGTGGATGCGGGCGGTGGAGCGTGGTACCAGCACTAGGTTCGGCACGACCTGGGGTGGCAAGAGTGGGGCGAGTCCGAGGAAGGGCGCGTCCAGGGCCAGGATCAGCACGGGGTCGGCGTCCGGAAGCACGCAGCGGATCAGAACGTCGGCGATATGGTGGACGAGGTGCCGGAAGCAGTTCAGTCCACCGAACCGGACCTGACCTGCTGTGCCGTTGTCCGCTGGATGCACTGCCGAATCAATGCGTGCGAGCAGCGTCGTGGTCTCGGCGTGCCAGTTCGGATCGTATTCGGGGCTGGTGCGGTCAAGGTAAACCGGGAGTACGACCAACCGCACCCCGTTGGGGAGCAGGCCGGCGAGGATTGTCAGGAGTGCGCGGTTGGACCGGCCAGCTCCGGTGCCGCAGCCGTAGAACCCGTCATGCAAGGTCATCACCACGGTCGGCTGCCGGCGTCCGATCATGGGCGATCCGCCAGATCGCGGAGGAACCGGACGGTGCGGTCGTGGGAGTAGCCGCGCAGTGGGTGCCAGGTGGCGGTGCGCAGGCGGGTGGCCAGATCCGGATGTACGGGGGCCAGAGCTTCGGTGGGGTCGGCGTAGAACGCGGCGAGGCGGACCAGGCCGGGCAGGCTGCTCCAGGGGTGGCCGGGCGTGAGCCGGTCCGCGCGGCGATGGAGGCTGATCGTCGGGTCGAGTGAGAACACCACGTAGGTGCTGGCGAGGGTGAGCTTCCCGCAGTCGAGACCGTCGGATGCCCAGCGGGTTCTGCTGGCGAGCAGGTGACCGCCGTCGGTGACGCTGTAGGCGTAGGCCAGCGCGGAGAGCCAGTCCCGGTCGCAGAACACCGGGCCGTGGCGGCGTGCTACCTGGATGTGGTGGTTCTTGCGCAGCCAGTTGCGTTGGTGTCCGGCGTCGTCATCGACGGTCGGGTGGGCCTCAATCGGGATGATGTCGCCTGTTGGCGTGGTGTACTCACCGATGACGGTGCGGTTTTCGGCGGCCAGAACGGTGGCGGCGGTGGTCTTGTCCGCGCCGGGCATGCCCTCCAGCACCAGAACTGGGTATCGGCCGGTGGTGTCAGAACAGGGCGGGCTGGGCAGTGTCATGACTACTATGGGCATAATTATTCTGGGTGTAGTCGAAGGCACGCAGCTCTAAGCCGGTGGGTGCTGCGGTGCTGGGGTGTAGGGGCCATCCGGCCAGCAGCCGGGTATCGGTCAGTAGCGGTCCGTCAGGGGTATCGAGCAGGAGTTCGCGCCCAATCACGCAGCGCACGGTTCCGCTGAGCACCGCGCCGCTGGCCAGGGTGGTGATCTCCTGGCAGGAGTCCGGAAACGCGTCGAGACCGAACAATGCGACCAGATCGACGACTGCGCATGTCTCACGGCCTAGTCCAGGCGGCCAGGGCACGGTGTCGGTGATCTGTTGGTAGGCGGCGCTCAGCTGCTCTTGGCGTTGGGTCTGGTCTGGGAGTTTCCCCCAGGTGGCGAGTTTGGTCCGGCGCTGGCGCCGTTCGGGTGCTAGGCCATTGGCCGAGATGCGTTGCTCGCCCGTGCGGACCGCGGGCAGGCGACCGCGGGCGAGCCAGGCGAAGGCCAGTGCGCCTTGTTCGGCGAGCCGGTCGGTACCGCGTTCGGTGGCGGTCAACCCGACTTTCGTCAGGCCGGGCCCGAACCAGGCCAGGTAGAGCGCGTATTCCCGCCCGTCATCGACGGCGGTGTTGCGCGCGAACATCCTGCCTGGATCAGATGCCGCGCACGGGTCGCACTGGGCTCGGGTGGCTGATGGCGGGATGGGGTGCGCGAACGGACACGGTCGGCGCCGCCGCTGCCGGGCTAGCCAGACACCGATACAGCGACGTTGCTCACCGAGTTGGTAGCCCACCGCGGTTTTCGGCGGGACTGGGTGCGTGTGTTCGGTGCCACTGGGGTCAACCAGTCCGATTCCGGGGGTCTGGTTGGTCCAGTAGAGCCCGGTAGCGCGCCAGGCGCTGTGCTGCTCGGTCACGCTCATACCTTTCGTAGAGCCGAACGAACGTCGTGGTGCCCGCCAGGTGATCCAGGTCGGCGAAGGCGTCCCCGGGGCTGTCGGGCATGTGCAGATGGTTGCGCAGCACGTCACCCACACCGAGTCGGTGACGGATGTCGGTTTTGATGTCCTTGGCCTTCCCGATCGCCGAGGGTGACGCGAGAAGGACGAACACGGTGACCGGGGCCGAGGTGAGATAGTCGTCCCGGCGGGCCACATACTCCCGCCCGTAGGCGTCGGGGTACAACCGACGCACGTCCGCCGGAGTCAGATCTCGCTGGACCTCCTCCAGGAGGATGTGGCTCTCGGCCAGAAGCTCGCGCACCGGGACCGGGTCGCTGCCGGGCTTGATCATGCTCATCGTCAGCCGCCATTCGGGCCAGGCGATGCCGGGAGTGGGCCGCCGTATTGATCGTGCCCAATCCAGCACGCACGGACACCCCCGTCGGAGCGTCGTGTCCGGGTGCTCGGGCGGGGCGTGGAAGGCCAGCCTGCTGGCGTCGATGGCGCAGACCTCGCAGCGACCGGCGGCGCGACGCGGGTCCATGCCGAACGCAGCGGCGCTGCGCTGGGCGCGGTAGCAGACCCACCAGACATCCCACGGGCCGTCCCCGGCCCGGTTGAGGGGTTGCCCGTGGCCGGTGAGCTGCTGCTCGAGCGCGTAAGCGAGCAGCGCTGTGGTGCGGTCACGGTGGCAGACGGGCACCGCATCAGCGTTCCGGTCGTCGGTGCGGCTCGTGGCGATCACGTCACGTGAAGTCGAAGCGGGCGGTGGCCGAGGTGTCTGGGGCCTCGGAGACCGCTAGCTCCACGGTGGTCAGGCCATAGCCGTGCAGGTAGGGCAGCACCCGCTCGAGCAGGTAGTCCGCGATGGTCTCGGTGGTGGTGTTGACCAGCGGGAGGACCACGACATCCTCGGCGGGCAGAACGTACCGCTTGCGACCGGCGACGATCGACAGTGTGTTGTTCTCCGATGTGATCAGCACCTCCGGGGCGCGCCCCGGCATCATGGTGCGGCGGCGCAGTGGGGCTATCGCCTCCCGCAGGGCGGTTTTGACCTCGCTGAATTCGATCAGCATGCCGTCGTCGGCAGGGACGCCGGACAGCCGCAGGGTGACCTGGAAGGTGTGGCCGTGCAGGGGCTCGAACTCGCCATCGTGCAGTCTGGCGTGCGCGGCGGAGAAACCGAACTCACCCCGACCGACCTCCACTGTTGACAGCATCCTCGTTCTCCTCAGGTTTCAGCGGGTGGGATGGGTGAGGGTGAAGAACTCCTGCCGGGCGCGGGCATCGTCCAGCAGGAGCCCATGCAGCGCCGAGGTCACCGTCGTGGTGCCCGAGGCCTGCGCTCCGCGCAACGTCATGCACAGGTGCTCGGCGCGCAGCACCACCCCCACGCCTTTGGGGGCCAGGTGCTCGGCGAGCCAGTCGGAGACCTGCTTGGTCATCCGCTCCTGCACCTGCGCGCGGTGGGCGAACAACTCCACCACCCGCGCGAGCTTGGACAATCCGATGGTCCGCTTGCCGGGGAGGTAGCCGACATCAGCGGTGCCGATGAACGGCAGCGCGTGGTGCTCACACAACGACCGGAACGGGATACCTCGCACCAACACCAACTGCTCGTATCCCTCGTCGTTGTCGAACGTCGTCAAGTCGAACTCGCGCGGAGTGAGCAACTCGGCATACGCTCTCACCATCCGCCCTGGGGTCTCAGCCAGGGCTTCCTGGCTCAGATCGATACCCAAAGCGGTCAGGAAGGCATACGCGGCGGCTCGGGCGGCATCCAGATCACGGGCCTGGTGATCGGCAACAACGCGCAACCGCAGTCCCGCCATCGGCAGACCCACAGTACTCACTGATCACTCTCCTGACAGGTCAGCGCGGGGCCCTCGGGAGTCTGCGGGGTATCCAGAAAGTCAGCTGGACGTCGGTGGATGACCACACCGACACTGCCGGCGAACCGCAGCGCACCGGGCTTGTGCACTCGCACCTCAACCCAAGGCGCCGCGTGATCAACCACGACGATGCGGGCGATCTCCGACGCGAGCTTCTCCACCGTCAGATAGGTGGAGGACTCGACATGGGCGATGATCGCCTTCGCTGCGGTGCGGTAGTTCCACACCGCTCCCATGCTGTCGATGACCACCGCTGGTCGCGCATCGGTCCCGATCCGAAGGCGGATCACTACGTCCTGTCGGTCGCGGCGCTCGTCACGGTGGATCCCGATGACGCAGCGCAGCCTCAGCTCATCGACCTCGATCACATCGTGAACCAGGGGCGGCTCGTCAGGGACCACGGGCTCGCGTGACTGGGCAAGAGTGCAGGTCATGATGTCAACCCCCAGATTCTCCAGCGAACTCCTGACACGTGACACGTGTTGTGTGTGGAAGTATGGGTCATCGCTGACCGGGTCGTCAAGGAACACGTGGCACGTGCAGCGTGTTGCACTATCCTGCAGTCAGGTCGTCAAGCCAAGAAGGTGTGCTCCGTTGACTATTCCGCCAGTCGCCCGCTACCAGCAGGTCGCCGATCGTCTCCGAGAAGCGATCGTCGCGGGCGAGTATCCACCCGGTCAGGTGCTGCCGAGCGAGAGCGTGCTGGCCGAGCGGTACGGACTCAACCGCACCACGATCAACAAAGCCGTCCGGCTGCTCGCCGCGCAGGGGCTGGTGACAGTCGAGCACGGGCGCGGCGCCTTCGTGCGGATCCCGCGCCCGGTCATGCACGTATCGACGTCGTACGTGACGCAGGTCGGTGACCAGCCTCGCGGGTCGTGGCGCTCGGAAGCCGAGCGTCTTGGCATGCGAGGCACCCAGCAACTCACGGACGTGGGCGAGGTCGCCGCTCCCGACGATGTCGGCGGGCTCCTGGGCGTTGAGCCCGGTTCCACCGTGATCGCGCGTCGACGGGTGATGCTGCTCGACGATGAGCCGGTGCAGCTCGCGGACTCCTACTACCCACTCGACCTCGCGCGAGGAACACCGATCGCCGAGCCCCGGAAACTCCCCGGCGGAACCGTGGCGGCCCTGGAACGCCTGGGCCTGGAACTGGGCGACTTCGAGGAACACGTGAGCGCGCGGGCCGCCACACCCGAGGAGCGACAGGCCTTGCGGCTCGCCGAGGGAGTCCCGGTGCTCATCCTGACCCGGACGACCTACACCACCGACGGCCAACCCGTCGAAGTCAGCCGGGCGATACTCGCCGCGGACCGACACCAGCTGACCTACCGACTTCCAGCACGCGCCTAGGCTAGCCGCTCAGGCGGCTCTCGCCTGACGCTCTCACCGCTGGACCGATGATGACGGGAACACCACGGCTAGGTGGTTCAGCTGGATTCGGCGAGTGCGGCGAGGAGGGCTCGGACGGACATGGCTCGGCGGTGGGGGGCGTCGGTGAGGTCGTCGAGGGCGCATTCGGGGTCGGCGGGTGGGCCGAGGTGGGTGCAGCCTCGGGGGCAGTTCGTGATCGCCTGTGTCAGGTCGCCGAAGGCGCGGACCACGTCGTCGGGCGTCACGTGGGCCAGTCCGAAGGAGCGGATGCCGGGGGTGTCCACCACCCATCCGCCGCCCGGTAGCGGCAGCGCCACTGCGGAGCTGGAGGTATGCCGGCCCTTGCCCACTCCGCTGACCACCCCGGTCGCCCGGAAAGCGTCCGGCACCAGTCGGTTCACCAGCTCTTCAGCAGCCGTGCCCTGGCCGCTTTCAGTCTCCCGAACTCAACAGCAGCGCTGTTTCGTCACCTCGACCAGCCCTGCTGTTGAGCTCGGGAGCTGGAGGGCTGGCCACGAATCCGAAGACCTCCGGGACCCTAGGGCCCGGCGTGTCGTGGGCCGGGCCTCAGGGTAGCGATCAGGTCAGTACGCCGAGTTCGGTGAGTTTCGTCAGGCAGGTGGTGGCTTGGGTGGTGTTCATTCGTTTGCGGGCGGCGTCGTCGGGTGATTCGGTGGCGGCGCCGTGCTGCCACCATGTTTGTCCGGTGGTGCGGTCGGTGACGAGGAAGCGGTCTTTGACGGCGGGGCCGCGGATGATGAGTGAGGTGGTGTAGGGGTGCGCGGTTACTGAGTGGATCATGGTGTGGTGCAGGGTGTAGGTGTCGCCGGTTGATTCGGTGCGGACCATCCGGGGTTGGAGGGCGGTGACGTCGAGGCGGTCGTTGTCGAGTTGGTCGTCGGTTCCGTAGAGGGTGTGGGTGTAGCTGCCGTGCAGGATGCGGCTGCGGTAGGTCCAGCGGTGGTTGTGGGGTCGGTCGAAGTAGCCGGGAAGGAAGATGTGTAGCCGTAGTCGCCATCCGCTGGGATCGTCGTGTAGGACGATCTTGTCGAGGATGTCGTAGTGCTCGCAGAGTGGCAGCAGGTCTGGGTTGGCGAGGGCGCGTTCGGTTAGCTCGCGCAGCAGTGTGCGGTCAGCGTCCAGGGTTGTGAGGAGTTTCTCGCTGGTGGCGGTGACGGCCGCGAGATTGTTCCAGTCGATGGCGCCGATGTCGGTGATCAATGCGGTGGTGGTGTCGATGGGCATGCCGCTGGTTCCTTTGTCAGGTGTGGGGAGTGGAAGGCTTGTGGGGCTGGTCCCAGCCGCGCTCGGCGTAGATCTCGCCCTTGGTGTAGTGCGTGAGGGCTTGGGTGGCGTAGGGGATCATGTCGGTGGGCAGGTCGGTGAGCGTGAACCATTCCCAGCGGGCGCATTTGTCAGGTTCGCGGTTGTCTGGTTCGCCGTGCCAGCGGGTGGTCTCGAAGAAGAGGGCGATGCGGCCGGAGTCGGTGTGGTGGTGCATGAGGTGCACGAATCGGACCTCGGCGGGGTCGAGGCGCACGCCGATCTCCTCGCCGGCTTCTCGGATCAGGGCGGTGGTGGCTGACTCGCCGTCTTCGGTGTGGCCGCTGGGCAGGTGCCAGCTGCCGTCGGCGAAGCCGGTGTTCTGCCGCCGGCCGAGCAGGATCTTCTCGCCGCGGCGCAGGATGAGGTGGACGTCGATACAGGCCCGGTGGCGCATGCGTGCTCTCTTTCTCGGGGGTGGTTTGCTGATCATTGCCGTCGCGGTGCGTGAACGATGAGGTCTAGCAGATCTAGGAACCCCTGGTTGTGACCCCGGTGCGGATGTCGGCTTTCCAGAGGCGACAGACCGGCACGATGTCGGGCTCGCCGACGCAGGAAGCCGACCCCATGACGAGCTCCTCGGCGGGGCAGCCACCCATGCACGCACCGGGGACCTTGCACCCGCCGCAACTGGCCTGGGTCAGCACGCGGGTGAACAGGTCGAATTCGTTATGGCCCTTGTTGACCACGATCTGCCCGTTGATCATGTTGGCGAAGTGCAGGTCGGTGTCGAACAGGAACGAGCACACGTAGGCGCGGCCGTCGGGGAAGAGGGAGATCCGGTCGAGGGTCCGGCCGATGCAGCCTCGGTAGCCATCGGCGGCGTACCCGGCGATGCGCTCGCGGCGAGCGTAGGTCGGCTGATACCACACCCGTGTGTGGTGAGCGGGTGCCACGTGTTCGAGCCGTTCGTAGAAAGCGATCCACTCGTGTGGTTGCATGCCCCACTCGGCGGCGCCGTGGCCCGAGCCGATGACTGAGAACACGTGGAATTTCACCAACGAGACTCCGATCTCGTCAGCGATGTCGAGCAGGGTGAGGCAGTCGTCGGCGTTGACCCGGTTGACGGTGCAGATGATGCGGGTGTCGAAACCACGTTCGACCAGCTCGGCGACAGTGCGCAGAGCTTGGTCGAACGTACCTTTCCCCCGGACTTGGTCGTGGCTGTCGGCGGAGCCGCCGTCCAGGCTGATCTGGATGTAGGCGAAGTCGTTCGGTGACATGCGCCGGAACTTGCGGATCGCTGGGTCCAGCCCGTTGCTGGTGGTGATCACATGCTCGTAGCCCAGCTCGGTGGCGTAGCGGATCACGTCGATGTAATCGGGGTGCAGGGTCGGTTCACCACCGAGGACGGTCAGTTTCGACCCGCCCATCTGCCGCCAGGTCGCCAACGTCTGGGCGATCTGATCGAAGGGCATCTTCAGTGCCCGCTCCAGCCGCTCGCCCATGTAGCAGTGCTCGCACCGCAGTTGGCAGGCTTCGGTGATGTAGAGGTAAACGTTGCGGAACCGCCCGTAGGGAATCTTGTCAACACGCTCAGGTGCGGCGGCGTGGGCCCTGGCCGGAAGCCGGGCGTGACCGTAGGCGTCCCGCTGGTTGTGGGGTTGGTCTGCTGGGCGGTGGACGGTCGGAGCGGCGACGGGGATCGGAGGCATCAGTACTCTCCTTTCAGAGGTGCTCATGCTGGGAGTCGAGCAGCGGTGGTATGCGGTTCGGTGGCGGCAAGCGCCGTGACGACGGATTGCAGGCAGGTGTCTGGATCGCGGGTGGCGTCCGCCTGGTGATACGGAATGTGCAGGGCAGTCGCCGCCCGGCGGATCGCGGAGATGCGCCGCCGGAACCGGGCCAACCGGGCCGCGAACCGTTCCGGCTCATCGCCTCGGCGGGGCAGTACCTCTCCACCGCAGCGCTCACATCGGTCGAGGTCATGGGTGGTGGGGTGGGCGGGACGGTGAGGGTCACCGTGGGTATCGGGTTCGCAAGTGGGGCAGACCCGTCGAGTGCGAGCACGGGCCGCGACGACGGTGTCAGCCGCAGCCAGCTCGATGAGCGTCAGCGGCGCGTGAAGCTGGACTGCGGTCGCCTTGAGCAGCAGGAGCTGGGTGAGGCTCCCGGGGAAGTTCTCCAGCACCACCAGACCACCGGCCGAGAACTGCCTGTGAATGAACGCCGCTTGCAACAGCAGGAAGACGGTCTCCTCAGGCAACCAACCCAGCGAGTCGCGCCTCTCGAACAGCCGCTCATCAGCGGTGCCCTGGCTGCGGCACTCGTGAGCGAACTCACGCAGCCGGAACACCTGGGCGCCCAGGGAGTCAGCCAGTGCCCTGGAGACCGTGCTCTTGCCCACGGCCGGCGGTCCGACCACGGCGACGAACCTCTCCGCCGTGCAGGGGCCGGCGTCATCGATCTGCGTGGGCATCTCTGGTCATACCTCCGGGGTTGCTGGCGTGGGATCGCCGATCACAGGTCACTCGTGCGACGATTCGTGGCTGGGGTGTCGGTCTGGGCGCTACCCTGCGACCAACCGGCTGTACACAGCGTCGCGATCAGCGGACGGGTTGTGAATGGGTTCGGTGTTGCCGCAACACCGGCAACACGCGAACAAAAGGGGGTCCGCCGTGGAGACAGACCCACACGCCGTCGCCATGCGGATGTTCGGCATCGCGCTGCGTCACTTCCGTACCCAGGCGGACCTGTCGCTGCGAGAACTCGGCAAGCGCTGCCACTACGACTACAGCCGGCTCTCCCGCATGGAAAACGGCGAGCACCTCGGCGACGAGGCCCTGGTCGGCACCATCGACCAGATGCTGCACGCCGGAGGACTGTTGACGGCCCTGCGCTCCGCGGCGCAACCGCCATCGGTCCTCATCGGCCCTTCTGCGGCGCTTCCGGCGGGGACGGTGCACGTCGGAGACGGTGACTCCGTAATAGTGGAGATCCGAATGCCGGACGGGAGGAGCGTGCGCGTGTCGATGTCTCGGCGGCAGTTCGGCCAGCTGCTTGCCGCGGGAGCACTGCCCGGCACCCTGCCCCCCAGCGCGCTCGGCTTAGACGAGGCCGACCGCCTCACCCAGGCGATCGCCCAGCCCAGCCGGGTCGATCCGCAGGTCATCGAGTACTTCCGCCGGATGCTGGCCGAGCACTACACCGGGGACAAGATGCTCGGACCCCGCCAGCTCCTCGGAACGACCATGGCCCAACTCGAGGTGCTCGACACCCTGCGCAAGCAAGCCCGCCCCCCGGTGGCCAAACCGCTGCTGCGAACGCTCGCCCAGTACGCCGAGTTCGTCGGCTGGCTCCAGCAGGACGGCGGCGACCTCCACGCAGCGGTGTACTGGTCGGATCGAGCCACCCAGTGGGCCCAGTCCGCAGCCGACCACCAGATGGTCGCCTACCTGCTCATCCGCAAGAGCAACATCGCGTGCCTGGCCAACGACGCCGCGAGCGCCGTCGATCTGGCCGCGGCCGCCCAGGACGTCCCCGGCGGGAGTGCACCGAGGATCCGTGCCCTAGCGGCTCAGCAGGAGGCCCGCGGCTGGGCGGTACTCGGCGACAGTGATCGTTGCCAGCACCGACTCGACACCGCGGCCGAGCTGCTGCACACGCATTCTGGCGAGACTGACCCGACCGGACCCGTCTACCTCGCACACTACGATCTTGACACCCTCGAAGAACAGGCCGCGACCTGTTACCGCGACGTCGGCCGGCCCGAGGACGCCATCCCCATCCTCGAACGCAGGATCGCCGCCCTGCCCGCCACCCTGCACCGCGACCGTGGACACCGACTGGCCAAACTAGCCAATGCCGTCATCGCCACCAGACAACCCGAACCAGACAGAGCCGCCCACCTCGGCCTGACCTGCCTCGACCTCACCCGCCACACCGGATCAGCCCGCATCAAAAAGGAACTCCACACCCTCCACAAGGCACTCCTAGCCAAGTGGCCTGACCAGCCTGGCACCCGCGCCTTCCACGACGCCTTCACCGGAGGCTGAGCCACCTCGGCGCTCGCCTCCTGCGCCACTTCCGTCACACGGGGAGGTGGGTAGATCGGTTGCGGACGTGCCACCGGTGGCAACTTTCGGCGAGAGGTTGCCACCGGTGGCACCTGCGCACACTGCGACAGTCCTTCCCCAGATCTCACGGACAGTGACATCCCGCCCGCGGCACCGGAAGCACCGGACATCCCCAGCCCCTAAGACACCGTGAGCGATCTCCCGTCACCATCAACCCCCGACTGACTTCCGGTGCCGACCACTGAGCACCGTGAACTTGACGAGACCGCCGTGTGGGGTGGGGCGGATTCAAGGGAGGCACTGGCGGGTCACCCGGAGTCGGCGAGTGCGGCGAGGAGGGCTCGGACGGACATGGCTCGGCGGTGGGGGGCATCGGTGAGGTCGTCGAGGGCGCATTCGGGGTCGGCGGGTGGGCCGAGGTGGGTGCAGCCTCGGGGGCAGTTCGTGATCGCCTGTGTCAGGTCGCCGAAGGCGCGGACCACGTCGTCGGGCGTCACGTGGGCCAGTCCGAAGGAGCGGATGCCGGGGGTGTCCACCACCCATCCGCCGCCCGGTAGCGGCAGCGCCACTGCGGAGCTGGAGGTATGCCGGCCCTTGCCCACTCCGCTGACCACCCCGGTCGCCCGGAAAGCGTCCGGCACCAGTCGGTTCACCAGCGTCGACTTGCCCACTCCAGAGTGCCCGACCAGCACCGAGACCCGACCCGCCAGCCGCGCCGCCACCGCGTCCACGCCAAACTCGGGGGCGGTGAGCAGCACCGGGAGGTCCAGCGCGGCGTAGCGCTCCAGTACGTCCTCCGGGGTGGCGAGATCCCGCTTGGTCAGGCAGAGCACCGGGTTCAGGCCTCCGGCGTACCCGGCCACCAGACACCGGTCGATCAGCCCGGTGCGCGGTGGCGGGTCGGCCAGCGAGGCCACGATGAGCAGCTGCTCGGCGTTGGCCACCACGATCCGCTCGTAGGGGTCGCCGTCGTCGGCGGTGCGGCGCAGCACGCTGGACCGCTCCTCGACCCGGACGATCCGGGCCAGCCCGTCCGGCGCGCCGCTGACCTCGCCGACCAGCCCGACCCGGTCGCCCACCACCACCGGGGTGCGACCGAGCTCGCGGGCCCGCATCGCGGTCACCCGCAGCGTCGGGTCGGCATCTGGCGCGCAGGTCCACCGGCCGCGGTCCACCGCCACCACCATCGCGCCGGTCGCGTCGGCGTGTTCGGGGCGGCGCTTGGTGCGGGGGCGGGAACCGTGCCGCCCCGGCCGGATCCGGATGTCGGATTCGTCGAGGTTGTGCCGGGGGCTACCGGGGGAGCCGCCGCCGGGCCGGCTCAGCCGGCACCACCGGCCAGCATCGCCGACCAGCTCGCCGGGAACTCCGGCATGGTCTTGGCCGTCGCGGTGATGTCGTCGACTACGACTCCCGGCACCACCAGGCCCAGGATCGCGCCCGCGGTGGCCATCCGGTGATCGGCGTAGGCGCGCCAGGGGCGGCCGGGATCCCCGCGCAACGGCCGAGGGCGGATCTCCAGACCTTCCGGGGTCTCCCGCGCGTCGCCGCCCAGTGCCCCGATCTCGGTGGCCAGCGCGGCCAGCCGGTCGGTCTCGTGCCCGCGCAGGTGGGCGATCCCGCGCAGCCGCGACGGCCCGCTGGCCAACGCCGCCAGCGTCGCCACCGTCGGGGTGAGCTCTCCGAGATCGTGCAGGTCGGCGTCCACCCCTTCGAGCTGGCCAGGACCCGAGACGGTCAGCCCGCGCTCGTGCAGGTCCACCGCGCACCCCATCCGCGCCAGCAACGGGCGGATCGCGTCGCCGGCCTGGGTGGTGTGCCGCGGCCAGCCCGGCACGGTGATCCGCCCACCGGTGACCGCCGCCGCCGCCAGGAACACCGTCGCGTTGGACAGGTCCGGCTCGACGTCATGGTCGCCGCCCGCGACCGGGCCGGGTGCGACCGTCCACCACGTCGCGCCGTCGGTGTCCACCTCGACTCCCCGGTCGGTCAGCATCCGCACGGTCATCTCGATATGCGGCCGGGAGGGGACCGGCGGGCCGTCGTGATGAACCGTGACGCCCCCCTCATACCCGGCGGCGGACAGCAGCAATCCGGAGACGAACTGCGAGGAACTCGACGCGTCGAGCCACACCTCACCGCCGGGCCGGCCGCGCACGCCGTGCAGCACGAACGGCAGCGCGTCCCCCTCGACCCGGCAACCCAGCGCGCGCAGCGCGTCCAGCACCCCGCTCATCGGCCGCTGCCGGGCCCGCTCGTCACCGTCGAAGCGAACCGGGCCGTGCGCCAGCGCGGCCAGCGGCGGCACGAAGCGCATCACGGTGCCGGCCAGCCCGCAGTCCACCGTGGCCCCCGCGCGCAGTCCATCGTGCGCGGCCACCTGCAGATCATTGTCACGAGCGGTGACCGGCACTCCCAAGGCGCGCAGCGCACCGACCATGAGATCGGTGTCCCGGCTGCGCAGCGCCCCCCGGACGGTGCCGCCGGTGCCAGCCAGCGCGGCCAGCAGCAGCGCCCGGTTAGTGATCGACTTCGAGCCCGGCACGGTGACGGTGGCGCACACCGGTCCCTGCGCAGGGAGTGCGACCCACGGCGGTTGGGTGGAGGTCGTCATGGCGTCATCATTGCGTACTCGGCTTGGGTGCCCGGCCGGCGCACGATAGGCGTGCGACGATGCACCTATGTGCGGCCGGTACGCCTCGACCAGGAGTCCCGCGACGCTGGCCGTCGAGTTCGACGCTGTCGACGGGACTGACGGCGCGGCGCCGAGGGCCGCCTACAACGTCGCGCCGACCACACCGGTGTTCTCGGTCGTGGCCCGGCATCCGCGCGATCCCAGCGGAGTCCCCGACCCGGATCGGACGGTGCGCGCCATCCGGGTGATGCGCTGGGGACTGGTGCCGCACTGGGCCAAGGACCCGGGGATCGGATCCCGGATGATCAACGCTCGGGCCGAGACCGCGGCCGGCAAGCCCTCGTTCCGCGACGCGGTGGCCCGGCGGCGCTGCCTGCTCCCGGCCGATGGCTGGTACGAGTGGCGGCGCAAGCAGCCCTTCTTCATCACCCCGGCGGATGGCTCCGGGCTCGCCATGGCCGGGTTGTGGTCGACTTGGCGGCCCCCGGACGCCACCGCACCCCCGTTGGTGACCTGTGCGGTGCTGACCACCGACGCGGTGGGTCCGCTCGCCGAGATCCACGACCGGATGCCGCTGCTCCTGCCCGCTCAGGCGTGGCGGGTCTGGCTGGATCCGGACTGTGCCGATCCCCGCGAGCTACTCGTGCCGCCGCACCTGGTGCCCGCGTTGGAGCTGCGGCCGGTGTCCACCGCGGTGAACAACGTTCGGCGCGACGGCCCTGAGCTGGTCGAACGGATCGACCCGGAGCAGCCCGCGCTGCTGGATCTGGACCTGTCCTGGTGAGCGGACTGACCATCCCGACGCCACACGGCCCAGCCGAGGCCGAGCTGCACTACTGCTCGAGGCCCGGCGCGGAGCTGCCGTTCAGAGCGAGTGCGGAGCCGCCGTTCGGGGCGCTGCTGCTCGGGCACGGTGCCGGTGGCGCCACCAGCGCGCCCGACCTGATGGCCACCACGAGGGCGGCGACGGCGAGCGGGATGCACGTGGCTCTGGTCTCCCAGCCTTACCGCGTCGCGGGCCGGCGTGCCCCGGCACCGGCCAGGCAGCTGGACGAAGCGTGGCTGGCCGTCGCCGGGTATCTGGCCGACGGTGTGTTCGCCGACCTGCCGCTGGTCTTCGGGGGGCGCTCCTCGGGGGCCAGGGTGGCCTGCCGCACCGCGGCGGCGGGGGGTGCCGTGGCGGTGTTGTGCCTGGCCTTCCCCGTGCACCCGCCGGGGCGGCCGGATCGTGACCGGATGCCCGAGCTGGACGCAGTGGTCGTGCCGGTACTTGTCGTGCAGGGTGAGCGGGATCGGTTCGGCCGCCCCGAACCCGCCGCCGCACGCGAGGTCGTGCTGCTGCCCGGCGACCACTCGCTCACGGCGGACTCCGCGGCGGTGGAACGCGCGGTGGCGCAGTGGCTGCAGCGGCTGGAAGGAATGCGGGCGCCGGCTGGGGCGTTGATCTAGCCGTGCTACCCACAGCTTCGCTGGGCCGAGCGCCCGGTTGGCGCGTACTCTCGACATGGTCCGAATCGAGCCTCGAAGGGACAATAGTGCCGCCGGAGCGCGTCGAGCAGAGCGTCCAGGAGACGCCGGAGCAGCGCACCGCGCGCTTCGAGCGTGACGCGATGCCTCTGCTCGACCAGCTCTACGCGGCGGCGCTGCGGATGACCCGCAATCCGCCCGACGCCGAGGACCTCGTGCAGGAGACCTATCTCAAGGCTTACGGCGCCTTCGAGTCCTTCCGCGTGGGGACCAACCTGAGGGCATGGCTCTACCGCATCCTCACCAACACCTACATCAACGGGTATCGCAAGCGGCAGCGCCAGCCGGTGGCGCAACCCACTGAGGAGATCACCGACTGGCAGCTCGCCCAGGCCGCGCAACACACCTCGTCGGGTCTTCGGTCGGCGGAGATGGAGGCGCTGGACCGGCTGCCCGACTCAGACGTCAAGGATGCGCTGAGCCGGCTGGCGGAGGACTTCCGGATGGCCGTCTACCTGGCCGACGTCGAGGGCTTCGCGTACAAGGAGATCGCTGAGATCATGGGTACCCCGATCGGGACTGTGATGTCGCGCCTGCACCGGGGGCGCAAGCAGCTGCGCGACATGCTCACCGGGGTGGCCCGTGAGCGGGGCTTCCTGCGCGATGCGGAGGTCGCGTCATGAGTGGTGACGATCCTCACGACACCGACTGCCGCGAGGTGCTCGCGCAGCTGTGGCTTTTCCTGGACAACGAGTGTGACCACGAGCGGCGTGATCTGTTGCGGCGTCATCTGGAGGACTGCGGCCCGTGTCTGGAGGAATTCGGTCTCGAGGGGCATCTCAAGGCGTTGCTGGCTCGTAAGTGCGGGGGGGATCACGCGCCCGACGCGCTCAAGCAACGGTTGCGCCAGTCGATCCGCGAGATCATGATGCGCTCGGCCCACGCCGGTTTCTCCAGCGAGCGCTGAGCTCACTGGTGGGCCCACCGGCGCCGGTGGGCCCACCAGTGAGCCTCAGGTGTTGGGACGCTTACCGTGATTGGCGCCGCTCTTTTTCCGATCACGCTTCTTGCGGCCTCGCTTGGACACAGCGTCATCTCCTCTCTGTGGGCGAGTGTGCCACGGTACGCCATGATTGTGCCGGTCGCCGGCTGTGATGCGGCCGCCGCGCACCGTGGTTGGATGACAGGGCCGAGTTCGAGGAGGGCGATCTATGACTGAGGAGATCCGGGCCGAGATGGTGGCCAGCGTGTGGAAGATCGTGGTCGCCGAGGGCGACGCGGTGTCCGACGGTGACACCTTGGTGATCCTTGAGTCGATGAAGATGGAGATCCCCGTCCTGTCGGAGGTCGAAGGAACCGTCGCGAAATTGGCGGTCTCGGAGGGCGACGTCGTGCAGCAGGGTGACCTGATCGCCGTGGTTGAGTAACGTCCGTGGTTGAGTGACGTCGCCCCTGAGTGACGTCGCCCTCGAGTGACGTCGCCCTCAGGCGAGGGCAGGCGGCGAGGTGGTGGGCCGAGATGTCGACCCTGAGCGAGTTGCTCGCCCAGCACACCCAGTTGTCCGGCGCGGCGGTCGTTCACCTGCAGCGGATCGTCGCCGAGTGGCAGTTGCTCGCTGATCTAGCCTTCGCCGATCTGTTGATGTGGGCGCCGCTGGACGGCGCCGAGGCGCTGGCGGCGTTCCTGTGCGTGGCCCACGTCCGGCCCACCACTGGTCCCACCGTCCATCCCGAGGACGTCGTCGGCACCCGTGCCGACGACACCGAGTGCCACCAGCTGCGCCAGGCGTTGCGCCGTGGCGCAGTCCTGCGGGACGATCAGCCGCGCTGGCTGCTCGGCGTTCCGGTACGTCACGAGGTGGTGCCGGTGCGGCTGGGCGAGCGGCGGATCGCCGTCCTGGGACGGGAGGCCAACCTGGCAGTGCCCCGGGTGCCCAGCCCACTGGAGATCGCATACCTGGGAATCGCCACCGACCTGTGTCAGATGCTGGCCGATGGCACCTTTCCGGACGGCGGCGCTACCCCGGACCGGCACGGTGGCCCCCGAGCGGGCGACGGTCTGCTCCGGCTCGACGCGGGCGGAATCGTGATCTATGCGAGTCCCAACGCGTTGTCGGCCTACCATCGGATGGGGCACGCAGCGGATCTCCGGGGTGAGCAGCTCGCGCTACTGACCCGCGGTTTGATCTCCGACCCGTTCGACGCCGCAGAGGTCGCGCAGCGGATCCGCACCGCGATCCAGGGCAGCCCGAGTATGCGGATCGAGGCCGACGCCGCCGGTGCCACGATGCTGTTCCGCGCGCTGCCACTGCGCCCGCGGGGAGTGTCGGCCGGAGCGTTGGTCCTGGTCCGCGACGTGACCGAGCTACGCAGCCGCGACCGTGCGCTGCTCTCGAAGGACGCCACCATCAGGGAGATCCACCATCGGGTGAAGAACAACCTGCAGACAGTGGCCGCGCTGCTGCGGTTGCAATCTCGTCGTACCACGAATGTCGAGGCCCGCCAGGCCCTACAGGAGTCGGTGCGTCGGGTGGCCGCCATCGCCATGGTGCACGAGACGTTGTCTATCTCCCTCGACGAGCGGGTGGATATCGATGACGTCGTGGACAAGGTGCTCTCCATGGTCGCCGAGGTATCGGGGGAGGCGAGCCGGGTCGTCGTGCGACGGGAGGGCGCAGTGGGGATCTTGGCCGCCGAACTCGCGACGCCGCTGGTCATGGTGCTCACCGAGCTGGTGCAGAACGCCCTGGAGCACGCCTTTGAGCCAGATCTGGGGGGCGAGGTGGTCCTTCGGGCCGAGCGGTCCGCAGGATCCCTGGTGGTGATCGTCTCCGATGACGGCTGCGGGCTTCCGCCCGACTTCTCGCTGGCCCGGTCCGAGCGGCTGGGCTTACAAATCGTCCGAACCCTGGTCGGTTCCGAGCTGCGAGGGTCCCTGGAACTGCTGCGGAGGCTGCCACACGGTACTACGGCGGTACTGACGATACCGTTGACGGCGCGCCGCTGACGCTGACAGTGAGGTTCGTGCCTGTTCAACGAATGGTGAGAGGCCCGGCGGGTCAGGAAGTCGGGCCTCTCACCATTCGTGCTGCATGCGGATCAGACGCCGTTACGGGCCCCGGTGCGAGCGTTGCGCCGCTTCACGGCGCGCCGCTCGTCCTCGCTCATACCGCCCCACACGCCGGCATCCTGTCCGGAGCCGAGTGCCCAATCGAGGCACTCGGCATTAACCGGGCATCGCCGGCAGACAGCTTTAGCCTCGGTGATCTGCAGTAGAGCGGGGCCGCTGGTTCCCACGGGGAAGAACAGCTCGGGGTCCTCGTCTCGGCAGGCCGCGCGGTGGCGCCAGTCCATGGTGCTTGCTCCTCGTCGATCGCGCTGGCGAACTCCTGTGTCCCAGCGCCGTCGTCGTCTGTCATTTGGGCTTGTGAATGATTTCACAATCGTCCGCGATGTCAAGAGGTATCTACGGACGCAGCCGGTCAATTCACCCGGCGGATACCTCCGCCGTTCGAACTGGCAACCACACGTGAAACCGAATCTCCAAGCATCAATCGGACGTAACTGTGCGTCACGACGGCTTGATCACAACTGCCCGTTCCGCTCGACCACCGCGATAAGATCATCACAGCGCACCGCCCGAGAAACCCAGCGACCCGCCAGGCCGATGGGTTTCTCAGCAGCTAGCCCTACGAGGTCTAACGAGACTGCAGGCCCGAACGTTTCGGCCCAGTTTCGCGCCGGGCTCCGGGCCCACCCGTCGTGGTGGCGAGTTACGCTGCTGCGGTGACTGCGGCCGTACTCGTCCGCGCGCAGGCGTCATGAACACCGCCGCCGCGCCACGTCCGGTCCGTGCCGCCGGTGTGCTGGTGGGGCTGCAGGGTTTGGCTGGTGTCGTGATCGCGGCCGGGCTGCTCGTCGCGGCGGTGCGCGGATCCGCCGGCCTGGTGCCGGTGGGGGCCACCGTGGCCTGGCTGGCCGGTTTCGGTGCCATCCTGCTCGTCGTGGGCGCCAATCTGGTGCGGGGCCGCCACGGTGCTCGCACGCCGGCTATCGTCGCTCAGCTTCTGCTGCTCGGCGTCTGCTGGTACGCCGCAGGCCCGTCATCCCAGCCGACCTACGGGGTGCCGGCCGCGGCGTTCTGTGCGGTCGTGCTGGTGTTGCTGTTCTGCCCGCCCGCGCTGCGCTGGGCTACTCGCATGCACCGCCACGTGCGCTGAGCGCCTCGGCGTCGCGAGTTCAGTTGAGCTGCGCCCGGAGGCTGCGCGCCGCGTATTCGAGGAGTTCCGCGTGCTGCGGCCACCGGGAGATCTGCGACTCGAGGAACTTGGCGCCGTCGAGGAAGCGGCCCTGCAGGCCGAGCGCATGCCCCAGCTCGATGAGCTCTTGGCTGCCCACCCCGGGCAGCGCCAGGCGCATCCGCAACACCCATTCCAGATCGGCGGGACGCCCGAGGTCTCGGTAAGCGGTCCGCAGATTCTGCAGGATGCGGGCGAAGATCGCTCTTCTGGGTGCGGTCGTCAGCAGGTGCCGCCCGAACGGGACGTCCGGCCCGGCCTGGTTGGCGGTGCGGAACAGTGCTTCGCAACCGGCGAGGTCGAGCAGCACGCCGCCGTTGAACGCGTCGAGGTAATGATCGGTGGCCAGCGGCCGGACCAGGAAATGACCGGGCATGCTGACGCCCTCCAGCGACACCCCGGCGCGGCGCCCCACCTCGATGCAGACGACGGACAACGTGATCGGAAGACCGAGCCTACGGCCGAGTACCTGATCCAGCAGCGAGTTGCGCGGGTCGTAGTAGTTCGTGGTGTTGCCGGCGAAGCCCGCCTCGACGAACAGCCGGTGGATGAGCGTCTCCAGCGAGTCGACCCCCTCGGCCAGCCTGTCCAGCTCGCGCAGCCAGACGCCGACGTCGAGATCCGGAACCGCGCCGGCGGCGATCGTGAGCGCGCCCACGTCGAGCTCCGGCCCGGGCCCACGCCCGGCCAGCAAGGCGATGAAGTGCTCGACTGCGTCCACCGGCCGCGCCTCAGGATGACTGCTTGGTCTCCCAGAAGATCTTGTCAATCGCCGAGATGTGGTCCAGCAGCTCCTGGCCGGTCTGCGGGTCGGTCGAGCCCTTGGTTCCCGAGGCACCCGCGGCTTTGGTGGCCTTGTTGAACAGCTCGTGTAGCTGCGGGTACTTCTCGAAGTGCGGCGGCTTGAAGTAGTCGGTCCACAGCACCCAGAGGTGGTGCTTGACCAGGTCGCTGCGCTGTTCTTTGATCTCGATCGCGCGCGCGCGGAACTCGGGGTCCTCGTTGGACTGGTACTTCTCCTGAATCGCCTTGACCGACTCGGCTTCGATCCGGGCCTGTGCCGGGTCATAGACGCCGCACGGGAGGTCGCAGTGCGCGGTAACCTCCAGGCGGGGGCGGTGCAGAATGCGCGACAGTAGTCGCATCGTTCCTCCCAGACGTATGGTTGCTCGACGTCACGCCGACCTTACTCGTGCGTGGCGTGCGGAGCATCCGCAGGCGGTGATCATTCGTGCAGTGGCCCTGGCGGCTCGCAGTGGTGCGCGGCCCTTCGATGTCCCCGACGCTGTGCGACGGCGACGTGCTGCTGGTCAGCCTGCGGGCTCGGCCACGCCCCGGGGCCGTGGTGCTTGTCCAGTGGCCGCAGTGCCCCGGCCAGACGTCAGTCAAACGCGCGATAGGCCGCCACGCCGACGGCTGGTGGGTCCAAGGCGACAACCCCGCCGCCTCCACCGATTCCCGCCACCTCTCCACCGCAACCCCCATCGGGGTCGTCCTCTTCCGCGTTCAGCGGGCTGAGCGGGGTAATGGGCACCAGAGTAACCCCGCTCAGCCCGCTGAACGCGGGGCAGTGGCGCGGAGTTGGGAGTAGCGGGTTTGGCAGGCTTGCCAGGTGGGGAGGAGGGTGGTTCGGGTTATTTCAGCTAGGGTGGGGGCTGTGCGATCCTTGTCTGATAGGGTGACTTCTTCGTCGGGGGGCCACGGTAGGCGCAGCGTCGGGTCCAGCGGGCACACCGTGCGTTCGGCTGCGGGGTGGTATCCGGTGGAACAGAGGTAGGCCATGACGGTGTCATCGGCCAGCGCGATGAACGCATGTCCGATGCCCTCGGGGAGGTACACCGCGCGGCAGGTCTCGGCGTCCAGCACGACCGATTCCCAGCGGCCGAACGTGGGGGAGCCCACCCGGAGGTCGATCGCGATGTCCAGCAGCGCGCCCCGGGGGCAGTACACGTACTTGGCCTGGCCGGGCGGCACGTCGGAGAAGTGCACCCCGCGGATCACGCCGCGTCGGGAGATGCTCTGGTTGGACTGCGCGAGGTGCAGCCGGTGGCCGGTGGCGTCGACGAACGCGGATTGTTCGAACGGCGCGACGAACCGACCGCGTGCGTCGGGGAAGATCGTGGGAGTGAACTCGAACACTCCCGGCACCGCCAGCTCACGGAACCGCACGGCGTCCCACTCTAGTCGGCGGGCGGCAGCGTAAGGCGACTCCAGCCACCTGATCCGGTGACACTCTAGATCCACCGCCGCGGAAGTGCGACGGCACTCGTCACCCGCGGTTGCGCAAGGCGCATAACTAATCGTCAGTTCGCGCGTTGGTGCACTCGGCAGGGTTGTGACACGTCGTTGCCAGATGTCGAAGCGCCAGTGGTGGTTGGCGCGGCGGGAGGGTAGTGCCGTGGCTGAGCGCGCTGAGCGGGTTGAGTTCATGCCCTTATCGCTGGATCCCCGAGAGGTGCCGTGGGTCGCCCCGCACCGTCCACTCGCGTCTTTCCGGCCGGCCCGGCCGATGCCGTTGGACCCGTTGCCCCAGGTCTCGGTGCCCCAGGTTCGGTTGCCCCAGATCCCGTTGCCGGAGTCGCCCGCGCTGGTGTGCGCGGGCGGTGTCGTCGTCCAGGCGAACCTGGCTGCGGTCCGGCTCGCCGGCCGGTGGCTCCCCGATGCGCTGACCGGCCTTCCGCTGTACCGCCTGCTCGTGGGCCCCCACGACGGCCCTGGCCACGACGGCTCTGGCCACGACGGCTCTGGCCACGACGGCTCTGGCCACGACGGCTCTGGCCACGACGGCTCTGGCCACGACGGCCCTGGCGCCGCGGCCGACGCCGAGCTGATCCGGACGGACGGGCGGGCGGTACCGGTGCGGGTGACGCGCTGGATCGTGCCGGGCACGGACCTGCTCGTGGTGTTCTTGATCGATATCTCCGACCTGTACTCGACGGGCTACCCGCCGGGCACCGGCGAGGGCGTCCAGGAACACGCGCGACTGCTCCAGGCGCAGCGGATCGCTCGGGTCGGCAGCTTCACCTGGGAGTGGCCCACCAACGAGATCAGCTACAGTCCCGCCCTGGCAGAGCTGTTCGCCGGGCGCTGCGTCGAGGAGGCCGACCCGTTTCGCCACATCCACCCGGAGGATCTGCCCGATCTGTTCCGGCGGGTGCACGAGATGGCCGCTGATCGTGATTCGAGCGCGCTTGAGGTGGAGTTCCGCGGTCTGCCTGAGCACGGTGAGGCCTACTACGTGTGCCGCCTGTGGGCCGAGCGCTCGCACAGCGGGGAGGTCCTGCGTCTGGTGGGTACCGTGCAGGACGTCACCCGCGAGCGAGCGGTGGAGCGCGCGCTGCGTGCGGAGCAGCATCGGTTGGCGCAGGCGCAGCGGGTGGCTCGGATCGGTACCTGGGAGTGGGATCCGGGCCGTGACCTGCTGGTCTGGTCGGACATGATGCAGGACCTCTACGGAGTGGTGACCCGGCAGAGTACTTACCAGACCTTCCTCTCCCTGGTGCATCCCGATGACCGGGAGTGGGTCGACGGCCTGTGGCGTCAGCTGGTCGTCGACCAGGCGCCGGTGGACTGTGAGCACCGCGTGCGGCGGCCGGACGGGGCGGAGCGCACCTTCCGCTGTCACGGTGCGGCCATCGCCGAGGAATCCGGGCGCCTGCGCCTGGTCGGCACCGTGCAGGACGTCACCGAGCAGCGGGCCACCGAAACCCGGATGATGCGCTCCAGCCAGCGCTTCGCCGACCTGGTGGCGATCACCCCGGTAGGCATCGGGATCTTCGACGACAGCGATCGGCTCGTCGACGCCAACGAAGCGCTGTGCACGCTGCTGGGCTACGACCTGGAGAAGCTTCGGGGGATGAGTTCCGAGGCGCTCACCCACCCCGATGAGCGGGCCGAGCGGCTGCGCACCCTGCACACTCATCACGCGGCCGGGTCTGGGTGCACGTCTGAGAGCTATACGGTGCCGCAGCGGATCCTGCTGCGGGCCGATGGCGCCCCGGTGTACTGCGAGCTGAACGTGTCAGCGTCGGTGCAGGACGACGGCCGACGTTTCCTGCTGGTGATCTTCACCGACATCACCGAGCGGCGCCGAGTGGCCGAGGCGCTCACGTACCGGGCGACGCACGATGAGCTCACGGGTCTACCCAACCGGGCCGCGATCAAGGACACCCTGACTGAGCTGCTCGCTTGCGCCGAGGCCGATATCGCAGTGCTGTTCTGCGATATCGACAACTTCAAGCGGGTCAACGACGCGCTCGGGCACGATGCCGGCGATGAGCTGCTGGTCGCGCTGGCGAGGTGGCTGCGGGACGGGTTGCCCGAAGGCTGTACCGCAGGTCGCCTGTCCGGCGACGTCTTCGTGGTGATCTGTTCCGACATCGCCGCTCAGGGCGGTGTCAGCTCGCTTGTCGCCACGGTCTCGGGGTTGCTGCGTACCGCCATCCCGTTGCGCGGCCAGGTGATCCGGGTGTCAGCGGCCATCGGAGTGGCGGTGCCGGATGCCTCGACCGGTGGTGCGCAGGATCTGCTGCGCTTCGCCGACGCGGCCATGTTCGAGGCCAAGCGGACGGGCACCGGGCATGTCGCGATGGCCGACGCGACGCTGATCGCGTCAGCTGATCTGCAAGTAGAGCTGGAATGCGAGCTTCGCGAGGCGCTCGTGCGTGACGAACTGCAGTTGCACTACCAGCCGGTGGTCAATCCCGACGGAGCGATCCTCTCCGCTGAGGCGCTGATCCGCTGGCCGCACCCGGAGCGCGGGATGCTCAGCCCGGACGTGTTCCTGCCGGTGGCCGAGCAGGGCGGCCTGATGCGCGAGCTGGACCGGTGGGTGCTGCGCACCGCACTTCGTGAGGCGCGCGAGTGGGTAGCGTGGGATGGGCGCCCCGTCGCCGTCGCGGTCAACCTCGCTGATCCCGGCGATAGCGACTTCGTGGCCCTCGTCGCTACCGCGGTGGCCGAAAGCGGGCTGCCCTGGGGCCGCCTGGTGCTGGAGCTGGTGGAGACCACGCTGATCGGCTTGCCGAGCGCCACCCGGCTGGCGATGGCCGAGCTGGTCGGGCGTGGGGTGCGTTTCGCGGTGGACGACTTCGGCACCGGTTATTCCTCGCTGGCCCGGCTCAAGGAGCTGCCCGCGCAGATCGTCAAACTGGACCGCCGATTCGTCCGTGGCGTGGGTGTCGACCCGTCGGACTTCGCGGTGGCCCGCGCGGTGGTCGACATGGCCCGTGCGATGGATCGCGTCTGCGTCGCTGAGGGAGTGGAGAACGTGGCCCAGTTCCAGGTGCTGCGAGAACTCGGCGTGGACGCCTACCAAGGCTGGTTGTTCTCCCGCGCGGTCCCGGGGCCCGAGTTCCGCGCGCTGCTCGCGCGCGGCCCACTGCCCTGTGGATAACCCGTGAGTGGCAATACGGGCTAGCACGCGCATCGCCACTCACGGGCCTTTAGGCTCGTTGGCATGGACTACACGCAACTGGGCCGCAGCGGCCTCTTGGTGTCTCGCCTATGCCTGGGGACGATGAACTTCGGCCCCGAGACCTCGGAGGCGGACAGCCACGAGATCATGGATCGGGCCCACGAGCACGGCATCAACTTCTTCGACACCGCTGACGTCTACGGCTGGAGCAAGGGCGAAGGGATCACTGAGCAGATCATCGGTCGATGGTTCGCCTCGGGCGGTGGACGGCGCGAGCGCACCGTGCTGGCGACCAAGCTCTACGGCTCGATGGGGGACTGGCCCAACGAGACCAAACTCTCCGCGTTGCACATTCGGCGGGCCTGCGAGGGGTCGCTGCGCCGGCTGCAGACCGACTACATCGACCTCTATCAGATGCACCATGTGGACCGGGCTACCCCATGGGAGGAGATCTGGGAGGCCATGTCGGTGCTCCGACAGCAGGGAAAGATCATCTATGTCGGCTCGTCGAACTTCGCCGGCTGGCACTTGGCCGCTGCCCAAGAGGCGGCTCGCCGTCAGCACGTCACCGGGTTGGTCAGCGAGCAGTCCATCTACAACCTGCTGACCCGGTGGGTCGAGCTGGAGGTGCTGCCCGCCGCGCGGCACTACGGCATCGGACTGATCCCGTATTCGCCGCTGCACGGCGGCCTGCTCAGCGGGGTGCTGCGTAAGCTTCGCGAGAGCAGCGGTTCGCGAAGCACCACGGCCCGCTCGGCGGATGGGCTCGAGGCGAATCGGGAACGCATCGAGTCCTACGAGAAGCTGTGTGCCGACCTCGGCGAGGATCCCGCCAATGTCGCGCTGGCCTGGTTGCTGCACCAGAACGTGGTGACCGCGCCGATCGTCGGCCCGCGGACCGTCGCGCAACTGGACAGCTCGCTGGGAGCTGCCGCGATCACCCTGGATGTCGAGGTGCTGGCCCGGCTCGATGAGCTGTTCCCCGCACCGGCCCCGGGTGGCGCCAAGCCCGCTCCGGAGGCCTATGCCTGGTAGCGGCCCAGGTCAGCCTGCTCGGCTCAGCCGGCGAGGTTGTCCGCCTCGTCGGCATCGTCGCGAGCCAGGAACGTGGCCAAACGCTCGACGGCGTCCTCGAATTCGGGGTGCTCATCGACGAACGTGCGCATCCGAGCGGCCAGCCACTCGACGCTGATCTGTTCGTCGCCGCGTCGTTCTTCGAACTCCTCGATGCCGCGGTCGGTGAAGTACACGAGCGTCAGACGTCGAGGGCCGCGTTGAGCAGTTCCTGCTGCTCCACGTCGTGCACCTTCGCCGACCCCGCGGAGGGGGCCGCCATGGCACGCCGGGAGATCCGTCGCAGCGTGCCCAGTCGCTGCGGCATCAGCTCTGGCAGGGTCAACCCGTAGCACGGCCAGGCGCCCTGGTTGGCGGGTTCTTCCTGCACCCAGCACACGTCCGTGGCCTTCGAGTAGCTGTCCAGCGCTGCGGCGAGCCGGCGTTCGGGCACCGGGTAGAGCTGCTCGATGCGCACGATCGCCGTGTTGTGGACGCCCCGCTGCCGGCGTAAGGCATTCAGCTCGTAGCTGATCTTGCCGCTGCACAGCAGCACCCGGCGTACCGCCGAGGGGTCGGTGACCATCGGATCATCGAGCACTGAGGCGAATCGCCCTGAGGTGAAGTCCTCCACCGGGCTCACCGCCGCTTTGAGCCGCAGCATCGACTTCGGGGTGAACACCACCAGCGGCCGGTGCACCCCGTCCAGGGCATGCCGGCGCAGCAGGTGGAAGTAGTTCGCCGGCGTGGAGGGCTGCGCCACGGTCATGGAGCCCTCGGCACACAGCTGGAGGAACCGCTCGATGCGCCCCGACGTGTGGTCCGGGCCCTGCCCCTCGTGGCCGTGCGGCAGCAGCAACACGACGTCGCAACGCTGGCCCCACTTGGCCTCACTGGAGGAGATGAACTCATCGATCACCGGCTGCGCGCCGTTGACGAAGTCCCCGAACTGAGCCTCCCAGAGCACCAGAGCGTCCGGGTTCGCCACGGAATAGCCGTATTCGAAGGCCAACGCGGCGAACTCCGACAGTGCCGAGTCGTGGGTCAAGAACTTCGCCTGGCCCGGCGAGAGGTTCGTCAGCGGCGTGTACTCGGCCCCGGTCTTGCGGTCGATCAGCACCGAGTGTCGTTGCACGAAGGTGCCGCGCCGGGTGTCTTGACCGGACAGCCGTACCATGCGGCCGTCCAGGCACACCGAGCCGAGCGCTAGCAGCTCGGCGAAGGCCCAGTCGATGCCACCCTCGCGAGCCATTGTCGCTCGTTTTTCCAGTACGGGCCTGACCCTGGGGTGTGGCGTGAACCCCTCGGGCAGGTTGACGTGCGCGTCGGCGATCAGCTCGATGACGCCGCGACTCACTCCGGTGGACAGGCCGGTGGGCACGATCTGCTCGGTCTCCACCGATTCGCTCGCCGCCGCAGGGCGCTTCTCCAGCTCCCGAACCTCGTTGAAGACGTGTTCGAGCTGTTGCGCATAGTCCTTCAGCGCGCGCTCCGCCTCCGTCACGGAGATGTCTCCGCGACCGATGAGCGCCTCGGTGTAGCTTTTGCGGACCGACCGCTTGCCGTCGATGATGTCGTACATCTTCGGCTGCGTCATCGACGGGTCGTCGCCCTCGTTGTGCCCGCGGCGACGGTAGCAGATCATGTCGATCACGACGTCCTTGCGGAATTCCTGCCGGTAGTCCACCGCCAGCTTGGCGGCCCAGACGCAGGACTCCGGATCATCGCCGTTGACGTGGAACACCGGTGCGCCGATCGTCTTCGCGACGTCGGTGCAGTATTCACTGGACCGCGAATATTGCGGAGCAGTGGTGAATCCGACCTGGTTGTTCACGATCACGTGCACGGTGCCACCGGTGCGGTACCCGCGCAGTTGCGACAGGTTGAGGGTCTCGGCCACCACGCCCTGCCCGGCGAAGGCGGCGTCCCCGTGCAGCGCCAACGGCAGCACGGTGAAGCCGTCCGGGCCCTTGTCCAGGATGTCCTGCTTGGCTCGCACGATGCCCTCCAGCACCGGGTCCACGGCTTCCAGATGCGACGGGTTCGAGATCAGCGACACTTTCGTCTCGCCGTCGCCGAACATCCGGTAGTGCTTGCCCTCGGCCCCCAGGTGGTACTTGACGTCACCGGAGCCGTGTGCCTGCCCAGGGTCGAGGTTGCCCTCGAACTCGCGGAAGATCTGCGAATACGGTTTACCCACCAGGTTGGCCAGCACGTTGAGCCGGCCACGGTGCGGCATGGCCACGACCACCTCGTCCAGCTCGTACTCGGAGGCCTTGTCCAGCACGGCGTCCAGCAGCGGGATCACGGTCTCGGCACCCTCTAGTGAGAAGCGCTTCTGGCCGACGTACTTGGTCTGGAGGAAGGTCTCGAACGACTCCGCGGCGTTGAGCTTGGACAGGATGTACTTCTGCTCGGCGGGAGTGGGTTTGTCGTGCACCCGCTCCACGCGCTCCTGCAGCCACCGCCGCTCGTCGGGTGCGGAGATGTGCATGTACTCCACGCCGACGTTGCGGCAGTAAGCGTCGCGCAGCACGCCCAGGATGTCACGCAGCAGCATGTGTGACCGTCCGGCGAACCCGCCGATGGCGAACTCCCGCTCCAGATCCCACAGGGTGAGGCCGTGGCTCAGCACGTCGAGATCAGGGTGTTTGCGCTGCCGGTAGTTGAGCGGGTCGGTATCGGCCATCAGGTGCCCCCGGGTGCGGAAGGCGTCGATGATCTCCAGCACCCGGGCGGTCTTGTCGACCGCGCCCTCAGGGATGTCCTGTACCCAGCGCACCGGCTCGTAGGGGATGCGCAGCGAGGCGAACACCTCGTCGTAGAAGCCGTCCTCGCCGAGTATCAGCTCATGTACCCGGCGCAGGAATTCGCCGGACTCCGCACCCTGGATGATGCGGTGGTCGTAGGTGGAGCTCAGTGTGATGATCTTGCTGATGGCCATCTCGGCGAGTGCTCGGTCGCTGGCGCCCTGGAAGGCCGCCGGATACTCCATCGCGCCGACGCCGATGATGGCGCCCTGTCCGGACATCAGCCGGGGCACCGAGTGGTTGGTGCCGATGGTGCCCGGGTTGGTCAGCGAGATCGTGCTGGCCGCGAGGTCATCGGCGGTGAGTCTGCTCTCCCGGGCCTTCCGGATGATGTCTTCATAGGCCTGCCAGAACTGAGCGAAGGTCATCACCTCGCAACCCTTGATCGAGGCGACGAGGAGGCTGTGGCCCTTATCGGTCTTGAGGTCGATCGCCAGACCCAGGTTGACGTGCTCGGGCGCCACGACAGCGGGCTTGCCCTGGCCGTCGGTGGTGTAGTGCCGGTTCAGCTGCGGGTACTCGGCCAGCACCCGCACCACCGCGTACCCGATGAGGTGGGTGAAGCTGATCTTGCCGCCACTGGTCCGCTTGAGGTGATTGTTGATCACGATGCGGTTGTCGACAAGCAGCTTCGCCGGCACCGCACGCACGCTGGTGGCCGTCGGCAGCTCCAGCGAGGTCTCCATGTTCGCCACCACGCGGGCCGCCGCGCCACGCAGCGGAGTGGCGGTGTCCTGTTCTGGGTTGTGCCGCGTCGGCGCGTGTGTGACGGCCTGCGCTCGGGCTCTGTTCACCGGCGCTGGCTTCGGGGGCGCCTGCGCGCTGGCGCTGGGCGTCCTGGTGCTGGGCGTCTGGCCGTTGTCGCCGCGCGGCGTGGGCAGGTAGTCGGTGAAGAAGTCATGCCACGAGGAGTCCACCGTCGAGGGGTTGGCCAGGAACTGCTCGTACATCTCCTCGACGAGCCACTCATTGGGGCCGAACTGCACGGGGCGGTCGGTACGGGACACTGCGGGAACTCGCCTCTATCCGTTCTATCCGTTCTGTGCGCCGTCTACTCAGACGGTCTCTGACGCCGTTTCAAGGCTAGCCCCCGCCGCAAGGTGTTTGAGACCTCTGGCGACCAACGGCGTGTCGGCTGAGGTGAGGTGTCGGCGGTGCGGGCCAGTCATGCCGCGAGGGTCCCGTCCGGCGAGCCTGCGGCCCACAGCCGGGCGTAGTACCCGCCTGCCGTGAGCAGCTCGAGATGGTGGCCCTGCTCGACGACCCGCCCGCCGTCGAGCACGACGATTCGGTCGGCCTGGGCCGCGGTGGCCAGCCGGTGCGCGATGACCACGGTGGTGCGGCGCGCGGCGAGCCGGTCGGCGGCGGCCAGTACCACCGACTCGGTGGCCGGATCCAGCGCGGCGGTGGCCTCGTCGAGCAACAACAGGTCGGGGTCGACCAACTCGGCGCGGGCCAGTGCGATCAATTGCCGCTGCCCCGCCGACAGGCCCTGCCCGCGCTCGCCGACCGGCTGGCGAAACCCGTGCGGCAGCGCGGCGACGGCTCCCAGCGCGCCGACTCGCCGGGCCGCCGCCTCCACCTCGGCGGGGGATGCCCGCGGGGCGCCGTAGCTGATGTTGCCCGCGATGTCGCCGCGGAACAGGTGCGGCTCTTGCGGCACCACGCCTAGCCGGTGATGAAACGCCGCGGGGTCGAAACGCCGTACGTCCACTCCATCGATGAGCACCGTCCCGGCGGTCGGGTCGTAGAATCTGGCCAGCAGCTTGACCACGGTGGACTTACCGGCTCCGGTGGCTCCCACCAGGGCGACGGTCTCGCCGGGCGCGATGCGCAGCGACACCCCGACCAGCGCGGGTTGCGCCGCGCCGGGGTAGCTGAAGGTGACATCGTGCAGCTCCACCTCACCGCGCAGCCGCGGTGGTACCGGGACGGCATCGGCGCCGGGGGGCGGCACCGAGGTCGGCGTGTCCAGGAGTTCCCGGATGCGCCGCAGCCCGACTGCGGCCTGCTGGTAGCCGTCGAAGACCTGGGACAACTGCTGCACGGGCGCGAAGAACAGGCCCAGGTAGAGCAGGAAGGCGGTGAGCACCCCGGCGGTGACGGTGCCCTCGGCGACCCGGAAGGCCCCGACGCCCAGCACAGCGGCTTGCGCGAGGTCGGACAGCAGGGCGACGAAGGGGAAGTAGGTAGCGATGTAGCGCTGGGCGCGCAGCCGGGCGCGCCGATAGGCGTCGCTGCGGGTGGCGAAGTCCCGGGCCGAGTAGTGCTCTCGGGTGAACGCCTGCGCCACCCGCGCACCGGACACGTTCTCCTGGAGGTTGGCGTTGACCTCGCTGACCCGCTCCCGGGCCTCGGCGTAGGCCACCGACGCCAGCCGCTGGAACACCACGGTGCCCGCGATCAGCACCGGTAGGCCGAGTATCGCCACCACAGCGAGGCCGGCGTCGGTGAGCAGCAGCGCGATGGCCACCCCCACCACCGTGAGGACGCTCACCAGTGCGGTGGACAGCCCGGTCTGGAGGAACGTGGACAGCGCATCCACGTCGGTGGTCATCCGGGTCATGATCCGGCCCGCCATCTCGCGCTCGTAATAGTCCAGCCCGAGCCGTTGCAGGTGCGCGAAGCTCCGCACCCGCAGCAGGTAAAGCAGGGTCTCCCCGGCTCGCGCGGCGACCACCGTCTGGGCGGCGATGACGAGCCAGTCGGCGGCGACTACTCCGAGCCCGATGGCGACCGCGATGGCGAGCAGATGCGGTGCGCGGTGGGTGATGGCGTCGACGGCGAGACCGCCCAGCGCCGGGAATGCCACGGTAGCCAGCGCGTCGAGCCCCACCAGGACGGCGGTGAGGGCTAGCCACCCCCGCATCGGTCGCAGCAGCCGGGTGAGCCGGAAATCCGGGTCGGGGGCCCTCGGGTCGGTCCCTGTGACGTCGGGCAGGGCGGTCGCCGGCGGCAGCGCGGCCACCGCCGCGAGCAGTTCCGGGGTCGGCCCGATGCTGCCTACCATGGCGGCGGCCATCCCGCCCCGCCCGGCGCCCCCCGCCATCCCGCCCCGCCCTGCGCCCGCCACGTCGCGCGCCGCCCGGTCGGCTCGCGGACCGCTACCGGAGCCCTCCGGTGTGTCAGCCGGAGCATCGGGGGGCCAGAGCTGCGCGGTGATGGCGTCCGGTCCCGGATGCGGCGCGTCTGCCGTGCCGGGTGTGACGTTCTCGATCATCTCCCCGGGGCCCGCGAGCAGTGCGCGGAACAGTGCGCATCGAGTACTCAGCTCGGCCTGGGTCCCGACGTCGACCACCCGCCCGCCGTCGAGGACCGCGATCCGGTCGGCCAACGCCAAGGAGGACCGGCGGTGCGCGATGAGCAGGGTGGTGCGCTGAGAGGTGACCATCCGCAATGTGGTGTGAATGGCCGCCTCGGTGGCGGCGTCGACCGCGGAGGTGGCGTCGTCGAGCACCAGCACCCTCGGGTCCCACAGCAGCGCTCTGGCCAGCGCGATCCGCTGGCGTTGCCCGCCGGACAGGGTGAGTCCCCGCTCGCCGACCACGGTGTCGTAGCCTCGCGGCAGCGCGGAGATGAACTCGTGCGCCGCGGCCGCCCTCGCCGCCCGACGCACCTGCTCATCAGTGGCGTCCGGGCATCCGTAGGCGATGTTGGCCCGCACCGTGTCGGAGAACAGGAACGCTTCCTCGAACACCATCCCGATGGCCCGGCGCAGCGACGCCAACCGCAGCCGCCGAACGTCGATGGCGTGGCCGGGCGGCCCGAGGCGGATTGCCCCCTGCTGGGTGTCGTAGAAGCGGGCCAGCAGGAGCGAGACGGTGGACTTGCCCGAACCGGGCGTACCCACCAGGGCCAGTGTCTCGCCCGGTTCGACGCCCAGGGACATCCCGTCGAGCACCGGCTCGCTGCGGGTGTAGCCGAAGCGCACCCCGTCCAGGTGTACCGCCAGCGGCCCGTCCGGCACATCGATCGCGTCCGGGGCGTCGGCCACCCCGGGCTGGGAGTCGATCAGTTCATAGACTCGCTCCACCCCCGCGCGGGCCAGCTGCGCGAGGACCACCAGGCTGGCGATCAACCGGGCCGGGCCGACGAGCATCGCCAGGTACGCGGCGAATGCCACGAACGTCCCCAGGCTGATCGTCCCACGCAGCGCCAGTATGCCGCCCAGGGCGAACACCGCCACCTGACCCAGTGATGGGAACGCCGTCAGTGTCGGGGCGAACATCGCGTTCAGCCGCGCTGCGCGCATCCGTTCGGCGAACAGTCGCCGGGCCCGGTTCTCCAGCCGGGCCACGGCGCGGGCCTCCTGGCCGAATCCCTTCACCACCCGTATCCCGGTGACGGTCTCCTCGACATGCTCGGCGATCTCAGCCGCGCGCTGCTGAGCCGACCAGGTCGCCGGGAACAACGTGCGCCGGGTCCGGGTGGTGAGCAGCCCGGCGGCCGGCACCGCGATCAGCGCGATCAGGGTGAGCAACGGGGACAGCCACAGCATCGCGGCCAGCGCGACGGCCAGCAGCACCACCAGGCCCGCCGTCAGCGGCACCATCGACAGCAGACTCTGCACCAGCTGCAGATCGGAGATAGCCCGTGAGGCGACCTGCCCGGTGCGCAGACTGTCCTGTTCGGCGCCGTCGAGCTTCTGCACCGTCCGGAACACGGCATTGCGCAGGTCGTGCTGCACGTCCAGAGACAACCGCCCACCGAGGTATCGGCGCACGAAGGCCGTGCCGAACTGCAGCAGCGCCACCCCGACCAGCGCGGCGACCAGCCGCCCCAGCCGCTCGGTGGTACCCGCGACGGCGTCGTCCACCGCGAGTCGGGTGAGCAGCGGGGTGGTGGCTTCCATGCCGACCCCGATACCGGAGGCGAGCAGAGCCGCCACCGTGAGGCGGGGATGACGCCAGCAGGCAGCGAGCAGCCGACGGATCCAGCCACTCCGGTTCGCGGTGATCTGCTTGGGCACGATTGCCAGGTTATGCGACCACCCTGACAATATCGGGGCCGTTGAAGTCTGGGCAGTCGAGCGGGATAGCCGCCCAGAGCCTGCGCCGTCGACCGATCCCGGTCGACGGCAGGTGGATCAAGTTCGGTGGATCGATTCCTTGCCGGCTTCGCGCCGAGGTGAGGTCTTGCCTGCCGAGGTCTGTTCCGCGGCGGGAGGACCGGGCTGACGCGGGACCACCTCCACCCGGCGCGGTCGACAGAAGGGGTTGGAGTTCCTGGCCGATCGTTCGATCGTCCCTGCGCTGTCACCGATGAGGTGGCGGTGCGCGGTCACCCATATCTGGCAGGGCCAGCGGCGGTGGCGCAGCCAGCCTGTGCAGACGGGGCAGCGACCGGTGGTGTCCGGCTGGTGTTGGACGAGCAACTCCCGCCATCCGCCGGCGATGGTCTGGATGTGCTTGCGCGCCACCGGCGCCGATAGCGTCGCACCAGCCCGCGCGGCTATCTCCTCCACCGCCGTCAGTCGGTCCAACACCGCACGCCGCACTCGACGATCCACTGACCTAACCTCCTTGTCGCCCCCCCGACCACCCCGAGGGCGCACCTGACAGGTTCAACGACGACGTCGAGACGTCGTCACGCCGCAGTGCACTGTCTACCGGACTTCGCGCGCGGACTTAACCCCCCTCACCCGGTGTCGTGGTGGTTTTGCGGGGCAGGGGCCGCAAAACCACCCGGATCGCCTAGTATCCGCCAGGAGGCTGCCCGCCGTCGGTGACCCATCCCCGAGTGCGCGGCTGTGGCTGCCGAGGCCAGGATGGTTGCGTTCCCACCACGCCGCCGGCTGAGCCGGCGATCAGACTACTGAGACCGAAGCCGAGGAGGACGCCGTGCGCGTCGAGGTCAACCCGAACATCTGCGAGGGCCACGGTCAGTGCTACGCCGTCGCGCCTGCGGTCTACGACCTGGACGAGGGCGGGTACTGCCTGATCCACAACCCGGAGGTCCCGCCCGACCTGGAGTCCTCCGCCGAAGCGGGTGCCCTCGCGTGTCCCGTGCAGGCCATCACGGTCACCCGCTGAGCGGGCCTTCCTCCGGTGGCGGCTCGCCCGTATGTCCTCGCCTCGGTGGCGATGTCCCTCGACGGCTACATCGACGATACGCATCAGGCTCGGTTGATATTGTCCAACGACGAGGACCTCGATCGGGTCGATGAGGTGCGCGCCGGCGTCGATGCCATCCTGGTGGGAGCGAACACGATCCGTCGCGATAACCCCCGGCTGCTCGTCCGCTCCCTCGCCCGCCAGGGGGAACGGATCCGGCGTGGCCTGCCCCCGCACCCCATGAAGGTCACGCTGACCGGTCGCGGTGACCTGAATGTCACAGCAAGGTTCTTCTCCGTCGGCGACAGCGAGAAACTCGTCTATGCCCGCGATCGGGTAGCGCCCGCGGTTCGCGAGACGCTTGCCGACGTCGCGACCGTGGTGGCGGCGGGAGAGCCGATCGATCTGGGCGTGGTGCTGGACGACCTCGGCGCGCGCAAGGTCGAGCGCCTGATGGTGGAGGGCGGCTGCGCCATCCATACCCGGTTCCTCAGTGCGGGGCTGGTGGACGAGATCCACCTGGTGATCGCGCCATTCTTCGTCGGTGACCGTGATGCTCCCCGGTTCGTGCACCCTGGCCGGTTCCCCCAGAGTTCTGAGCGCCCGATGACACTCGCGCAGACTCGGCGGATCGGGAACGTCGTCCTGCTCCGCTACCTCGTCTCCCGCGGTCTCCCACCGACGGGCGCCCGATAGGGGAACCCACGATCGCACGTAGCCGGCTAGCCTGGTTGTGATGGCTACCAGCCGACCGACAGGAGAATGATCGGCGATGAAGGTGTTCGCCGGAGCCGACGGGTTGCGGGCCGCTGCCGGTGAGCAGCTGGGTGCGAGCAACCGGATGACGATCGAGCAGCAACGCGTCAACGCCTTCGCGGACGCGACTGAAGACCACCAGTGGATCCACCTCGACCCGCAGCGGGCGGCAGCCGGCCCCTTCGGCGCCACCATCGCGCACGGGTTCCTCACCCTGTCGCTGTTGCCGCATCTGCTCGATCAGATCTACCGGGTCGAGGAGGCCACTATGGTGATCAACTACGGGCTCAACAAGGTACGTTTCCCTGCTCCCGTGCGGGTGGGATCCACGGTCTGGGCCGAAGTCGAGCTTGCTGAGGCCACCGAGGTGGCCGGTGGTCTGCAGCTCGTGCTGCACACCACGCTGCAGATCGAGGGGAGCGCAAAGCCAGGCTGCGTGGCGGACTACGTCGCCCGGGTCTACTTCTGACGCGCGCAGACGAGGTCGTCGGCACCGGCATCGGCAGCAGACTGATTCCCCGACTGATAGAATCTCCCAGTATGGGTCACGAGCGCGAAAAAGCGTCCCAGTATGACAGCGGGCCGGACGAGAGCGAGTCGACGCTCGGGGCGATGCGCGGTGGTTTCGGCGGCTGGACTCGCTGGAGCGAGGAAGAACATACTGAAACGGACATCAGAGAGTGTACTGACCAGCACTGCATGAACGTTGAGGTGAATTGCGGTTTCCAGGGGTTGGATCCGGGCTCCCCGCTGTCTCAGTCCGCGGGCGTGAGCGACGATCTTCGCGCCGCCTGGAGGGCGAAGCTTGCGGGTGAGGGCAAGCCGAGCTCGGGGACTCAGAGCTTGCGCGACATTGTTTTCGGCCCGGTGTCCTGACGGTGTGTAGTTCGCCGGCCCCGTAGTTCGCCAGCGCCGGCGTCGCCCAGGGTATCGGCCACGTGCCCACCCCGGCTCACGCTGGATCCGGGCCAGCCTGCTGTCAAGGTGCCTACCGGGCACTGTTCAATCACAGAACGTCGATCTGATGATCTGGCGCTGGGCTGAATAGGTTATATTGCGGCCCCTTGTGAGGGAACGTTCGTTCGCTGTTCACTCTATGACTAAGTCACGTCTACTTTTTCCCCTACCGAGATTGCATAGATTGCGTCAGCGGCCGTTCGGCTGTGGTCGTCTCTACGCTCGCTCCCACGTTCGGAGGTCTCGTGAAACTCCAACGGCATCGCGCCGTGCTGGGCTTGCTGGCTGGTGCTGGGTTGCTGCTCTCAGCATGCGGCTCGGACACCGGTGGTTCAGGCCCGTCCTCAACCACCCCCAGCAACCCCAGCAGCTCTAGCAGCCCCACCGGGGCGGTGGCCATCGTGTGCAGCTCCGGATCGCTGACCGCCGCCGGATCAACGGCCCAGCAGAACGCCATCTCGCAATGGATCAAGGACTATCTCAACAAGTGTTCGGGCGCTGACATCAATTATGGCGGCGGAGGTTCTGGACAGGGTGTTCAGCAGTTCACCGATGGGAAGATCGAATTTGCGGGATCCGATTTTCCGTTGGCTGATGGCAAGGAACAGCAAGCGGCGGACGCGCGCTGCAAGAGTGGGCCTGCGATCAACATCCCGATGGTCCCTGGCCCGATCGCCGTCGGTTACAACGTGCCCGGGGTGACGACAAGCCTGAATCTGTCCGCCGCCAACCTGGCCAAGATTTTCAGTGGCAAGATCACGAAATGGAACGATCAAGCGATCGCGCAGGACAATCCCGGCACACAGCTCCCGTCGCTGGGCATCCAGAGTTTCCACCGGTCTGATGGTTCGGGGACGACCTTCAACTTCACGAACTACCTGGCTCAGGACGCCAAGGCCGACTGGACGTTCGGGACCAACAAGAACTGGAGTGCGCCAGGTGGTCAAGGCGCCAAGGGCAGCCAGGGTGTCGCTCAGGGCGTGAAGTCCACTTCGGGTGGCATCGGATACTTCGAGCTGTCATTCGCGACGCAGAGTCAGATCCCCACCGCGATGGTCGGCAACGCTGAAGGCAAGTTCGTTCCGCTCACTCAGGAGAATGCGGTGAATTTCCTGTCCAAGGCCAAGGTGGTGGGTACTGGTGGTGACCTGAAGCTGCAGTTCGATTACGCCACCACCGATGCGGCCGCCTACCCGAACATTCTCGTCACCTACGAGATAGTGTGTTCGAAGGGCAACGCCGCGGACAAGTTGCCGTTGCTCAAGAACTTTTTGGGATACGCGGCTGGTCCGGCCGGCCAGCAGGAGCTCCCGGGTCAGGGATACGTGCCGTTGCCGGACAGTCTCCAGCAGCAGGTGCGGCAGGCGATCGATTCTCTCGGTTAGTAGTGAGGCTGCTATCGGTGTCGAGATGTCAGATATGAGGATCTAGCATGGGCGAACCGGGACGCGCGGGGATCTCGATGGCGTTGTCCGCTGAGGTTCCGCGCAGCGGTGGACCTCGCCATGCATTGTCACCGGCCGCTCGGTCGTCCATGACGGGTGCTCCTCCTCCCGGCGGGGATCGCGGCCGCCGGGCTCGTCGGCGAGGCGATGCGATCTTCCGGATGCTGACCCAGGGATCCGGTGCTTTCCTCCTGGTCGTGATGGCCGCTATCGCGGTGTTCCTCGTGTTCCAGGCCATTCCCGCGCTGAAGGCGGATACCACTGGCTTCCTCACCACGCTGACGTGGGATCCAGACGGTGCGCCGTCGTCATTCGGCATCGCGGCTCTGGCCTTCGGCAGTACTCTGACGTCGCTGCTCGCGCTCGTGATGAGCGTGCCGGTGGCCGTGGGGGTGGCGCTCGCTACCAGTCATTACGCGCCGCGATGGTTGGCCCGCCCGCTGGCCTACGTGGTTGACCTGCTGGCCGCCGTGCCCAGCGTCGTCTTCGGGCTGTGGGGACTGATCTATCTCGTTCCCAGCATCATTCCACCGTCGAAGTCTCTGAATCACTATCTGGGGTTCATTCCGCTCTTCGCGTCCAACGGAAATTACGGCAAGTCGGTTTTCGCCGCATCTGTGGTACTCGCGGTCATGGTGATCCCGATCGTCGCCGCGATCTCCCGGGAGGTGTTCACTCAGACGCCTCGGGATCACGTCGAGGCGGCGTGGGCGATCGGGGCGACAAAATGGGAGGTGGTTCGTACCGCGATCTTACCCTATGGGCGCTCGGGAGTTGTCAGTGGGACGGTCCTCGGGTTCGGTCGGGCGATAGGAGAGACGATCGCGGTAGCGTTGGTGCTGTCGGCGAACTACCAGATCGGCTTCCACATCCTCGAACCCGGCGGCAACACCATCGCGGCCAACATCGCCAACCGTTATGGGGAGGCCGGTGACGTGGGCCGGGGTGCGCTGATCGCATCGGGCCTGGTGCTGTTCGTCATCACATTGATCGTCAACTTCGGGGCGAGAGCGATCGTCGGCAGAAATGGTCGGGGAGGCGCCTCATGACTCACTCAGGTACAGCCTTCGCAGTGAGCCCACCGTTGGTTCGGGCGCGGCTGTCCCGCTGGTCGCTCGCGGCGGTCGCGGCGGGGGCGGTCGCGGCGGCCCTGGTCCTGTTCGCGGTGACGCGGATGCAGGGGTGGGTCGGATTCCTGCTCGTTGCGGCTGGGTTCTATCTTGTCGCGCAGACTGCGGTGTCGGGTCTGGTCGAAGGCTCGCGCCGGGCGAAGGATCGGTTGGCGACCAGCATCGTGGTGGCGTGTAGCTGTGCCGCGACTCTACCGCTTGTCGCGGTACTCGGATTCACCGTTGTCAAGGGTATAGCCGTGCTCAACGGTTCCTTCCTCACCCACACGATGCGCGGGGTCGCCGAGCAGGATCCGGACGGCGGTATTTATCACGCCATCATCGGCACGCTCGAGCAGGTGGGTTTGGCGACGCTCATAGCGGTCCCGTTCGGGCTACTCGTTGCGATCTATCTGGTGGAGTACAGTTCAGGGTGGCTGGGTCGAGTAGTGAGTTTCTTCGTCGACGTGATGACCGGCCTACCCTCGATCGTTGCCGGGCTGTTCATCTTCGCGCTGTGGATCCTGGCGTTGGGGCAGGGCTTCTCCGGATTCGCCGGCTCGTTGGCTTTGACGATCATCATGCTGCCGACGGTCGTCCGGTCGGCTGAGGAGATGCTGAAGATCGTCCCTGACGGCCTCCGGGAGGGTAGTTATGCATTAGGTGTACAAAAATGGGTCACCGTGCTGCGTATCGTCCTGCCCACCGCCTTGACGGGAATAGTGACGGGGGTGATGCTCGCTGTGGCGCGGGTGACCGGGGAGACTGCTCCGTTGTTACTCACGGTGTTCGGCAACCCCGCTCTCAACGTCAATCCGTTCTCCGGTGCGCAGGCTTCGCTACCATTGTTCGTGTTCGGTGAGGCCGGTCTGCCCAACGAGACAGCGATCAACCGGGCCTGGGCGGCGGCGTTGGTACTGATTCTGGTCGTCTTGATTCTCACCATCCTTGCCCGAGTCGTTGCACGCCTCGCGAGTGTCCGTAGCTAACCCAGAAATTGGATCTTCCATGGCCAAGAATGTTCAGCTGAAAGACGTCGACATCTACTATGGCAAGTTCCACGCTGTGCAGGGTGTCAATCTGTCGGTGCCACCGCGCGCTGTTACCGCGTTCATCGGTCCTTCGGGCTGTGGCAAATCCACCGTGCTGCGTACGATCAATCGTATGCACGAGGTCATCCCGGGGGCGCGGGTCGAGGGCCGGGTAGAGCTCGACGGTGAGGATATCTACCGGGCCGGTGTCGACCCGGTCGACGTGCGTCGCGCGGTCGGCATGGTGTTCCAGCGGCCGAATCCGTTTCCGACGATGTCTATCCGGGACAACGTGGTTGCCGGCCTCAAGCTGCAGGGGGTGAGCAATAGAGCCCGGTTGGACGAGGTGGCCGAGCGATCGCTACGCGGCGCGAACCTGTGGACCGAGGTCAAGGACAGGCTCGGCAAGCCGGGCGGCAGCCTGTCGGGCGGGCAGCAGCAGCGGTTGTGCATCGCGCGCGCCATCGCGGTGCAACCCGACGTTCTGCTCATGGACGAGCCCTGCTCGGCGCTGGACCCGATCTCCACACTGGCGATCGAAGACCTGATGGGGGAGTTGAAGAAGGACTACACGATCATCATTGTGACCCACAACATGCAGCAGGCCGCCCGAGTGTCCGACCAGACCGGGTTCTTCAATTTACCGGCTGCCGGCAAGCCGGGCAGTCTCGTCGAGCTCGACGACACGGAGAAGATATTCTCTAATCCGCGGCAGAAGGCGACCGAAGACTACATCTCGGGACGGTTCGGCTGATGTCGTCCATCGAGAGCTGGGAGCCGCTGAACACACCGGAGGCAAGCCGTTACTTGTCGGTCGATCCCAGGACTCTCGGGCGGTTGCGGATCCTGCGGATCGGTGATGTGGAGCTCCAGCTCGATGGGTACCGGCTCCTCGTCCGGGGAACGCCGGTTCACCTGCCACACAAGGAGTTCGTGATCCTACGGCAGCTGATGGACAATGCCGGTCGGGTCGTCACCCGGCGTGAGTTGCTGGACAACGCATGGGGCCCGGACCGGGCGGATGTCCGGAACTACCTGGAGGTGCATATTCGCCGGCTTCGCACGAAGATCGAGAGCGACGTTGATCAGCCGACTCGCATTCGGACGGTCCGCGGCGTCGGCTACATTTTCGACTTACCGCAAGATGATTAACCTCACTCGCTACCGAGGCAGTGGGGTGCCGGTGGCGCCCGGTACCGCGCCAGGCATGATAGGCAGGGTGCGCAACTCCACCGAACGGCGATCGACGACGGAGCGACTGTTTCGCGTCGCGATCGCGATGAAAGGCCTTGACGGCGGGCTGCAGCTGCTGGCCGGCATCGTGCTGATCTTCCTACCGGCTGCGGCGATCACGCGATTGGCCGACACCGTCGTGAACCGCGAGCTGGTCGGTGATCCGACGGGGAAGCTCGCCGTTCATCTCCATGCCGCGGCGGACCACTTCGCGGGCGGCTCCCGGTCGTTCGCGATCACGTACCTGTTGTTGCATGGAATAATCAAGATCGTGCTGGTTGCCGCCCTCTGGCGCAAGCTCATGGCGGCTTACCCGATCGCGGTAGCGGCACTGGGGGCGTTCGTGGTATATGAAGTTCTCCGAGCAATCCATACCCGCTCCATTGCGCTGCCGATCTTCGCCGCACTGGATCTGGTCATCATCTTCTTGGTGGTGAAGGAGTACTTGCAACTGCGCCGGGAACGGCGCCTAGGCGTGAAGTCGAAGCCCAGCTCGGAAACAGTCTCACCAAGCCCTCCAGCTCACCAGGGGAGCTAGCCCGCAGACGGTCTCTCGTGCGACGGTGCCTGGGCTGGCGGGGCAGACTGGGCCGCGGGGGCAGACTGGGCCGTGGGGGACGGCGAGCCGGCCGTCGGAGGTAGCTGGTCGGGTTCCTTCTCGCCGGACAATGCGCGGGTCTCAGCCTTGAAGATCCGCAGCGACTGCCCCACCGAACGGGCCATCTGCGGCAGTTTGTTAGCACCGAACAGCAGCACGAAGACCGCCACCACGATCAACAAATGCCACGGGCTGAACTCGCCCACCGCAGCCTCCCTGGCCAACGCCGCCGTGCAGGTAACCCTTCCCGCATTGTAGCCAAACAGAGCATACTGCTGCGGGTCAGGCCGGCCCGCCGTGGGAGGTTATGATCATGGCGCAAACGTCCGTTCGTGGAGCGGTCTCCGAGGAGCAGCCCGGTTTCCGGCGTGACGTCGGTTTGATGGCGTTGATGTTCCTCTCGCTGGGTTCGATCATCGGGTCGGGGTGGTTGCTGGGCGCGTTGACGGCGGCTACCTCAGCCGGTGGGGCGTCGATCCTGTCCTGGTTGCTCGCGGGTGTGATCATCGTGTTGTTGGCGCTGGTGCACTCGGAGCTCGGTGCGGCCTATCCTGCTGCTGGTGGCACGGCGCGCTGGCCGCGGTTGGCGTTCGGTTCGCTGGGGGGGTTCACGGCCGGCTGGGCGGCCTGGCTGCAGGCCGTGACGATCGCTCCGATCGAGGTCGAGGCCGCGCTCAGCTACCTGGACCACAAATGGCACGGACTGATCAACGACGTGGGTGCGCTGACCGCCATGGGCTTGATCGTGGCCACGGCGTTGATGTTGCTGTTCACCGTCATCAACATCCTGGGGGTGCGATGGCTCGCGGAGAGCAACCGGATCACGGTGCTCTGGAAGATCGCGGTGCCGGCCCTGACCGTCGGTGTCTTGATATGGGTGTCGTTCCACGCCTCGAACTTCACCGCCGGTGGCGGTTTCGCCCCCTACGGTGCCCACGGGGTGTTCGCGGCACTGCCGCTGGGTGTCGTGTTCGCGCTGCAGGGCTTCGAGCAAGCGGCGCAGATCAGCGGTGAGGTACGTGACCCGCAACGTAACGTGCCTCGCGCGATGATCGGCGCGGTGGTCGTGGGCACCGTCCTGTATCTGGGGCTGGAGGTCGCCTTCGTCGGTGCGCTGAACCCCGGCGACCTCATTCATGGATGGGCCAACCCGGTGGGCAAGGGCGACTTCGGACCGTATGCGACGTTGGCCACCGGTCTGGGTCTGGGGTGGCTGACGGTTATTCTGTACATTGACGCGTTCGTCTCGCCGGCGGGTACCGGTCTGATCTATGTGGGCACTTCCGCGCGGCTGGCCTACGCCCTGGGCCACGCCGGTTACGTTCCTCGGGGTATCAGCCGGATCAGTAGTCGCGGCGTCCCGTATTTCTCGATCATCCTGTCGTTCGTCGTGGGTCTGATCTGCTTCCTGCCCTTCCCGAGCTGGCGGAGCCTGGTCTCACTGGTCACCTCGGCTACAGTGATCATGTATGCGTTCGCGCCGATCACCTTGCTGGTCCTGCGCAAGGCTGATCACGACCGCACCCGCCCGTACCGGCTGCCGGCCCCGTCGATCCTGGCGCCGCTGGCGTTCATCGCCGCGAACGAGATCATCTATTGGACGTCCTGGACCACGGTGGAGAAGTTGATGCTGGCCATCGTCGTCGGCTATCTGCTGTTCGGGGTCTCCTACGCGCTGGGGCATCCGATGGAACGTCCGCCGCTGGACCTACGGTCGCTGGTGTGGATCCTGCCGTGGTTCGCTGGCCTGTCGGTGATTTCCTACCTTGGGCAGTACGGTGGGACGAAGCTGATCCCGGAGTGGGTTGACCTGGGCGTGGTGGCCGCATTCAGCTTGGTGATCTGCTACCTGGCCGTTGCGCTGCGCCTGCCAACCCACCGAGTCCGCGCGGCCGTCGCGGCCGACGAGCGCGACGTGGCGGCCCAACCCGAGCTCAGGACCGCGTGAAGACTGACATGGTCGCGCGCAGCGTGGGTGTGGAGGAGGAATTGCTGCTGGTCGATCCGGACAGTGGCCGGGCGCTGGCGCTGTCCTCGGCTGTGTTGCGGGACTCGGCGGACGGTGGGCCTGCGGCTGACCAAGCCCTCACCTCGGAGCTGATGAGCCAGCAGATCGAGACGAACACCCGGCCTTGTGTCAAGCTCGACGAGCTCGGGTGTGAGCTGCGCCGGTGGCGGCGCGCGGCGAGCGATGTCGCCGAGGGCAGGGGCGCCAGGGTCGCCGCGCTGGCCACCTCTCCGCTTCCGGTCGATCCGTCGATCAACGCCTTGCCTCGTTACCGGCGGATAGCGGACGAATTTGGCCTCACCGCCTGGGAGCAACTCACCTGTGGCTGCCACGTTCATGTTCAGATTGAGTCGGAGTCGGAGGGGGTGGCGGTCCTGGACCGCATCCGCGGCTGGCTGCCCTGTCTGCTTGCGCTCAGCGCCAACTCGCCGTTCTGGCAGGGGCGGGACAGCGGCTACGCTAGTTTTCGGTCGCAGGTCTGGGGTCGTTGGCCATCGGCTGGGCCCACCGAGCTCTTCGGCTCCGCCGAGGCTTATCACGCCACGGCGCGGACAATGATCGAGTCTGGGACGCTGCACGACTTGGGGATGGTCTACTTCGACGCTCGGTTGTCCGGTAAGCACCCGACAGTAGAAGTGCGCGTTGCTGATGTCTGCCTGGTCGTTGACGATGCGGTCCTGCTGGCGGCCCTGGTCAGGGCCCTAGTCGAAACAGCTGCGCGGTCCTGGCGAGCCGGCGTGCCGCCAGCGCCACTGCGCACCGAATTGCTTCGGCTCGCGGGCTGGCGAGCTGGTCGATCAGGTCTCGACGGTGATCTTGTTGATCTGGCGGGTCGGCCGGCACCGGCCGACCAGGTGATCTACAACCTCATGGCCCACCTCCGGCCGGTGCTGGAGGACTATAACGAACTCGAGGTTGTCGAAGACTTGGTCACCACCGTGCTCAGACGGGGCAACGGAGCAGCCGCGCAACGTCAGATCTACCGTGTCAGTGGCCAGCTGACCGACGTCGTCGCCCACGCCGTAAGCCTCACAACTTAACCACGTCGAGCTGGTTTGCGCGTCGATAAGAATCGTGCCGTGTCGGTCCGGTTGGGCCGACCGTACAACGCGTGGACGATCAGGGTGTTGCGGAGATTGAAGTAGCGGTACCAATCAATGTCATCCCACTGGAAGAACAGTGGCAGGGGATAACCGATTGCGGCGACGACCTCGGAGGGGATGAGGCAGGCCCACCAGCCGTTGTACTCCGCGTCCACCCGGATGTCCTGGTGCTGCGTGGCCACGTCTGATCGGGCGAGTGCGTCCCGCACCGTGTCATCGAGCAATCTCGTGCTGTGCGGTCGTCAGCACTCGCCGCTGACGCAAGAGGTCTTGCCGCTGACGCGCAAGTTCTTGCTGCTGACTATTGAGGGAGCGCTGCATGGCTGCCTGTCGTCTCGTTCGCGCCCCCAGCAGCAGCTCGCTCACTGTGCATCCGATGAGTACGCCGACCAACAGGACCACCGCCAGAGCGATCAGGGTGAAATCCATGTCGATACTCCCTCCTCGGCGCGATTTCTCTTGTCGCTGATCAGTAGAACGTTCCGCCGTCATCCGTGGCTAGAGGGCAGCCCTCACCACGCGCGTGACCAGCTCGGCGGCGCGGTGAGCCGGCGCGCCCCTCGGGCACGATGGGTGACCAGACCGTTACCTTGATTTATCCTGACGGTGGTTGCGCGTTTCGCCGGCGGCGAGCACGGTGGGATGTGGACGGCATATTCAGCATCCCTGAGAACCGTGACCCCGGGAGCAGCAGCATGTCCACTCAGACCAAAGACGGCCGACGAATCGCCGAGGACCGAGACCCTCGCTCAGCCCACGCCGCCGTGGGTGCTACCACCGAGGAGTCCCGTGTCACCGAGGAGGCGAGCGCTCAGCGAACGCGGGACTCGATGGCCCAGCTCGTACGCCAAGGGCAGGACACCTCGCTCAGGTCGCTGCAGGTGTGGGCCGACCTGGCCCGCAAGCTCGGTCCCACCGCGCCGGGCTTCCCCACAGGCGCGGCGATCGTCGCCCGTGCCTGTGACCCGTTCGAGAAGCTGCTCGAGGCTCAGCGCCAGGTCGTCGACGAGCTCGTCGCCACCCAGTGCCGACTCGCGCAACAACTCCTCCACACCACCGCCACTGTCGGCGGCAATCCCGTCCCCTGAGAGGACGGCCTCAGCGGGCAGACTCACACACCGGCCGACATCGGCCTGCGGGCAACGGCGCTCACTGACCCGGCCGTGCCCGCGATGAGCCGTGCCGCTCAACAACGACTACCCAGAAGGTGGCTCCGTGATGAGTAACCCTGCGGTGATCAACCCCCTGCAACTCGCCCGCCAGTGGTGGGCCGGCCTCGATCAGACCGACCGGCAACGGGTCTGGGACTCCCGCCACAGCTACCTCGCCGGTGATCTCGTGGAAAGCATGGCCAACGCCGGCGTGCCGGTGGTCAGCGACGGTCGCTGGTCCTGCGTCAGCGTCGGGCCCACCGGTTTCACCGTGCCCGTCGCCGTTCAGCAACTTCTCCAGGGGCTGTCCCAACGGCCCCGGGGAGAGGCCGCGCTCGGTACTTAGGCGCTCGCGGTGGCGCGGGGGAGCGCGGTGACGAGGCGGTCGAGCTCGTCGTCGGTGTTGTAATAGTGCACCGAGGCGCGCACCAGTTCGGATAGGCCCCGGCGGGGCAGGTCCAGGAGGGCGGAGCCGGCGCGGGAGACGCTGGTGTTCACTCCCGAGCGAGCCAGGCGGCGCTGCACATCCGGGGCGGGCACACCCTCGACGGTGAAGGTGACGATGCCGCAGCGGCGCCGGCCTTGGTCGTGCACACGCACGCCGCTCAGCGCACGCAGCCGGGCCCGCAGGCCCTCGGCGAGTGCGGTGACACGTTCCTCGATGGCGTCGAGTCCCCAGGACAGGGCGTAGTCGATGGCGACCCCCAGCCCGATCCTGCCGGCGTAATTGGTCTCCCAGGTCTCGAAGCGCCGCGCGTCCGGACGGATCTCGTAGCGTTCCGGCGCCGTCCACGTCGCGGCGTGCAGGTCGAGAAACGGTGGCTCGAGACGGTCGAGGATCGAGCGACGCACGTAGAGGAAACCGGTGCCGCGCGGGCCGCGCAGGAATTTGCGCCCGGTCGCGGAGAGCAGGTCAGCGCCGATGCGCTGGACGTCGACGGGCAGCTGGCCCACTGACTGGCAGGCATCGAGCAGGAACGGCACTCCGGCCTCCCGGGCCAGGGCGCCGATGTCCTCGGCGGGGTTGACCAGCCCACCCTGCGTCGGCACGTGGACCACAGCGATGAGTTTCACCTGGCCGTCGCCGCTCGTGAGGCGGCGGTGCAGGTCGGCGAGACAGAGCTGCCCGTGCTCGTCATCGTCGACGACCTCTACGACCGCACCGGTGCGGCCCGCGACCTGCAGGAAGGCGATGACGTTGCTGGCGTACTCCGCGTGGGTGGTGAGAATGCGGTCACCCGGCCTGAACGACATGGCGTAGAAGGCCATATCCCAGGCCCGGGTCGCGTTCTCCACAACCGCGATCTCGTCCACCTCGCAGCCGATCAACCGGGCGATCGCCGAGTACGTCGCCTGGACTTGCCCCTCGGCGGCTTCGGCGGCTTCGTACCCGCCGATCTCAGCCTCCCGGCGCAGGTGGGCGATCACCGCTTCGGTGACCTGCGTCGGCGGCAGCGCCGCGCCGGCGTTGTTCAGGTGCGCCACCCGGCTCGCGCCCGGGGTGTCGCGCCGGGCGCGTTCCACGTCGAAGACCACGAAACCACACTATTCCGGTGGTTTCCCGCATGATGAACCGTTCTCGTGGCGGTAGCGAACACCAGATGGATATCACCGGCCAGGACCTCGCCGACGCCACTTATTGGTCGAAGAGAGGTTCCATGCTCAACACTGACTCCAGTTCAACGCTGAGCCCGAGACACCGCGCCGCCGAGCGATTCTCGTGGCCTGCCGGGCATGATCACGGTTTGTGTGCGTAGGACGACACGCCGTGTCGTCCTACGCACACAAACCGTGATCATAGTGTCTGGGGTGCGGCCCGAAGCCGCGCTGGTGATGTCACCCAGCGCCCTGTTTGGTGTCAAGCTGAGATCCGTCCGGATGTTACGGACTTCTCGAAGCGCACCCGGTAGCCGCGCTCTTCCGTGCGTACCTGCCGCCCGGTCCGGTGTTGCCGCTCGCACCGTGGCCCTACCACGCTTCACCCAACTCCACCAGAGCGACTATGCCTCATGCCGTGGTTCTGACCCGTGGGTGTGGGTTTGGTGTCGCTGGTCTCGCCGTTGAGCGCGGGTGGATGTTCCTCACTGGCCGCACCGGTGGTGTGCTCAGCAGGGTTCGCGGCACGGCGGTGATGTTCCTGTCCGCGTCGGTGAGTGGCTGCGGCGGTGTGTCCCGCAGTGGGGGGACCGACCGGTGATCACGACTGAGGAGAGGTGCTTCATGACTGATGTGCCCCTGCCGCGCTGGAGCGGCCCGAACCGAAGGGTGATTCCCGCGGCCGGTGCGCCGCGCCGGGGCTCGGTGGGCTTCACCATCCTGGTGGCGCGCAAGCGTGACGGGCAGGTCGGGCTGGACCCGCACGCCGTTGGCGCCCGCAAAGTCACCCTTAATCAGGAAGGGGCCCGGGTGCTCCGCGGCGCGCTGACCGGGTGGCTCCGATGAGCGATGCCCCGGTGATCTGGTTCCTGCGATCTTTGGGTGATCACGACACGCACCGCGGCGCGCTGCGGCCCGCTGAAGGTACCGTGGTCGCCGCGTGCGGGGTGACGTTCGTGCCCAGAGTGCTCCCGTTCGGCCGGGGTCTGGGATTCTCCGGCAGCCCACCCGACCCCGAGCAGGTCTGCCCGGCATGCGCCAAGGCCACCCGGTGAGCGGCCCGGCGTGCTGGGCGCGGTCCCCGCTGGACTACCACGCGCACCTGCTGTTACCCGAGGGTGAGCATCCTCGTGGGGTGCTCCAGGCCCGATGCGGAACCTCGCTGCCGACCGGCGTCACCCAGCACGACCAGCCACTGCCGGGCCTGCGCTGTGAGCGCTGCCGTCTGATCTTCCTTGCGGACCCCACCGCCCGGGGTGACTCCCACCCGCGAGAGGAGTAAACCCCCCGCCTTGTGCACGAAGTAGCGGCCGTTGTCTGCCTGCTTCTTCCCCTCACACCGCCGTAGTGGCCAGGCGGTCGCGCAGCTCGGCGACACCGGTGCTGGTGTGCAGTGGCTCCAGCGCGGTGTCCAGGACCCGCAGACGGTCATACGACTGCGGGGAGTGCAGCACCGCGACCGCGTCGACGGCTTGGTGACCGACACCGACGGCGGTGTCGATGTCGCCGGACAGTGCGTGGGCCCCGGCCAGATCAGCCAGGTACTGCGCCCGGAGCCGGTCGTAGTCAGGGCCGACGTGATCCACGGCGTGGCGCAGCAGCGGTACCGCCCGCTCGGCAGCACACGGGTCGCGCTCGGCGAGGGCCAGGGTGTAGTGAGCGACGCCCTGCTTGGCGGCGAGAACGGCTTCATTCTGGTGCGCACCCCACGGCGGGCGGTTCATGGGGTCGATAGCGCTGAACCGCTCGATAGCCTGGCCCAGCGCGCGGTCACAGCCCACCGTGTCGCCTTGAGCGGCGTGGGCCCTGGCCTGGATGCTCGCCAGGCAACTGGTGGTAGATGCCGACACTGGGTGTGTTCTCGCGGCGACGGCGTGGCCGAGGTGGGCTAGTTGCAGCGCCTCATCAGGCCGTCGAAGGTGCACCGCCTGAATCGCCAGGTCATTCAGCAGGTAGACGCTGAGATCGGTGCCTTGGGGGTGGTCAGCCTCCCGGACGACGCCCAGCCCGATCATCCACAGCCTTCGGGCCGCGTCGTGCCGGTTGGAATCGTAGCTCATCCAACCCGCCAGCGTCGCGAGGTGCGCGGTGGCGACCAGCAGCCGGGGCCGCACCTCGGTAGTGACCTTGGCACGGAGCAGGGGCAGGGTGGCGCGCAACTGCGCCACGGCGGCGCTCCGGCCCAGGCCGCTGCCCTGGGCGAAGTCCTGGCTCTTGAACGCGGCGGTGGCCTGCTCGATGGCCTCGACATCGGCCGCGCCGATGTGGCGGGTGCTGGTGGGGTCGTCCTGGGGGAGCAGTGCGATGAGCCGGTCGATGTCCAGCCCGGCCACTGCGGTGACGCCGACGGTCAGGGCCCCGACGTGCTCCACGAAGTTTCTGCGTTCCACCCAGTCCACCACCTTCGGCCCGTCAATCCATGCTTCGCCCACGGTAGTCCCCAGGTCGCCGAAACCGAGCAGGATCGGGGGGATGCACAAGAAGGTGGCCACTCGGGCGATGACGGCGATGTCGCGGAGCCGGCGTGCGTTGCGTTCGATCGCGGAGACTCGGCCCTGGTCGAGTCCGATGAGGTTGCCCAGGGTCTGCTGGGACCACCCGGTGGCCGCCCGGATCCGGCGGAACACGGTGGCGAAGTCGTAGGTGGTCAGCGCCGCCACCATCGAGTCGTTGGGTGGGCCACGCGGCGAGGTGCCTGTTGGTGCAGGTCATTTTCCGCGTGGCCTCCCACCGAGTGAAGTAGGCCGCCGGCGAGGTGCCCGTGGTGCGGGTCCTTTTCCGTCGGCCCCTTCCCGAACGGTACGGGCGCCTTTCGGCGCATACCGCTCTCCAGTGGTCATTTCCGGTTGGTGGTTGT